>NZ_CP096019.1:1895388-2527185 GCF_023115355.1 Halocatena salina
GCCCAGACCCGTGCCCACGCGTGGTCCGACGTCGAGCGGTTCATCGAGACGGAGACCGAGAGATCCGCTGGCTCGCTCGCGCTCGATCTCGGTTGTGGCAACGGCCGACACGCCGAGCTACTGGTCCCACATGTCGATACCGTTGTCTGTGCTGATCTGAGTCGATCGATCCTCGAGACGGCTCGAAACCGAACTGGTGACCGAACCATCGAGCTGATACAAACCGACGCTGCCGACCTTCCGCTTCGTTCGGGGAGCGTCGATCTCGCGGTGTACATCGCGGCGCTCCACCACCTTCCGACGCGCACCCTGCGGCTCCGGAGCCTCGACGAACTCGCCCGCGTGCTCACGCCGTCGGGACGAGCGCTGGTGAGCGTCTGGAGCACCACCCATCCCACGTTCGAGGCGACCATGGGCTTCGATACGACGGTCGATTGGACGCTCCCCAACGGTGAGACTGTCGATCGGTTCTACCACATCTACGACCCAGAGGAGTTCGAACGAGACGTCCGTGACAGCGCTGGCAACGTACAGGAACTGTTCACCAGCAACGGAAACTGCTATGCGGTCCTCGGTGCTGCCGAAGACTGAACGTGTGACGATACCGCCCGTCGTCGTGGATGGGCATATTTATCAGTGACCGTGCCCTCACCCATAGATGTCCTCAGTGACGACCGCTATGCGCCGGTAGTCTAGTGGTAGGACATGGGCCTTCCAAGCCCATAGCCCGGGTTCAAATCCCGGTCGGCGCATCTTTTTCGTTCATTGATCCTGTGAAATCGGTCGGGTCAGTGTGCGCAACGCCCGCCGCCGCCGGTAGAAGTAGAACATCCCGACGATGAGTGCGACGAACGGGAGACATCCCCCAACGGTCCACCCGATGCTCGGGTCCCACCGGCTGTTTGCTCGCACGTACATAGCGTCGACGAACAGCCCGATCGGCGGAAGCACCCACCCCGCAAAGACAGCTGTTTCCCCGAACAGCACGTTCGCGTCGTACATCCCTGTGTACGCCTGAAGCGCCATTCCAACGACGATCACGCACCACCAGTTTCCCGAGATGATCGTGTCGTGCTGTTCGGGATCGTGTGCTCTTATCTCTCTAGTTTCTGATGGCATCCACGCCGCGTTCCGGACACCACAGTGGTGGCATATCTCAGTAGTCCGTTCGATAGGCTCTCCACACGAGCGACAGAACACTTCATCGCTCGCTTTGGATCGTGGGCTCATCGCTTCAGTAGCTTCCAATGCCAGCAATCCGAAGTTCGCCTTTGGCGTCCGAAATGATCCTCAAAATGTGCAAGGGAACGAGTATGAATCCCAACAGAAAGTAGTTGAGGGTGAGGAAGTTGACGAGTGCCCATCCCCACTTACCGACGTACACGTACCCCACTGGGGGGGCAAGCAGACCGAGGAGCGCTCCCAAGAGCGTACTCTTACCGGCGATGCTTTCGAGTTCGTACTGCCGCCGAGCGGTCATGGTACTGTCGCTGTCAGCGCGATCACCGGTCTCGAGTTTGTTCTGTTTGATACCGCAGTGTGGGCATATTTCGGCCGCTTCTTTGATTGTCTGCCCACAGTCCATACAGTACACCTCGTTTGGACCTGCTATCGCTTTCTCGTCATCAGTTGCTACGTCCGTCTCTAACTCGTCCGTAGTGGCTATCTCCGTTCGATCGTCGTTTACCATTTTGCTACTAGAAATACATGGGTGGTTGTACTTTATCTGAGTGTTCATACGCAATGGAATTCGTTACCCATTCTACTATATATTTGATATATTTTTCATCGTTAAGTCATGAGGAAGTCATCATCTTCTCTTGACATGACACGAAGTGTTATTACTATCCACGGAAGAACAACATTTCGATCCTATTCAGTAGAGCAGATGCTCATCAGATACGAAATAACGATTAGAAGGTAGCCAGCCGAACCTGCTAAGTCGGGGCACGACAGGTGACTGGCTACCTGGCCTGGTTATCGCTCCTATCAATAGTATTTTCGGCCAGTACAACATGCTCCTGTTCCAGAGGGGTCATTTGTCGTTCCGAACCGTTTCATCTGAGGAATCAAACGGTCAGTCAGCGGTCTTCGACGTCGCCTTCGAGGAGGCGATCGGTGATCTGTTCGGGATCGAACCGTTCGAGATCGTCGTACTCCTGTCCAACGCCGAGAAAGAGGATCGGCTTTCCGGTGACGTGAGCGATGGAGATCGCCGCACCGCCTTGTGGATCGGCGTCCGCTTTGGTGAGGATCGCGCCGTCGATCTCGGCCGCGTCGTTGAATTCGGATGCGCGTTGGACGGCGTCCTGTCCGGCGACGGCCTCGTCTACGAACAGAGTCATGTCTGGATCGACGACACGATCGATCTTTTCGAGTTGGGCCATCAGATCGTTGCTGGTGTGGAGCCGTCCGGCGGTGTCCCCGAGGACGATATCCACGTCGTTTGCGCGTGCGTATTCGACCGCGTCGTAGAGGACGGCCGTCGGATCGCCGCCCTGTTCGTGGGCGATGAACTTCTTATCGAGCGCGTCGGCGTGCTCACGGAGCTGTTCGTTCGCCCCCGCCCGATAGGTGTCGCCGTTTGCGAGCACCGCCGAATATCCGTGTCGTTCGAAATAGCGCGCGAGCTTCGCAATGGTCGTCGTCTTTCCGACGCCGTTGACCCCAGTGAACACCATGACGAGCGGCTTGTCGGTCTCGGCGACGTGCTGATCGAAGTCGAACTGGCCGACACTGATCACGTCGAACAGAGCCTCTTTGAGGGCCGATTCGAGGACCATATCCGTCGACTGTACCTGTGCCCTGACTGTGCCTTCGAGGTTCTCACGGATCCCTGCGAGGATCTCCTCGGCAACACCCATCTCCACGTCACTGGAAAGCAACGATAGTTCGAGGGTCTCAAGCGGTTCGTCGAGATGTTCGGGCTGGATGATGACTCCTCCCGTTGCGAACGCCTTGGCTCGCTTGCCGAAGCCGACGGAAACCTCACGGTCGTCTTCCTCGACCGTTTCGGGGTCCTCAGACGGGTCTCGATCCGGGGGCGCTGGATCTTCTCGTTTTTGGTCTTGGTCCCGTTTTTCCTCTACCGTATCGACATCGGTGTCAGCTTCGGTCTCCGCGTCGACGCTTTCGGCTTGTTCTTCCACATCGTCTTTGAACCGATCGAGTGTTTCCTTGAGTCCCTCGAACATACATCATCGCCTATTCGTCTGATTGTTGGAACTGCTGTTGCATCTGTTGGAGCTGTTGCTGTTGCATCTGCTGGGCCTGCTGTTCGAGTTCGTCGCTTTCCGACTCAAGCTCGCTGATCTCCGACTGAATCGAGCTGATGCGATCGTCGAGAGCGTTCTTTTTGTGTTCGAGGCTCTCGACTGCCCCCTCGCGGTCGCGTTCGGCGGCGTATCCTCCCCCAAGCGACACGACGATCTCGTCGACATTCTGTATCTCCGCGCGGACGTACGCGTCACCACCGAGTGGTACCTGCACGATGTCGTCGGTTTCGAGTCGGTCGAGCGCGTCGATCGCTTCGTTCGCCTCGGCTTTCTCGGTTTGTAGCTCCTCGATATCCTCTTTGAGGGCTGCAACCTCCTCGTCGATGGCCTGAAGCTGTTCTTGGAGCTGTCGCAGTCCTCCACCGCCAGCACTCATTGGGTAACCCCCTCGATGTCGACTTGGGTGCGTTTCAATCCGTGCTCGGAGCCGAAATCGGCGTAGGTGTGTTCGATCGCAACGTCTTCGTTTTCGGCGGTGACCGTTCGTTCGAACTGTTGGTATCCTCCTCGTGTTTGGAAGCGCCCACTAACGGTGAACTCACTCATATACACTCGTGTGGCTGCAAGGGGGAAGAATGTTGCTAGTCGATATAGCCAAGTGCGTCCTCGATTCGGCCGAGTTCCGGACCGGTCGAATCCTGCCCAGCGACGTAACCGTTGGTGTTGGCTATCAACCCCGAACCGACTAATGGCGCACCGTAATTGATCGTCCCGATGTCGGCCCGCACGCCGAGTAGATCCTCAAGGAAGTCGAGTTCACCGTCGGTTACCTTGGGGTGACAGAGTACGCCCACGTTCGTTACGACGGCGGCGGTTCCAACGGTCCGAACCCCCGCAAGCTCACCACGCTCGACAGGCACGGCGAGGGCATCAGAGACGGTGTCAACCGCCGCATCGGAGAGATCGGGATGGACGTACGCACCGTTGTCGTTTGCGAGCACGACGTTTCCTGCCGCGTTGATGGTTCCGGGTAGCTCCGTCACAGGGCGGTCCACGACCGAACGGATGCGTTGGAGTTCGGTTTCACGGATGCGGTTGCTCACGAGGAGTCCGTTTTCGTTGCCGGTTAGGAGCGCGCCGACGGTTCCCGAACCCCCGATAGTGGTCTCGACGGCTGGAACGCCAAGCTCCTCGGCAAACGCTGTTCGGAGATCGTCCTCGACGTTGGGCCGAATGAAAAGACAGTCGTCGGTGGCGACAGCAAACACCCCGACGTACGAAGAGCCCGCAAGGGTCGCGCGAAGCACAGCTTAAGCGGTTTCGGCCTCGACGATCTGTTCGCCTTCCTCGTCGAATCGTGCCGCACGAACCCGGAGCTTCCGCGGCGGATTCTTGCGCCCACGAGACCACACCGTCTCGTTGATCGACGGATCAAGCCGAATGGCGCTTTCGTCGACGGCGAACTGTTTGGCGAGGTGGGCGCGGATGAGGCTCATCGCCTTATCGGCCCGTTTGTGCTTTGCTTCCGCGAGCACATCGCGCAGCGGTACTGTGACAACCCGCTCTTCGAAATCGTTCGCACTCATGGGTTACTCGTCGGTGTTCCCTCGCCGCCAACTGCGACGTTTCGGGTTCTGCATGACGTCGCGGTCCGTTTTCATCATCACCCACGCGGGAACGCGGGTGTTTTGGCGCTCTAGCTTCGCTAGCCGCTTTTTCTTGGCCTTCGATTTCTTGCCCATATTATCGGTATTTCCGCGGCGGTAGTTAAATGGTTGTTCCTTTGGCTCTACAGCCCGACGGTGTGTACGGTTCGGTACTGGGGTCCCGAAGGTGTCCGTCTGCTTTCTATGAGTTCAACGGCCGACACGTGTGTCGATCCAACGTCCGGATCCCGCTCTTTAAGCACGGTTTGGACGCGTGTTTTCTCCGCGGCGTGATCCATGCGCGCGATCGTCGCGTGTGGCGTAAACGAGTGATCGGCTGGTTCGACGCCGAGATCGACCGTCCGCTGTTCGATCGCGTCGTGAAGGTGGTGGAACTGGCGGTTCCCGTCTCGGACGCCGACCCATATGACGTTGATGTAGTCGTGACTCGGAAACGCCCCATACCCCCCAACTGCCACATCGAACGGCTGGACTCCTGCGTCAGCGATTGCCTCCGAGAGCGCCGTTTGCAGGTCCGGGAGCCGCTGTTCATCCATCTCACCGATGAACTTGAGGGTGAAATGGACCTGCTCGGGATCGACGGTACGGATCCCACTGAGAGCCTCGAACGGGGCTTGTGCCGCTTGGAGTTCGTCGACCGTGTCGAGGTCGATGCTGATGAACAGGCGCATACTCGGTTTTCGTGGCGCAGCGCTTAACCGTGCTTGTTACCTACCACGAGCATGGCTGACGACGGTGATCCGTCCCACCGATTCTCCGAAGGTGAGGGGTTTGACGATCCCTACGAGGGGTTCGATCTCGAACCCGAGTTCGACATCGATCCGAGTCAGGTCGATCCCGTGGATTCACGGGTGCTCACAGACAATCTCGACGTGGGCCAGCTACCACAGGACGACATCGACGTGGAACGGCTCATCGAGATCGGCATCGAATACACGCAGATCAATCGGTACGAGCAGGCGACCGAGACGTTCGAGCGCGTCGCCCGTCTGACCGATGATGATCGCCTCAAACAGGAGGCACGAGTGAACAAGGGGGCTGCCCACGCGCAACTGGAGGAGTACGACGCGGCGATCGGCGCGTATCAGGAAGCGCTCCGGATCGACGAGGAGAGCGAACACGCTGCGACTGCGGAAACCAATCTCGCCTACGCGCTCTGGGAATCTGGCCGGTCCGAGCAGGCACTTTCCCACTCAGAACGCGCGGTCGAACTCGATCCCCGGTTCGGCCAAGCGTGGTACAACCGTGGCTTTTTCCTCGCGGAACGTGGTCTCGCCGAGGACGCCGTCGACTGTTTCAACAACGCACTTCGTCTCGGATTCAGAAACGCCGACATCCTCGAAGAGAAGGCCACGGCGCTTGAAGAGCTTGGAAAGGACGAGGAGGCCGAAGAAGTCGCCGCTCAAGCCGAAGAGATACGCCAACAAGCAGAGAGTCGGATGATGGAGTGAGGATGTTACTCACACAGCACGAAACGGATCGGGGATTGCTCGTTGCGGTGTGTGACACCGACGTCGTCGGAGACACGTTTGAAAACGAGCAAGCGACGCTCACGGTCGACGCGGAGTTTTACGCCGATGATGCCCGAACCGCTGACGAAGACGCCGTGATCGAGGCGCTCTCGCGGGCGACGATCGCCAATATCGTCGGCACCCGTGCCGTGACGATCGCCATCGAACACGGGATCATCGACGAAGCGTCAGTGCTCGATTTCGATGGCACGCGACACGCACAGCTGTTGCGACTGTAACAGCATGGACACCACCAAAGCGTATCGCACGTTGGCCGGACGGGGAACAGCCGTCGTTTCTATTCAAGGCTCGGAGTTTATCGGCCACGCATCGCCTGTAACGGGGCAGGTCGCCGCCGAAACGTTCGTCGAAACCATCCGAGAGAATCATTCCGACGCCACCCACAACGTCCCGGCCTACCGCGTCCACACGGGGACGGAACGCCGATTGCTTAGGGAGTATTCGAGCGACGACGGGGAGCCGTCTGGATCGGCTGGAAAGCCGGTGTTGAATGTGCTACAGGGCCAAGAGCTAGAAAATGCGGCCGTGGTCGTAACGCGACATTTCGGCGGTACTGAGCTTGGCGTCGGTGGACTTGTCCGTGCGTATTCCCGGGTAACCACCCAAGCGATCGACGCGGCAGGCACCATCGACACCGTCCCTCACGAGGAACTCCTCGTCACCGTCGACTACGACGATTCGGGAACGGTACGCGGAACGCTCGAAAGCGCCGGCGTCGAGTTTGAGGCCACCTACGAGGAGCAGGTTGCGTTCGACGTGCGGGTGCCAGTCGCCGACAGCGACGACTTGTGCGATCGGCTCCAAAGCGCAACGAGCGGCCGTGCGAAGATCGACTGATCGAGAACCGAGACGAATAAGGAGGTGGCTCCATTTTCGGAAACTCCCGACGGTCGTACGGGCTGCTCTGTTTTCTATCCAAAAATCATATGCTGATCATTGAGGTTCCTTTTCCACCCGAAACGAAGGGGTAACCGGTCGTATTGACAGCGTCAATCGGTTCCGAACGCCCGGTCACCGGCGTCACCGAGACCGGGGACGATGTAGCCGTCTTCGTCGAGGTGGTCGTCTAGAGCGACGGTGAGAAGCGTTGCCGTGGGAACAGCCTCGTCGACGCGCAACACGCCATCGGGCGCGCTCACAGCCGAGAGCACGAACAGGTTTTCGGGATCGGGTTGGTTGTCAAGCACCTCTTCGAGAACGGCACACATCGTACTGCCCGTTGCGAGCATCGGGTCCGCGACGATCACGGTGTCCTCGGGATTGATGTCCGGTAGCTTCACGTAATCGATGGAGATGGGAAACGTGCCATCCTCGTCCATCCCAGCTTGCTCGTCGCGCCCGGCGCTGATGATCCCCTGTCGCGCGCTCGGAAACGCCTTCAACAGTCCTTCGACGAACGGCGTTGCCGCGCGAAGCACGTTGATGATCACCACGTCGTCGAGTCCAGTGAGTCGCTCACCGGTGATCTCCGTGAGCGGCGTCGTCACCGGAACGTACTCCGTCTCCATCGCACCGTCGATGATCTCGTATCCACAGACGCGCCCGAGTTTGACGAGTCCCTTCCGGAACGACACTTGCGCCGTGCTCGTGTCACGAAGCGTCGACAGCGTGTCCCGCGCCAGCGCGTGTGTGATGACGTGGACGTTATCTCGGTCTTCGATGGCCATATCTCTATTCCGGATAGCGACAGTGATAAAGAGGGTGAATCCGATCCGTCTACAGCGGCGACAACCGCAGTGAGGGCGCTTGCTATCCTCCGCCGGCGAAAGATATACAAAATAGAACATGCATGGTTCCGCCTTCCCACGCCGACATGCTTTTCCCGTCCGGTCGGCGACCGTGAGCACATGACACTCGCGGATCGAATCGAGCGATACTATCAGCACCTCGTGGAGTGGGCACACGGATTGTACCACGGGATGATCGAGCATCCGGCGTACGAGCTGATCGAAAAGGAGGCGGAAGACGTCGAGGACACGTTTTTGCTCGCGTGTTTTCCGGACGCCTTCGGAATCCCGAGTCCGATCGCTTACTACACCGCAGAACTCCTGCCGTATCTGGCCGGGGAGTTCGAGGGATGGGAGCGGCGGTTGTGGGATCGTGAGTCGCTGCTCGAACGAAAGGGCCAACAGTACCACTTCTGATGGGATCGTTCGTTTTCTTCGGGGGAAAAGGCGGGGTTGGCAAGACGACGGTTGCCTCGGCGTACGCCCTACAGTGTAGTCAGGCGGGCGTTAGAACGCTGGTAGTGTCGACGGATCCGGCACACAGCACGAGCGACGTGTTCGAACAGGAGTTCGGTGACGAGCCCACTCCTGTCGAGGGGTACGAGGATCTCTCTGCGATGGAGATCGATCCCACAGCGGAGATCGATGAGCATCTACAGGAAACCAAACGGGCGTTGGACGACCACGTGAGCGCCTCGATGGTCAACGCGATCGATCGACAGATCGAACTCGCCCACCGAACACCCGGTGCCTACGAGGCCGCACTGTTCGACCGGTTCATCGACGTGATGGCCGACGCCGAGGCGTACGACCGCATCGTCTTCGACACCGCCCCGACGGGAGGGACCCTCCGGCTGCTGTCGCTTCCCGACGCCCTCGATGGGTGGATCGAGCGGCTCATCGAGAAGCGAACCCGGAGCATCGATCTGTTCGAGAAGGCGGCGATCGGCGACCGAGAAGCGAGGCGGAAAGCCGAAACCGACCCCATCATCGCCAGGCTTCGAGAGCGAAAGGATCGATTCGAGTTCGCCGGGCGGATGCTCCGGGATTCGGCGACGTTCTATCTCGTACTCACCCCCGACGAACTCTCCATTCGCGAAACACGGCGTACGATCGAAGATCTCACCGATCACGATCTCCCCGTTTCGGGTCTGATCGTCAATCGTCTCACACCCCAACCCGACGATGACGAACAGGGACAAGGTGGACAGTTCCTCCGTCAACGCTGTGCCACCGAACGCGAACGTCTCGACACCATCCGGACGTTGGCACCGCCCGTCGTCGCTACCATCCAAACACGAGCCGGTGAGATCAAGGGCGACCTGCTCGATGACGTTGCGAGTGGCCTGTCGGTTGAACGGTAGAAAACGTCGCGTAGTTCCCGTCTAGATAACTAACTGTCCGAGTGCGGGCCATCCTCTTAGTTCTGTCGGCAGAAGTGAAAACACAAAACATTCATCATTATCTCTCAGAAGAAGTGCTATAGAAATACAGTGAAATATGAACTTACTACATAGATTCATCTCTACTGGTCGTAGAGTAGGTGATCGTAGCGATGTGTGGTACGTTTTCCTGATCGTCATCGGCTGGGGTTTTGCTTATTTTCACAGACTCGACAGGCCAGTTTCCTTGTGGGATGAGACGGCGTACATGACAGCCGCCCGTTTCGCCGTCGAGCGAGGCTATTGGGTAGTACCGCACGTTCCCTACAACGGTTGGTCGGGATCTGAGATCGTTGGTGTGCAGCCGTTTTTACTCAAGCCACCGTTTGCGATCTGGCTACAGGCTGTTTCGATGGAACTGTTCGGTGTCTCGCCCACGGCTGGACGGCTGCCAGCCGTCGTTTGTACCTTACTGCTTGCTGTGCTCACCTACCGGATCGGGCGGACGATCTACTCACGCAACGCCGGCTTCGTCGCTGCTGTGGTGGTGCTCTCGGCTACGATGGTGTTCGACAACTACCATGGCGGTCGGAGTGCAGCCATGGACGTTCCCATGCTCCTTTTTGGGACGCTCGCTGTGTATGCGCTGTTTCTAGGGGTTCGACGCGACGGCTCCCGAACGCGTCTTTTCTCCGTGGCCGGACTGGCCGTCGGCGTTGCCGTTCTCACCAAGGGATTTAACGCTGGGATATTCGCGTTCATCGTGCTTCCGCTGGTCTTCGTCCACTGGCGGGCGTTTCTCTCTCGTGGGGCGCTTTTCGGTGTCACTCTGGCAGTCCTTGTTCCGTTCTCGTGGTTTGCAGTCGTCGAGTTGCTCCACGATGGAATGTTGGTGTCGATGTTTTATGAGCAAGTTTTCAATCGTGTGGCTGGCGAGAAGGTCACCCATACCGGCACGTTCGGCTTCATGAACTTCCCATACTTCCGTACTGCACCTGTCCTTTTTGCGCCGTGGTGGTTTCTGTTTTTGCCCGCGCTCGTGACCGTCCCGCTCGGTGTGATGCTTCGCCGTGGCCGTTCCCGTCAAACGACGGAAACGGTGTTCATCTGCTGGTGGGCGCTCGTTGTCTTCGCCTTTTTCCTTCCGACCGGCAATCACAGATGGTATCTCATGCCGATGGTCGTCCCGATGGGACTGCTCTGTGGCCGTCTCGTCGATCGTGGGCTTCGATCCGGACCGGAGGCAGCCGGGCTTGCAGTCGGTGGATGGATGACTGTAATGCGAACGGAGTTAGTCGGTGAGACGCTCGCTATGACACCGGTAATACCGACGATTCCCGAGTCAGCTGCTCGGGCGAGTGTAGCGATCGGTGTTCTCGGTGTTCACATCGCCGTCGTCTATCGCAACCAGTGGGTCGGAGCGGTCTCCCTGTCGGGCTGGATCGATGCCCGGTATCTCACTGTTGGCAAGCGCGTATTCATTGCATCGTTGATCGTAGTTGTCCTCGTTCAAGTTCCGTTTGATGACACCGGTTGGCGCGCCTCCGAACAACAGGAACGACTCGCAAACGGACTGCATTCGATGACACCGCCCGATACGCCGGTGTACGTTCATTCCAGTGCCGACATCTCGATCTATGCGTTCGTGTTCCACGCCGAGCGACCGTTGCGCTCGGCCACGATCGACGGGATCAACACAGACCCGACTATCGAGTACGTGCTCATCAACGAATCCGAGACAGCACGGATCGACCGGATGCACAGCCGTGTCGGGTCGATGTCCTCGGAATATTTCGGACCGTACGTGCTCGTCAGGCTGAATCGAACCAGTGCTACCTCTCACGCACAGCCGTCGTTCCGCCCACTAGAACCCGGTCGGGGTGCTACGATATCGTGACCAACAGCCGCCTCGGAGCACTTCTACTAGAGATGGGAACGTCGGTGTGGCTAAGCGGTCGTTTCGGCCAGTTCCTCCTTGTTGGTCTGCTCGGCATGTTCATCGATAACGCTGTTCTTGCCGTACTGATGGAAGTCTGGCAGCCGCCGCTCGTGCTCGCTGCGCTCGGAGGAAAGGAAGCCTCGATCACGGCAATGTTCGTTCTTAACGAGTTTTGGACCTTCGCGGAAACTCCTACCTCCCAGAACCGTTGGATCGGCACTCGTTTGGCCCGTTCCCATCTCGTCCGACTCGTCGGCACTGGCGTCGGTGTATCCGTACTGATGATTCTCAACCAGATGTTTGATGTTTGGTATCTATTAGCCAATATCATCGGTATCGGTACCGGATTCATACTTAATTACACACTAGAATCGACTATCACGTGGCAGGTTCACCGAACCTGATGTTTCGATTGCGGACTGACGTTTCGGGCAGAGTCGTCGTGGCACCCTCATACTCCGACTGGATGTATGAGAGATGATACGATCATGAGGTTCGACAAGAACGTTTATATTGACTAGATCGCCATAGATATGCAGACCCATGGTACAAGTACTCTGGCTTATCGTCACGGTGTTGGTGCTGTACAGCGTTGGATACCTCAGCTATTCGAAGTACCTCGCGGGATTCGTAGAGTTGGACGACGAAGAGGAGACACCGGCACACAAACACGACGACGGACAGGAATACGTTCCGGCGAAAAAATCGGTGTTACTCGGACACCACTACTCCAGCATCGCGGGGGGTGCGCCGATCATCGGACCGATCACTGCGGGAGCGGCGTTCGGATGGTTGCCCGCAGTGTTGTGGGTCGCCATCGGCAATCCGTTGTTCGGTGCTGTACACGATTTCATGTCGTTGAGCGCGAGCTTGCGCCACGATGGCCGTTCGATCGGCTACATCATCGGTGAGTACGTCGGCGAGCGCAGCAAGAACATGTTGTTGTGGTTCGCATTTTTGACTCTTATTCTCGTGCTCGCGGTGTTTGCGTACGTGGTCGCCACTATCTTCGACGAGTATCCGAGCGCGGCGACCGCCAGCGTGTTGTACATCGGACTCGCGCTAGTGTTCGGCGTCTATCTCTACCAGCTCGATTTACCGTTCATCCCGGGAACGGTCGCATTCGTGTCGGCCGTGTTCGTGAGCGTCTGGATCGGGATTCAGTACCCGATCGCGCTGTTCGCCACGGGAGATCTCGCCCCGGAGGTGATCGTCCTGTTCGGTGAGGGCGGGTCGTGGTTGCCCCTAGCGTCGTCACTCGGAGAGAACGCAGCAGCATGGGCACCGGTGATCATCATTTACGCCGCCATTGCGGCCGTACTCCCGGTGTGGATGTTGCTCCAACCCCGCGATTATCTCTCGTCGTTTCTGCTGTACACCGGCGTTGGCGGGATGGTGCTCGCCGCGATCGCCGGAACGCTGTTGGGGCTGTTCGAACCGGTTTCCTATGAGGGAGCTACGTACACTCTCGACTCCCAGCTCCCGGCGTTCCTCGGCTTTTACAGCCCGGCTATCGGTCCGATCTTCCCGTTCCTATTCGTCGTGATCGCGTGTGGAACGGTCAGCGGCTTTCACTCGCTGGTCTCTTCCGGGACGACCGCAAAGCAGCTCAACAAGGAGAGTGACGCTCGGTCGATCGGGTATGGAGCGATGCTCGGCGAAGGAGTGCTCGCCACCACGGCGATCGCCGCGTTGATGATCGTCGGCGCGACGGAATTCGACGCCGGACTCGCCGGTGCGATGGCGAACTTCCCGCTTGGCGGGGCAGTGATGCTGCACAGCTTCGGGATCCCGTTGGAGTACGGAACGACGTTCATCGGGCTGGTGTTCGTGAGTTTTCTGTTGACGAGCACCGACACCGCGATCCGACTTGGACGGTACATGATGGAGGAGATCGTCGGAACGTCCGACACGTCGGGCGAAAGCAAGCTGACGAGCCGTCTTGAGCGGCTCGCGGTGAATCGGTACACTAACGCTTTCTTCGTCCAGGGCGTGCTGGCCTACGTGCTTATCGCGAGTGGGACGTGGAGTAGCCTCTGGCCGCTGTTCGGTGGGGCAAACCAGACGCTCGCGGCTCTCGCGTTACTGGCGGCAACCGTGTGGCTCGTCAACTGGGACGACAGCAAACAACTCCTCAGCACGGGTGTCCCGATGGCCATCATGCTGGTCATCACGATCGTGGCCCTGCTGTGGATCGCCTTCATCAAAAACCCCCAAACCATCCTCGAAACCGGGGCGACCGGTCTCGAATTGGCGTCGCTGGTGTTCCAGAGTATCCTCGCGCTGGTGCTCGTCGCACTCGCCATCTCGGTGATGAAAATGGGATACGACAACGTCCTGAGCGCCAGAGGTCTGGATTCACTGACTGGACGGGAAACCCAAGAGCCTGCCGACGACTGATCGAGCGGCTCCTCTCGATTTAAGGGAGATATGTGATCAGACGGAGCAGCCTGTCTAGCCGCTCGTTCACTTCACCGTCGTCCTCGTTCGGTTCATCCGATGATGATCGTTCGTGTGTACCCATATGTCCCGTAACACGACCAGTTCTTATATCGTTTCTCTCTGTTTGGGGACGATCACGACCGGAGTCGACCGACCAACCGGTCGAACCACCCTCCCGGTTCTGGGTTGGGTTCTTGCCTGTCCCAGGGTGCGAACGCCGCTTCGATCTCCGCGTTCGTGCTCGCCACGAACTCCTGTCGTTCGGGGGCGACGACCACGAGGTTTACCTCGTAATGCCCGTAAAATCCGAGTTTGAGCAGCGTTCGATCCCGGAAGCCGTCGACGAACGCGCGGACAGCATCAGTGATCTCGGGTGCGATGAGCACGAACGTGAACTCCGTGCTGTAATGGGTTTCGTCCGGATCGATCCACTCTTCAGCAAGCGTATGTCCCAATTCGACGAGTCGATCGAGATCGGCGCGTTTCACTGGCGACGTTCGCCGGACGAACAGGTGTTCGTGGGAACCGTGATCGGCGTAGGTGATCGAGGGATGGAGAAACTGTTTTCGGTGCTCGATCCGCAAGCGGCCGTACAGCTCGAACGATTCGCCGTGAACGTGACGCTCCCAGTCGAGATCGTAGCTGTGTTCCAAGCGGTCGGCTACCCGATTTAGGTACGCAGCGTTGTCCTCCGACGCGTCTGCGTCGCCGGTGGACTCGGACGACCGACGCACGGAGTCGCGTGTCATACACGAACATTGCTGCCAGTACACAAAATATCACGGAAAATGGAATTACTTATAGTAATAGTCCTCGAATGCCGTCGTGGCCCGAGAGAAGGCGACAGCCCCTGTGACGCCACCAAACACGACAGTAAGACCGATGCCGCCAGCGAGTAGAACGGGTTCGCTGGTGCCACTGAGGACGTGGCGTGTTGTGGGGGTGAGGACCAACAATGCGGGGAGGCTGACGAGTCCGAACACCAGTGAGAAGAACGTGAACGCAAAGAGGCTCGGAACGACAGCCTCTCGTGAACGGGTTATCATAGCGGGTTCGAGGCGGGGGAAGGCGGTGCCAGCGCCGACGGCGATCGTGGTCGCGGTAAGGGGGAGCACGACCGCCGTGACCACAACACCAACGAATTCGACGGGCGAAAGCGGTGGTGATGCGATCATCCCGGTGAGGACGACGGCGAGAACGGTCGCCGGCAGCCCGATCAACAGTCCAGCGAGACAGAGCGCACCGATGAACGAGCGCCCACGGACGGGCGTCGTAAGCGTGATCGGTAACACCGCTTCCTCATCCCCGATCGGATTCAACGTGAACGTCGCGCCTGTCGCCCACGCGCCGTAGAAGGCGATCACCCCCGGAAGTGAGGCGGGAACGCTCAGCTGTGTGATGTCTTCGAGGGCAGGAACCAACAAAAACAACGGGTACCCGGCGTACGCCAGCCGAAGCGGTGCCCGGCGTGCTCTGAGCCACGTTTTATGAATCACATGACGCATCGGAACGGAGAGAGAAACGCCGGCGATCGGGACGGTGCCCATCTTCGTGGAGCCACTCGCCGCGTTCGGTGTCACCGAACGGCGATACCAGAGCTGTCCCGCGAGCAGCCCACAAACCGCACCGCTTCCAGGAATCCCGACGAGCGTGACACCGATCGCGCCGATGGAACGGACGCTATTCGTCTCTTGGACCGCGAGCAGCGCGAGATCGCCGTACCAACCGACTGGCGACGCCCCGACCACGGCTAAGAACGGCTCGAACACCGATTCGGTCGATCCGGTGAACAGCACCCAAAAGTAAGCGATCATGAGGGCGATGCCGATCGCTCCTCGCAAGCGAGCCACCACGGGCGAGCGCGCGATGAGTACCCGCACACCGGTTCCGAGACCGGTCCCACAGAGGACGCCGAGCACGCTGACCGACAACAGGGAAACTGCTACGAGAACGACGCTTACAGCCGATCCTGCGCCGATCCCGAAGGAGATCGCGCCGACGATCACGAACGGCGCAGGAACGCCCAACAGCACGGTGATCTCCGCGAGAAGATATCCGGCGACGGCCTCGCGGTGGGGGACGGTCGTCAACAACCCGTCTGCTTCGGAGGGCAGTCCCAACCCTTGTGCTACGCGCACGGTAGCCATCACAGCCGTCATTCCGAACACGCCCGCTCCCACACTGCGCGCAGGACCCAACATGGCTGTATCACCCATGGCTCTGCCAGCCACGAACAGACCGATGATGGCCATGAACCCCACCAATACACCAAACAGTCCCGCGATCCCGAGGGCGATGACCTGATTCGATCCTTCGATCGATCGCTTTCGATTGCAGAGATCGGTCCGAGCGATCCGGTACACTCGCCGTACAGGGCGAATCGCCGGCGCGGATCGGATCATCGCCCCCCGACGAGGTCATCCCCGTCAGTCACGGCGAGAAACGCGTCTTCGAGCGATCCACCCGATCCGACCCGCTGTTTGAGATTCTCGGGTGGTCCCTCGGCTACCAGGTCACCATCGTACAGCACCCCCACCGTGTCGGCGATCTCATCGACCACAGGCAGGATGTGCGTCGAGAGGAACACTGTCGTCTCTCCGGCCGCGAGATCAGCGATCGTGTCCCGAACCGTGCGCGCCGCACGGGGATCGAGACCGCTGGTCGGCTCGTCGAGAAACACGACCGGCGGATCGTGCAAAATGGCCTGAATGATCCCCGTCTTCTGTTTCATCCCTTTCGAGTAGGTGTTGATGCGTTTGTTCGCGTCGCTCGTGAGCGAAAACAGCTCCAACAGCTCGTCGATGCGCTCTGTGGCGTGGTCGTCGGACATGTCTCGCAGTCCTGCGATGTACTCCAACTGCTCGCGGCCCGTCAGCTCCTCGTACAACGGCGGTGACTCGGGCAGATATCCCAGTCGTGATACTACTCGATCGCGGTCGGTGATGGGCTGTCCGTCGATGGCGGCCGTTCCACCGGTTGGCTGGAGCAGCGTCACCAACATCCGAATCGTTGTCGTTTTTCCGGCTCCATTCGGTCCCAGAAATCCGTACACCGTTCCCGGTGGAATCGAAAGGTCGAGAGCGTCAACGGCCCGCGTCGAACCGTACTGTTTCGTGAGGGCCTCTGCGTCGATCGCGTTCGGAGACGACATAACCTCGGATATGTTCCAGTCACTAATAAAAACACTCAGACGATGAGAATGATCTGCGACGACAGGCATCCTGCTTCGAAGCGCTTCCGGTCAACACTCATGACACGTCTGAGATGTACGACACGACCAGCGAGTTTGTTAACGTTCACGAAATTATATGTGGGTAACGATCATGGGTGTGGCAAGCAGTCGGATGGGTGATCACACCATGCAACGGGACAATTTCGACAGTGAGCGTGGAACCGTATCCGAGGACGTTCGAGAGCGCCATCTGGAGATCGCGGACACCGTTTTGTCCGACGAGCCGTACGGGCAGTTGATCGGTGGGGAGTGGGTCGAAAGCGAGGACGGGGAGGAGTGTGCGGCGATCGATGCGACGACCGGCGAGACGCTAGCAACGTACTGGCGTGGCACCGCTCAGGACGTCGACCGGGCGGTCACAGCCGCTCAAGAAGCGTTCAACGAGACGTGGGGGAGCTACAATCCCATGCAGCGCGCCGACGCCTTGGACGACATTGCCGACGCGCTGGAGAAACGCAAACAGGAGATCGCACGGATCGACTCCTTAGAGATGGGTAAGGCCAATCAACATTCCTTGTTCGTCGATGCGACGATCATGATCTCGCAGTTTCGCTATTTCGCGGGCCTTGCCCGAACGGCCGACGAGGGTCGTCGACCATCGAGCGCATCCAACAAGCTCGCGTACACCAGCCGTGAGCCGTACGGTGTGGTCGGACAGATCAGCGCGTGGAACTTCCCCTCGATGTTCGTCGCCTGGAAGATGGGTCCGGCGCTCGCGGCGGGCAACACCATCGTGTTCAAACCGTCACCGCGAGCGGTGCTCTCGACGCTCGAAGTGGCGGGCGTGATGAACGACCACCTTCCGGACGGCACGGTAAACGTCGTGCCCGGAACCGGTCCCGACGTGGGTGCGCGGATCACGAACCATCCGGAGATTCGGAAGCTGTCGATGACCGGCTCGACGGCAGCAGGCAAGAGCGTGATGGAAGGTGCAACGTCGAACCTCAAGGCGGTCTCGCTCGAACTCGGGGGAAACAACCCGAACATCGTCTTTCCCGACGCCAATCTCGACGACGCAGTCGAGGGTGCGCTCATCGGTTCGTTTTTCAATCAGGGCGAGCAGTGTACCGCAGGCTCGCGGCTGTTCGTTCATACTGACGTTCACGAGGAGTTCCTCGAACGATTCACCGAGGAAATGGAGCGGCTCACCGTCGGTGATCCGCTGGCCCCCATGACGGATATCGGTCCGTTGGTCGACCACGCCCACCTCGACCGCGTGCAAAACTACGTCGACACCGCTGTCGAAGAAGGAGCCACCGTCGCTGTGGGTGGTGGCACACCAGAGGCCCCCGATCTCGCGGGCGCCCCCGTTTTCGAACCGACGGTGCTCACTGACGTGGAAAACGACGACACTGTCGCGTGCGATGAGGTGTTCGGTCCCGTGGTGAGCGTGATCGAATGGACCGACCGCGAAGAGATGATCGAGCTGGCGAACGACACCGAATACGGACTCGCCTCGGCCGTTTGGACGACGGATCTCGACACGGCCCACGAAACCGCCGATGCGCTCGAAGCCGGTACCGTGTGGATCAACACGTACAACGACCTGTTCGACAACGTACCCCACGGCGGCTACAAACAGTCCGGTCTCGGGCGCGAACTCGACAAAGAGGCGTTCGAAAGCTACCGACAGACGAAAACCGTGGTGCTCAACCACGGGAAGCTCCCACGGCTCGGCTGAGCGATATACAATCAGAATACTGTTAATATACACGCACGTTTATGGTGTGGCGTTCGTAGCGTTGGGGTATGGCATCCGAATCCGAACCGGAATCTGGTTCTCAAAACGAGCAGCGTGCCATCCACGAGCGACACGCCGAGGCGGCCCAAGAGGTCATCCCGGACCAACTCGGACTGTACATTGGTGGTGAATGGGTCGAGAGCGCCTCTGGGGCAACGCTCGAAACGCACGATCCGACCACGGGCGAGCTGCTCGCCGAGGTTTCGGCGGGGAACGCGGCGGACGTCGACCGGGCGGTGAGTGCGGCCCAAGAAGCGTTCGAGGAGTGGGAAAGCGTGTCGCCAGCAAAACGCCAGCGGCTACTCGAAACGATCGCCGACCGGATCGAAAGCGAACTGGACGCGTTCGCGCGCCTTGATGTGCTCGACAACGGGAAGCCGATCACGGAGGCCCGTGGTGATGCGTATCTGGCGGCTGAACATTTCCGGTATTTCGCGGGGATCGCACGCGATTCGGAGGGAGAAACTGTTCCGACCGATGGCTCCCGGCGGGTGACGACGGTGAAAGAGCCGTACGGAGTGGTCGGTGCGATCATTCCGTGGAACTTTCCGCTGTTGATGGCGGCGTGGAAACTCGCCCCCGCATTGGCAGCCGGTAACACGGTGGTGTTGAAACCGGCCGAACAGACGCCCCTCTCGGCGTTGAAGCTGATGGCAGAGATCGACGACGCGCTTCCGGCGGGCGTCGTGAACGTCGTTCCCGGCTACGGTTCCGACGCCGGTGAACCACTCACGAGTCACTCGGGCGTCCGAAAGCTCGCGTTCACCGGCTCGACGGCGGTGGGCAAGCAGGTGATGAAAAACGCTGCCGAAACGGTGACCGACGTGACGCTCGAACTCGGTGGCAAGAGTCCCATCATCGTGTACCCGGACGCAGATCTGGAAACGGCCGTTCAATCGACTGTGCTGGCCATCTTCTACAACACGGGAGAATGTTGTACCGCAGGCTCGCGGCTGTTCATCCACGAAGAGATCGAATCCGAGTTCATGGATCGGCTGGTCGCAGCCGCAGAGGATCTCACCGTCGGTGATCCGTTGCTCGATTCGACCCGACTCGGACCGAAAGTCTCTGCAGAACAGCGCGATCGAACGTTGTCGTACGTCGAGAAAGCCCGCGAGGATGGTGCCTCGATCCTGACCGGCGGCGGCGTGCCCGAGGCGGACGCGCTGTCCGAGGGCTGTTTCGTCGAACCGACGCTCATCGCCGACATCGACCACGACCACGAGGCCGTCCAAGAGGAGATCTTCGGTCCCGTGCTTGAAGTGTTCTCGTGGGAGAGCTACGAGGAGATGATCGAGCTGGCAAACGACGTGGAGTACGGACTCGCCTCGGGTGTCATCACCAGCGACATCGAACAGGCAAACCACACGGCTCGGGATCTCGAAGCCGGCACGGTGTGGGTCAACCAGTACAACGACTTCCCGACCGGCATGCCGTTTGGCGGCTACAAACAGTCGGGGATCGGCCGAGAGCGCGGTCGGGAAACGCTCGAACAGTACACCCAAACCAAAAGCATCGATATCTCGTTGTGAGATGAACCAAGCATAGAACGCGCCGGTATCGACGAATAACGCCGTCGGAGCCGCTCTATCACGGCTCGTTTCCTCTATTCACAGTATAAATACTTGTCTACGTTTACAGCTACGTCGGTCGGTTCGCTTACGAACATGACAGCATGATTTCAGAATTTGTCGTCCGGATCGCCACCAGAAATATCGGGGGATGACTCATCGTCGTGCTTTTTGACTTCCACCAGACAACCGCGCGGCTGCCGATTTTCGATTTTCGAATGATCCAATATCGGCTAATCGTTGTAATCGCCGGTGGGCCTGTGAGCGGTCCAGCCCCAATTCAGGGATGTCTGTTGCCGTTTGGAACGGTCGATCAGCAGTAGCGAACGAAGCGAGGATTTCTTCGTCGGTCACTGTGGGTGTGTTTCACGCCGTTGTGACTGCGTGAAACATGCACAGAGACGATCTCCCGGATCGATAGCTCCATCCGTTCCGGTGGCGTAGATGGCGGTGATGAGTCAGACGGAGCCGTTCACGACAGAAATCGCCGTGCGGTATCGGGATCTCGATCCGGAAAACCACGTCAACAACGCCGTGTATGGCACGTACATCGAACAGGCCCGGTTAACGTATCTCGACCACGTCCTTGAGAAGGCAGCTGACGACAGTCGTGTCGTCATCGCTCATCTCTCGATCGACTACCAGCGACCGGTGACGCTGTCTGATGAGTCGGTCGCGGTCACGGTGCGGACGACGGAACTGAACGACTCGAGCATCCCGATGGAGTTCGAACTCCGGACGAGCGACGGCATCGCGGCTACCGGAGAGTCGGTGATGGTAACTGTCGACGAGGACGGCGACCCCCGGCCGATCCCATCGGCGTGGCGCGATCGGATCACATCCTTCGAACCCGCTCTGTGAGCTATCGGCCCCAGAACTGATCGAGCGCGAACTCGAGCATATCGGGGCTGACGGTGGAAAATTCGGTGCGATCGGCCGATAAGAGTGTGGAAACCGAACGTGGTGCGTCGGGACGATAGCGCCGATCGAGGAGCAGTCGCGTTCCCACCTCGTCGTGGCCCCGCAGCACACGTCCGATCGCTTGGCGTGCTTTCCGCACAGCAGGGATTTGGACCGCGTACTCGAACCCCTCGGCGTCGAACTCCTGATCGTAGGCGTTCATCACGGCTTTCATGCGCGGGGTTGCGGTGTTGGCGTACGGCACCCCGACGACGGCAGCCGTATGGAGCCGGTGGCCCTTGTAGTCGACGCCCTCGGTGACCGTTCCGCGTGCGCTCGTGACGAGCACTCGATCGGTCTCGTCGTCCCGGAAAAACCGATCGAGCATCGCGTCGGTCACGTCGCTCTCGGTCGATCGATCGCGTAACACGGGCTTTGAAACGGTGTCCGTGAGGTATTCGACTGCCCACTCCGCTTCGGCATACGAGGGAAGACAGAGTAACACGTTGCCCGGACTGCGGGCGATCGTCACGATGGCACCGGCGTGTGCTCGCCGAGCATCGGTCATCTCCTCGTAGTCTGTTACTGGATCTCCCCGGTTCCGGTAGGTGAACGGCGGCAGATCCACGATCCAACTCGCTCGATTCTCGGGGGGAAACGACAGGCCGTAGCTCGCCGTCGCCACCCGGCATGTATCCTCGGTCTCTTCTGTCCCGTCTGGCACGTCGGACAGTCGGTCGAGACCACTCACACGCTTGTACACGTCGAACGGTTCGAGCGTTGCGGACATGAGCACACCACCAGCGAGATCGCCGAACACGTCCGCGAGCGGTTCGTGTGGAATGCAGTTGTACAGCGACAGCGCACTGTTGTACGCGGTCGCCCAGTCGGGCAACGTCGTATCTTCGGTCGGTTTCGGTGCGTATTCGAGTTCGATCTCCCGGAAGTACGTTCCGTCATTAGCAGTTCCCCACTGTTCGAGAAACCGTCCCGCTCCATCGGCGACCGGCGTGCGATCCGTCTGGCTGTCGTTGTCGTGTACGGCGGCCACGGCAGCGCCGATGGACTTCATTTCTCGCCAGACAGTGCCGTCGAACGCGTTGCTGGCTGCGTCGGTGAGCCGATCGGATTCGACGACGTGGGGATCACGCAGCGGGATCTCGTGATCGATCTCCGGAAGTGATCCCTCCCGAAACTGGCGCTGCCAATCGGTGTACTCCTCGCGTAGCAGCGCGGTCACCTCATCGTCCATCGCACTGAGAAGCCATTCGATGAACTCCTGTCCCACTCGAAGCGACGTCTGATCGATCCCATTGAACTCCGAAAGCACGGACTGGGCCTCGCGTCGGTGCGCGCTCGGATCGGCTCCCGGCTCGCCCCCCGTCCCCGAGAGATACTCACGGGCCAATGCGATGTCCTTGTGGGCCGTTCGGAGCGAATGCACTCCGAGCGTCTCCGACAGGAGGTCCCGCACTCGCTCTTCGAGCATGTGCGCCTCGTCGACGACGAGCATCGTTCCTGAGTCGAGGACACCGGCTTTCTCGTCGGTGAGCTGGCGGGTCACGGGATCGAACGCGTGGTTGTAGTTTCCGACCAGCACGTCCGCGACTTCCATCAGCGAAGCCATCGCCTCGTGCGGGCACATCCCCCGCGAAACTGCGGCCCGAACGATGGTGTCGCTGGTGAGCACGTTCGTTTTGCTTTCGCCGAAACCGAACGGTACCCACTCTTCGTTCGCGAAAAAGCGCGCATAAAACGGATCGAAGTGACCAGCGTCAGCTCCGGTGGTCTCGGGATCGACGAGGACATCACGCGTATGGGGAGGGGATTCCGGATAGGGGGCGCTCACGCCAGCGGTTTCCAGACGCGGGCCGTCCATCGACGAGGCGAGGTGACAGAGCGCTGCTGCACGAACCGGATCGTACCACGAAGTGTCCTCCTCGCGGTCGTTCCGATGGTCAGGACACTCCTCGGATGCGTACGAGAGCCGATCACAGTCCGGAACCGAACAGACATCGAGCCGTCCGTCTAGGTCTCCCTGCTGAACGGCAAGCTCGTGGGTTGCATCACGGCGGATGAGTGCCGCCGTCGTCTCGCGGAGCTCACTCGATACCGCCTGAACGCTGCCGTCTCCGGGAAGCGTTCCGACACGGGCGTAGGGAAGCATGTCGCGTTTGCCCACCATCACCAAGCCGGCGATGGGGTCGCGCTCGGTGCGATGCTCATTGATGGCTTCCAGATCGGTGACAAACTGTTTCAGTTGCTGTTTGACCGGTGTTACCGCCATCACGCGGTCAACCCGCTCCTCTTCGAGCAGTTGCGTCCCGGCGACAAGCGCGATGAGGGTTTTACCCGTTCCACACGCTCCTTCGAGGAGTAGATACCCACCGTCCCGACACACCGACAACACGTGCTCTACGCCGTCCGTCTGTTGGGGGTACGGATCGAAGGGAAACAGATCGGCCCACGCGGCATCGATGGATCGTCGGGAAACCGTCCGCTCGCCAGTGTCGCTCACTACATGTGGTTCCTGCGTCACCGACTATAAACTGCTGGCTCTGGAACGCGCGCACAATCGGGAGTTTCACACGGTCGGAGGATGTATCCTCAGTATGGACGGGTCCAGCGAGCAGACGAACGCCAATACGAACGAACGGCGAGATTCCGGTTCCAGTTCCGGTTCTGGCTCCGGTTCCGGCTCCGGTTCTGACTCCGTGCTCACTTCCGACACGGAGCGCGATCTCCCGCGGATGGTCCTGATCACGGGGGCCATCGCTGTGATCGGTATCGTCGTAACTGGCGTGATGGTGTACGCTCTTGACCGGGTCGGCCCAGCCGGTTCCGCTGACGTCATGTGGATCATGGGGTATGGTCTTACGATCTTCGTACTGTGGTATCTGTTGGTGCGACCGATCGATTTCTCCAAACGGTACTGATGGATGGCGTCCAAGCAACGAGTAACGGAAGCTTGAAATCCGCACCCTCGTGAATGAAGGATAAGGATGTTCGCGCTCCCACTACAGGCAATCGACAATTTCCTGCTCCAGTACAACATCGGCCACGTACTCGTGCTCGTGTTCGTGCTCGGACTGCTCGGAACCCTGCCGCTCCGGAGCAAGACCATTACGGGACTGCATCTCGGTGCGTTCGGTCTCCTGTTTTTGATCACGCCGCTCAGCTTGCTCGGCGGTCAGGTCGTTTTGAAACTCGTCGGTATCGGACTGGTCTTCCTCGGACCAATGGTAATCGTCACCGGAAAATGAATCCGTTTCGTCATTTCGTCCGGTATTGCTGTCGTGGTGTCAGTCTCTGAGAAGGGACTCGTAGCGCGCACCGGTTTGTTTCAACGTTTCAGTCGAATAGAGCCGTTCGTGTTCGACTGGAAGATGTTCATTCGCCAATTCGTCGATACGTTCTTCGACGGCAGCAGCGTCCCGGCCGTGGATCATCGTAAACAGGGTGTACGGCCAGTTCAGTTCGGGACGGCGCGGTCGGTGATAACAGAGCGTCACGTAGGGGAGCGCACCGACCCGCTCGCCGTAGGTGTCGAGTGACTCGGCGGGAACGTCCCAAACAACCATACAGTTGTTGTCGAAGCCGGTTACGACGTGATTCACGACACACCCGATCCGTTTGATACAGCCGTTTTCGAGCAGGCGGTCGATGCTCGCAACGACCGTCTCCGTGCTGGCGTTGATCGTCTCCGCAACATCGCTGTACGGCGTTCTCGTGAGTGGAAGTCCGTCTTGAATCGCTACGAGGAGCCGCCGGTCGAGCGTTGAAAGGTCGGCGGTGGCGTTCTCACTGACCTGTGTCGCAGTCACAGTTGTCTGGCCAAGACTCTCCCGAGCGAAACGATCGGCGTTCACGACAGGAAATTCGAGATCGATGTAGTAATCGGTCACCAGCGGTAGCACGAGCACGTCACCGGTCTCCGCGGCGATCTCCTCGATGATCCGATCGCGCCGTTCCTGAGTTGCAGCAGTGATAACGAACCACATGTTCCATTCGTGATCCCGGCGATAGTTGTGGTTCACCTGCTGGTACTGGTTGATCATCGTGGCGATCTCACCGAACCGGTCTTCAGGTGCCTGCACCGCTGCGAGCGTCGAACTCCCGATCACTGGCGGATTCAACACCGCCCCGAACCGACGGAACACGCCCGCTTCCCGGAGGTGTTGGACCCGAGACAACGCCTCTGTCTCGCTGATACCGAGCGTGTCGCCGATCGAACGGAACGGCCGGCGTTCGACAGGAACACCACTCTGGTACCCGTCGATGAGTTCCGCGTCGACGGCATCGAGAGATGCCCGCCAGTCGTTCTCCAACGCGCTCATTAACCCGAATAAGCACGTCATCGTTTACCGTTTATCGGTTCCGACCGACGCACCTTACATCATCTGTATTAGATATGGTCGGTATAGATATATCTCTGGAATCGTTACTCGGAGAATCGTTACTGTCATTTAGATCATTTAAGCTGTTTTCTGTGCATTCATTCCCGATCGGCGGACGGATATCAACTATCTCTATTCGAACTAGCTATTCTCATCCAGATAAGGGATACTGACAAGTTGTTCCAAAACATAGTACTAGTACATGCAGGGAAACTCAGACGCACCGTCGTGGGTCACCCTCACCGAGGGTGAACAGCTCGTGTGGAGTGGGCATCCGAGTTTGCGGTCGGTCGGTGGTACGTTCGTCGTTGGGCTCATCCTCATCGCCGTCGGTATCGGGGTTGGGATCCTCTTCGAGGGAGTAATACAGCTTCTCTCGCTTGTCCCTATCGGTCTGGGTCTTTTCACCGCTGGAGTGACGTATGTGAACTACCGGAGCGTTCAGTACGTTCTGACGGCCGAGGAGGTGTATAAGAAAACGGGAATCATCTCTCGCAACGTCGTGAACATTCGTCTCGACCGTATTCAGAACACGTCCTACACGCAATCGCTCCCCGAGCGATTTCTGGGCTACGGGCATATCCAGATCGATACGGCTGGGACCGGCGGATCGGATCTCGTCCTCACAAACGTTCCGAACCCGGAATATGTAAATGGATTGATCACCGAGTATCTCGACAACGTTCGACCACAGCCTGACGATCAGCGCCAGACGGCGTGATTCGATCCGCGACGGCGGCCGATATCATCGGGAATCGATCGGTCGAACGAGATGTTTTTGCACAGGGGGTACGAAGCCAGATCATGGTTGAATCAACACGCGGAGAGTGGCCGCTCAAACGACTCATGACGGAAATAATCGGATCGGGTCCCAAGTCGACGGAGGATATGACCAGAGAACAGGCCATGGAGGCGTTCCGTCGCATCCTCAATGGCACCCCGGATCCGACGACGTTGGGCGCGTTCTGGTTGGCCAACCGATGGAAACGGAACACGCCCAAAGAGCTTGCGGCCTACATCGACGTGATGGCTGAGGAATCGGTCTCGTTCGGAGTCCCTTCTTGTGACCCACTCGACTGTGGCGCGAACTACGACGGGAAAAACACCTCGGCGCTGCTCGGCGTCGGCGCGGGTGTCGTCGCTGGCGCGGCGGGGACGCCAGTCGTCGTCCACAGCGGAGAGCGCGTCCCGACACAGAAGGCGTGTGCCTACAAGCACGTGCTCGAAGAACTCGGCGTACGAACGGCGTTCTGCCCCGAAGAGAGCGCCGCGATGACCGACGACATCGGCTTTGGATTCTACTATCAGCCCCACGCCAACCCCGCCGTGCACGCCCTTGGCGATCGGCGCGAGCAGATGGGCGTTCGAACGTTCGTCAACACGATCGAAACGCTCGCCAACCCCGCGCGCGCGAACGCCCATCTCGGGAGTTTCTACCATCTTCCCTACGCCAAACGCATCATCGACACGTTCGCCGCCAGCGAACAGTACGACGTCGATCGGATCGTCATGTTCCAAGGGATGGAGGGGTACGACGATATTCGGCCCGGTTCGACCAAAGTGGCCGTCTCGACCGACGGCGAACTCGAAGATTTCGAGATCGAAACCGCTGAGTACGGGATGGACATGACCAGCGACGATCTCGCCGTTCCGGATGTCGCTGCCGACTCCGCCCGGATCACCGAAGCAGTGTTGACCGGCGATCGCACCGACGAGTTCGCCGATGCGATCGCGCTCAACGCCGCGCTCAGGATCTACGCCCGCGATGACGCTGACACCATCGATGAAGGACTCGTCATGGCCCGTGAGGCGATCGACGACGGACGTGCCGCGGAGACCCTGGAGATGCTCAAAGCGTTCTGAGTCGACACCGGTTGTCAACTCACCGACCGGGAGTCTTTTCCCCGTGCCGGGCAACGACCGATACGCATGAGTGACAATCCGCACGCCCGACTGCACACGAACCACGGAACCATCGAGATCGAGTTGTTCGAAGAACGCGCCCCGCGCACCGTGGAGAACTTCGTTGGGCTTGCTACCGGCGAGAAAGAATGGACCGATCCCGAGACCGGCGAGACGAAACAGGGTGAGCCGTTGTACGATGACGTGCTCTTTCACCGCATCATCGAGGGCTTCATGATTCAGGGCGGGGATCCGACCGGCACGGGTCGAGGGGGGCCCGGCTACCAGTTTGACGATGAGTTCCACGAGGAACTGTCCCACGACGGGCCGGGCACCGTGTCGATGGCCAACTCCGGGCCGAACACCAACGGCTCGCAGTTTTTCATCACGCTCGACGCCCAACCCCATCTCGACGACAAACACTCCGTGTTCGGTTCAGTGACCGACGGGCTGGACGTTGTCAACGAAATCGGCTCAGTCGAGACCGACAGCCAGGACCGACCGGTTGAGGACGTGGTGCTCGAATCCGTCACGATTCACCGGTAAGAACGGCCGTCTCGGTGATTGAATCGGGTCATCAGAGCTCACCGTTTCGACCGGTGCGGATCGGGACGTCTCGTTTCTCGCCCAACGGTTTTGCGGTTCTCCGTCCAATTGACGCCATGGGCAATAAATTCGGCCTCAGCGAGACGGTCTCGATGATGGTCGGAGGGGTCGTCGGCGGTGGGATCTACGCCGCCCTCGGCGTCGTCGTGTCGATCGCCGGGCCGGCAGCGTGGACTGCCTACCTCTTCGCCGGTCTCATCGCCCTCTGTGCGGGATACTCCTACATCCATCTGAACCGGAATCTGGACGATGACGGCGCTTCGGTCACCTTCATCGAATCCTACTGGGGGAACGCCACCGTGGCCGGAATGGTCGGCTGGACTCTCCTCATCGGATACATCGGCACGATGGCGATGTACGGCTACGCGTTCGGTGCTTTCAGCCAGCACATGCTCCCTGTAGCGCGCGTCATGGGGATTCAGCTACGACCCGTTCTCTCGACGCTGGTCGTCCTGGTTTTCATTGGGCTGAACCTCCTTGGTGTGCGGGAGACGGGTATCGCGGAGGACGTTCTCGTCGTGTTGAAGGTGGCGATCATCCTCGTCTTCGGCTTTTGGGGTGTCTGGTTCGCCGCTCAGCAACGGTCGCTTACCCTGGGAACCACCGATCCCGGATTCAGCCCCCTGATCGGGGCTGCCGTCACCTTCGTCTCCTACGAAGGGTGGCAACTGTTGTTCTACGATCAGGAGATGATCGAAGATTCAAACGAGACGCTCGGAACAGCCACGTACGTCGCGTTGTCGGTCGCCGTCCTCATCTACGTGCTGGTCGCGATCACAACGACGAATCTCCTCCCCCAGCAGGTCGTGAAAAACCAGGCCGATGTCGCATTGATGATCGCCGCCGGGGAGTTCATGCCGCCAGTCGGGGTGGCCCTGGTCGGCCTCTCGGCCCTCTTTTCGACGGCTAGCGCGATCAACGCGACGCTGTTCAGCAGTGCACTCTACGCAAAGAACATGTTGACCGATGGGTTGTTACCGGACCAGTTCGGCGACGCGGACAAGAGCGGTGCCCCGGCGCGGACGGTGCTCATCATCGGCGGTCTCACCATTCTTTTCACCATCTACGGGAGTCTCGAAGGTATCACCTCCTTCGCCTCGCTTTCGTTTATCGTGGTGTTCGGTGCCATGAACTTCCTCGCGGTTCGAGAGCGGGAATCCCTCGATGCCAACCGGTACGTTCCGATAGTCGGGTTCGTCGGCTCGCTCGTCTTCCTCCCCTCCATGGTGTATTACCTGTACACGAAAGAACACGCGGTGTTCAACGCGGTCGTTCTCCTCGCAACCGCCGTGCTTGCGGTAGAAATCCTCTACTTCGAGCGAGAATCGATTGAGGACGGACTCCGAACCGCCAAGAAGAAACTGTGAGGCTTTCGTGGGGTAGATGGTGGGTCCAGTACAGAGTTCGGATCGATCGGTTTCAGTGGGCCGATCGAACGTCTCGCTCCCGCTCACTCGAACCGGATGTCCGATCGCTCGAAGCTCCGGGCCAGCGTCGCCTCGTCGATCGAGAGCACGGTAGGTCTGCCGTGCGGACACGCGTAGGGCTGTTCGCACGCGCCGAGTTGCTCGATGAGAGTGGCAGCCTCCTCGGTGGAAACCGTATCACCGGCGCGCAGGGAGGGGTGACAGGCGAGTTCGGCCAGCAGCGCATCGCGTGGATCCTCGGGCTCCTCACCAGCGAGGAACGCATCGAGCACGTCGTGGACCGCATCGCCGTCGGTGACCCGGCCGAGCGGCGCGGGCAGTTCGGTCACTCGGTACGTGGTGTTCCCGAACGGCTCGACGTGAAAGCCAAGCGCCTCGATGGCGTCGTGGTGTTCCTCGACTGTCGTGGCTTCCGTCGGCGTCAGCGAAAGCGTCTGGGGCGGATCGAGCGCGACCGATTCGATCGTCTCGCCCGCCCGTTCTCGGAGCCGCTCGTAGGTAATCCGCTCGTGAGCCGCGTGTTGGTCGAGCACCAACAGATCGTCGCCGTCCTCACAGAGCAGATACAGCTCACGGAACTGCCCGATGACGGAAACGTCTTCGAACGTCGCTGGGCGTTCGGTGTCGATCGAGCTGTCATCGAACGAAAACTCGGCTGACCGCGAAAGATCCGTTCCGGAGAGTGTCTCCGAAACCGCCCGCTCGACGGCAGTCGCCACCCGTTGCTCGTCGGTGAACCGGACGGATTCTTTGGCGGGGTGGACGTTCACGTCGACGCATTCAGGGGGGAGAGTGACGCCGACGACGGCGATCGGATATCGATCGGAAGCGAGGAGACTGCCGTAGCCCGCGATCGTTGCGTTCCGGATCGTCGTCTCGGAGAGTGCGCGACCGTTGACGGCGGTGTAGACGTGTGTCGGCTTCGATCGCGTCACGGCTGGATAGACGAGCGATCCCTCAACGCGGAGCACGCCCTCGTTCGTTTCGTGTTCGGAGGCGAACTCGGTACTCTGTCCGGCGACCGACCGATCGTACACTGAAAGGATGGCGTCCGTGCGCCCGGTTCCCGGCGTGGACAGGACCGTGTTCCCATCGTGCACGAGCCGGAACCGTACGTCGGGGTGACAGAGCGCGTATCGGGAGACAGCCCGGCTGATGTGGCTGAACTCCTGTGTGGACGACCCGAGTGCCGCCCGCCGCGCGGGAAGCCGAGCGAACAGTTCCGTCACCTCGACGGTGGTTCCGACGCCATGCCCAGCCGGTTCGACCGTCTTGTCCTCATCGACGGTGACACGCGTTCCGCCGACGGAGCCGGACGGTTTGGTCGTCAGTTCGAGGCGGGCGACGGCGGCGATGCTCGGAAGCGCTTCGCCGCGAAATCCCAGCGTCTCGACGCTGTCGACATCCGAGGCGTCTTCGATCTTGCTCGTCGTGTGGCGCTCGACGGCCAGCGCGGCGTCGGCTTCGTCCATCCCATGACCGTCGTCGCTCACTTGGATCCGGTCGAGTCCGCCGTTCTCGACAGTGATCGATATCCGAGTCGCAGCCGCATCGAGCGCGTTTTCTACGAGCTCGGTGACGACGTTTGCCGGACGAGTGACCACCTCACCCGCTGCAATGCGTTCGATGGTGTCAGTATCGAGTGTTCTAACGACTGTCATCGATTCGCCGCTGGAAATCGTTGAGCCTCGTGAGCGCTTCGAGTGGCGTCATATCCGCGATCGAAAGCTCACGAATGTCCGATTCGATCCGCTGTAGTGTCTCTTCCGAACCATGTCCGTTCTCACTCGAAGTGAGGGTACGAACAGGGGAATCTCTGTCGGTCTCCGTGATCGTGGACTGCCGATCGTGGCCGTTAGACCGCTCTATGCGCTCGGTGTCCGTGTCTTGGGACTGGCGTTGGCTCCGTGGAATGCCCTCCGAAAGCAGTGTCCGCGACCGTTCGATCACTGGCTCTGGGACTCCTGCGAGCCGCGCTACCTCGACCCCATAGGAAGCTTCCGACGCCCCCGGGACCGCCGTATGCAGAAACGTCATCTCTTCGCCGCTCCGGTCGACGGTGAAATGGAGATTCATCACGTCCGATCGACGGTCGGCGATCGCCGTGAGGTCGTGATAGTGTGTGGCAAAGAGAGTCATCGCGTCGATCTCGTCGTGGATGAACTCGGTGACGGCCCACGCGATCGCACGCCCATCGGCGGTGCTCGTCCCCCGACCGACCTCATCGAGCAACACGAGCGAGCGCTCGGTCGCGTCGTGGAGGATATCGGACAGCTCGGTCATCTCGCGCATGAACGTCGACTGTCCCCCAGCAATGTCGTCGCTCGCGCCGACGCGGGTGAACACACGGTCGATCACGGGCAGTCGCGCTTCGTCGGCGGGTACGAAACTCCCCATCTGCGCGAGGACAACGACGAGCGCAACCTGACGCATATACGTGGATTTGCCGCTCATGTTCGGACCAGTGATGACGGCGATCCGTTCGTCGGTAAGATCGGTGTCGTTCGGAACGAACGACGGTTGGGTCGTCTCCACAACGGGGTGGCGACCGGCGTCGATGTCGATACCAGTCCCATCGTCGATGAGCGTGGGCCGGGTGTAGCCGCGCTCGCACGCGACATATGCGAGCGTGGCGAGCACGTCGAGCTCCGCGAGCACTGATGCCACGTGTTGGACGCGTTCGGCCTCCTCGGCGATCTCCGACCGGATACGGGTGAACAGCTGGTATTCCAACTCGTCGGCGCGCTCGGCTGCGCCGATGATCTCGTCTTCTCGTCGTTTGAGTTCTGGCGTGTAGAAGCGCTCTGCGTTTTTCAGCGTCTGTCGGCGGGTGTACTCTTCGGGGACCCGATCGAGATTGGGGTTCGTGACTTCGATGTAGTAGCCGTGTACCTCGTTGTATCCGACTTTCAACGAATCGATGCCGGTGCGTTCCCGCTCGTGGGCTTCGAGATCGGCCACCCATTCCCGACCGTCGCGCTCGGTCGCCCGTAGCGCGTCGAGTTCCTCGTCGTACCCCTCCCGAATAACGTCGCCCTCGGTCACTTCGATCGGTGGCTCCGATCGAATAGCTCGGTCGATGAGGTTCCGAACGTCACCGAGCTCGTCGAGTGCCTCACGACGTTCGACGAGCGGGGTGCGTTCTGCGTCCGCAAGCACTTCTTTGAGTTCCGGCACCACGTCCAGTGTCGATTTGAGCGATCGGAGATCGCGGGCGTTCGCCCGGCCGCGCGACACGCGGGTGATCAGCCGCTCGATGTCGTACACGTCGTACAGCAACTCTCGCAACTCGTCTCTGAGCAACGACCGATCGCACAGCTCTTCGACGGCGTTGTGTCGGCGCTTGATGGCCGTGCGATCGAGCAGCGGACGGCGCAGCCAATGGGTAAGGGTTCGCCGCCCGAGCGCACACGCGGTTTCATCCAATACGCCCAGCAAAGTGTGTTCGTCGCCGCCGTCGCGGTTTTCGAACAACTCGAGTCCCTCCAGCGCAGTCGCGTCCAGCCGCATCGACGCCGCCGGCTCGTAGCGAGTGATCCGCGTGATGTAATCGAGCCCGCCCGTAGTCTCGCCTTGGGTGTACTCCGCGTACGCGAGCAACGCGCCACACGCCCGACATTCGGTCGTCGAATCGAGCACAGCATCTGGCGATGGAACGTACGCCCCGACGCGCTCCTCGGCAGCGCCGATATCGAACGCCCGTTCACGAAACGTCGTTTCCATCCCTGCGATGGTGAACGCCCCGGTCTCAGGTCCCGTGATCACTTCCGACGGATCGAGGCGGTCGAGTTCGTCTTGCACCGTGGTCTGCTCCCCACTCGTGACCCGGAACTCGCCGGTCGAGAGATCTAGAAACGCCACGGCGTGCGTCGACGAACCGGCGTCGGTCGGCCCGGTCAGACAGGCGAGGTAGTTGTTCGATTCGTCGGCGAGCAGTTCCTCATCTAGCACCGTTCCCGGCGTGATGACCCGCGTGACCGCCCGATCGACCACGCCCGACGCTTCGGAGGGGTCTTGGACCTGATCCGCGATGGCGACCCGGTAGCCAGCATCGAGCAGCGTCTCGATGTAAGAGGCTGCGTTGTCGATCGGGATCCCCGACATTGGGTACGATCCCGAGGAGTCCTCCCGTTTGGTGAGCGTGATCTCTAACAGCCGCGCGCTGATCTGGGCGGCCTCACAGAACGTCTCGTAGAAATCACCGACCTGAAACAACACGAGCGACTCATCGAACTCGGCACACAGCTCGAAATACTGGCTCATCATCGGGGTGAGATCCTCCCGATTCTCGGCCATCTTCGCTGGCGCTCCCGTCCCTTGCATACCTTACTCCCGACGATCCAACCATTTAGCCTTCCGGGACTTCTTCTTGGAACGTGGGACATCCCTCGACACCGACGCGCTCCGAACGTCGCTGAGTAGGTGCCAACAAGCGCAACCGAGCGAACAAAATATTGCTAACGAATACCATACATACATAAATCATTTTGATAAGTGCTTGCTCCCTCTACTATGAGCGACGATCGGGCGTACGTTTGCAACGTCGAGGGAGCCGTGAGCAACGGCAGCGCGTATCTCCTCGGAATGCGCTCCCACGAGGAAGAGCATGCCGCCGGCGAACTCAGTTTGATCGGCGGCACGGTCGACGCCGAGACCGACGGCGACGTTTTACAGGCGACCGTTCGCCGGGAAATCAGAGAGGAAACGACAGTCGAGGTGGGGGAGATGGCCTACGTCGAGAGCCACCAGTTTCACACCGACGACGGCACGCCGGTGGTGAACGTCGTCTTTCTCTGTCAGTACGAGAGCGGCACAGCGGTCGCCGCCGAACCCGAGGAAATCGCGTCGGTACAGTGGATGTCGGCCAAGGAGATCACGAGCCACCCGGACACACAGCCGTGGACGCGCCGAAGCGTCGAAAAAGCCGAACGACGACGGCTCGAACTCGGATGGTAGCCGGTGAGATCGTCATTCCCGCCCACCACGGCCAAACGGCTTACAGTTCAGTGACTCGAACGTGATCGGGTGAACAACAACGCGAGCACGCCACGCCCGGTGACGACCGCCGCCTCGGTCGTTGGCGGCGGCGAGACGTACGAGCAGGGGGTGGATCCGGGGCGAGCCGACCGGATCGTCGATTCGCGGACTGACCTGCTCGCGGCGCTCGATGGATCGTCCGGTATCGTCGTCTACGTCGCTGATGACGCGGAGATCGATCTCACTGGTGAGTCGAGCATTTCACTCGGGAAGGACGTTACGCTCGCCTCGGGACGCGGCCGGAACGGTTCTGACGGTGGATTGGTGTACACTGACAGCCTCCCCCGCTGGCTGTTTCGTTCGCGTGCTGCGGGCGTCCGCGTGACAGGACTCCGGCTCCGTGGTCCTCGAACCGACTACTTCGATCCACGAGAGGAATTTTCCGACGCGACAGCGGCGTACAGCTGCGGGGTTCATCTGTTCGGCGACACCGCCGAGGTCGACAACTGCGAGCTGTTCGGATGGCCACACGCCGCGATCGCGTTCGGAGCGCGCGAGCAACCCACGGACGGCTTTGCTCACCACAACGCTATCCACCACAACCGAATGGAGACGCTCGGCTACGGCATCGAGATCTATAACGGCTGGAGTCGGATCGAACACACGCATTTTGACGCCAACAGACACGCGATCACCGGCTTTGGCTACGACACGAACGGCTTTGTGGCCCAGTACAACCTCATCGGACCGACGCCCGTCTCACACGCCTTCGACATGCACCGGCTGTCCGAAAACGTATCGTGTGAGGACGATCTCCTCGCCGGAAAGGAAGTGACAATTCAGTACAATACGTTCGCCTATACTCACGATTCGTTAGGCCGCCCCCAAGAGGCAGTGGACGTTCGTGGGATCCCAGCCGAACAGTCGACTGTCGATCGGAACTGGTTCGCCCACGAGCGTGAACCATCCGGTAACCGCGGCGAGGCCGTCCGTCAGGGAATAGACGAACCGTTCCGTCGGCTTCGCGTGGGACCGAACAACCACTACGGTCCCACGGTCCCCGACGATCCCGACGTCGGCTGTCCGCGTGACAGCGGCCAGTCACGACACACGCCGGAATCAGATTTTACGGTGTTCGATACGCTCATGCGCTTGACTGAGGTGCTACGATCACGATAAATCACTGTCAGTATTCGATCACGGACAGTCCATCGATACGGGTGAACTGTATTCGCGGTCTGCCGAGAATGCGATTGCGGGCACGACGACCGTCCCCGGTTCACAGCCGAAAAATATCGTTGCTACAGTACGATACGCACCGCGATACCCTACCGCTCACTCGACAGTGACGCTTTTGGCGAGGTTCCGGGGTTTGTCGATGGGTCGGTCGAGCAACGCGGCGGCGTGGTAGGAGACGAGTTGGAGCTGGACGTTCGCTAGCAACGCGGCGGTCCGCGGTGTGCTCTCGGGGATTTCGAGGACGTGATCGGCGTAGCGTTCGACATCGGATGCGCCGTCGGTGACAGCGATCACCGGTGCGTCGCGGGCTTCGACTTCCTTGACGTTGCCGATCGTTTTCCGGGCTTGCTCACCGTCGCCGGTGACCACGGCGAACACGGGCGTGTTTTCAGTGACGAGCGCGAGCGGTCCGTGTTTGAGTTCTCCGGCGGGGAACCCTTCGGCGTGTTCGTAGCTGATCTCCTTGAACTTCAATGCGCCTTCGAGCGCGACCGGATGATGCAGCCCACGGCCGATGAAGAAGTAGGCGTCCGAATCGTGGTATTCCTCTGCGATCTCTCGGGCGTTCGTGTCGTCGAGAATGGCCTGAACGTTGCTCGGGAGATCACGCAGGCCAGCGATGACGTCGCGGTCGTCCTCCGATCCGTTCAGATGGAGCGTTAGCAACGAGAGCGTGATCAGCTGTGAGGCGAACGTTTTGGTCGCTGCGACACCGATTTCCGGTCCGGCACGGATGTACAGCGCCTCGTCACACTCACGTGCCGCCGTCGATCCGACGACGTTCGTGACCGCGAGGGTTTTCGCACCGCGATGGCGGGCTTCCCGAAGCGCGCTCAGTGTGTCAGCGGTTTCACCGCTCTGGGTGACGCCGATGACCAGATCGTTCTCGATGGGTGGAACGCTGGTGGCGTACTCGCTCGCGATGAACGCTTGGGCAGGGATTCCGATCGACCGGAACAGCTGTGCGCCGTACAACGCGGCGTGATAGGACGTTCCACACGCGACGAACTGGACGGTGTCCGGATCGAGCGCACCGAGTTCGTCGAGAAGCACTTCTCCACCGAGTTCATCGACTCGTCCCTGAAGACACTGGCGCAGTGCGCGCGGCTGTTCGTGGATCTCTTTCAGCATGTAATGGTCGTAGCCGCTTTTGCCCGTCTCCTCGGGATCCCACTCGATCGTGTTGATCGATTTTTCGACCACAGTGCCGTCGACGTCGGTCACCCGCCAGCCGTTTTTATTGATCACGGCGAACTCGCCATCATCGAGGTAGACGACCTGATCGGTGAACTCCCGGAACGCCGGAACGTCGCTTGCGAGGAAATACGCCTCCTCGCTGATCCCGAGCACGAGCGGCGAGTCGTTACGTGCGGCAAAGACCCGGTCGACGCCAGCGATAACGGCGCAGATCGCGTACGCCCCCTCCAGTCTCGAAACCGCGGAGCGGACGGCTTCCTCGGGGGCCATTCCGGTGTCGAGCGCGGTTTCGATCAGGTGAGGGACAACCTCCGTGTCCGTGTCGCTGTGGAACTCGTGGCCCTCGGCCGCCAACTCGTCTCTGAGTTCCTGGTAGTTTTCGATGATCCCGTTGTGGATGACTGCAACGCGACCCGTACAGTCCCGGTGGGGGTGAGCGTTGTCGTCCGTCGGTGGGCCGTGGGTGCTCCATCGCGTGTGCCCGATCCCGACCGGGTTATCGTGTAGCCCGTCGCCTTCGACCGTGCTGTCGTCGCCATCCAACAACGTCTGAGACGAAAGCGAAGAGCGCAGCGCATCGAGCGTTCCTGCCTTTCGGCGAACGCTGAGTTCCTCGTTCGAGAGTGCGACGCCAGCCGAATCGTACCCCCGGTATTCGAGCTTCGAAAGCCCATGCATCAGTGTGTCGAGCGTTTCACCGCCCCGGCCAGCACAGCCGATGATCCCACACATCAGCGAACCACCTCCGCCCGCTCGGGGACGTGTCCATCGACGACGACGCCGGTGCCGATCCGGGCGTTCGTCCCGACGAGCGCGCCCGGCTTACAACGGACACCCCCACCGGACTGCACCCGATCCGCGAACACCGCACCGAGATGTTCGTCCCGGAACAGACTCTCGTTGATCTGGACGTCTGCCGGCCCACCGGGAACGATCGTTCCCGCTCCGAGCGCTACGTCCTGACCGGTCACGCAGTCGAGTAAGGTACTCCCCGCACCGATTCGCGTATCCGTGTCTATGACGCTTGACTCGACCGTCGTGTTCGCCCCGATCGTCACGTTCCGACCCAACGCTACGTTTGGACCGACGACCGAGCCGGGTCCCAGTTCACAGTCCGGACCGATGACGACCGGCGGTTGAAGCGTCGCGTTTTCGTTGATGATCGCGCTGTCTGCCACCCACACGTCCGTTTCTGGGTGATCGCCGTCGATGAGTCCGCGTTCGAGCAATGCGCGCGAAACGGTAAGGAGATCCCACGGATACGTCGCGTCGGCCCACAGCCCTTCGGTCCGAACGCCTCGAACGGTCGCCTCATAGATCAGTAGATCGACCGCATCGGTCAACAGCAGGCTCCCGCTCCGGCGGGTCGCCTCCGACAGTGCGTCGAAGATGCGTTGATCGAACACGTACACGCCACCGTTGACGAGCCGATACTCATCATCCGGTTTCTCGATCAGCTCTACGATGGTCGAATCGCGCATGACGACCGCCCCATACCGGTTTGCGGCCGGTCGTTCGAGCACCGCGAGCGTCGCCGCGTCGGCGGTTTCGGAAGCTTCGAGCACATCGGTCACGATCGACGGCTCGATCACCCGGTCGCCGTTTACTACCACGAACGATCCGTCGAGCTTTTCCTCTACCTGTTGGAGCGCGTGCCCGCTTCCCAACTGCTTGGACTGGACGACGTACTCGATCGGAACGTCCCGGTAGGTGGGTCCGAAATGCTCCTGGACCCGACTGCGTTTGTAACCGACGACCAAACAGATGCGTTCGATTCCGGCCTCGATGAGCGCGTCTAGAACGTATTCGAGAATTGGACGGTTGCCGGCTGGTAACATCGGTTTTGGACGGTTTCGGGTCAGCGGACGCAGACGGGTCCCCTCTCCCGCCGCGAGAACCACAGCGGTGTCAGTTGGCATAACCAACGCCACAGTCCCCAGTGTTGTGAATGTTCTGACTTTGTCCGTGACTAATAGGGTAATCACACAGATACAAATCATCGATCGCTATAGTTGTCCACTGTAAGATCGTTATAACAAATACTGCGGCTGTCGTCTCAAGCGCTTCAGTTCGTCGTCGGATGGGAATCCACGCCGTTGTCGGTGACGGTCCCCCCTTCGACGGTTTCGAGCGCTTCAGTGTCCTTTTCACAGTCGACGTGCCATCGATCGACGGACTGTTCGTAGTCGGCCAACGCGTTCGAGACGCGGATCCGGAGGTCGTCGTCGTTGATGTTCACTTCCAGTCGGTAGGTCGGTCGGTCGTCAGCAACCTGCTGGAGATTCGCGCTGACGATGTCGTTATCGAAGTAGTACGGCGCGAGTTGGGTCATGACGTTTTTGTACACAGCCCCTTCGACCGCACGGATCGCCTTCCGTCCTGCCGAGTCGGCCGCGCGTGCGACGTAATCGATCGATTCGTTCCACTTGTCGACCGCTTCGTCGGTGTCTTCATCGAGTTTTTTATACGATTCCGTGAGCTTCTCTCCTGCCGTTTTGATGTCGTCGTCGGGCTGTTGCCCGGCTTTTTCTCCAGCGCTTTCGTCGACGCTTGCCTGTCGAGCGGTTTTCTCGTTCACGTCGTCGTCCAAGCGCTCGTGACTTTTCGGTCGCCATTCGTCCCACTCTTCGAATTCGGAGCCAGAAACGTCGTTATCTCTGAGCGCCCGCGTGATGCGCTCTCCGAATTCGACGATGTCGCCCCACGTCCCCCGGTCGATAAACCCGGTCACGCTTTCTTCCATCTGCGTTCGGCGATAGGTGTGCAACGGCAAAAACTTCTCCGTTAGCCCTTCGAAACACCGATACACCGTGCTATCCAGTTACTACCGACCGTGGATGATCGCGTGTCCCACCTCGTCGATGCGTCGTTTCACTCGACCGGCCAGCACCATCGGAAGCGATGCCGTACGGAGTTGGTCGTCGGTAAGTTCGATCCGGTCGCCCTCGAACGGCGACGAGCCACCGTCTTTTGAACCTTCGGTCATATCGACCACGCTCGTTAGGGCACACCGGCCACACGATTCGGTCTTCGATCCATCCATGGGTGTCATTGGCAGTCGGGGAACATGAATCACCCGATCAACGCGGTTCGTTACTACCGCCCTACTGCTAGCCACGCGAGTCCGATCGCTACGGTTGCTCCGAGCAACGTTCCGACGGCGTTGATCAGCGCCCGGTTCCGGTCGCCGGTCTCCCAGAGGCGGACCGTTTGGACGGAAAACGACGAAAACGTCGTGAACGAACCACACGCGCCGGTTCCCAGCAACAACACCACCGTTTCCGACGAGCCGGCAAACGTGAGCGCGGCGAGTACGAAGCTGCCGATGACGTTGACGGCGATCGTGGCCACCGGGAACGCGTCGGCGTCGATCCACTGGCCGAGGAGATACCGCAACAGCGCCCCCAGCGCCCCGCCCGTGCCGACGATGTGCGCCGGATCGATCCGGGTCATCCGTCGCTCCCCTCGATCGTTCGCGCCAGTTGGCGGCCGACCAGCACACCAGCAAACCCGAGCGCGTAGTTGGCGAACACGTTCAGAACCATCCACAGCGGCGATTCGAGTAGCGCCGTTTGGACGGCGAACGTGCTGTAGGTGGTAAACGAGGAGAGAAAGCCGGTCGCGGCGACCAGCCGTGTTCGTTCCCCGAGGAGCCCGCTGTACATCGCTTCATAGAGGATGAATCCCAACGCGATGCTGCCCGCCGCGTTCACCAGTAGCGTTCCCATCGCTTGTGGTCCCGGCGCAACCCCATCAAGGAAATACCGGAGGTTCGATCCGGCGAAGCCGCCGATCCCGATGAGCGCGGCCGTTTCTAACCGAACCAGTGGATGCTCGTTTGCTGTCGCCATCGTCGTTCCTGGGTTCGTCAGTCATGAAGACCGACGGAGCTGTTGTTCTCGGCCGACGGTCCGAACTGTGTAGGGATATGCACCCCGGTGTGGACTCGATTCCCCAACACGCCGTTTTGCGGTCGCTAATCGGCGGTTCGCGGCCGTGAAATCTGCTTCTATTTTTATATGGGTTCCTGACAGAAGACGAACTACCGTGGCCGCCATTCCGAACTGGATCGATGGACGTATCGACCGCAACCTCAGAAACACATTAACCCAAGAGCACGTGGTCGAGACGATGCTTGATGCCGAACGGCCGTTCTTTTCGATCCGACAGCTCCAAGCCCGCGTCAAGCCGGAGGTCAGTAAGGCTACGGTTCGTAACAGATTGAACGAGTTACAGGAGATCAATGTCGTCGCCACCGAGACGTATCCGGAGTCGGTCACGCTGTACTACATCAACCATCCGGAATCGAACTGGCCGCTGTCACCGGAAGGGAAACGTGCGCTCACGACCGACACCCCGCTGGATCGGCTCTCCACACGCGATTTTCTTACGATGTCGGATACGGCTGGGATTCGTACGCTCGTGCTTATCATGACGACTCATGCGAATGTCTTCCCCGGTTTGAGCGTCGTGCAGTCGTGTTGATCGGAGGAGGCATACGAACCGCTGAAAGCGACTTTGACGCCGCCAGGCGGCGATTCCGACGGCTTCTAGCGGCGTTATCCCGAAGTAGCGGAGGCGGTAGCGGTCGCGGCGGCGGTGCGGTGACGGATATAACCCGCAGCACCGCGAGCTTCGCTCACGGCTTTTTTTCGCCCACGTTTTTTGTGGGAGGTGCGCAGAGCGCACCCTCCCAGAAAAAAGGTGGCGGACCAAAAAGGTGGGTTGAAGTGATGTCCAGGCATACGCGCCGTTAATGAACGTTTCTCGTGGCCCGAATCGGGAACGGCAACCATTGACGCGACAGGTTCGATCCATCGGCGTCGTCGAACGGTGTCACCCGCGCTCGACTGCCGGGACGAACACAGGCACTATGGCGAGCGTCGCCGGTGGTGGGTCGATTCCCGCCGCGACCGCGTCGATACGCCGCTATTGGGGGTGTCAGTCGTGATACTGGTGTTCGATCCCCGGTGCTGTATGTACTCATGCCCGAACGATCGGCCGTCTCTCAGGAGTGGTGAGTGACCATGGTCGGACTGTGTAGTGTGATCGGTGCGGGATCGTTGCCGGACGCGATGGCCAACGCCATCGGTTGGGACGATGCGGAGGCATCGATCACCTACCGTGACGATCGGTTCGAACTCCGTGCATCGCTGCATACGCTGCTCGCGGGCGAACAACCGGCGGTGGCCGGTGAGGATGTTCTGATCTGGGTGTGGGGTGACGTGTACGGCTACGGTTCTGAAGGCAACTACGCCCCCCGGAACGGCCCTCCCGACGGAAGCGCAGCCTTCTGTGCTCGACTGTACGAGCTGTTCGGAATGCGCTTTGTCGAAGGACTGAATGGAAACTTCGCCCTCGTTGTTTACGATCAGGCGACGAAGGAACTGTCGTTAGTCACCGACCGGTTCGCAACCCGACCGTTGTACTACGCCCGTCCCACCGAGGAGACGCTTCTCGTCTCGTCGCAGTCCCAATCACTCGTTTCCCACCCCGATCTCGATCCTGAGTTCGAGTTGCCGTACCTATACGAGTATCTGGAACTCAGACGCGTGTTCGGCGTCGAGACACCGATCAAGGGTGTGCGACAACTGCCGCCAGGATCGATCGTCTCCATCGATCTCGACGACTTGGAGATGACGACGGAGACGTACTGGTCGCCAAGCCACGACCCGATCGACAAGCCGTTTTCGTACTTCCGTGATCGGTTCACCGAGACGATCCAGCAGGTGTTCGAGGAGTGGACCGACGACGATCTTTCGTACGGACTGTTGTTGAGCGGTGGGAGCGATTCCCGGCTCGCGCTGGGTGCGATCGACCAACCGGTCACGGCGTTTCACAACGCCGACTGGATGAGCCGTGAGGCGAAAACCGCCAAACGGTCGGCACAGGCGACGGGGAACACGTTCGAACTGTTGGAACGAGATCCGGAGTACGACGCCCAACTGCTCGATTGTGCGCCGCCGCTGTCGAACTTCAGTGGCTGGTTCGATCAGGCGTACTTCCTCGGCTTCCACGAAGAAATTGCCGAGGAGGTTGACGTGCTCGTCTCCGGGTTGTACGCCGACATGCTGCTCGGCGGCGGTCCGCTCGAAACCCGGACGCTTTCGTTGAACTCTCTGGGTAATCTCACGCTACCGATCGCACAGTCGATTGATTCGATCGACGAGTACGTCTCTGCACAGGTGAACGAAGCGGTCGAGCCGCTGCCGTATTTCTCCGGGATCGACGATCAGTCGTTGTCGTCTATCATACGGTCTAACATTCACGCCGACGACGAGGGAGTCGTCAGCCACGGCGTTCGGTACGACAGCCTGCGCGATCTGGCGCTGTATGGCAGTTTCTATCCGATCGGTGCGGATACGGACGCCATCTTTTCGGAGAGTCTCGCGCACATGCGACCGTACCGAACGCCGTTTCTGGACAATCGGATCGTGGATCTCCAACAACGGATCCCCGTCAAGTACTTCCTCCGGCGCAACTTCGTCAACGAAGCGATCACGGAAATCGAGCCGACGCTCGCCGAAATTCCCCACGCCCACACCGGCGTTCCCGTCAAATATCATTTCCCGATAGACTATCTTGGGAAGAACATTCACGGGTTTTGGTGGAAGCACATCGCTGACGACGATGTTCCGGAACCACATCTCGATCACACGCCGTGGCCGAACAGGACCGAACTCATTCGGACCCAATCGTTCACGACCGAAACCTTGCGCACCCACGAATCGACGCTCGCCGCTCTACCGTTTCTCGATCTCGAAGGCGCCTGGGAGTGCTACCAGGACCACCTCGACGGTGCCGACAACACACCGATCCTCTACTCGCTGTTAACGCTTCTCAAGACGAATGTCACAGATGCGGTGTACACCGCCAATGACGACACGAACACGGACGCGAATCCCGATTCCGTTATCGAACCTAGTTCGACCACCCCAGAGGGATAACTGCGATGACACCAACGCTCAGAACCCACGATGAATCAGTTGCTTCGAGCCGACGAATGAACAAGGAGCTGTTCGGGGTGTTTGGATCCCGATCTACATTCGAACGCCACCGATCCGCTGACGATTTCGATGAGATCCTCACTGGGGAGTCCGTCACCGTCGGCATTCGTGACCCCGGTCTCGGCGTTCCCGGACGGAGCGCGAGCTATTCCGGCGATCGTGGCCTCTGTTTACTCTGGGGGGAGATCTATCCGCACACCCGGGACACCACTCCTTCCCACGACAACCTCGCTCGGTGGCTGTTCGACCGATACGTCGAGAACGGACGGGACGCCCTTTCGGACATCAACGGATCGTATCTCGCCGTGGTCGAATACGACGGTGAGGCGTTCGTCTCCACGGATCCGATCCGATCGTGGGAATGCTTTTACACTGATGCAGACGGACAGCGGCTTTTCACGACGGACTTATCAGCGTTGGCCGGTCGCATGGAGCCGATCGAATACTGCCGCTCGTCGCTGCTCGAATACATTCATCTCGGCACCGTCCTCGGTGAACGGACCCTCATAACGGGCATCGATCGGGTCCCCTTCGACGGCTATCTGACCGCCGATTCCGTCGGGTCGCTTTCCCGGTTCGTCTACGATCCCAAACCGTTCGATTACGTCGGTGAGCTTACCGAGCGGCTGCTTCGGGCGGTCGATCGTCGTTCGACCCTTCCCGGCCCGAAGGGTGTGCTCCTTTCGGGGGGACACGATTCGCGGATTTTCCTCACAGAGATACCGGACATCGATCACTGCTACACGATCGGGAATTCGAACTCCCGGGAGGTCACGGTCGCGCGGAAGCTCGCGGTCCAATACGACATCCCACACACGGTGTTGACGCCAGACAAACGATATCTGATGCCGATCGACGGAAAGAGCCGGTACAGTCAAGGGATCAAGGAAGCGCTTCACATCCATCAGGCTGGCTTCGACGACGCCTTCGAGATGCAGACGGTGTATCACGGTACGTTGTTCGATACGCTGCTCAAGGGATATTTCCTCGAACGCGATGGTTTCGAGCTGTTCGGGACGAAGCTTCCGTCCTCGGAACTGGCTCCGAATCCAAATCCCATCGAGTCGCTCCTTGACACGCTCGGATTCTTCCCCAAAGAGAGTCAGGCCGTTGAGGAGGCTGTCTCTGGGATTTTCGACGTGGATTTCTCGTTGGATTCTCCCTACGAATTTCTCTCCGAACAGCTCCACACGGAGCTATCGACCTGTTGGGAGCGCACCGATTCGGTCCACAATGCCATGGACCTTCTCATCATCAAAAACCAGCCGGTGTTGCCGACCCACGCTCATCTCGCGGACAACTATTTCGAGGCGTTCGTTGCCGTCGACAGTGAACTCCTCGAATGGCACCTCATGACGCCGCCCAAATATCGACGGTACGAAACGTTCCGGAAGGCGGTCGAACGGATCGATGAGGATATTCTCAAACATCGACCGCAGAGTCAACCGCTATCTTCCGTTCGTTTGAATCAGATCGAGCGTTTCTTGCGCCGGAAGCTCCCGTTCCTCGAATCGTTCGAACCGGCGTGGCCGGATCGAGACGAAGTGTACCAACAGTACGCGATGGATGAGGAGCTGTTCCCCGAGGAGTACGCCGTCAGACAACTGCCTGCCCGACTCAAGCTCCGCGTCAACGATGCCCGCTGGTGGCGAGGCGACGAAGACGAGCAGTAACGCCCGGTCTGCCGGCACTGTCGGCTAGTCAGCTGAACAGTCGGCATGGGTGTCGGATGCATGGGGTGCTGTGTCTGAATGCCACAAAATCTTTTATGCTACCACGTGTAGCTCCACTTCTGGAAACTCTCCAGATACCTCCATCCAATGTTCGAGACAACCACCGAACTCGTGTTAGAACGGCCCGTTGCGGTCGTGGCGCTGTTGCCAGCACTGTACGTTACCGCAACCGTCCTATGGCGGGTTCGAAGGCCGTTTGCGACCATCTTCGTGAGCTTCGCTACCGTCGCACTCGTTCCGGTGTTTCTGTTGTTCGTGATTGGTGAGCTCACAGGCTCGTCGACGTGGCTATCGCTCGGTACGACCCTGTTCGAGATCGAGGCTTCGGTGTTGGGTGGTATCGCGCAGTTGTACGACGGCGTGTTGACGGCGTGGCTCCGTCTCTGTCTGTTGGTGATCGAGGGAGTGCTGTCGATACATCTGCTTCCATCACAGCTCCAACCGGCCGATGGCGCTGTACTGCCAGCGTGGCTCTGGGCGTTCGTGCTGCATTTCGCCGGTGGGGTGATGTTGGTGTACGGTCTCCACCGCGGTCGATCGGAGTCGATGGTCGATACCCTGTTGCGCGGCGGGGGTGGTGTGCTCTTGGTTTCGGGGCTGTTCGTGGCAGTGATACAGGGCGGCTCCGTGACGAGCGATGTTTCGGTGACAGTGATGCTGTTGATGGCGGTGATCGGATTGGAAATCGGCGTCGCAGCCGTGTTGTTGGGTGTGCAACCCGACTTCTCCGGGTCGGCGAGCGACGAGGAGATCACCATTCAGGAACTCGGACAGTCGATGTGGTCCCGAATCACTCGATTGACGCGGACGCTCTCAGATGTGAACGACGATCGATGATTTCCCACGTTATCCCGTCGCCTCGTGCAAAGAAACATCACCGTACTGATCCCGATCTCGTTCTGTTCTTCCCCGGCAGTCGTCCGAGCGAGCGACCCACAAGGTAGCCCAGAGTTCCGAACGTTCCGCCGTAGAGGAGCGCCATTTCGAGCGGAAACGTCACTGCATACTGTGGTGCCGTCGTGGGCACTGTCCAGTGTGTGATCGCCCACCCGACGACGGGACCGCTGGCGAGAACCACCGACGAACTAATGCCAGCGTTCGACCGTGCGCCGATCATTCCGAGCAGGAACACTAGCACGCTCCCAATGAGAAACGGCTCACCGACGGTACCGGCGTAGGTGGGTAGTGATCGCTCGATCGCAGTGTAGCTGTTGTGTGCGGTAACTCGCTGTGCAACGAGTCCCGCTAGTCCAACGGCACCGATCGTCGCGCCGATCACCTGTTTGCCGCGTGCCAGCAACTGCGAGTGGACCGATTCGACGGATGCGTTCGTTTGGGGTGTCGACCAGGACTGCTGCTCGCTGTCGGGTTCCGAGACCGCTCGATCGGAGGGTGTGGATCGGGTATCCGATTCCTGTAGATCCTCGATCACCGCCGTTGCGATCTCACTCCCGCCGTTGGCGTAGGTGGGCGGTTCCGGTGGCGATTGCACCGCTGTGAGCACGTCGATAGCGTCGTTGGCGACCGTGAAGCCGGTCACGTCGCTCCGATCGATCCACTCCGCGACGGCTTGTTGTTCGGTGGTTTCGGGGTGAATCACGCAGGGGGTGCCCGCGACGGCTGCGTCCATGATCGTCGAGTAGCCCGAGCAGACGACCGCGTCGGCTCCTCGGATGTACGGCAACAACGACGGGACCGCGTCCCAGTCGTCGGCACCGACGTTCAACACGTCATAGCCCTGTCGTCGGAGTTGGACAGCGATCCGGTCGAAATCGGAGTACTGACTCGGAACACAGACGACATCGCCAGCGTCGATCGGATCCCGCTCACCGTCGAGCGCGATCGGTGGAACGCGTGTCACCCCGGTGGGATCGATCTCCGAAGACGGACACACAACCGGATAGAAGAACTCACGCGCCGTGGCGAGCTGGAATCTCGTGTGGAAGAACGCCCCTGCCCGTTCGAGCGGATCCTGATACAACCCGGGCATGTCGTGTTTCACGACGTACAGGGGAACGCCAGCTTTCTGTGCCGCCATCGCTGCGAACATGTCGTCGGTCACCAGGGCGTCAGGATCCATCCGGTGGAGCCAGTCGACGTAATCGGCTACCCTTCTGACACTCCCAGGAACGCTCTCGGTGAGGACGTGGCTCATCGATCCGCCCTGATACGTGTCGATGTAGTTGACGGTCGTCGGTTCAAACTCGTCGTATCCGTTGAGCTTGACGAACTCGGAGCCGTTTCCGCCACCAGCCATCAACACGTTGGCTCCCAGCTTCTCGAGTTCCGTTCCGACTGCCAGCATCCGTGTCGCGTGTCCGGCACCTTCCGGATAATGAGCGACTGCGATCGTGGGTTGCATCGATTAGATCGTCTTTCTCAATACACCTATATAGTGTATAAAGATGGCTTCATCTCACTGTGCGTCTACACCGATCCCGAACGTATCCGACGAGCGGCCACATCCACACCGACCACGCCGAACCCTGACGCACACAGTCCACCGCCGACCGCGAGCACGAGCGCACCCGCACCGAGATATCGAAGCCGCGTTGTGTGGGCGGGTTCTGCCGCGGATCGAGCGAGCATGCGACCGGTCCCCGTCGCCACAACAGCGAACAGATAGAACAACACGGCGAACAACAGCACCACGCCACGACCGAGGAGGGAGCGTCGAACGCGTTTCGTGTCCATGCCAATAGCAGTATATGTAATTATATATACATTATGGTTGGTGTTGGGTTACAGACGTGGGTCACTCCATCGAGCGGATCGTCTCGTACAGCGCTTTTTCGCGGTCGGCGATCGTCTCGAGCTCGGTGGCTGCTTCCTCCAATCCGTCCCGAAGTCCGTCGTCGTCGGCTTCGCTCGCCTCTTTCAGGATGGTTCCGACCTCGGTCCAGTCGTCGGCGATGGCGGCCATCCGTTCGGTCACGTCGCTTCCGAACGGATGATCGACGCGTTCGAAGAAGTCCCGTTGGAGTCCGCGAAACGCGCCGCCACCGGTGCCCCGGCGTTCGACGTTCTGGTAGGCAAAGCGCGTCGTCCACGACGGATCGGGTAACGACAGCCACGTCGGTAACTCCGCCGCGAGCGCCCGGATGGCAGGGAGTCCGTGCCGTCCTCGACCTAATTCGTTGGAACGCCTTTCGGGATCGATCATAGAGCAAGCCGTCCAGTGTGTCGCTTCCCGAACAGCGTTCTCAAAGTCGAAATCCACGGGATCCGCATCGGTGACGACCAGATATCGGTTACTCATTGGTACGACGGGATCACAGCGCCACGCCGACCGCAGGCTAGCAAGCGGCAGCGACTGCAATGTAGGAAACTCACTGTCCGAAAGGAGAACGTGGGTGTCGTCGTAGCCCACCGCGAGCACGGCGTGGGGTGCGAAATGGGTGTCCGTCCCGAAGTAATCCAGATCGTAAATGTCGAGGAACAACAGCACGGGTCGCCCTGCCTCCAGATGGGACTGCACGGCGCTCCACGCTGTTTCCCACTTCTCGCCCTCGCGTTCGGTGTAGTCGACGCCGAGCCGCTGCATGAACGCGCGTTCGAGTGTGAAGGGCCGGCCGAAAAACGCACGATGGGGATCCATCGACAGTTCGAAGAACGTGAATCCTAGCCCGCTCGCAAGCCCGAAACAGGTCGGCTCATCAAAACCCCAGCCATAAAACTCCGAAAGGTTCCGGAGCGACACCGATCCGCAGTGGCGTCCGGGGCTGTGGTCGTAGCCTGAAAGCTGCATGATCGGGTTACGACTCGGGAGTACACAACCAGTTCGGTCCACAGCCGACGCTTTATTTCATGCGTCTTGGGAGTGGGTATCAGCGGAGTTGTTACCGACTGAACTCGATCGCAGCACCCTGTCCGAACCCGACGCATTCGGTGGCGATCCCGCGCTCAGTTCCACGCTTTTCCATCTCGTGGAGAAGAGTGACAGGCAACCGCGCGCCGCTGGCGCCCAGCGGGTGACCGATGGCGATCGCGCCGCCGTTGACGTTGAAGATGTCGTCGTCGATGCCGAGTTGTTGCTGACAGTAGACGGTCTGGCTGGCAAAGGCCTCGTTCAACTCGACCAATCCGTACTCCTCGATCGAACGGCCGTTGCGTTCGAGCATGCCTTCGACGGCGGGCACCGGACCGATACCCATCACGGTGGGATCGACGCCTGCGACGTTGTTGGCACCGATCTCGGCCATGATGTCGAGACCGTGATCGTTCGCGAACGCTTTGCTCGTGACCAGCAGGGCGGCCGCGCCGTCCGAAACCTGAGAAGCGTTGCCGGGCGTGACCGTTCCGTCTGCTTTGAACACCGTCGGCAACTCCGCCAGTTTGTCAGCGGTCGTCCCCGGCCGGAGTCCCTCGTCTTCGGTGATCGTTTCGTCTTCCGTTTCGATCGGAATGATCTCGTCGTCGAACCGACCTTCCTCGGTCGCCGCACACGCTCGCTGTTGGGACCGAGCGGCGTACTCGTCTTGAGTCTCCCGGGAGACGTCGAAGCGCTCGGCGACTTCTTCGGCCGTCATCCCCATCTGGAGCTGTGCGACGTTGTACTCGTCGTTCATACGGGGATGGACGTTCTGGCTGTTCTGGCCCATCTTCACCCGAGACATGTTCTCGACGCCACCGGCGATGATCACGTCGCGCTGCCCGGCACGGATCGCGTCGCTCGCGCTGATGATCGACTGAGCCGACGACGCACACCATCGGTTGATCGTCGTTCCCGGAACGTTCTCCCCGAGATCGGACAACAGCGTGATGACACGCGCGAGATTGTTACCCTGTTCGCTGCGCTGTTGGGCACAGCCCCACATCAGATCGTCGACGTCCTCACCGGACAGTCCGGTCTCCGTGAGAATCTCGTTGATGAGTGGAATCGAGAGATCTTCGCTCCGAACATCGGCAAACACACCGTCTTCTTTTCCCTGTGGGGTACGGTACGCCTTCACTACGACTGGTGTCGTCTCCACCATACCCTCACATTACGCTTCGTCGTGTTAAAACAGCCTACTAACAACTTTCTACACCCTGTTTACGGTTCCACCGTCCCGTGGTTTATTCCTGTGTGTTCACATACCATATTTTGCGATGTAAGCACACTCCGACGGTCTTATACGCGTTCCGCGACAACTGTTTGGGGAATGACTGGCCCGGCGCTTGACGTCATAGAACTCATGCTTACCGCCCGCGTCTACAACGAGGACACCGATCGTGACCCGGGCGATCTTCCACCGTCATACCGTCGTGCGTTCTGGCGCACTGCCGCTACCGCCGATTCGGATGCCGACGCTGAGAACTCGACACCGGAAGACGCTTCGGGAGCCGGTGACCGTCGTGCTCCTGGCAGTATCCAACGACCTCTGACCGTTACCGATACTCGGATCTCCGAGGCGACGGGAATCGCTCATCCGTGGGATACCGTCTCCGAGCTGTTGTTCACCCAGCGTGAGGAGTTCACGGGGGAACTCTCCTTCAGCGACGTTGAGATGGCAGAGCAGTGGTATCTCAAACGAACCGATGCGGACCGTCTCATGACCAATCCGACGCTCGCGGGATATTTCGAGTCGGACGTCGAAAACGTCGATTACGAGGCGGCACGCTCGATGAACCGTCCGATCCACGCCGATCGGGTGTGGATCGATAGCCTGCTCGAACAGGTGTTCGACGAGGAGGACGAGGAGATGCTCGATCTCGTCGAGGTTCGTGCCCCCCAAGAGATGGAGATGACGCTCGACGACCTCGTGCTCACGACGGATCAGGAGGCCGAGATTCAGAAGATCGTGAAAGCGATCGAGCATCGCGAATATCTCGCAGAAATCGGGTTGCGAGAGATCGGGAAGCTGCTGCTCGTTGGCCCACCGGGAACCGGCAAAACGTCGGTCGCTCGGGCGCTAGCTCACGGTCTCGAGCTGCCGTTCGTAGAGGTCAAACTCTCGATGATCACGAGCCAGTATCTCGGTGAGACTGCCAAAAACGTCGACAAGGCGTTCGAGGTGGCAAAGCGACTCGCACCGTGTATCTTTTTCATGGACGAGTTCGATTTCGTGGCGAAAACGCGCTCTAGCGACGAGCACGCCGCGATCAAACGCGCCGTGAACACGCTGCTCAAATCCATCGACGAAGTCAGTCTCATCCGAGACGACGTGTTGCTCATCGGCGCGACGAACCATCCCGACCAGCTCGACGCTGCCGCGTGGCGGCGGTTCGACGAGATCGTCAACTTCCCAAAGCCCGATTCTCCGATGCGGGCGGACATTCTCCGGGTCATTACGCGGAAGATGGATATCGAGAACTTCGATCCCGTGGAACTCGCGGACAAGACTGAAGGGTTGACCGGCAGCGATCTCCGGTTGGTGCTTCGAGAAGCCGTGTTGAACGCGCTCACGGAAGAACGCACGACACTTACACAGAACGATCTCCTCACTGCCGTCGAGGGCTTCGAGGAACGTGACAACCTCAAGAATATGGACATGATCAACGGTGACGCCGACGCGCTCATCGCCGGCTCGGGTGCACCCAACGGCGGCCACGATCATGATCACGTCCACGACCACAGCTCCAACGGCGACTGATGCGAGTCACACTGCTCGGGACTGGCGACACCACGGGCACACCGACACCGGGCTGTGAGTGTGCGACGTGCCAAGCAGCCGTCGATCGGGACGTCGAGCGCACCCGGTTTTCGATCCACGTCGAGAACGAGGCGACGGGTGAGTCGCTGCTCGTGGACACGAGTCCCGACGTTCGGTATCAACTGCTCCGCGATGAGGTGGCGCTTCCGGACGCGATCGTCATCACGCATATCCATTTCGACCATTTGGACGGACTGGGCAACGCCTACCGGCTGTTCGAATCGCTCCCGGTGTACGCGGCAAACGAAACCGACCCGACCACTGGTGAGAGTGTCGCTGAAACGATCGATCGAAAGTATGACTACCTCGATCGGATCGACGTGTGTCCTCAACCGCCACTCGAACCGTTCGAGACCTGTGGGTTCACCGTGACGCTCCTGCCGGTCGAACATCCGCCGTTTCTCTGTTATGGGCTGACGATCAAGGATGAGACAGGAGCGAAGCTCTCCATCACCGGCGATACTAACTTCGCTATTCCCGATGCCACTCGGGACCAACTCGCCGATCCGGATCTGCTGCTCGCCGACGCCATCGTTCCGGCGCGGCTCTGTGAACACCATCCACTCGGGGGCCGCCACGAAAACGACGCGGGCGTTCCGCGAACCGTCGGAACCAAGCACATGACGATGGAGGGGGCGCTCTCGCTTGCCGAGGAACTGAACGCCGCCCGAACCCGTCTCGTTCACATTTCACACTTCCCGATGCCCGAAGAGGCGTTCGGTGAACACGCCGCCGTCGACGGCGAGCGGTACGTGCTCTAACCACTTTTTTGCGCTCGGGTAGCTTCGCCACCACTCGCCTGGCGAGCCGGTCACTCACCCCAACCGCACACCCCCGACACAGTGATTCACCACCGGTGGTGAACGTGTTCGCGGACGTGTTCGTCGTACGCGTCCGTGACCGCGCCGTGGGTTTGGTGCGAAAGCTCCGGATAGTCGGCGGCGTCGGCGTTCTCTTCGATGTGGGACGGCGAGGTCGATCCCGGGATCACGGTCGTGACGGCCTCGTGATCGAGGATCCACCGGAGTGTGAACTGCGCCATCGACAACTCGCTCGGAACGTGCGGACGGAGGTCCTCGACCGCTGCGATACCGGCGTCGAAGGGGACTCCGGCGAACGTTTCGCCGCCTTTCGCGCCAACCCCAGCCGCAACGCCGTCCTCGATCGCTACACGGCGATGGTCGCCTTCAGGGAAGTCGGTCGTCTCATCGAACGCGTCGGCGAGCAGCCCCGAGGCGAGTGGCACCCGAACGATGATCCCTACGTCGTGGCGTTGGGCCGCCTCGAACAGCCGTTCGCGGGGGCGCAGCCGGAGCGGGTTGAAGATGATTTGCACCGACTCGACCACGTCGTATTCGATGGCCTTCTGTGCCTGCTCGACGAGTTCGACGCTGACGCCAGCGTGGTCGATCAACCCCTCCGCGCGGAGGGCTTCGAGCGCGTCGAACACCGCGGGATCGTAGAACGCGGACGTATCCGGGCAGTGCAACTGGACGAGATCGAGGCTGTCCACCCCGAGCCGGTCGATCGATCCGGTGACGGACTCACGAAGCCCCTCGGGTGAGTGGCCACCATCAGGATCCGGTTTGGCTTTCGTCACGACATCGATCACCTCGGCGTCGTCTCGCTCTGTGAGTACCTCCCCGATGAGCCGTTCGGCGCGACCGTCGCCGTACACTTCCGCGGTGTCGATGAACGTGATTCCCGCATCGATCGCGGTGTGGATGGCGTCTCTGATCTGGGTGTCGCTCACGTCGCCCCACACCGGCCCGACGTTCCACGTTCCGAGTCCGATGGCCGTCGCGTCGATGTCCGTGCTGCCGAGTTTACGCGTCTCCATGCCGAACGGTTCGGTCGATCGACCAAAAACACTGCGAGCCGGGGCACCGCTTGCCGGTGTCGGGGTGGATAGACTCGTGTGCTCGTGTTGCCCGCTATCTGTCCGGCGGTCCACGTCGTTGATTGGGATCATTCCCGCCAGAGTCGACGAAATTCCTCGACTGCGATTCCATTATCGAGATGTGGAACACAGTACTCGACGACGATCCGATCGTCGTACCGCTCCCCAAGGAGATCCATCGCTGTCTCGCTTTGGGCTTTGTCGGTCGTGTAGATGATACACTGATCGGTCTGCTCTGTTTCGATCAGCTGTGTGGCGATCGCAAGTAAAGAGGCATCCGCTCGCGCGTCGGCTGCCGTCTGGTGGTGTTTGTCACGTTGGGTGATCAACTGCTCGGCTCGGTTCAGGACGGTTGAGACGGGACCAATGGTGAAATCCAGCGGCTCAGCGACCGTGACCCAACCATCTTCGATCGCTGTCTCGATGAACGATCCCCGCATCTCATAATCCGAATCAGTGTTTTCGGTGAGCTCCTCGTGAGCCTGCTGCGAGATCGTGAACACGATTCCCTCGGTCGCAGCGAGCTGTTTGAACGTCTCGAACTTCGACGGACCCGGTCTGTCGGGTTGTGGTCCGCCGATCCAGACGAACACACCCGTATCTGCAACGTGACCAACGCGTTCATCATCAACTTCGACCGTCGTCATTCTGCTCTGGTATCCGCTGCATCGAGTGGAATATCAAGTAATTGGGGTGTGATGTGACTCTGGTTCAGGTCGCTGAGGATACCAACGATCGCCTGAAAGATCGATTCGGTCTCAACCACTGGCAGATCGAGTTCTCGGGCCATCGATCGCAGTGTCGTTTGTCCCTTGAGTCGAGTAAGCGTGTACTCGATCGCGTCCGCTAGCGTTTCGACGCCGTGGCGATCGATGAACGTTTCTACTGTCTGGTTCTCTGCCTTTCGAGCGACTGCGACTACGAGAGCAAGATAGTACGTTCGCTCACGTGGTCCCATCGTCTGCCATGGTGACAGCGACAAGGCTTGTGGCGTCGCTTGATAACGATGTGGTCGTCCAGTCTCACTACGCGCGGCGAGCCCCTCCTCCACCAACCAACTAAGATCGTCATAGATCGTTGCGCGTGGAACCGCGGTAGAATCACAGATCTCCTGTGGGGTTAGCTCACCGTCTTCAGCAAGCAAAAGCGCCGTATAGACGCGCGCACGGTGATCCGGCTCGATCAGTGCCGCGAGCGAGCGAATCGTGGCGATCGGATTCGACCGCGTTGGGGAGGAAGTGACGTTGCCAGCCATAATCTATATTCTATAGATCTCGTATTAAGCGTTCCGACGAGCCAGCTGTTTCTCGCAGTGAATGATGTGGGATAAATAAATAACTTTATAAGTAATGGAGGTGCCAAAACGAAATGGAGGGCGCAGCCACGTGTTGCGCGCGTTCGGAAAGCGCGCCGGGTGCCGTGAACACCCGACGCTGGGTCCTCTGTGATGCAAGAACCCATGATTGGGAACGAATCAGAGACATGTAACGGTGTCGAATCGTATCAGAAATCATATCGGAAAACCAAACAGCGCCAGCGGTGTCTTCGGTGCGGGCGTCCGGTTCGGTCGCAGTATGAGCACCGTGTTGGCTGTCCACTGCTGGAGGGTCGTCGATGACCCTCCACCTTTTTTCCGCTCGGGTGAGCTTCGCTCACCCTCACGCAAAAAACGTGGGCGAAAAAAGGCCGCTCACTTCGTTCGCGGGGGGAAGGAAATGACGTTGCCGGTGTTTCAGTTCTGGGATCGACTGGGCGAGTCGGTGAACATCTCGACCCTCGATGATCGAGCGACGATCTCGAAGGCTGAGCTGTACTACGTCGTGGACGTGGGCACAGGAACGTGGTGCAAACCCTGTCGGAGCACGGGCTGTGCACACGCCACGCAGATCGAGGAGATCTTAGCAACCGCCGGACTCGGTCGGTCACAAGTGAACTACGACGACCTGCCCGGCATTGCGAACATCACGCGCTACGAGGCGACCGGGGAGCTGGTCACCACCGGGTGGTTCGGGAACGGCGGCCAGGTCCGCTACCACGAACAGCGCGACGGAACGGTCGTCCAGTCGGTGTACACGCCCGAGGACGAGCAGGATCCGACTGCGATAACCGAACAACCCGACGCGACGAGTGTGCCAGCCGCGTTGGTAGGGATGCTGGCGGAGTACTGCCACTATCGCCAGCGCGGCGATCTCGACGGATTGAGACAGCAGTATCCCGACGTGGCTCGTGTCGTGAGCGAGCCGCCAGCCGTCCACGCTGACGATTGAGTACAACAGAGTCGGTGGAGGCGGAGGCGGTCGCGGGGCGGTCGCGGTCGCGGAGCGGGGCGGGCAAGACCCGGCACCGCGAGCGCCAGCGAGCGGCTTTTTTGGTCCAGATTTTTTGCGTTCCCGCGAGCGCCAGCGAGTGGGAACCAGCGAGTCGCAGCGCGAACGAAGTGAGCGACCGGCTCGCTAGGCGAGTGGTGGCGCAGCCACCCGAGCGGAAAAAAGGTGGTTTTAGAGCTCAATCCGTTCGAGCAGATCGTCCTCACGGGTGTTCATGGCGACGATACGGATGTGCTCCTCGAGTCCCGAACCGTTCAGCTTGGATTTCAGGAGTTCGTCCACCTGATAGACGCCGGCGGCGTCGGTCATGGTGATCTCGACGAGCACCGGAAATTCATCACCTTCCAACAGCGCCACCTGCGTGATGGCCTGACTAGAGAGGGTATCGATGCCCCGGCCACCCTGTCTGTACGGCATCCGCGAGCGGCCGCGTTCCATGTCCAGCGCGTCCGCAACCCGCATCACGCCGGCCTCGGTGGTAAGCGGCTCTTCGACGGTGTGGTGACAGAGGATGGCGTGTAGGATCTCGCCTTTGATGCGAATACGCGCCTCGGTGTCGTAAAACGCCGGGAGGATGCGATCGAGTACGTCCGCAGCCAGCGGGATGGAGTAGTAGGCGTGGCTGTCGCGGTGGACGATGTGCCCGATGTCGTGCAGCACGGCCGCCAATCCGATGATCACCGGCTCGTCGGCTTCGTCGAGACCCTGCTGTCGCGCTCCATTGAACGCCACCCCGCCGGCTTTCAGAAGATCGTACAGACAGAGCGCGCGATTGCGGACGATACTGACGTGTTTCGACCCGTGGTCGTTGTACCCCTTTCGCTGGACTGGATTGACGTTTTGGGCGTCGAGATACGCGGCGATCTCCTCATCGTCGTCCACGTACTCGAGGATCGCGTTTACCCGTTCGTCGGGAAACGCGTGGTCAGCCTCCGGATCGTACGTGCGTCCGCCGTTATCCAGCAGGTCGTCTGCCATAGTAGTCTACCCGTCCGCAAAAACGAAAAGAATTCTCGTTGATACTCAGTGGCAGTTGCTGGCACCACGGTTTTGATGCTGTCGTCAGTACATGTACTGATGACCGACGACGAACGGACACCGGACCGAGAGACGTCCGACCCGGATCCGGAACGGGTGCAAGAATCCGCCGAGAATCGTCGTCGAGAGCGCGCAGAACACGCCGAACACGCGTCTCGTCAGCTGGAGGGGCGGTTTGAGGAGTTCAAATATCCCGTTTCGAGCGAGGAGCTTGCGACCGAATACGGCGACGAGACGATCGATCTCGCCAACGAGACCGAATCGTTGGGGAGCGTCTTCGACCGCCTCGCCGATGAGCAGTACGAGACACCGACGGAGGTCAGAGAAGCCGTCTATAGCGAAATCACGGGCGAAGCAGCGGGAATGGAAGAATACAACGTCGAGCGCGATATCGACGCTGTCGACGCTGTCAATCAGTACGACGAGGAAACGAACGAGAACGAGAACGAACGCCAGCGGTAACGAACGATTTTGGTTCCGATCGGCTGGCTCGAACGTCTATTCCGCCGCTCGGACGGCGTCTTCGACTTCCTCGTAGTCAGGTTCGACGCCGGGATCGTCGCTGACCCACGTGTATGTAATCTCGCCATCGGAATCGATAACGAACACGGAACGCTTTGCCACCCCGTACACACCGAGGTTATCGAAGTCCATCGACACGTCGTAGGCCTCGACGAGTTCGTCGTTGGCGTCGCTGATGAGTTCGAATTCCAAGCCCAACTCATCCCGGAAGGCGTTCTGTGCGAACGGCGAGTCGACGCTCACGCCGTACACCTCTCCACCAGCGTTCGTGAACTCTTCGAGTCGGTCGTTGAACGTAGACATCTCGTGTGAGCAGACGCTCGTAAACGCACCGGGGAAAAAGGCGAGCACGATCGGTCCGCCTTCGGCTTCAAGCGTCTCGGAAAGCGTGATCGAATCGACGTCACCGTTTGCGAGCGGTGCAGTGAAATCAGGTGCAGTATCGCCAGTTTCTGGCATCACGTCGGGCTACAACTGACAGGTGTAAATACCTCCCGTCCTAGTGTCTTGCTGTTCGGCCGTTCTCACTGTGTATACCCGCCGGTGAATCATGTGGACTGTTTAATGGACGAGCAAAAGGCCTATAGTTCGGAATTCACAACCGTGTAGTAGTGATGCCAACCAGCTTAGTACCCCTGTTCCCGGGGCTTCCTGGCGGGCCGGAGATGATCGTCATCCTGCTCATCGTAGTCTTGCTGTTCGGAGCCAACAAACTCCCCAAACTAGCGCGTTCGAGTGGTCAGGCGATGGGTGAGTTCAAAAAAGGTCGAGAGGAGATCGAGGACGAACTCCAGGAAATGCGAGGGAGCGATTCGCACAAAGACGACGACTCGTTCGACAAGGATAAAGACGAGTCGTTCAGCAACGATACCAACGACTCGTTTAGTAACGAAGGCGGGTTCGAACAGGCGAACGCACAGGGGCAACCCCAACAAGGTCAACCCCAACAAGGTCAACCCCAGCGCACCCAAAACCAGAATCAGCGCACCCAAAACCAGAACCAGCGTTCGGGCCAATCGAACGCTGGATGGGGCACCTCGACCGAAGCAGGACGAGAGCGAGATCGACGATAATCAAAATCACTACTCGCGGCCATTCCTGTCCCGATCGTTCGGGACACAGAGCGTACCGGGAACATCACGCCCGTCGTGACAGGGTCTCCCTTGAGCGTCCGCATTCGTAATCGTTTTTCACCCCCTACACGACGATTGGTTGGGGGCGTGTGGCCTAGTGGACAAGGCGAGAGGTTCCTAACCTCTCGATCGCGGGTTCGAATCCCGTCACGCCCGTGCAGCGAACGCAGTGAGCGAACCGGAACGGGATTCGAAGTAGGGAGTACGCAGGCCCGCGAGCACAGCGAACTGGAACATGTGACTGAGGTTCGAATCCCGTCACACCCGTGTAGGCGATCGCTACTAGTACCTCACACGAGTTGTCACTCCCACGATATGGAGTTCGACGATCGACGAAGTTTCTGTCGTCAAACACTTATGGTAGCCGTTCATTGGGAGGGATATGGTTAGTGTCGGGATCGACGCGATCGAAATTCACACTGGTAAGTTGTGCCTAGATCTGGCGGAAACGTTCGCTCCCGCCCACGATGAGGATCCGGATAAGTACCGAAAAGGACTCGGGTTGTATACGAGTTCGTTCCCTGATTCGTATGAGGACATCGTGACGATGGGGGCCAACGCTGCCTATCGGCTGCTCGAACGAACCGGTCACACGCCAGCGGACATCGGACGGATCGATGTGGCGACCGAAAGCGCGTTCGACAACTCGAAACCCGTCTCGACGTACATCGCGGGCTGTTTGGAACAGGTGTTCGACACCACGTTTCACCACGCCAACAAGGGGGAGCGGAAGTTCGCCTGTATCGCCGGAACCCAGAGTTTGAACGATGCGTACAACTGGATCCGTGCGGGACGCAACCGCGGCCGGTCGGCGCTCGTGATCGCCACGGACACGGCGCTGTACGCCCGGGGTGACGCGGGCGAAGCGACTCAGGGCGCCGGCGCGGTGGCGATGCTCATCAGCGAGGACCCATCGCTCGTGGAGCTAAGCCCCCAGCAGGGGTACGGCAGCGCGGACGAGACGGACTTTCTCAAGCCGAACCAACAGTTCCCGAGCGTGGACGGTAAGCGCAGCGTACAGGTGTATCTCGCCCGGATGCGAGAGGCGCTTTCCGATTATGCGTCCGTCGCTGGCCGCATGCACCCGGATGATTTCGCGTACATCCCGTTCCACACGCCGTTCCCGGGAATGGTCCGGAAGGCCGGGCTGTTGGGCTATCGCCACGTGATCCGCGATACGGACATCGAAGAGGAACTCGCCAGCGAAATCGGACGCCAGCCCCGAATGGAAGCGTTCGACGACGAGGAGGCGTATCTCGACGCCGTGAGTGAGTACACTGACAAGCTAAAAGGTACTGAGAACTACCGCGAGTGGTACGAACGCGTTATCGAGCCAACGCTCGACATCTCTCGGTACGTCGGCAACTGGTACACGGGTTCTGTCCACATCGCGCGTGCGAGCGCACTCAAACACGCGCTCGAAACGGGACGGGACCTGACCGGAAAACGCCTGCTCGTCGCCTCCTACGGCAGCGGTGCTCAGGCGGAAACCCACACGGAAACGGTCCAGCCCGGCTGGAAAGACGAGATTGCCATGCTCACCATCGACGAACAGCTCGAAGCGCGCCACGACATCACGTTCGAAGAGTACGAACACATCCACGACGTTCACAACCACGACATCAGCGCAGACGACACTGAGGAGTTCACGACGCCCAAAAACGAGTTCGTGTTCGACGGTTGGGGACGGATGGGTGAGCGACAGTACCGGTTCGTGTAACGCACTGCGTGTTCGCTGCGTCTGCCAACTCGATTACGGCCAGCTTCCGGCCTGTTCGAACGCACGGGCGACGCGTTCGAGCGCTACGACGTAGGCGGCGACCCGGAAGGTCGGGAGATCCTTTTCTTCGTAGGCCGATACGATGCTGTCGAACGATTCCGTGATGATCCGTTCGAGTTCGTCGTTAACCCGTTGTTCGGTCCAGTAAAAGCGCTGTCTGTTCTGCACCCACTCGAAGTACGAAACTGTGACACCGCCTGCATTCGTGAGGATGTCCGGGAGCACGATGACGTCGCGTTCGGCGAGTACGTCGTCGGCGTCCGGCGTGATCGGACCGTTCGCGGCTTCCGCGATGACGTCCGCTTGGACATCGGACGCGATGTCAGCATCGATGGCGTTTTCGAGTGCGGCTGGCACGAGCAAATCGACATCGAGCGTCAACAGCTCACCGTTGGTGAGCTCGTCGGTCGCCCCCTCATAGCCAGCGACACTGCCCGTTTCGTGTTTGAAATCTTTGACCGCGGTGGCGTCAAGTCCATCCGCGTTGTAGATCCCTCCGCTCGAGTCTGACACGGCGACGATGGACGCATCCAGTTCCTCAGAGAGGAGTTGTGCGGTGATCGCTCCCGCGTTGCCATAGCCCTGCACGGCGACAGTGGCGTCACTGATGTCCCGGTCGAGATACGAGAATGCTTCTCGGGCGGCGAGCATCGTCGAGCGCCCGGTCGCCTCGACGCGGCCCTCACTGCCACCGCTGTCGAGCGCCTTTCCAGTGACGACCCCCGGCTCAGTGGTTCCTTCGAGCATCTCATAACTGTCTTTGATCCAGTTCATCTCCCGTTGGCCCGTGTTGACGTCCGGAGCTGGAATGTCCTTGTCTTCCCCGATGAGCGGCCGCAACTCCGAGGCAAACGAGCGAGTAATGCGCTCTAATTCGGTCTCGGAGTACTCTTCCGGATCGATGACGATGCCGCCTTTTCCACCGCCGTAGGGAATATCGACCACCGCACACTTGTACACCATCCACCCCGACAAGGCCTTCACTTCATCTCGAGTGACGCCCGGGTGGTATCGAATCCCACCCTTGTACGGTCCTCGGTCGCCGTTGAACTGCGACCGGAAAGCTTTGAAGACTTCGAGGCTCCCATCGTCCATCTCGACCGTGAGATTCGTTTCGAGAACACGCTCTGGGTGTTTCAACCGTTTGAGAACGTCTTCGTCGATTCCGGATACGTACGCACCAGCGTCGTCCACCTGCTCTTGAAGACTCGAGAAGGGATTCGTAGATCCCGGCATGGTTCTACCTTAGCAACTCAGCCGTTAAACGTGTCGAATCAGGAGATATCCATACGTCGAACGTTCAGATCACGCGTTAGCCGCGCTGACTGTGAGGTGTACGTTCGAGAATGTTCTCGGCCCGAGCGACGAGTGGCGCGTCGATCATTTCGTCGTCGAGGCGAAAGACGCCTCCCTCGCGTTCGTCGTATGCGTCGAGCACCCGCTGCGCCCACTCGATCTGTTCGTCACTCGGGGTGAAGGCGTCGTTTATCACCGAAACTTGGTCGGGATGAATCGCCATTTTACCCGTGTAGCCCAGATCGCGGGCGGTTTCGGTCGCTGTCGCGAGTCCTTCGGTGTCGCCGATGTCGGTAAACACGGTATCGATCGCGTCGACGCCCGCTGCACTCGCTGCGAGGACCACGTGCTCGCGGGCGTACAACACCTCTGTTCCCTCGTCGGTCCGATTCGCACCGATGTCGGCCGCGAGATCTTCCGCGCCGAACGCGATCGCAGCTGTCGGCTCGGCGGCAGCTATCTCCGGGGCATTGAGGACGCCCTGTGCGGTTTCACACAGCGCGCATACGGGGACGTCGATTCCGAACTCCGAACTCGTCGCGGCGAGTTCGGTCACATCGGTTGAGGTTTCGGTTTTTGGGAGCATGAGGAGATCCAACCGAACCGAATTCTCGGCGAGTCTCGTGAGATCCTCCTTCGCGTTGCTGGTGACACGGACACACACCGCACAGTCGGGATCGAACGTCGGATCCGTCACCACGGAAGCGACCGCCTCACGACCGACGGATTTGTGCTCCGGCCCAACGGCGTCTTCGAGATCGAACACGACGATATCCGCGCCCGATTGAGGCGCTTTTCGCATCAGCTCCGGTCGATCACCCGGGGAAAACAGCACGCTTCGTCGGGGCATGCTCCTCCTATGGAAACGGACGGTCTTGAATCCACAGAGTTCATCCTGCTGGATTTTGCCACCACATACTCCTGCGTACTCTACCGATACCAACAAAGCTACAAGCCAGAAGTGTGATCACCGGATAGAGGCACCGTTAACGGTTATTATTTGGTGGATTGGAATGATTGGAACAAAATCGGTCACCGTTTCTCGAATTACAGTGATGACGCTCGTACTCCTACTCGTGTTGGGATCGAGTGGGATCGCGCTCGCGTCAATAGCGCCCGCCCAGGACGACGATACAACAGAGCGGATGGGATCGTGTACGTTGCCCACGCTCGATATCGAGCATTTCGGTCCGAAAACGGTTACCACTGATGATCGGGTTGGTTCGGTGATCGATCAGCCATCACTTCTCGTCCACGAACTCTCGGGGAATGGCAACACCGTTCCGCCGCTGTGGACGGTGTTGCTCCGGTACAGTCGGTATGACAACTCGGATCCGCTGGAAAACGATGTTCGTAGTCGGGTGTACGGCATCATCGAGCAGTCGCCGGGAACCTACATCTCGGAGGTGAGCGAACAGGTCTCTGCCTCCCGTTCAACGGTTCGGTATCACGTCCGCATCCTCGAGGACGAGGGGCTCATCGTCGGTGATGCAGACGGTGGGAAACACCGGTTCTATCCGGTCGGAAGCGACGACCCGGCGTTGGAAGCCGCCATGAACGACGACGCGACTGCCCGAGTACTCGATTCGATCGCTCGACTCGAACCGGCGGCGGTTTCGGCTCTCGCTGAGGATCTCGATCGCGCTCCGGGAACGGTCTCGTACCACCTCGATCGGCTCGCGGAGGATGATCTCATCGAGCAAGAACGGGCCGGAAACTCGGTGGTGACGAGCCTCGCCGATGGAATCAAGATCGATGCGACGCTCGGCGAGACGGAGCTTGCACCCACCAACGCCGACTGAACCGGCGTGATCACGCCCACTGTTTACACGCAATACACACCAACTGGTCGCTATCACCGTCCGCGTCGCGCCACCGCCGCTGTACGTTCTCACCACAGTCAGAACAGGCTGCTCCCTCGGGGGTCCAGTCCATAGTCAACTCGATACCCGCAACTGTCGTTTCGGCCGCTGCCTCGGCGTCATATCGTGGCTTCTCAGTTTGGAAGTCCGACAACGATCGATCCTCCATACTGACCGGTATCTCCGATCGTCAATAGCGTTGGCGGACAGACACGCACAAGTACTCCCGGGCGAACGTATCAGTATGGCACGTATCCTTCCGGAACTGCTCGAAAGCATCCCCGAGATGGTGCAAGCGTTCGCGACCATCCTGGAAGCGAGCGTTCCACAGGCGGTGTTGGTGCTCTGTGGTGCGGTCCTGATCGGCTTCTCAGTACTGATCATGGGCTATCTCACCGCAGGAGCGATCGTCTCTCCAGTGGTGTCGGCCTCGCCGCGTGGCCGTGAGTATCAGTAGTCAGTGTGTGCGTTACCTGTCGGCTTGATCGACGGCCGTCTTAGCGAGTTCGATCGCGGTGTCGAGATCCGGCCCGAGCGGAGCCGAGACGACGATGCTATCGACGTGATCGAACACGGCATTCAGTCGTCGAGTGACCGTTTCGGGCGTCCCAGCGATACAGAACGCCTCGATCATCGACCCCGTCACTGCTTCGAACGCCGTCGAAAACGCGCCCTCACTGATGGACTCACCGATCGTCGCCGCACGTTCCGCGTCGATCCCGTGGCGGTCCAGTACCGACTCGGGTGCGCCTGCCGTGATGAACGCGACGGGGGGCCGGGCAGCCTCGCGCGCCGCATCGGCGTCACGGGCGATCGACACGCTCGTGTACGCCGCGAAGTCGAACGCACCGCGGTCGGCTGGGCGGTCGTCCAATCCATGTTCGACCTGTTCGCGCGCCCACGCAACGTCGTCTGGGTGTGAACCGTTGAACAACAGTCCGTCGGCGTGTTTTGCGGCCATCCGGCACATGTGTGGTCCCTCGCCGCCGACGTACACCGGGCTTTTCTCGGCGGTGTAGTTCAACTGCGCGTCCCGCGCCCGAAACGTTCCCTCGTGGTCAACACGCTCTCCCCTCCAGAGTTGCTGTGTGACTTTGATCGTCTCTAACACCGAACGTAGTCCTCGCTGGTCCGCCAGCCCGAGATTCCGAAGCGTCGAGCGATCGCCCGCTCCAACGCCCAGGACGGCCCGGCCGTCGCTAGCTTCAGAGAGAGTTCCCATCGTAGAAGCGAGCCTGACCGGATGGATCTCATAGGGATTCATTACGCCCGGTCCCAGTCGGATCGTCTCGGTTTCATTAGCGAGTCGTGTGAGAACGACGAACGGATCGCGGTTGTTGTAGTGACAACTCGTAAACACAGTGTCGAAGCCAACCCGTTCGGCAGCGGTGCCCAATTCGACGACGCGATCGACGGGATGTTCGGGTGTGAGTTCGATCCCGATCATCCTCGGTACTCCCATTCTTCGAGTGCTTGCCTGACGAGATCACCGTCGTACGCCCGAAACAGTTGGTTGCTGCCACCGTGGTCGCCGAACTCGAAGTCACGAATCACGACGGCGGGCGTGCCACCGTCGCCTTCACCGCTCAGGAGGTTCGCCGCCGCCGCGAGTTCGTCGACGATCGCCTCAACGGTCACTTCGAGTTCGTGGCCGTCCCGGTCGTGCTCACCGCGCCAGTCGCGGCTGGCTGGCAGTCCTGCCCATCCGATCGCCACACCGCGCTGGCCATGCCGGAACGGTCGCCCACACGTGTCGGTGACGATGACCGGCGCGCCGAGCGTTGACGAAAGCGCCTCGGCGTTCGCGCTCGGATCGGACGGAAGCAACACCAGATCCGCATCGGGCACGTTCGAGCGATCGATCCCGGCGTTGACAGTGATGTGGCCGAACGGCGTTCGTGTGAGCAAAAACGGCGCGCTCAACAGGAGATCTGTGGACTCATCCAGTACGACCTGTGCGAACCGAGGGTCTTTCTCCTCGTCAGTCAGGGCTGCGATCCGCTCAGCGATCTCGATGGCCCGAGGCCCGGCCGTCACGTCCTTGAGATCGACTGTGCGCCCGTTAGCCTTCGAAACGACGGTGCTCGCAACGCAGATAACGTCGTCGGCCCGTACGTCGACGCGTTCGTCGATCATCACCCCGAGATCGTCACCGGCTCGAACCTCCGGGAGATCGGGCACCGCAAACACGTTCATGTCACGCCGAACGGACGGCGCGGGTATAAACGGACGCGATACCGGAGCTTCTCACCCCTCCTGAACCGTTACTTTTACCGCTCCATCGTCCACGTCGGCGACAAGCATCGACGGTTTCGACGCCGGTGAAGCTCCCGTTGCGCTCCCCGGATTCAACAGCCGCACACCTTCGACGGTCGTGTCCATGAGCTGATGGGTGTGGCCACACACGCCGACCGTCGGTCCGTCTGCGTGTTCCGTCACTGTCGTGGCGACCCGCGTTTCGTACTCCTCGATCGATCCAGTTCCGTGAGTAACGACGAATCGGACTCCACCGAGATCGACAGTCTCGACCGCCGGGAGATCGAGGCGTCGGTCCATGTTCCCGCCGACTGCGGTCAACGAATCAGTCAACTCCTCGATCGAGCCGAACGCGTCGGGTGAGTCGAAATCACCCGCGTGGATGGTGTGGTCGGCCCGTTCGATCTCCTCACCCACCCAGTCCGGAAGCCTTCGCGCGCGTGAAGGGATGTGTGTATCGCTGAGGATTGCAACACGCATGCGTGCGAAACATCCACCTGTGCACATAAATCCCCCGGCCACGGCTCATTCGCGCCTGTCGGTGGTCGTGAGGTGTGTTGATAGGTTCCGGGAGCGAACGATGTGTATGGACAACACCCACGTCGTGACGTGTTTCCTCCGGTACCGTGCGTCGATACTGTTGCTCCGGCGCAGCGATACCGTCGGTTCGTATTCGGGTCTATGGGGCGGCGTGTCGGGGTACGCCGAGGGAATGCCCTCCAAGCAAGCCCACAATGAGATCGACGAAGAAACCGGTCTCACGTCTGCCCGGCTCGTGCGGTCTGGGGAGCCGCTATCGGTCGTTGATGACCGCTACGACACCGAGTGGATCGTTCATCCGTATCTGTTCGACTGTGACAGTCCGACTGTCGATCCGAACGAAGAGATCGCCGAGTACGAGTGGGTGTCTCCCGTCGAGATCCACCGCCGTGAGACGGTACCCGGTCTCTGGACGGCTTACGAACGAGTGGCTCCGACGGTCGACACCATCGCTACGGACGACAAACACGGCGCGGAGTACCTCTCGCTGCGTGCGCTCGAACTACTCCGGGATACGGCCAGTGCTAAAGCGTACGGGACCACCGATAGATCGCTTCCCGCGCTCGCGCGTCAGTTGCAAACGGCGCGTCCGAACATGTCGGTCGTCGCCAACCGCATCAACCGGGCAATGTACGACGCCAGCGAGGATGGATCGGTGTTGGCCGCCGCTGAACACGCAATCGATCGAGCACGTTCCGCACGCGAGCGGGTCGCGGCGGCCGGCGTCGATCAGCTGCCCGAAGAGCCAACTGTCCTCACGCTTTCCCGGTCTGGCACTGTCCGGCGGACGCTCGAACGACTCGGGCCGGATCTGACCGTCTATGTCGCTGTGTCACGTCCCGGTGGCGAAGGGATCACGACCGCGGAATCGCTCTCGACGACGGCCGATGTGACACTCTTTCCCGATGGAGCGATCGCCCACACGCTTTCGACCGTGGGCGTGGATGCCGTACTTCTCGGCGCGGACACCGTACTGGCTGATGGCCGCGTCGTGAACAAGGTCGGAACGCGCACAGCTGCGATTGCCACCGCATACGAGCGAATCCCGGCGTACGTCGTGACGACCGAAGATAAGATCCATCCCGAGCAGCAACGGGCTGATCCACCACTGGATCAGCCCACCGATCCGGGAGACAACGAAGCGACCGTCTACGACGGAACCGCGGATGCCGACGTGTGTGCGCCCACCTTCGACGTAACACCTGCCGACCTGCTCACAGTCGTCACCGAGAACGGCCCACAATCGGTGGCCGACATCGAACACACCGCAACGCGTCACCGCGAGTACACTACTTGGGACAAGTAGATCCACATTACAGTTTCATAATTTCATAGTTACAGGAAATAACTAACTCTCCTACAGTGAATTATCGAACACACATCCGTTCCGAAACTTGTTTTATACAGTATGGGTAAACCGGCTGTATGCTTCGGTCCTTCAGGGAGTTACCGGTCCGGGCGAAACGCCAATTCGTCCGTGACCTCCGGGTGGATCCGTATCTCCGTTACATACTGGTAGTATCGGTTTTTCTCACCGGGTTTTGGTTTTGGCACCGAATTCCCAACTTTGCTACACGGGACGAACGTGCCCGCGTCTTGGACGTGCTCGTCGCCTACGGCACGGTGTTCTCCGATCCGAGTATCGACTCGTTCAGGACGGGCATCGAATGGGGTCGACCGTACGGCGCGACGTTCTACCTCTATGCCATCGTACTGTTTCCGGTCGTACTGCTCACGGTCCTTTTCGGCACATCCGACGTGGTCCTCGCGTTCGACAGTCCCACTGCAACGTTCGGTTACTGGCCGGTATGGAACACGGTTCCCGAATGGTTCTGGATGGTGTGTTTGTCACTCGTTCGGCTCACATCAGTGGTGTTCGCCGTCGGTTCGGTGTATCTCACCTACCGGATTGGGACGCTTCTCCGCGATCGAATGTCTGGTCGGCTGGCTGCGACGATGCTGACGATCACGTTCGGCTTTCTCGTCGTGGCTCACGAAGGTGGCGAGGACGTTCCTTCGTTGTTTTTCATATTACTCACGTTGTATCTCGCGCTCAGATACATCGACACCGGCGACGAAGCGGTGTATCTGGCCGGGTGTGTGGTCGGCGGCATCGCCATCGCGTTCAAGTTCACGGCAGCTCCGCTCGTCGTCCTGCTCGGTCTGGCGTTTTTCCTGCGTGCACGTCACGTCGAAGACCGATGGGCTACACTCGTCCGTCCGAAAACGATCGTGGCCGGTGCCGGGCTGGGTGCGGTAACGATCGTTCTCGGCTTTCCATCCGTGTTCGTCTCAGGATTCGATCCACTCATCGAACGAATCACACAAGGAATGGGGCGATCGGAGCAGTCCCACGGACCGACTGCACCGATCTGGTGGTGGTATCTTCGGAGCTACGCCAACGGACTCGGACTCCCGCTGTCGATTGCCAGCGTTCTCGGCGTTCTCGGGAGTGTTTTGCGGCTGCGCGATCGATCGATCGAAACCAGCGGTGTATTACTGTTGTTGGGAGGCATCGGTTCGTATCTGGTGCTCTTTTCCTCGTGGCAGAACTTCCGCGTGCACCATCTCCTCCCGACGTTTCCAATGCTGGCGATTCTGGTGGGGGTGACGGTATCGCGTCTGTTCGCTCGATCCCAGCGGCTCGCCCGTCCCATCCTCGCCGTCCTCCTCGTGACGGGCGGCGCGTACGCCGTTGTCGGGGATCTGGGCTACGCTACCCAGCCGATGGACGACGCGACGACGTGGCTTGATCGGAACGCCTCCGAGAACGCATCGATGGAGGTGTATCGGGCTGACATGCACGATATCGCAGTGCCCCACGGTATGACGGTCCACCACCCCAACGCTCGCGCCCAGAACAATGATGACAACGCTGATGCGCGGTGTCCGGAGTATCTTCAACTCGGCTACAGGGATCTCTACTTCCTCAATCCGGAGACCCCCGGCCGTACCAACCCCTCTCGGGCGGCGTACATCCGTTCACTGCTCAATGGATCACGAAACTACGAGATCGCCGCGGAGTTCGGACGACGACCGGACGACTACGCAGCCAATCCTTCGTCACCCGGATCGGTTCGGGATGCCCTTTGGGTCGGCCTCGTTCCACGGGTTCCACAGTACGGCGACGAGCAGGATCTCGGTCCCGATCAGTTCACGGTCGTTCTCCATCGGACCGGTCCGTGCTGATCAATCGCTGCTAGGGCTGGCTGACGGCCGGTGTGAGCGGCTGATCTCTTTCCACTTGCCTGCCGAAAACCGATAGTAGTTGACGACCGCGGGCACGAACATCTCCGTGATGAGGGCGAGACCGAGACCGAGTAACCCAAGCGGCGTGACCGCTCCCACGTACGCCAGCGGGATGGCGATCGTGTAGCCGAGTACCTGCCCGTAAAACGGCCAGCGCGTGTCTCCACTCGCCCGCAGCGGTCCCGTCGCCGTCCGCGAAAGGCCACGGAACACGATTCCGATGCATGTAGCGTAGATCAACCACACTGCAACCGGAAGCGACGGATCGGTGGGACTGCCGACGAACACGGTTGCGATCGGTTCGGCGAAGACGAGTACGATCGCCGAGGAAACCACATACACCGCGGTTCCAAACTGCATCACGTCGTATCCGTACGCTTCGGCCGTCTGTTCGTCGCCCTGTCCGAGCTGTTGGCCCACGAGACTGCTCGAAGCGAGGCTGAATCCCCATCCGGGGGTGTTCATCAAGTCTCGAACCCGCTGGGCGACGACGAAGGCCGCGACGACTGTGGTCCCGAACATCCCGACGATCGCCATCAGCGGGAATTCGCCCAACCGCCACGCGAGGTTCTTCCCGACCATCGGCGATCCGATTTTCACTAGCTGTCGCACCGTTGGGCCATCGTAGTAGGAGCTCCGGGGTGAAACGCTCACGGGCAGCTCGCCAATGCCTGGAAGGTATCCCACCACCAGTCCCGTCGTGAACGTCGCCGTGACGACGATGTTCGCCAGCACCGTGCCGATCGCTGCACCGGTTACACCGAGACTGAGACCGAAGATCAACACCGCATTGGTCCCGATGTTCAACACTGCCCCGCCTGCTCGGATGACCATCGGTGTCCACGCGTCGTCGGCACCGACGAGCGTGCGGCTTCCGATGAGGTTCAGTCCGGCGAACGGCACGCCGAGGGCGACGACCTGCAAGTACTCCGCACCCAGCGCGATCGTTGCCGGATCGTTGCTCAATAACCCGATGAACGTCTCGGCAAACGTCCAAAAGACGATTGCGACTGGGATCGTGAGCGCGAGTACGATCGTAACGCTGGATCGAACGGCCTGCCCGATCCCCGACGACGCGTCAGCGCCGTATCGCTGGGAGACGAGCGCGATCGTTCCGCTGGCGACACCACCACCCAGCGCGAACGCGATCCCCCAGTACGGTGACGCGAATCCGACACCAGCGATCCCCGCCGTCCCGACGGCAATGCCGACCATCGCCACGTCGACCGCGTTTTTCGACATCCGAGCCACGCCAGTAACGATACGTGGCCACGCCAACTCCGTCGTGCGCCGTGCTCTACCACGCTCGATCACGCCCGCACGAACGAGTGCGAGACCTACCCAGTACACCACGAGTCGAATCGGATTCGGAATACGTCCCACAGAAACCAGTTGGTGCTACAACAGTCAGCCCAAAAACGCTTCTGCAACCGGAACCTACAGCCAGAGAACGTCTCACAAGCTATCTGAATGGTAATTACTGATGGTCTCGGTGTGGAAGTATCTCCGTGGATCGGACAGAACCAACGAGGTCTTTTGGTACCGGGTGTTCTACTCCGTCACGGTGGTGATGACGAGGCGTTACCCCCGCTGAGCCCCTTGTGATGAGGGTTTCGAAACGACCGAGCCACCATTTCTCAACTGTGATCCCGGTCCGGGAGCGTCGGCTCCGGCGGTGTTTTGTACGCGCGCACTGACTGATCACCTATGCAGATCGGCGTTCACGACTCCATCGCGTTCAGCTTCGACCCCGAACGGATCGCCGGATTTCTCGAATCGCACGGCCACCAGTGTGCGGTGCTCGAAGCGGGCAGCTCAGTCGAAGAATACGACTGTGTCGTCACGTTCGGCCACGAAGATGTATTGCTCGATGCGCCGTGGGTGCACTGCATCCGCGCCGGTGTCGATGCGTTTCCGTTCGAACGATACGCCGAGACGGGAACGGCGCTCACCAACAGCCCGGGGATTCACGCCACGACCATCGGGGAGACGGTGCTGGGGATGCTGCTGTCGTTCGCCCGCCGACTCCACCGGTATCGGGATCGCCAACACGCAAACAGCTGGGAAGTCGAGCCGTACGACGCGACGTTCACGGTGCAAGACGAGACGGTCTGTGTGGTGGGACTCGGTACGCTTGGCGAGGGCGTGGCACTCCGGGCCGACGCGCTCGGGATGACGGTTCGTGGCGTCCGCCGAGAGCCCAAACCCGTGCCGGGAGTTGATGAGCTGTTCCGTCCGGACGAACTCCACGACGCGGTGGCTGGCGCTCGGTTCGTGGTGCTGTGTGTGCCGTTGACCGAGGATACTGAGGCGATGATCGACGCTGACGTGTTCGCGGCGATGGATGATGACGCGTATCTCATCAACGTCGCTCGGGGTGGGGTTGTCGCGGAGGACGCGTTGCTCGACGCGCTCGATGGGAACGAGATCGCCGGCGCGGGTCTCGACGCCCACGCCGAGGAGCCACTTCCGGCCGACTCGCCGCTGTGGGAGTACGACGACGTGATCGTCACGCCCCACGTCGGCGCACTGTCGAACACGTATCACGAATCTGTCGGGAAGCTGGTGGTTGCCAACGCCGAGCGCCTCGAAAACGGCGAGTCGCTGTCGGATCGGGTGGTGTGATCGGTCGCTACTGTAACCCGATCTCGATGTCGTCCGCCACGTCCCGCATGATCGCGTCGCACAACGGACAGTCGGGCACCGCGACGGCCGACTCATCGCCCGTCTCCACGCCGATCAGGAGCGATGACTCACAGTCACACGCCGGACACGAGTCCGCCCGACGCCAACCGTACAGCAGGATGGCTTGCTCGATGCCGTCGTTGATATCAGCGATACCTTCAAGGTCGTTTGGATCAGAATCGAACATGGTCTCGATTGCGTTACGGAGACCACAGTCGGGTGGTAGTGGCACCCGGCACCCACACAATCCGTGTGGGTACTTTCAGCGTGTGCGGCCTCCGATCTGATTCTTGCTCCGTTATGGTATAAAACTCTAGGCTATTGGTTGAATCGTGTCGCTGGGTTGGCTTGTCTGGAGTTTCGAGAGCGGCGGCTCTCGGTTGGGTGTGGCGGCAGAACTGATACGTTTGGTCGGATGGGTGTGGATGTGACTGGTTGGGTTAGATTTAGATGCCTTGGTGGGTGGCGCAGCTGAACAGTCGGTATACTAGCAGTAGACGGTGACAGTGATCCGCTTCAATGCCTTGGTGGCTGCTGGCACAGTTGAAAGAAACGTATCCAATGCGCCGAGGAACAACTATCCATGAGTTGCAATGCCTTCGTCGCCGCTGGCACAGTTGAAAGTCATGGGCGAGATTCGGAGCTGATCGAGCAAGTCGTTGCAATGCCTTCGTCGCCGCTAGCACAGTTGAAAGACGACAACAATATTGACAATATCGCAACCCTCCATGCGTTGCAATGCCTTCGTCGCCGCTGGCACAGTTGAAAGAGGACAATGTCTCGATCTACCTCGAGGACGATATCGTTGCAATGCCTTCGTCGCTGCTGGCACAGTTGAAAGGAACGATATCGTGGCTGTCGCGGAGATCCTGGCCCAAGTTGCAATGCCTTCGTCGCCGCTGGCACAGTTGAAAGGAATTCCCACGACCCTGTCGGGGTTAGGTACCCATCGAATTATTTGTGTGGAGAAAAATATAGCTCCCATGCTCGACGGACAGCTCACAGTCGACGCCGACCAGCCGGTTCAGTTCACCTTCACGGTACGGAACGGGGGCGACGAGCCGGTCACGCTCGAATTTAGCGATGCTTGCAAGGCTGATTTCGTCGTATCGGACGACGCCACACAACAAGAACGCTGGCGGTGGAGCGAGGGGCGGATGTTCGCCCAAGTCCTCAGCGATCTCACCCTGACGCCGGGCGATACCGAAACGTTCGAAGCCGCGTGGGACGATCCCGCCCCCGGCACCTACACCGCTCGCGCGGAACTGACTTCAGACGAATCGTGTGCGGCGGCAGCCTCGTTTTCGATCCCATAAGCTCATGATGCTCACCGCGCGCTGCTGACGACGGAGATCCCCAGCGCCATCACGATGCCGCCGATCACGAACAGCGGGCTGACTGCCTCGCCCAGAAAGACGACGCCGAACGCGACGCCGACGACCGGCTGGGCAAAGAAAAATACCGCAACCGTGCCGGCGTCGACGTACTCCAACCCTTTGTACCAGAGATACCACGCGAGAGCCGTGCTGAAAACGCCGAGATACACCACCGCTCCGAGTACTGTCGGCTGTTCCAGAACCCCGACCGGATCGATCGAGACTGACGCCAGCTCGATCGGCACCAAAACAGTCATCAAGGGCACTGCGAGGATCGTCGAATAGGTCGCCGTCTCCAGTGCGGAGTACCGACGCACCAGCGGCTTGCCGTACACCGTGTACGCCGCCCAGCCGAGGCTTGCAAGCAACAACAGCCCGATCCCGTGGAGTTGCCCACCGGCGACGCTGACACCGTACCGATCACCGACGACGATCACCGTGCCGACCGTTGCGAGAGCCATCCCGAACAGCTTCTGACGAGTCAGCGACTCATCGAGAAGACTCACTGCCAGTACCAACGTGAAAACCGGGGTCAACACTGTCAACAGCGCACCTTGGCTCGCGGTCGTGAGTGCCGTACCGAGAAACTGTGTTGCCATCGTCACTGCGACCCAAACGGCGAGCACTCCGAACCGATACCATTCCACCCGGCTGAACGACCGTTGGGGCTTCGTGAGCCGAACGAGCACGAACAGCGTTGCCGCGCCGAGAACGACGCGGACGAACGCCAGCGTCAACGGCGGAATCGCCCCGAATCCCCATTTGCTGACGACGTACATCCCACCCCACAGCGCGGCTGCGAGCAGCGGGGCGAGGAGATAGCGCTTGGTGTTCGTCTCACTCCGAACATGCTGCGTCGAGCGATCACCCATTACTGAAACCGAAGTTTTCGAACACCCTCAGATACAGGATTCGTATTGCTCGGCGGTTTCACTCCTGTCGATCGATCAACTGCCGAGCGACCTTCCGAACGGATTCATCGCTCGATAGTTCGTTCTCCCAGCCCAGATTGAGCAGTTCATCGATCGGAAGCAACACGGTCGACACGTCGCCCTCCCAGCCGCGCTCGCCACCGGTGTACTCGTAGTCAGGATCGAGACCCATCTCCTCGCTCACGATGTCCGCGATGCGGTCGACCGATGTTGTCGACTGCGTTGCGAGGTTGAACGTGTTGACCGGCTCGTCGGTGTGTTCGACTACGTGGCACATCGCGTCGACGCACTCGGTGACGTGCATGTAGGATTTCGTCTGTTTGCCGTTCCCGAGGATGGTGAGCGTCTCTGGATCTTCAGTCAGCTTCTCGACAAAATCGGGCACGACGCCAGCACCGAACCGGGGACCGACGATGTTGGCAAACCGGAACGTCCAGACGGTGAAATCGTGGGTGTGGCCGTACACCGAGAGCAGTGCCTCTTCACCGAGTTTGGTCGCGCCGTAGACGCTGATCGGTTCGAGCGGACCGTACGTTTCGGGTGTCGGCTCGCCCGCTTCTCCGTACACCGTACACGAGGAGGTAAACGCGACGTTCGAGACGCCGACTTCCTGCATCCGTTCGAGGATGGTGTGGGTCATCCGGCTGTTGGTCTCGAACTGTTCGCGTGGCTCGTCGGTGTCGACGTATTTGTCGGCGGCTGCGAGATGAAACACCGCGTCGACATCGGGGGTGATGACGTCAGCGACGACCGCCGGATCGGTCAGATCGCCCTCCATGAACGTCGCGGCGTCGGGCACTGATTCGCTAACGCCGTTTGATAGGTCATCGACCACGAGCACGTCGTTGTCGTCGGCGAGCCGTTCGGCAAGCACCGAGCCGATCAGTCCTGCGCCACCAGTGACGACGAGGCGCTTTCCGCTGAGATCCATACCGGGTGTGGTAGCGATCACAGTAAGTGTATTCCGATACGTAGCAGCTCTGTTCGAACAGCCGATACGATTACGGTGGTATCGATCAGGGCTGCTGATTATTGGTCAGTCACTCGTCTGTGGCGTCGGGTCCGCTCGGGTGCGGCCTGGAACCTGAGCGACGTCAGCGTAGGCCACGAGTTCCCGGCCCAGTCGGTCGAGCCGGTCGGCTACCTCCGGGTCCTGAACGTCGTCGTCGGTGATCCGTGTAGGGGACTCGGGGATCGCCACCTCTGTCGGCAGGGTCCACGCGTGCAGCGTCCGACAGACCGCCCGGAGGTGGGCGAGCGCCGTCCCCGGAAACTCCCCTCCGGCCACCTCGAGCAACCCGACGGTCGTGTCCGCCAGCTCTTCGCGCCCACAGTGATCGAGGGCGTTTTTCAGTGCTCCCGAATAGGAGCCGTGGTAGTTCGGCGTGCCAAGCACCACGCTGTCCGCTTCAGCGATCGTCGCCGTGAGGCGTTCGGTGTCCTCGCTTCCAGCCTCGGTCTCGGCGTTCAACATCGGTAGCTCCAGAGCACGGAGATCTAGCAGCGTCGTCGTTCCGCCGGCCCCGGCTGTCGCCGACAGCACCCGATGGAGGGCGATCCGAGTCCGGCTCTCATCCCGGAGGCTCCCACAGAGGGCGACGACGCGGGGCTGTGTGCCAGTCATCGCTATCGAGTAGGTGATCAAATCAGTAAAACGTTCCCTGAAACAATATTTTGGAAGGGAGGTTACAGGACCGTTGGCGGCCGCCCGTGGGGAGCCGGGTCAGGTGAGGTCGAAGTCGACGCCGTCGGCGATCGTCCGGACTACAGCATCACACAACTGGCAGTCCGGGGCTGCCACGGTCTCCTCGTTCTCAGTTTCGACACCGATGCGGAGCGCCGAGTCACAGCCACACGCCGGGCACTCGTCGGTCTTGGCCCAGCAGTAGCGCAGGATCGTCTCTTCGATATCGTCGACGGTCTGCGACCGTCTGCTTGCGGAACTTCGTTCCTCTCTGCTCGTGAGCGCGTCGGTACCTTCAAGGTCGTTTGGGTTAGAATCGTACATGGTCTTCAGCCTGCGATTGGAGACCTTTACCGGGTGTTCCTGCACCCGGGTCCCACACGGTGACCCGTGTGGAACTTACTCGTGTTCAGCCTCCGATCTCATCGTTGTCCCGTCATATTATAAAACACTAGGTATCGCGTTCGTACTGTCGTCGTAGTGATCTTCATCGTGAGCGTCGTTACTCTGGGATCGTATCGATGTCGATCGGGTTCTCCGGTTCACGCCGCCTCGTGATCGTACGTCGATCGTATCGGATAGCTATTTGTCATATTCGTCATGCTGTCGAGGTAAGTTCATGCTCGTCTGGACGGTGGTCGGCTTTGGTGTGGCCACGAGCGCGACAACTTCGAGAGCAACAGCTTCGAGAGCAAATCCGGAGCGGTCAGTCTGGGTGTTTCGGTGGGTGTTGATACAGTTGAGAGATAACGGTGGCGGACTCGATGGCGAAAAAAGACAGTTCACGCAACCGCGTGGTTGCGATTGTTTTCATGATCTCCGGAGAGATCGATGTCAAGCCGGATGTCGTCGTACGGGACGACCGGCCGTTTGGAGCGCCCATCTTGCTCGAACTGGATAAGCCCGAGCGTTTCCAACTCGTTCGTATTCCGATGGACTTCTTTAACATCCCGTTCGACGAGTTCAGCCGTCTCACGGATGCTTGATGGTTCTTCCTCCGAGATAGTCCGGAGAAGTTCGAGATTCACCGCGCTCAGGATGCGTGCAACATCCTCTTCACGTTCGATATTGAGGACTCGGTGAGGTTCGACATCCTCCCCTCGTTCAACTGCTGCAATCCATTCACGGGTCTCTTGTCGTGTTCGGTCGTCTTCCCCGACCCGAACGATCAGTGTGTCTGTCATTGCCGGTTTCTTTTACTTCATCACGCTGTTTCATTGTTCTGTGCGCGTGCAGATGGCCAACTGACTTAGTGGGTCATTATTCGTTTTGTTCCCACCATTCATCAACTTCCCGGAGGAATCGGTCGTGGAGGACCATCATCCCTGGAAAGTCAATGATTTCGACACCGTCTGTAGTGTGACGTTCATGGCCTTTTTCGAGTTCGTGTGAGTTATCGTACCGCAGAATCGTGTTGCCATTAGTATCGCCAAAGTGCAGGCGGTATTTCCACCCACAGGGATAGGTATCGGACTCGGTCGGTCGCATGGTAATCGACCGAACCATCCCGTCCTTGTAGGTCGTTTGTTCTTTGACTACATCACTCTCATCTGCCATCTGCATATGTTGGTAATAGGCCCAACATCTATAGTGTTGGGGTAAGGCCCAACATATAACGGTGCACCATCTCGGAAGCAACGTTCCCTACAAGGTCTATCGCGTTTCAATGCCTTCGTCGGTGCTGGCACAGTTGAAAGAGGGGGTGGAAATCTGTCCAGAGGTCCAATAAAGCTTTCTCCATCGGTCTCATCGCCCACCGTCTTCGTGGACCCCCCCTGTACACGAACTTTATAAAGGTCCACGAAGGATAACGGCAACACGTTCCGCAACAGGTGACCTCCCACCGAGTCCCACACCCAGATGATGCACGTGGTCCGATACAGTATTTTCGTCTGTGGATGGTACTCCGACCCTAAATCACCGCCGGACTAGCCGACCGGAGTACGACGGCAATCACCCGCTGGCAGGCGGAGAACGCCCGCCCACTGCGTTCGTATCGACTACAGCGACCCATCCACCACTTTAATTTCCTCAGACTTTTATTTTATTCTAAAACTATATGCATATATGGGGAAGGAAGTGCAATGTCACAACTGTGGTTTTTGGACGGAGATCGAGCCACACAGGAACGGCGAAAACATTTGCAAGCGGTGTGAAGAGAAGTTACGATACTGACTTACTGAGATGACGTGACGGTGTGTTTCGCTTCCTCGAAGACATCGTCTGCGATGGCCGCGAGCGCGGGGAGATGCCACATCTCAGCCAGTTCCGTGAATCGCGCCCGAACGGCTCGGCCTGTCTCGATGGCGCGCTCGTAGCCGTTGATCGAATCGTCGTGGATGTAGAAGACGAACCGCGTGTACGCCAGTTCCTCCGGACTGAACACGCCACGTTTGAGGAGATCACGCGGTCGCGTTCGCTCCGTTCCATCGGTGTCAATGAAAAAGTCGATCGCTTCGGGAGGGTAGCCGAGAACGACGCCTAAGCGGCGGTGCCACGCCCGATTACGGTCGGCTTTCTCGCTCGATGGCAGCAGATCTAAACGACCGTCCGTCGGGGCGATGAACCAGTCGTTTCCGGTTCCCTGTCCGATCCGCCGATACGATAGCTCGAACAGCTCGCACAGCGCTATCAGTCCTCGATGAGGTGTCCAAGGATGCTCCGGAAAGGCGAACTCTGTGGCAGAGATCTCCGCCGCTGGCTTGTCGCCAGCCACCACGAGCGCAAGCAACAATGGATCACGGTAACACGCGTCGTTTTCGGCGTGTCGCTCGAAATACCGACCCAACTCGCATCGCTGTCTCTCCGTCAGGGTTTCCGCGCATGGCGGGACTGGTGACGGAACGAGCATATATTTTCTATAATGTCTCTTGGTGAATATAGATGGTGGTTAGGTCCTTTCGACTCGCGTGGACTGCTCACGGGGTCATGGAAGTGGTGAGATGACACTCGACGATGCTCGGTGCTCGTGTTCGGCAAATCGATCACCGTCCCTCCTGCCAGCGGACATCGTTGTCGATTTCGTCGGTGTGTCTCAGGTCCTTAGTCGATACTGGTACAGTCGAAAGATACACTCGGATAGTGTGAGTAATATTTTATAATTACTACTGTTTCAGCGAGTCGCGCGGTGCAGTTGATCGACGAGAAAGCGATAGACGATCTCGGTTTGGTGTTCGAGCGCCGGTAGCTCCCATCGGTCGGCGAGTTCGAGCAACAGATCACGGTTGGCCTTCCCCTGTTCGATGGCCCGCTCGTAGCCGTGGACGGAATCGACCGGGACGTGGAAGACGAACTGGGAAAACGCCAGTTCGTACGCGGAAAATTGTCCACTCGCGATGAACTCTGCTGGCCGCGTTCGGTCGGAGAGTTCCTGTTCGATAAAATGGTCGATCGCCGCCCGTGGATAGCCAAAAAACCACCCCAACCGACGATGATACTCCGGGCGATCGTGCACTTTTTCGGGCAGATAGCTGATTCGCAAGGGGTCCCGCGCCACATACCACGACGACGATGGCGCAACGCGCCCGTATGCAAGACCTAACCGGTCAAAAAAATCGATCGGGGAGCGAGCCAGACACCTCCACGGCTCCGTCGAAACGATCGTCCCCGGCTTCTCACCAGCCAGAACCAACGCCAACCGAAGCGGCTCCCTGTCGTCTTCGATCCCCTCGAAATAGCTGAGAAAGTCCGCGACTGCCACCCGCTGGGTGGACGTGAGATCGATCTGTCCGATCGCCTGATTGGTCGCCATACTTCTTAGTTCACATCTGATTGATGAAATAAAATTCGAAATCGGTAACGCAGATTACTTATTGTGATATATTAATTCAAATGTATTTGAACGGTTTATCGCCGCAGTACGGGCACATGCCCATCCGCTTGCCGTCTTCGATGTCTTCGTTTTCCAGCTTGACGTTGCAGCTGGCACAGAAGTTCGTCATGCACTCTCCTCCAGACGTTTTCTCACCTCCTATGTCTATAATAGTATTGTATATTAAAAAATAAATTCGATAATGTAGATTTTATTATTGATACGATGTGATATTGGCTTGGCTCGTCTTCGGGAGTGATAGCCACCATGGCCGTGCTAGTTGCTGGCACAGTTGAAAAATGTCAACAACTATGAGGATAAGCGATTCAGGCAGCACGATCAATACGGGGAACTCCTCTATAACGCTACCTTCCCGTCTTCAACCTCATCGGAGAGGATTAGAGAAACGGTAGCAGGGTCAGATTCGTCCACGAGAGCGCGTGTACCGTCGCCACGACGAGGACACCCTGTGTTCGGTCATAGACCGTGCAGAACACGATACCCTGTGGAAACAGGTACGCGAAGTACGGAACAAGGAACGCAGCACCGCCGCCGAGTCCGTACAGTCCGTGTGCGAGGGTGAAGCAGACTGAACTGAGGACGATCGCCGTCACCGGATGGAATCCATCGAGCAGGCGTTCTTGGATGAATCCGCGGAAGAATTGTTCTTCGGCCATCGCTGGAAGGAGATACAACCCGAGAAAGACGAACGGTGCGAGTGACGGCCACGTCATTAACCCGACATCCATACTCCCAGTTATCGGATCGATTGGTATGCTCATAGTCGTCAAAACCCAAGTCGTCCCTTCGGCAGCGATCTCCAACCCGACAGTCCCCAGAACGACCCACACGAGATCACGGACGCTCGGACGACTGAACTGGAGGCGGTCCCACCGGCCTGTGAGAAACACGTAGCCCCCCACGAACAGAAAGAATCCGATCTGCGTTGCTTTCGACACGGCTAGGGAGGAGAAATTTGGGGACACAGGCTCTAGCATCCCTATCACCGTCGGTCGGTAAATCAAGAAGACGAGGAAGCTGAACACTGCACCACCGACTGTCAGCCCGAGTGCTTCCACAAGTGCACGGAGTCGTGTGGTCTGCTGGTTGTCGTCGGTGCGACTCAACCGCAGTCTGTCGCGGAGTGTATTCGACATTCGTGTCTTGGCAACCCTCCGTGCCTACATATTACCTGTAGACCTTTGTCGCCATTTTTTGAGGGTGTGACGCCGTCCATGGAGTGATCTCGTTTCCCTGTACACCGTCTTCCTCCAACCCGTAACCGGGTGGACGACCGTACAGACAGGACTGCCCTCGCTGAGACAGTAGAGTCAAGTGAGTGAAAAGCCAGCGAAAACCTGTGACAGACCGATCGAGTTCTCTGCTTACACCGGCTCAGCGCGACCGTCTCGGGCGGAATTTCGACGACGTGGATGCGGCGAAACGTCGACGTGACCAACAGAGGATCCGACAGCGACTCAACGCTGGTATCGAAGATTACGAACTCTTAGCGGAACTCCCTGACCGGCAGTTCGAACTGGCATTCAAGGATCGTCAGGAAGACCACATCCGCCGGGGGCTTGCCGATGCATATCGGACTCTGGAACGGATTCGCACCGTTCATGAACTCGATCGGGATAAGATCCTCCAATTGGCGCGTGAACGGGACCGAGATCGAACCGATGACAGCGCTCTCACACTGCGGACACGCGCCGACTGGCGATGCGAATTCGAGGACGAAATCGCGTCCCAATATCAGCCAACCCGATGGAAACGGCTCTCTGACGTGCTGCTGAAGATCGGTCTCGCACTACTGATATTTGTCAGCTTCCTCGCTGTTATTGCACCGGATTTCACGAACGGCCTCGGAAGCATCCCTGGGATCGTGGGTGCGGGCGTTCTGGCGGTGGGACTACTTATCGTTGGCCTTCGTTCGGTGAAATACGACGTTGTCCCAATGGTGCGAGCTCTTTATGAGGATCCACGGAGATCTCTTCGAACTGTTTGGGAGCAAATGTGAAGTGTCACTTGCGGCGCAACGACCTCTCACTATTGTGACCGACGGTGAAACAGATCAGAGCGAGGGATACCGGGCCTTGTGAATTGTTCTATGACGCCCTAGTATCCAGCAAATCGCTCCGTGATTTGTGAGACAGGGAGGCACTCTGCTTTGAGTTCTGTAGATCCCTGAGTCCTGCATCGCCGCCGAGTCAGACAAACGGACTGTGGCGACCATCCCACAGGATAACGGGAAACCAGTATTCGAGATCGGTACACGGCGATCCCACCACCGTTGCATTCGGTCGATAACACAACGATGGGCAGCAATGGCTCTGTTGAAGATCTCAGTAACTCGACGCCTGTGTCGCTGCAACAGCGGTTAGGTAGTCCGCGACCTAATCGGTATAATTACGTTCACTGAAGGACCCGTTCGGTTATGGAGTTCGCCAACCGAGAGCGAATGTACGGACAGGAGGAGTACTACTGGGGTACGGAGCCAAACGAGATGGCCAAAAAGACGGTGGAACTCGCTCCAGAAACCGAATCTGGTGTCACGGCGATCGACATTGGTGCTGGCGAAGGTCGGGACGCGGTGTTTTTCGCTGAACACGGATGGAGTGTGTACGCGCTGGAGGTTTCTCCCAACGGGTTGCTGAAGGCCGAACGCCTCGCAGAGCAGCGCGGGGAGAGCATTCAGACTATTGAAGCGGATGCAAACGACGCCACCCTCCCAGAAACGGTTGACGTGGTTTACTCGGCTGGTGCGATTCAGTATATTCGCCCCGAGAATCGGGAACGTCAGTTCGACCATTTCAAGCAGAAGACGGCTTCTGTGGGTGTTCATGCTCTGTTCGCGTTCGTCGACCACCCCGATGTTCCGACAGCGCCGGACTGGACAGAAAACGAATACTTCTACGCACGAGGTGAGCTGATGGAGTACTATCAGGATTGGAACGTCATCGAGTTTGAAGAGGTGATCTTTGACGACGAATCGTCTGGAGAATCACACCAACACGCGGCCGAGATACTATTCGTACGGAAACCGAACTAGATGGTCTGTACCTGTCCCTTTGACATCTGATACATAAATTACGTACTGTGTGTCTACTGCCGTAATCCTCCGGCCCACAGATGGGATGAAAATTCGTGGAGGGAACCACTCCTGTCCGTCTTCGGGATCGGCTCAGGTGAGGTCGAAGTCGACGCCGTCGGCGATCGTCCGGACTACAGCATCACACAGCTGGCAGTCCGGAGCACTCACGGCTTCCTCGTTCTCAGTTTCGACACCGATGCGGAGCGCCGAGTCACAGCCACACGCCGGGCATTCGTCGGTCTTCGCCCAGCAGTAACGCAGGATCGTCTCTTCGATATCATCGACGGTCGCAGACCGTCTGCTTGCGGAACTTCGTTCCTCTCTGCTCGTGAGCGCGTCGGTACCTTCAAGGTCGTTTGGGTTAGAATCGTACATGGTCTTTGCCTCTATGTGGAGACCATCTCCGGGTGTCCTGAGCACCCGGCCCCACACGATCCGTGTGGGTACTGTAACGCGTGCAGCCTCCGATCTCATCGTTGTCCTGTCATATTATAAAACACTAGGTATCGCGTTCGTACTGTCGTCGTAGTGATCTTCATCGGGCGTGTCGTTACTCTGGAATCGGGTCGCTGTCGATCGGATCCTCCGGTTCACGCCGCCTCGTGGTCGTGCGTCGATCGTATCGGATAGCTATTTGTCATATTCGTCGTGCTATCGGAGCAGATTAATACTCGTCGCCGGGTGATAGTCGGATCTGGGATGGTTACGAGCGTGTCTAGCTTCGAGAGCGGAGACGGAGCGGTCAGTCTGGACGTTTCGGTGGGTGTGGATACAGTTGAAAGATAACAGCAGCGGACTCAACAGAACAAACTTCTGCACGACGAACGTAGAATAAGGTGGCCGGGGGCACCTTGGCTCTATCTTAGAGCCACCACAGGTCCCGGCCACGGTCCTTCAACCACTCTTTCGCGTCCGGGATGCTCGTCAACTTCACGGTGTCTCGTGCGCCGCCACCAACCGCGATGACTGGCGCGTCTGTGTCGCGGCCTAACTCGCGGATTAAGTCCTCGAAGCGGTCTTGGTCCGACGATTTGAACCAGTTTTTCACGGTGGCCACTTGCTTCGAGTGGCTTCCCGTGACCTTTTCTCGTGCGAGCTTTTCCACGATGTCCAGCTTGAGTTCGTCGTTTGCTTTCAGTGAAAGGAGTTCAGATGCACTCAGACCGAATTCAAGAGGATTATTTTCCGGCTCTGCTTGATTCAACAGGCGATGTTGCTTCTTCTCATCTTTTCGTTCCATCTTTCGGTGGCAGCCAACGCATAACGTGACCAAATTCTCCGGTTCGTGAGAGCCACCTTCCACACGAGGGATAATATGGTGAACATCCAGTTTCACACCATCTTCGAAACATATCCGGCATTTATACCCACCCCGTTCAACAATCTGATTTCGGATCTTTCGCCCCTCCTTACTTCGGAATCTCATCGATTAGTCAAACGAGCCATAGATGTATAAGAGAATTGTGGGATTGAGGAATGATCTCTGTTGTTCTCAAACAACACCTTGAATGCTTATATTCGTCGGAACGTATCATGATCTATGGAAACCGAGTGTTACGCCGAAGGAACAGCATTTGAGGAAGTCCTCGGGAATCGCTTCAAAGTCAAAATCTTGGCCGTCATGCTCGGAGACCACACCTAGGACCTCACCGCTAGCGACATCGCGCGCATGGCCGGTATCGAACGATCGACGTTCTACGACCACATCGACACGCTGCTCGACTACGGACTCATCAAGATCACGCGCGACGCTGGCAACAGCACGATGTACAAGATCAACAAGGACAGCGAGGCCGCGCAGGCGATCGCAGAGTTCGAATGGAAACTGCTCGACGCCCTCAACGAAGACGGCGAGCCGGACGCCCGCGTGGACGAACGCGAGTAGAAGACTATTTTCATATTTTCATCTCGGAAGCACGTTCTCTACAAGGTCTATCGAGTTTCAGTGCCTTCATGGCTGCTGGCACAGTTGAAAGCCAGCCAAGTGGACCTCAGAGAAGCCCGAATGCTCCGTTTCAATGCCTTGGTCGCCGCTGGCACAGTTGAAAGGATGACCAATTCCTCGCTCAGTAGTTATCTGAGTCGTTTCAATGCCTTGGTCGCCGCTGGCACAGTTGAAAGATCTCTATCCTCTGGATAAATCATAGATTCACAGGCGTTTCAATGCCTTGGTCGCCGCTGGCACAGTTGAAAGGGTCGTCGAGATCATGGTCGAAGGTGGAGATGGGCGGTTTCAATGCCTTGGTCGCTGCTGGCACAGTTGAAAGCTGTTCCTGTTGACTGGTAGTAGTTGCCTGAAATTTCGTTTCAATGCCTTGGTCGCTGCTGGCACAGTTGAAAGACACGAGGTTTTCTTCAGCGATCTCCCAGAGTCGATGTTTCAATGCCTTGGTCGCTGCTGGCACAGTTGAAAGCGTTGATACGGATACGGCAGCGCGGACGATTGCAGTTTCAATGCCTTGGTCGCTGCTGGCACAGTTGAAAGCACAAATCCATCGATCCGCGACAGCAACGTGGAGGTGTTTCAATGCCTTGGTCGCTGCTGGCACAGTTGAAAGCGACGGAGTTCAGAGAGCGCAGAGCCGTCATAACTGTTTCAATGCCTTGGTCGCTGCTGGCACAGTTGAAAGTGACGGCCATTAGCGGTTCGGGCGATCCGAAGATCCGTTTCAATGCCTTGGTCGCTGCTGGCACAGTTGAAAGAGGGGGTAAAAATCCGTGGAGCGATCCAATAAAGCTTTCTCCATCGGTCTCATCGCCCACCGTCTTCGTGGACTCCCCCTGTACACGGATCTTATAAAGGTCCACGAAGGATAACGGCAACACGTTCCGCATCCGGATTCAGTCCCGCCGGGAGCAGCGCGCCTCTACCCACAGCATCGCTGCCCATCGGGGTATAGCCACCGATCGCCTACCGCCGAGAACACAACCGGACAGCGAAACCGCCTAACCCGTCCCGGCGTTAGGCGCGGTATGTTCGAACGCGAGGTAACCGTGCTCCGGCTCGGGCACCGACCGGGGCGCGACGACCGGATGACCACCCACGTCGGTCTCACCGCCCGGGCGCTCGGAGCCGACCGGGTGGTGCTCTCGACGGACGCCTCCCACTCCCGGGACACCATCACCGACATCACCGACCGGTTCGGCGGCCCGTTCACCGTCGAAACGACTGACAACCCAAAGCGGCTGGTGAGCAGCTTCGAGGGAACGATCGCGCATTTGACGATGTACGGGCTGCCGGTCCAGTCCGTCGAGGACGACCTCCGAGCGACGACCGACCCGCTGCTCGTCGTCGTGGGAGCCGAAAAGGTCCCCTTCGACGTGTACGACCGGGCGGACTTCAACGTCGCCGTCACCAACCAACCCCATTCTGAGGTCGCCGGACTCGCCGTCTTCCTCGATCGGCTGTTCGACGGCCGCGAACTCGAACAGGAGTGGACCGACGCCGACCGGCGCGTGATTCCAAAAGAAACCGGCAAGAAGGTCGTCCCTACCTCCGACGCCGAGTGAGCGCTCCGACCATGAACACGGTCTCTTACGGCGCTCGATCCGGATCCCGGAGCCGGTAACCGACGCAAGCTGTCGGACCCGCTGGAAACGACCAATCACGCTAGCTATCATTTTCCGTACGCGACGACCTCTCGGAGGACATACTTTCACGGGAACTAACAACAGGGGATATCATTCTATTCCAACAGCTATTTAACTGACTGGACAGTCAGTTATGATACGGGCTGACTGGACGGTCAGTTTCTACTTACTAATAATACATGACTGACGAGACGACTGACGAACTCGAAGGGGTGGCCAACCTGGCGTGGTCCACACGCCGGCGAAGGGCGCTCCGTATCGACGCAGACGAATCGACCGAGAGTTGGGTTACCCCCGAGGAATGTGAGTTCTCGCTTGCATCCCTCGGACGAGGAATCGGCCGGAGCGACAGCGCGGGTGTTTCCTATCCCACCGGCAACGCCTATCGGCTGTCGTTCAGTGCTGGACGGTCTCACATGGGTAGCGATCCCGTGGCTGTGGAGGTGATCTCGAAGTGAGTATTCGATCGGTGTTCAACAAGGTGTTCAAGTCCAAAGATGAGTTCGATCTGACCGGCGGTGGTATCGGCTGGCCACTGTTCTATCTCTCTTTGCCGATCATCATCACGAACCTCTTTCAGACCGCGTACAATCTCGCGGACACCTTTTGGCTCGGGCAGTACAGCACGACCGCGCTCGCGGCGATCAGCTTCGCGTTTCCGATCGTCTTCTTGCTGATCTCGTTGGCACTGGGTCTTTCGGTAGCTGGCAGTGTGCTCGTCGCCCAACACATCGGTGCTGGTGAGGAACGGAAAGCCGAATACGCCGCCTCCCAGACGATCACCTACGCGGTCGTCGCGTCACTCGTTCTTGGAGGCGCCGGGTACTTCCTCGTTGAGGACTTCCTCGCCCTCCTCGGGGCCGCGCCGGACATTGCGGCCCAAGCGACCGGCTACATGCAGGTGTTCTCGGCTGGACTGGTCGCAGTCTTCGGGTTTGCGGTGTTCATCTCGCTGATGCGGGGGTATGGCGACACGATCACGCCGATGCTCGTGATGTTCGGATCAGTCGTACTCAACATCGTGCTCGATCCGCTTCTCATCTTTGGCTTCGAGAGCAATCCGTTGTTCGGTTATCTCGGTATGCGCGGTCTCGAAACGTGGCTGTTCGAGCTGACGGGCTACGCCGGATCGGGCATTGAGGGTGCTGCTATTGCGACGGTGTTCTCCCGTGTCCTCGCGTTCGTGGTCGGTCTGTGGATCATGTTCCGTGGAACGCGTGGTGTGCAGATCCGGCTCTCCCAGATGACGCCAAACCTTTCGTTCGCCCGTCGGGTGTTCGACATCGGCGTCCCGGCCTCGATCGAGGGAACTACCCGTTCGCTTTCGATCAATCTGCTGATGTTCATCATCGCTGCGTTTCCCGAGACCGTCGTTGCCGCCTATGGTATCGGCACGCGGGTGTTCTCGGTGATCTTCTTACCGGCACTCGCCCTCTCACAGGGCATCGAGACGATGACCGGCCAGAACATCGGCGCGAAGAAACAGGACAGAGCGGCCGAAACCAACCATTTCGGTTCGCGGATCATGCTGATCGGTCTCACTGCGTTCGGCGTCATCGTGTGGCTGGCTGCCGCCCCGGTCGCCGCCGTCTTCACGAACGATCCCGCTGTCGTCGATGCGACCGCGACCTTCCTTCGGTATGCGGCACCGACGTTCGGGTTCATCGGCGTCATGCGGGCGTACACCGGCGGGCTCCGCGGGGCTGGTAAGACGTTGATTGCTGCGGTCATCTCGCTCATAGCGCTCGGGATCGTTCGGCTGCCGGTCGCGTGGATCGGAACCAACGTACTCGCACTCGACGCCACCGGGCTCTGGATCGCCTTCCCTGTCTCCAACATCGCGGGCGGCGTCATCGCGTATCTCTGGTTCAAGCGGGGCACGTGGCGCGAGGCGGACCTCACCGACTCGGAGTTCGGGAGCGATGTCCCGAGCACTGAACACGCATCGACGGACGACTGATTTGAGTGATCGTTTCCTCGCTATCCGATACCGGTGAGCGACACGTACAGGGTGCCGAACAGGATTGCGTTGTACACACCGTGCGCGAGCGCCGGGACGAGGAGATTGTCCGTATGCTCGTACAACCCTCCGAGTACCACCCCGAGAACGAAAGTGGTGAGGACGTAGCTCCCGACACCAACGGGACTGCTTGCGACCACTGCCGGAACGTGCACGAGTCCGAACAGCGCGCTTGCCAGCCCGATCGCCGGAAGCGCCGAAAACGACCGGCGAAGCCGTCCCTGAACCGCTCCACGAAACAGCAGTTCCTCTCCCGGTCCGATCAGCACGATCGCAAGCGGTATCAGATACAGCAACAGTTGTGGACGTACACGAGCGAACCGTTCGATCTGGTTGGTTCCCCCCATGATGCCGCCGTAGTGGAACAATATGCTAACGAGCTGTGCGATACCTAACAGCAACCCCACACCCACGACGACCCAGCCGATACTCCAACCCGTTGGCCGTCGAACAGCGATGAGATCTGGATCGGTGTAGATCGCATACACCACGGTCACGAGGGCGAACACGAACTGCTGTTCGACGAGCAGGACGACGTAGCCGACGACGCTGTTCGAAGCGATTCCGACTGCCGACAGTGCGAATAACAACGGTACCACGGCCACTCCCGCAAGCAGCAGGGCGCTGATAACGAGGAGCACCACCACACCAATGGATCGGAGTCGGTCGTACGTACCGACCCAATGATAAATGTTGTTTGGTACCATTGTTCACTATTAGCTTCGAGAGCGGATCGAATACGTCCATCGATACGTGCTCCTATCCGCTTCGAAACTCCCCGTGGAGGACGGAATGTATATAGGTATTAATTATTATGAAAACGAGTATACTTACCGATCGGAAACGAAGCTACGGTATGAGCTTTGCCGATCGAACGGAGGCAGGCCGCCGACTCGGCACAGAGCTGATCGAACGGGGTGTTGCGGGCGATATCGTGCTTGCGATTCCGAGGGGCGGGCTACCGTTGGGTCGTGCAGTGGCTGACACGCTTGATCGTCCCCTTGATGTCGTCGTCGCCAAGAAGATCGGTGCGCCGCACAACCCGGAGTACGCGATCGGAGCCGTAGCCAGCGACGGCAGCGTGTGGCTCAACGAGGACGCGATCGGGACGCTTGATATCGATACCGCGTATCTCGAAGCTGAACGGACGGAGATGGCGAGCGCCGCGCGCGAGAAGGCACAGCGGTACCGCGGTGATCGAGAACTGCCGACGATCGAGGGGAAAGCGGTGGTCATCGTCGACGACGGGGTCGCCACGGGGGCAACCGTCCGTGCTTGTATCGAACGCGTCACCAACGTCGGGGCCGATCGGATCGTGCTAGCGGTGCCCGTCGGCTCCCCCCAAACGATCGACGAACTGCGTTCGATGGTTGACGAAGTCGTCTGTCTCGAAACGCCGAGGAACTTTCGAGCCGTCGGACAGTTCTACGACCGATTCGATCAGGTTCAGGACGAACAAGCGATGACGTATCTGGACAAGTCGTGATCGGGGTTCTGTATCGATGGTGTTGCTGGAATCCGCCCGGGCTTGAATATACCACCCATAGCCGTTTGCCCACGGATCACATACGATGTCCTCCCATGAGTAAGTACTTGCTCGACCGGCAGACGGTTCTCGACGTTACCGTGAATATAATCCCGTTGCTCATGCTCGTTTTCTTTTTCATCCTGTTCGCTCTGTACGATCCGTATCTCAAAAACACGTTTATGCTCGGTATGTCCCTCTTCCTGCTCATCATTCCTTTCGTATTTCTATTACTTCTTACCTACGCTGCCGGGCGAACGATCGAGCGCGAAGAGGAGCAAACCGACTGACTACCATGAGTTCTGATACCGTTCCCACTACCGACGACACACCAACCACCGATTACGACGCGATCGTGGAGCTGTTGGGCGAGCACGTGATCGAGCGCGAGGAACACCACAACACCGAGGCGGTCGTCATCCGTCCGGACGAGGTGCAGGATGTGCTGTTCACCCTCCGGGATGAGGCGGGGTTCGACCACTGTTCGTGTCTGACCGCCCAAGAGTACGACGACCGTTTCGAGTCGATCTATCACCTTCGAAGCTTCGATGAGGCGACGCGAGAACTGAGCGTTGTCGTCCCGACGCCGAAGGACAAGCCGGTGAGCCAGACGGCGACTCCAGTGTATCAAACTGCGAACTGGCACGAACGAGAGGCGTACGATCTGGTCGGCATCGAGTACGGAGAGCATCCGAATCTGCGTCGGATCCTGTTGCCCGAAACGTGGCAAGGACACCCCCTGAGACTCGATTACGACCAAGAGCGCCACCAGATCGTTACGCTGAGTGAACACGTCAATCCTCTCGAGGCCGACCGTCGAGCGGTCGAAAGCGATCAGGTCGCCGAAACAGGCCCGGTCGACGCGACGGTGGACGACACACCGACGGCCGGTGAAACCGAAACGATGCTCCTCAACATCGGTCCCCATCATCCGGCGACTCACGGCGTGCTCCACCTCGAAACGACGCTCGACGGCGAACAAGTCGCCGACGTCAATCCCGATATCGGCTATCTTCACCGGTGTGAAGAACAGATGTGCCAGCAAGGGACCTACCGACACAAGATCATTCCCTACTCCAATCGGTGGGATTATACGGCCAATCTTCCCAATGAGTGGGCCGTTGCGCGACCGATCGAGGAGATCGCTGATCTCGACGTGCCCGAGTACGCTCAGGTGTTACGCACTATGGCGACCGAGTTCGGGCGCATGTTGGGTCACTTTCTCGCTGTCGGTACGTTCGCGCTCGACGTGTACGGGGATTTCACGGCGATCTTTCAGTACGCGTTCCGAGATCGTGAACTCGTTCAGAACATCCTCGAGGATCTCACTGGCCAGCGGATGATGTTCTATTACTTCCGACTCGGTGGCGTGGCATGGGATTTGCCTGAACCCCGCGAGGAGTTTTTCAGGAAAATCAGAGATTTCCTCGATCAACTACCGGCGACCTTAGAGGAGTATCACAACCTCCTGCCGCGCAACGAGGTGTTTCAGATCCGGTGTGTGGACACGGGGATCCTCGAACCGGAGATGGCCAAACAGTACGGCTGTACCGGCCCGGTCGCACGAGGATCGGGTGTCGACTACGATCTCCGGCGTGACGATCCGTACGGTTACTACGACCGCCTCGATTGGAACGTCGTCACCGAGGATGGGTGTGACAACTACGCGCGCGTGTTGGTTCGCCTCCGCGAGGTCGAAGAGAGCGCCAACATTATTCGTCAGTGTGTCGATCTCCTCGAAGAGTGGCCCGAAGACGACCGCCAAATCCAGAGCAACGTTCCCCGGACGCTCAAGCCCGACCCGGACACCGAAATCTACCGCGCCGTCGAATCCGCCAAAGGCGAACTCGGCATCTACATCCGCAGCGACGGTACCGACACCCCCGCGCGGTTCAAAATCCGCAGTCCGTGCTTTCACAACCTGTCTGCGCTTCCCGAGATGGCCGAAGGCGAGTACGTCCCTGATCTGATCGCTTCCCTCGGGAGCCTCGACCTCGTGCTCGGAAGCGTTGACAGGTGATAGTATAAATCATTATTATTTAACATATATCCACAACACTCTTCATCTCTCGTGCGGTTCGGCCATCCAAATGTTATCGCGTCTCAGGGATTCCGTCGTCGGGATGAACCGATCCATCGAGACGGTTATCGGGCCGGAGCAACGGAACTGTCACCGTGTGTATGATCAACTACTTTCCTCACTTTCCCCGTCTCGGGCCTTACACCTCGGTTCCGGCCGTGATAGGGAGAGTAAACGATCCAACCTCCCCGATGAGAGTGAGCTTATCGCGTTCGATGTCGATCGCCAAGGATTATCACGCAACGACACCGAGTCGAAGATCCAAGGCGATGCGGCTACGATCCCGTTCGAAGAGGAGAGCTTCGATCTCGTGTTCACGGAGATGGTGTTCGAACACCTCGCTCAGCCGTGGGACGTCTTGACCGAGATCGATCGGATCCTCAAACCGGGAGGGTCAGTCCTCATTCTCGTTCCTAATCCACTCCATTACTACGCACAGGTTTCGGATCTGACTCCGTTTTGGTTTCACGAGCTGTGGTTGCGGATGAACGGACACGATTCGACCGACATCGATGCGTTTCCCACCGAATACGAATGGGGGCGACTTTCACAGTTGTTGACCACTGCGAGCACGTTCGACTGGTCGATCACCGCGTTCCACAGCTTCCCGGGACCGACCAGCTACACCCGACGGCTGCCGCTTCATGCGGCGTTCGTACTCCTCGATCGGGTTCTCGCTCGTTTCAAACAGTTTCATGTGCTGTACATCGTTCAGTATAAGAAACAGGCGTTGTCCACTACCCCTTGATGTTACAGACAGGAAACGTCCGTGCGATGGGATCACCGATTCCCAGCGCCTCGGAGACTGCGACCACCTCGTCTACATCTTTGTACACGTCAGGGGCCTCTTCCGCGACCGTGGCACCGCTATCGGCTTTCACGTAGACGTGTTGTTGGTCTTGTAGCTCCTGTTGTACGTCACCGCCCCAGAACTCCTGTTTCGCTTGCGTTCGGCTCATCACCCGCCCGGCACCGTGTGCGGTCGATCCGAACGTCTCGGTCATCGCGGCTTCACCGCCACACAGGACGTAGCTCCCAGCTCCCATGCTCCCGGGAATGAGCACGGGTTGGCCGACTGACCGGTACGTCTCGGGGACCTCTTCACGGCCCGCCGGAAACGCCCGCGTCGATCCCTTGCGGTGGACGTACAGCTCGCGTTTTTCACCGTCGATATCGTGGGATTCGAGCTTCGCGCTGTTGTGGGCAACGTCGTACAGCAGTTCCATTTCCATGTTCTCCCACGACCGACCGAACACCTCCTCGAACACCTCTCGGGTTCGGTGCATCACCACCTGTCGGTTGACCCACGCGAAGTTGATCGCCGCACACATCGCGGCGTAGTACGATGCCGCGAGTTCGCTGCCCGCCGGCGCGGCCGCCAGCTCGGTGTCCGGGAGTGATTCGAGTAACTCGGAGTGACTCTGTTCGATCGCGTCGAGGTAGTCGGTGCACACTTGATGGCCCAATCCACGGCTTCCGGTGTGGATGAGCACGACGATCTGCTCCGGTTTCAATCCGTACGTATCGCCGATCTCCGAATCGAACACGTCGGTCACGCGCTGTACTTCGAGGAAGTGGTTTCCGCTGCCGAGGCTTCCGATCTGGGATTTCCCCCGGTCTTTGGCCTCCTGTGAGACCGCGTCCGGATCCGCGTCGGTCCGTCTCCCCTCGTCCTCACACCGTCGGAGGTCCTCCTCAACCGCGTAGCCGGCATTGAGCGCCCACTCCACGCCGTCGGCGAGAATCTCCTCTACGGTCTCACGGTCTTTTTCGAGCACGCCGCCACCACCGAGGCCACAGGGGACCGACTCGAAAAGCGTCTCGACCAGTTCCGGCTCTGATCCCTTGAGATCCTCGTAGGTGAGGTTCGTCCGCATCATTCTCACACCGCAATTTATATCATACCCCACAGCTCCGGGCGAGAGACAGCCGGTTTCCGCGTCGATGCCCGCGACGCCACCGACCGGAAAGCCGTACCCCTGATGGCCGTCAGGCATACAGACGGCGTATTTGGCGATCCCCGGCAGCTCTGTCGTGTTTTTCAGTTGTTGGAGTGTTCTGTCGCCGCTGATCTCCTCTAGCAGCGACTCGCTGGCCAGTACCCGTGCGGGTGTGTTCATGTCGCCGGTTCGTGGAATTTCCCACACGTTGTCCCGCACCTCTTCGAGCGTGATGCTGTTGGTCTCGTAGGTGCGCATGATGTGATCCGTGATAGCTAGGGCCGTGGCATAGAATAGCGTTGTGATCGAAGTTTCTTGTAGGTGGTGTAACTCATTGGGCGGGTACTCGTGAACGAATCGCCCGGATTGCTGGTCTCGTTCAGGCACTTTACCCAGATCAGAAATTTTGTCGGGTCTCTCAGGGACTCGAGTCGCCCTTTCCAACCAACTCGTCCATACCGGTGTCCGCGAGCCACTGTAGCACCGTCGTCACCTCCCCGACGCCGTCTACTCGGTAGGTGGCTGCCGTCTCGTCGGTGCCGACGTGAACGCCGATTCCCTCGGGTGCGATGGCGCGAAACACGTCCTCATCAGTCGTATCGTCGCCGATGTACATCGGGAGGCACTCCTCGGAATAGCGTTGGAGGAACCACCGAACAGCTTCGCCTTTGTCCCAGTCGATCGCTGGCCGTATCTCCACGATGTTTGCCCCCCGCGTACACCGGAGACCGCCGCCGTCTTCGACGACGGTATCGACGATGGATCGGATCCGGGCTGTGGTCCTCTCGTCGTCGACCCGCCGGTAGTGAACCGTGGCTGTGATTTCTTTGTTCTCGATCTCACAGCCCTCGTGATCGATCTCCGTTTCGAGGCGGTTACAGACAGTCTGGATCTTCGATCGGATCGCGTCGGGATCCGACAGGGGGGATACGCCGTCGAGTTCGAGTCCGTGGTTGCCGGCGTACTCGACGCCGGCAACCCCTACGCGATCGCGCACGTCGTCTAACGCGCGCCCGCTGATCACCGCGATGTCGATCCGTTCCAGTCGGCTGAGTGCTTGTACCACCTGTTGATTTTCGGCCGTCGGTTGGGCGGCCGATGGATCGTCAACGTGGGGCGCGAGCGTCCCGTCGAAATCGAGGCCGAGAAACAGCCGTTGTGCCTCGGCGGTTGCGAACCGCTGGCCCAGCCGGTCGACCTCGTCGAGTAGTCGGGGAACCGACGGGGCTGTGTCGTGGTGTCCGTCCGTAGAATCCTCCATCCGTCGTTACGACCCCGTATTTCCTCGGAGCTGATCGACAGTGTCGAACATGTCGTGTAGCCACGCATTGATGTCGTTGTTGTGTACTTTTCGTCGGAGGCGACGCGATCTGTGTCGTCGTTCGGCTTCGGGCATCGTGATCGCCTGTTCGATCGCGTCGGCGTGAGCTTCGGTGTCGTAGGGATTGACCGAGATCACCGCGTCACCCAGTCGTTCGTGAGACCCGGCGAGTTCGCTCAACACGAGGACGCCGTCGTCGTCGATCTGTGAGGCGACGTACTCTTGGGCAACGAGATTCATGCCGTCCCGAAGCGGACTCACGAGGGCAACGTCGCTGTAGCGGTACAAACCACACAACGTGTCTCTCGGGAGTTTCTCTCCGATCATGATCACCGGTTGCCAGTCGTCCGAGCCAAAGCGAGCGTTGATCCGATCGATAATGGTGCTGACGCGGTCTTGAAGCTGCTGATACGCCGGGATTTCGGACCGGCTTTCCGATCCCTTTTGAACGTAGGTGAAGTCACCCCGCCACTCGGGCCGTTCTGCCCAGAGATGTTCGAGCGCTTGGAGCCGTTCGGGAATGCCCTTTGTGTAATCCAATCGGTCTACACCGAGGACGACCCGGAGATCCGATGCCAACCCGAACTCGTTTTTGAACTCCTGCCACATCGATTCTGGGACGTTCGTGCTCTGTCGTTTGATCGTGTCTGCGTCGACGCCCATCGGGAACGCTTTCACGACCGTCTCACGTCCTCCGTGACAAATCCGTCCGCTGTCGTAGTCGACGTCGGCGTGTTCGACCAGCGTCTCGACGCACTCTAAGAAATTCTGACAGTACTGAGAGACGTGAAATCCGATGAGATCGTTTCCGAGTAACCCTTCGAGCAGCTCCTGGTGTTGTGGACACGCCCGAAACGCGTCGACTGGTGGCCATGGAATGTGCCAGAAATGGAGAATGAACTGGTCAGACGAACACTGTGAACGGACGAGCTGGGGGGCACACGCAAGATGATAGTCCTGAAACCATATTACCGAATCGTCGGTCGTGTGTTCGAGCACCTGGTCCGCGAACTTTCGGTTTACCGCACGATACTGTCGCCACTGCTCGCTATCGAACTCCGTGTTTCCCATTGCGAGGTGGCACAACGGCCACAGAGCACGATTGCTGTATCCATAGTAGTAGCCATTTACGTCCGAGTCGCTAAGCCACAGTCGCTGTAGCGTGTATTGAGGGTCTTCCGGCGGAACCGAAAGCTTCCCATCCTCGTCTGTCGTGTCTCGGTCTGCCCCGCCGTCTCCCCACGCGATCCACGTGCCGTTGAGACGCTGCATGACCGGATCCAATCCAGCAGTGAGTCCACCCGTGGGACGATCGACCGTGATCGTCGATTCGCCTTCCCCGTTTTGCTGATACCGGTGGCGGTATGGCTGGCGATTCGAAACGACGATCACCGTGTCGTTCGAGAGGGATGTAGCGATCTCTGACCCCTCTTTTCCTTTCGTTTGTGAGATCTGGTGTGATGATATGCCTGTCGCCGACCGCCAGTCGTTGGACATGATTGTGCTATTGATCCTACACTATGAGCCAAGGTAGGCCCTTCGCCTGCGTATGCGACCACAACACGAACGACCGTTTCTACCGGTCTTTGAACGTCTTTTTCGTGTACCGTTCGGGCGGGCCGTTTGCTCGTGAATCGATATCGACCGATCTCTCACAGTTCAATGTGCCTATAGATTCTGTTGCACATACCCTGTGTTATCTCCGGTATCGGTCGATATCGGTGAAACTGGTGTTACTCACCATCCGAATGATAGACGCCGATACCCGCTTACCGTAGCGCATCCGAACGAGCGACAATACGTGTTGCAATACTGTTTATTTTCTACAACATACCGATAGCTTGTACTATCATGCCATCTCTTTATTAGTTTCATTCTCTGCACGGATCACTGGTCTCTTGGCTGCTCCCGGTAGTAGCCCACGAACTGATCCGGTGGTTGACGAGACCACACTGCTGTGGAGACGAGAAGTAGTGCTGATCGGGACCGAACTACAGTTGGTCTGGTGGTGGGAACCGACGGTCATCGTTCTGTCGGTACTCCTCGGCACCAGTAATCATCGGCGTCGACCGGGATGGGGCAAGCGTATCGAGCCGTGATTTCACGTCGAGGGCATCAAGACGGCCGCGCTCAGCCCGAGCTGATCGAATGGCAGAGAGGTATGAGCGGACCGCCGATACCGCATCGTCGTACGTCGATGCGTATCCTACCGTCTCCGTCCGAGCCATCCCGTCCAGTTCGAGCGTGTACGCGACTTTCCACCGTGATCCGACATCGATCGCGAGCGATGGGGTGGCCGTCTTGCTCACTCGGATCGTGATTCGACCGCTCTCACAGGGAATCGGAATCGTTTCCTCCCGTGCTTGTCCGTTGAGAGGACCGTCTACCCTGTCTGGGGGTGGCCACATATCATATGAAACTCATTGTACACTAATAGGATCTATGCCTGCGTGTGCCTGTTATGACATACCAGTAGACATCGGAAGACGAACAATCGCGGCGTAACTGGCTACACGGAAGGGCTTTATCGCGGGAACGTGTGGGAGCAGTGTGCAAGTCGTCGGGTATCGCTCGGATGCCGGGACGCTTCAGGTGGCGAGTGCCGGGTCGGTCAAGTCGCTTGTACTCGATTCAGGCGTCGAACTCGACTACACGCTGGGTGAGCGCCATTGTGCCGGAACGGTCACGGCTACGGGCCACACGGCGTGTGAGGCGTCATCGGCACCGTACTGTGAGATCCACGAACGGACGTGGGTTTGTGCGCGCTGTACCGGTACGTGCCTGAAAGCGGAGATGGACTGCTATGACACGCACGCGGTGTATCTTGCCGCATTCGCGCCGTCAACGTTCAAGGTCGGTGTGACCAAGCGCGACCGACTCCGGACTCGACTCCACGAGCAAGGCGCAGACCGGGCTGCTCACGTTCGAACCGTTTCGAACGGACGTATCGCCCGCGAGATCGAACAGGAAATCGCTGCCGATCTCCCCGATCGGGTCCGTGTGCCCGAGAAGATCGCCGGTCTCGGTCGCTCGGTTTCGGATTCGGCGTGGACCGAACTACTCGCGGCGTACGATCCCATCGAGACGTTCGAGTTCGAATATGGGCTTGCCCTCCGATCGCAGCCGGTACCGGAAACGCTTCTTCGAGGGGTGGTACGCGGAACGAAAGGACGGATCCTCGTGCTCGATCGAGACGAGGGAACGTACGCGGTCGATCTTCGGGATCTCGTGGGGTACGAACTCACTGAACGTACGAACAATCGGCATCTCCAGAGCGCGCTGTCGGCGTTTTGACGGCTTTTACTGGTCTTCTAAGGCGTCCGCGATGCGTTCGAGTTCGCGGCGCGCATCGTGGAGTTCGTCGCGGACCTTGCGGACCTCACGGACGAGCTCCTCGTTGCCTTCGGAACCGGGTCCCTGAGCGCCTGGTCCACCGCTGGGACCACCGCCCATACCGCCCATGCCGCCGGGACCGCCACCGCCCATCATACCGCCCATCATCTGTGCAAACGGGTTCCCGCCGCCACCCATGCCGCCGGGACCGCCGCCCCCGAACGGCTCTTGGGGTCGCTCGTCGCCTTCCTCGCCTTCTTCCTCGCGGCGCTGTCTGATCTCCTCGACGCGCTCACGGAACGTTTTTTCCTCCTCGTCTCCCTCTTCACTTTCGGGGGCGTTCTCACTCTCAGCGGCGGGGTCCTCGGTCGGTTCCTCACTCCTGGATTCGTCCGGTTGTTCTTCGTTATCGGCCATGACACAGTTTCTGTCCCGGTTCACAAAAGGATGGTGTCTCGGTATCGATCCGATCAGCCGTGGATCGGACAGCTGATCGTGATCACGGCTAGTGACGAATCGCGGGAATTTTATTTACCCGGCACCCTCGGATGGGTATGGCGAAGACAGCGACCGTCGACACTGACATGCGTACTGGGGTGGCGATGCTGTTCGGTGTGCTCGGTCTCATCGGGGCGCTCGTGATGCTCACAATGGGTCTTACAGAGCAACAACTGCTTGCAGGCTGGGGATTTGCGGGAGCGATGCTTTCGGGTACCGTTCTCATCGTCGTCCTTCACGTGTATGGATCGTCCGAAATCATTAATCCGTAGAGCGTCTATTTACCGTGTATGGGAACACTGAATGATGAAGATCAGCGCATTCTCGATTACCTCCACGAGAGTGTCGAGTCGGGTAAGCGATATTTCCGCGCCAAGCGTATTGCTGATCAGCTCGGCTTGTCTTCTAAACAGGTCGGTGCGCGCCTGCCACGGCTCGCTGATACCGCTGAGGACGTCGAGATCGAGAAATGGGGGCGCGCACGATCGACCACATGGCGGGTTACGCCGGAGTAGTGGACTTTTTATCCCGACTGGCGAAACAGAGATATGACCGTCCGGGTAGAGCAGACGTTTGACGTGAGCGCATCCCCCGAGACTGTATGGAATTTCATCGCCGACCCGGAAAAGCGCGCCCGGGCTATCAGCGTGGTCGACGGGTTCGAAGAAACCGGCGATAGGACTGCGGTTTGGCAGATCGAACTTCCGCTGCCGCTTCTCAATCGCACCATCTCGGTCGAAACCGAAGAAACGGACCGTGATCCTCCTACCTACGTCCGATTCGTCGGCCGTTCCTCCGCTGTCCACGTCGTGGGTGAGCATCGTCTCGAAGCCACTGAGGACGGCTCACAACTTACCAACCGGTTCATCGTCGACGGCAAGCTCCCCGGCGTCGAACGCTTTTTCAAAGGTAATCTCGAGGACGAGCTACGCAACCTCCGAGACGCGCTGTACGCTGATCTGAATCACTCTGGGTAACGCTCGATCTGCCACGGACGGCACTACTGCCCGTCTCGCTCGGCCAGTTTGTAGCCGACGAACAGCCCGATGGCGTTGCCGATGGCACCGTAGATCTGGGCCTTAACCTTCTTTTCGCCTCCATCGCGCCTAGAGAGCCAGTATGCGACCATCACCGACGCGAGGAAGCCGCCCACGAACTGTACCCCTTTGCTCTGGTGACTCGGCATATCCCGGTGTTCCCCACCGGTTGGTATATGTCTTCGGGCAAATGATTTCCCGTAGATGAAGATCGCACTCGCACAGCTACGGATCGAGCCGGGCGATGTTGCGGGCAACGTCGACCGGGCCGAGGCTGCTATCGCCGATGCCGCTGCTCTCGGCGTCGATCTCGTCTGCCTTCCGGAGGCGTTCAACGTCGGTTACTTCTCCTTTTCCGCCTACACCGAGCACGCCGAGGGACTGTCGGGACCGACGCTCTCTCGGCTATCTGCGGCGGCTCGAGAGAACAACATCGCGGTGGTAGCTGGTACCATTATCGAGGATCTCACCGAAACGGATGGGGGACCAGCCGCAGAGGGGTTGGCAAACACGGCCGTCTTCTTCGACCGGGATGGAACACGGAAAGCGGTGTATCGGAAACGCCATCTGTTTGGGTACGACTCCCGAGAGTCAGAGCTTCTCGTTCCCGGTGAACAGCTTCCGACCGTCTCCTTCGAGGGCTTTACCGTTGGACTCACCACCTGCTATGACCTTCGGTTTCCCGAGCTGTACCGGTCGCTTCTGGACGCTGGCGTGACCCTCGTGCTCGTCCCGAGCGCGTGGCCCTATCCCCGAGTCGAACACTGGGAACTGCTCGCGCGGGCACGGGCGGTCGAAAACCTCTGTTATGTAGCCGCCACAAACGGCACTGGAGAGTTCGAGGATGCCACACTGCTCGGCCGCTCGACCGTCTATGACCCGTGGGGCACCGTGCTTGCCAGCTCGGGCGACGATCCGACGCTCGTTACCGCCGCCGTCGATTCCGACCGCATCGACTCGGTTCGAGCAGAGTTCCCCGCGCTCGATGACCGGCGGCTGTGATGAAGGACCGTTCAATCGTCCGTGGCCGGTTCGGTGACAGTCGTTTTCTCGTACTGTTCGCTCAGACTGTCGCTGCGCGTGGTGTGCTGGAACCAGACGAAGGCGAGGAGGGCCCCGAAAACGTTTGCAACAGCAAACGAGAGCCAGATCCCGTGTGTGCCGAGGATGATCGAACCGAGCCACGCCAGCGGGAGCTGTATCCCGACCACGGCTACAGTGATCACCGCGGCAGTGAGGGTTTTGCCAGCCCCCCGGAAGCCACCCAGATACGCTCGTCGTACGCCAGTCCCCCCGAACGTGAGCGCTGTTAGCTGCATGAACGTCGCCGTCGCGTCGATCACGGTGGTATCCGTAGTGAATACGGCGGCGATCGAGCGCGCCCTGAAAAAGGCGACCACACCCAACACGGTGAGCACGACCGCCATCACGCGCGCACCGTAATGGTTCGTGCGCTCGGCGCGGTCGTGTTTTCCAGCGCCGATGTTCTGTCCGGTCATCGTCTCGATTCCCTGAGAAAAAGCGATCGCTGGCAAGAAGACCACCGAAAACACCCGCGTTCCGATGCCGTAGGCGGCCACAACCGATTCGGGATACGCTGCGAGGATGAACAACAACACGTTGGTCGACAGCGCGACCCCCGTTCCTTCGACTGACGCCGGAACGCCGAGATCGACGAACTGACGACCGTAGCCCAGATCCGGTATCATCTGCCGGAGATGGATCTCGACACCGCGTTCTCCCCGGAACATGATCGCCAACCCAACCACGAACGCGAGCAGCCGCGAGAACACCGTCGCGATCGCCGCACCCTCGATCCCCGATCCCGTGAAGCCGGTCAGGGAACGCGCCACGGACTCGACGCCGTTCAGCCCAAGATGACCGAACAGCGGGTTATCGGCGAAACCGAAGATGAGGATCGGATCGAGTACGATGTTGAGTACGACCGATCCGAACATCACGAGCATCGGCGTCACGGTGTCGCCGTACCCACGCATCAGCGAGATGAACACCGCGAAACCGAACATGGCGAACAAGCCAAGCGAGATGGTTTTCATGTACGCCGTCGCCGGGGGAATCACGCTGTCTGTCGCTCCTAACACCACGAGATACTCGTCCACGAAGACGTAACCGATGCCACCCAACAGCACCGACGCGATCAGCGAGAACGTTACTGTCTGGGAGGCGGCGTATTCGGCGTTGTCCTCCTGGTCGGCACCGATGTGTTGGGCGACGAGCACGCTCCCGGCGACGGATACGCCGAGTGCGAGTGAGAACAACAGAAACACCATCGGGAACGCGAAGCTGATCGCCGCGAGCGCGGTCGTGCTGTACTGCCCGAGCCAAAAGGTGTCCGCGAGATTGTACGCCGTCTGCAACAGGTTCGTGACGATGATCGGTGCGGAGAGATACAACAACGGCTTACCGACCGGCCCTGCGGTCAGATCGAGGTCGTCTGTCGGGTCGACGAACAGACGACGAAGTTCATCGAGTGTGCTCACGTGCCTACGATCTCCCGACCGCGCCTCGTCTCGGACCGTCTCGATGGATAGTGAAATTGATACGATGGTGGCGACGGCAGTCGTGTCGCTGCGCTCGTCGTGTCTGTGGGTTTCCCTGTCGTTGAAATGCCTTCGATAAGTATCATACTTCTACTCCGACTGGCCTCCCAGCCAGCATGGTTTTCACCGACTGCTCGGGCGGACAAATACGTTCCGTGGGTGTGTCACACCAACACAGTATCGGCGGTGAACCACCGATTGATATGTCCCAGTGAGAATGCTTATTATCGTTCGAAAGAAGATTCGAATGCCGGGACGGCGCTTTTCTCGTCAGACCGGCAATGGACAACTCACCTCCCTCATCGCCCGGTACCGCTGTGATGCCGGCCTCATCTCAGCGGTTTCCTCGTCTCGGTCGTTCCGTCTTCATCGCTCGCGGTAGATCGCTCGATGGCGTTTACTCGTCTGTCGTGATGTCCGCCGAGAGTCCCTGTGCCATCTCGATGTCCGTGGAGTTGTTGAGCGTCCATGCGGTTCGTTCGGTGACCGCCTCGATGACTTCGCGCGCACTCGGGTAGCCGTTGCCCGATTTTTTCACGCCGCCGAAGGGAAGGTGCACTTCCGCGCCGATACACGGGAGATTGCCGTACGCCAGTCCGAGTTCGGCGTGATCTCGGTAGTAGTTGATTTGTCGGTAGTCCTCAGAGATGATCGATCCGGCTAATCCGTAGGGCGTGTCGTTTTGGATCTCGACGCCGCGCTCGATGTCACCGGAGTATTTCATGAGTGCGACGTGAGGTGCAAACACCTCTTCACGGATACACCGCGTCTCACCCGCGTCGTCGTAGTCGATCTCGTAGACGAACGGACCGACCCAGTTTCCACTCTCGTGTCCGTCGGGGACCTCCTCGTCGTCGAGCTCTGCCCGATCGACGAGCACGTTCGCACCCTCCTCGCGTGCGAGGGCGTTGTACTCGTGGAACCGTTCGACCTGTCGCTGTTCGATGAGCGGTCCCATGAACGTGTTCGGATCGAGCGGATCGCCGACGGCGACGCGTTCGGCCAGTTCTACGAACCGGTCTTTGAACTCGTCGTACACGTCCTCGTGGACGATGAGTCGCTCGCTCGACACACACCGCTGGCCCGTCGTTTTGAACGAGGACATCACGGCCGAGTGGACGGCCACGTCGAGATCAGCTTCGTCAGTGATGAGCACCGCGTTTTTCCCGCCCATTTCACACGCACACGTCGTTCCCGGCCGGGAGGCGACCGTGCCGGCGATCTCGTGGCCCACCTCTGCGCTACCGGTGAACAACACCGTATCCACGGTCGGAGAGTCGACGATCTCCGCACCGGCGTCGCCGTACCCTTGCACCATGTTGAACACGCCGTCGGGAATCCCCGTCGATTCGAACAGCTCCGCGATGACCTGTCCACACAGCGGTGTCTGCTCGGCGGGCTTCCAGACGACGGTGTTGCCCTCCACGAGTGCGACGGCCATGTGCCAAAAGGGAATGGCCACCGGGAAGTTCCACGGCGTGATACAGCCGACGACGCCCACCGGCTTGCGACGCATGTAGGCATCCTTGCTCGGAATCTCGCTCGGAACCACGTCGCCGTGTGGGTGACGCGCGTCTCCAGCCGCCCATTCGACCATGTGAGCGGCCTCAACCACGTCGGCTTTCCCTTCCGAGATCTCCTTGCCACACTCCTCGGTCACGATCTCGCCGAGCTCTTCCGTCCGCTCTTTGAGTTCGTGGTAGATCTCCCAGAGATACTCCGCGCGGTCGATGTGGGAGAGATCACGCCACTCCTCGAACGCCTCTTCTGCCGCCGCGACGGCGCGCTCGACGTCAGTTTCCGTTCCCCGCTGGAACGTTCCGAGCGTCTCACCGCTCGCTGGGTTCGACGATTCGAACGTCTCCTCACCCGCTCCCTCGACGAACTCGCCGTTGATGTAGTGTTCGTGTACTTCTACCTGTTGGCTCATGTGGCAATACTTGCACCACCCGGGTAAAAACTCCCCGGATGAAATTCGGGCGACGTCGTTTTCTCTCGTGTGATTCGTTCCCCGAAATACCCAAGTATCTCGGCTGGCGGGTGAGCGATCGCTGCTGGATCTGGCTGGTATCCTCACGGATGAAGAGGCTGCGAAAATGTGTGGGGCCATCGAAGAACAGGAATACCGAACACATGAGCGCCTCGATAACCGTGCCCGGTTGGTCTCGTAATCGACGATACAAACGTTTCCCTCACTATATTATGAAATAAATTGATGATATATTATTATCAAATCTGATGAAAAACCGGGAGGCTTAAAACACAGACATATCTATCGGGTCATGAATGGTTTGTGATTGGGAGATAATTCACGATCGAGCGACGAGTTCCGCTCGGATCGGTCGGTTCGTTCTTCGTCATCGGTACGTGATTCTCACGCTCGTCTATGTTGCCGTGCATCTATGGCTGTTCGTCACAGCACTCCCGATCACCGGCCGTCCCTCAGGGGCACCGGATCCGATCACGTTCGAACTCGGCGGCCAGTTCCTTGCTACTGGACGGATACCGTACGTCGATCTATTCGACATCAAGCCGCCACTCGTCCATCTTATTCCCGGTATTTTAGCGACGGGTATTCACTTCCTAGGCAGTCCTGGGTTCGGATATCTCGATGCGTTGGTCCTCCATACCGCGAGTGTACTCCTCACGTTAGGTATGACGCTAGTTGCGCTGTTTCTCATCACCGATCTCGTTGACGATATCACGGACGATCGGCTGGCTGCACTGGCCGCGGGATTCGTTCCACTGACGTGTCCTATTTTCTATATGGCTGGAATCGGTGGATTTCGTCCGAAAACCATGGCTCTGGTTGCTGGCTTGTTGTCCGTTCGCTGGCTCTCCCGCCAGCGGTGGCTGTGGGCAGGGCTTGCTGCTGCTTGTGCCCCTGCGTTGTGGCAGTTCGGTCTCGTTTTCCCTCTCTTTGCGGTCGGGATCGCTCACCGGAGTGGTCGTACAGCCCTTAAACGCGTGCTCGCAGGGGGTGCCATCATCACGACCGTCACACTCGCTCCGTTTGCCCTCAATGGGATTCCAGCACTCCGTGCGATCCTCGTGGAAGTCGTGTTACTTCCGTTCGTGGTTCGACCGGTTCGAGAACCGACTGGGACTTTCTCACACGTCACTCGGTTGATCTCTTATCTCGGCTGGGAGGGTTTTTGTGTGCTGCTCGTCGGGACGGTTGGTGCGCTGCTGTATCCGATCCAGCGCCGGTTTCGAGCGAGCACCACGGAAGTGTCGGAACTGAGTGTTCCCGACGTCGACGTTTGGGTCGCCATCGTAGTGGGCGTGTTTTCGATCCAAGCCATGGTCGTGGACGGTCGCGGCTTGACCGATTCCACGATGTGGGTCGGATTCGCTTCTGTCGGCGTCGGTTTGCTCATCGCGCAACTGAACAACCGTCGCTTCCGGCAGCTCTTCGTGGTGGGAATCGTCGTCATCGGAATCGTCGCGTTTTTGACTGACGCGGTTACTGCGTTCTACGGGTGGCGATGGGTGACACAACCGGAGGCGTCCTATAAACGCGTGGCAACGGTTTACTGGCACACCAGTTCTATCGACACGTGCCATATCCGACGCGCCGGTGATGAACGGACGTTCGTCCGTTTGATGGGAGGTTCGTTGTCCGATCAGGTGTGTGGACAGTATTCGATCGACAGCATGATTCGTTCACTCATCCCGTGAGATTCGGGTTAGGTGGACAGCACTCACCCCTCATCCCCGCATCGGGACGAACTGGACGTAGCCGTCAGTCCTGCGAGTCAGCGATCCGTCCGATTCTTTCTCGGCGATGAGAAGCTGCTGTCGTCCCGTTCCAACCGGTGCGACGATACGCCCACCAGTAGCGATCTGTTCGACGATCGGGTCTGGGAGTTCCGGGGTGGCGCACGTCAGATACGCAGCGTCGTAGGGCGCGTGTTCCGGCCAGCCGTCGTGTCCGTCGCCAGCTGTAACAGTGACGTCGTAGCCCAAGCGATCGAGCTGTCGTTGGGCCGACTCAGCGAGTTCAGGCTGAAACTCGACACTGTAGACGGTGGTATCGACGATCTCGGCGACGACGGCGGCGTGATACCCACACCCCGTACCGATTTCGAGCACTCGGTCTTCCGGCGAGAGCGCCAATCGATCGGTCATGATGGCGACCATGTGTGGTGCACTGATCGTCTGACCGTGGCCGATCGGGAGTGGCCGGTCGTGGTAGGCCTGCTGTGTGTGGCTGTCGGGAACGAACTCGTGGCGTGGCACAGCCCCAATAGCTTCGAGCACTGACTCTCGATGGATGCGTTCGCTTCGGGAGAGAACCTCCACGAGCCGTTCACGATCGTTTTCACGGGTCATCGTTCCGTTTTACCACCCTGACCACGCGGCACTCGATTCGTCGTCGGCGTACACGCGCTGAATGTCCTTCGCGGTCGCAGTGTCGGCCGCAAAATCGAGTTGCTGGTGGTCGTAACCGGCCGCATCGTCCCGGAGCTTGATCGACTTGATCGTGAACTCCTCATCGCCCAACTCTTCGGTCGCTCCGACGGTAAACTCCTCATCGCCGGGCACAAGTGCATCGATGCTACGCGTCTGGTCGTGGCTGCCGTCGGTTGGATTCAGCGTGATGGATACGGATACGTTGTCGACCGCCCGCGTCCAAATCGTCTGCACCGCCTCCACGGACGTGCGTTCGACCCGTTTGTCTGGCAGTTCGAGCGCCGTGATCCGGACCGTCATGAGCATCTCCTCGGTGTCGACGATGAACTCTTCACCGACAGCGATCTCTTCGGACGCTGGGGCGTCCACGTGGGTGTGAAACGATTCCCCTCCTTGGGAGACGATCACGTCCCGCTCGACGGTGTCGTCCTCCTCGATCCGCGTCTTGTGAACGTGATCGCATTCAGTGCATCTGACGGTCGCCTGACTGCCCGGTGAGAGCAGCTCGTGGGCCGTCGCCACGTCCGGAGAGCAGGCTGGACACGGCGTCGGCACGTGGGTTGGCGTCGAATCGCTCATATCGTCGGTACTCGCTACAGAGATAAAGGACGTTCGTCCCACCCGATCCGTGGGGAAGCGTAGCGCAGATCGCTGTGTGTCTCGTGGGCTGGTCGGCGCTGGCTCGGCTCGTCACCAGAGACGTGACGAGCAGTCACTCGCTCGACCGCGGAGCGGGCAGTTCCACCAGCTCCCCGTCGGCGTGCACCGTCGGCTTGCGAATGATGCCGTCGAGATGCAACGGGGCGTCGGTGTCCCCACCGATACCGGCATCGTCGCCGATGGCGATGTGGACGGTGCCGGCGGCCTTTTCATCGAGCAACACCGAGCCGATCAGCTCAGTGACGGCGACGTTCGTACCGATCCCCAACTCCGCGAGGTTGTACGCGTCCTGTCCGACCTCCTCGGCAGCCGTTTCGACCTGCTCGCGGATCCGATCGTCGCTGATCGAGGTGACATAGCCGTCCTCAACCTCGAACGTGAGTGTTCGATCGGATTCGAGCAGCCCGTACGGTCGCATCGTCCCATCGACGACGAACGTTCCGTTTGCCGATTCGGGACTGATGAACGTCTCTCCGGCCGGTAAGTTCGACATCTCGCCCGGTTGGTGGACGATGCCAGTGTCCTGTCGCCACTCACGACCTGCCACTGCGAACGTGATGTCAGTGCCGGCGGGAGCCGTCACGCGGATCTCCGAGGCATCGCCTACCTGTTCGAACACCGCGTGACTGTGGTGCTCGATCGCCTCGTAATCGGCGTCTAGTCCGGTCGTAAACACCTCTTCAGTGATCCCGGGCAGGGTGGCAACCCGCCCACCAGCGTCGGTTGCATCCGTGCGCGCCCGTGTGTGGCTTAGACTTTTGGTGGTCGGTGCGAGCACTACGTCGCCGTCACGCATGGCCGCTGCCACTGGTTCGGGAGGCTCTTCACCGTGTTGGTCACCCGGTGGGTATCGGAGGATCGTCGCGTTCTCCGTTCTCTCCCGGGCGGCCCGGTACAACGCCTCTCCGATCGGCTCGCGTTTCGCGTCAGTCACGATCACACAGCTCTCGCTACGTTCCAGTCCCATGCACTGGTCGACCGCTGTTTCAGCTGGAACGGCTAACTCGGATGACTCGCTATCGATGGTTGACTCGGCCATATTCGTTTCCTGGCGGGAGTACGGATTAGGTGTTGCCTTCGAAGGATCCCTTTGTCATCGACCGTGAGAGATCACTCAGATGCGAGTAAATCGCCCCAAGAGCCCCCGATGACCTCGAAACGTTTACCGTCGTCGGTGGTGCACCAACACGTATGATCACGGTCGGAGTCAACGGGTATGGAACGATCGGGAAACGCGTCGCGGACGCAGTGACACAGCAGCCGGATATGGAACTCGCTGGGGTGGCTAAAACCCGTCCCAACTTCGAAGCCCAAGCCGCCGTTCGGAAGGAGTACCCGCTGTACGCCGCCGTCGAGGAGCGGATCGAACTGTTCGAGGAGGCTGGCATCGATCTCGCCGGTTCGGTCACCGATCTGGTCGCGGAAAGCGACGTCGTTGTCGACGCCTGTCCCTCCGGGATCGGTGCGGACAACAAGTCGATGTATGAATCGTTCGACACGCCGGCGCTGTACCAAGGTGGCGAAGACGCCGATCTCGTGGACGTGAGTTTCAACGCCCGTGGAAACTACAGCGCCGCTGCGGGCGCGTCCCACGTTCGCGTCGTCTCCTGTAACACGACCGGGCTCTCCCGGCTGCTTGCCCCCCTGCAAGAGCGGTACGGCGTCGAGAAAGCCCGCGTTACGCTCGTCCGGCGCGGTGGCGATCCCGGTCAAACCTCTCGTGGGCCCATCAACGACATCCTTCCGAACCCAATCACGATTCCCTCCCATCACGGCCCGGACGTGAACACCGTGTTTCCTGATCTCGACATCGATACGCTAGGGATGAAAGTTCCCGCGACGCTCATGCACGTCCACAGCGTCAACGTCACACTCGAATCCTCTCCGACGGCGGCCGACGTGCGCGACCTTCTGCGCGAGGAATCCCGACTGTTTCTCGTCCCCGAATCGATGGCCATCGACGGCGCAGGCAAACTCAAGGAGTTCGCTCACGACGCCGGACGACCGCGGGGAGACGTCTGGGAAAACTGCATTTGGGAGGAATCGATCAGCATGGAAGGCGACGATCTCTACCTCTTTGAAGCCATTCACCAGGAGAGCGATGTCGTCCCGGAGAACATCGACGCCATCCGTGCTGTCACCGAAACCGCAGACGCTAGCGAAAGCATTGCGACGACGAACGAAACGCTCGGCATCGGCTTGTGACGCGCTCAGCCGTCGGCTGACGTTTGGCACGCACACATGAATCTTATCTGATTGTATATTCTATCATCAGCCGAAGGAGATGGACATCGACAGAATTTTATTATGATAGGATCAAAGTGGCGCGTTCAGAAGGCTTTTGATCACACAGAGCTTGAGCTTTATTCATGGGATCGCGCGACCGGGACCCGTTCGATGACATCTTCAACGAGCTTAGTCGTATGATGGACGAGATGATGGGCAACAACTTCGAGATGCGCGTCCAGAGCGGTGAGTCCGGCTTTGGAAACGATGTTCACGTCACTACCCAAACGGACGATGACAACGTGTATGTCGTTGCTGACCTTCCGGGAATCGAGAAGGACGCTATCGACATCAAATGTGACGGGAAAACTCTCACGATCAACGCTGTGACCGACCACCGCGAGTACGAAGATCAGCTTCGACTGCCGGTGACCGTCGACGAACACTCCGCGAAAGCCACCTTCAACAACAGTATCCTCGAAATCACGTTCGAACGCAACGATTCATCGGCCGACATCGACTTGAATTGATTTCCCTCCAGAGTAAACGAACAGAAGTCCTGCGGGCCTTGCAACCGTCCGTTTTCGACTGACGAACACCTACTGTGACCCGTCCGACGGTAGTCCGATAGCAGTAGTGTTCGAACCCACGCAGGTCACGTCTCGAAGCCGTCTTCCCACTGGAACGTTCCGTTTCGTTGGATGACCTCGCCGTCGATTTCGATAGTGGCATCGGTGCTCATGTCGGCGATCATATCCACGTGGACGGCGCTTTGGTTGCCTGATCGGCCATCGGGCAGACACGCATCGTACGCTCGACCGAGCGCCATGTGGACAGTGTCGCCCATCTTCTCGTCGAACAGTATGTTGTTCGTAAACCGATCGATGCCGCGGTTCATTCCGATGCCGAGCTCACCGAGTCGTTTTGCGCCGTCGTCCGTCGTGAGGATCTCTTCTAACACGTCCTCGTTGTCTCCCGCGTAGTCCACGACACGCCCGTCTTCGAACGTGAGCGTCACACGTTCGAGTCGCTCGCCGTAGTAGGTGAGCGGAAGATCAAACACCACCGTTCCGTCCGTGTCGGTCGGCGCGGTGAACACCTCTCCGGAGGGAAGGTTGTGCGAATCATACCGGACGGAGGCAGCGCTGTTCACCGCGAGCCGATCCTCGATCGACATGGTGACGTCGGTCCCCGCAGCCGTCCGGATTGACAGCTCGCTCCCGGCGTCGAGGCGTCGTTTCAGACGGTCCATCTCCGCTGCGAGGCGTTCCCAATCACGAATGATCGCGTCGTACACGAAGTCTTGGTAGGTCTCGTAGGCCATTCCGGCCTGTTGGGCGAGTGCCCGCGTCGGATGTATCGTTTTTACCCAATCCGTATCGAGCCGGGCTTCCCGAACGTCTTGGGTGGCCGTGTCGTAAGCCTGCTTGGTGTCGTGTGGGACGTCTGTCAGCGTGTTCGCGTTGTGGCCGGCATTCAGCGCCAGTACGACGTCCGCGTTCTCATACAGTGACTTCGCGTGTGCTGGATCGGCGTCGAACTCCTCGCTGTGTGCCCGCAGATACGCGCGATCGATCTCCCCGGAAGCGTACGTCGTCAACAGGTTTGCGTTCCGCTTGCCCACCTGCTCGGCAACCGCGACCGCCAGCTCGTGGGCACCGTCCTCGACGCTCATCACGACGTTGTCTCCGGACCCGATGTCGGCGCTCCAATCGCTGAGTATTCGGGCGTGTTCGTGGATGCGTTCGTCCATGCTCACTCGTGGCTTGCACCGATCCTAAACGCTGTGGGATCTAGCTAATCATCTAGCCGTTCGTGAGTATCGAGATACACGGTTCTCATCCGGGTGTTTATCGCCCAGCACACCAACACTGATCTATGGCTGCCCTCGAACTCGATGCCACGCAACTCGATCGCTACTCCCGGCACATCATCATGGACGATGTCGGCCCGGCGGGACAGCAACAGCTGCTCGAAACGCGCGTGTTGTGTATCGGGGCGGGGGGTCTCGGCTCGCCGGTCATCGAATATCTCGCTGCGGCCGGAATCGGCACACTCGGCATCGCTGACGACGACGTGGTCGAACGATCGAATCTCCAACGCCAAGTCATCCATGGCGTGGACGACATCGGCCGTCCGAAAGTCGACAGCGCTGCGGCGTTCGTCGACCGCCACGCTCCCGACGTGACCGTCGAAACACACGAAACGCGAGTTACGAAGGACAACGTCCGGTCGCTCATCGATGGCTACGACATCGTCGTCGACGGCTCGGACAACTTCCAAACCCGGTATCTCCTCAATGACGCCTGCGTGCTCGCAGGGATTCCGCTCACTCACGGGGCGATCCTCCGCTTTGAGGGACAAGCCACGACGATCCGTCCTACTGGACCGTGTTACCGGTGTCTGTTTCCCGAAGCCCCGCCAGCTGGCGCGGTCCCTGACTGTGCGACCGCTGGCGTACTCGGCGTGCTTCCCGGAACGGTCGGCTGTATTCAGGCTACTGAGGCGATCAAACTCGCGCTCGATCACGGCGAGACGCTCACGGGACGGCTTCTGACCTACGACGCCTCGTCGCTGTCGTTCGAAACGGTCCCCTTCGAACGAAACCCTGACTGTCCGGTCTGTGGTGCGGACGGCATCGATTCCATCGAGAACGTGGCATACACCGAAACGTGCTCGGTGTCAGAGTGAGCGCAATTCAGTCGCTCACGCTTTCCGTGTCGGTCGATGAATTCTCGACACCGGTCGGATTCGGATTGCTCTCGCCTTCGGGAAAGTAACACGCTGCCAGATGGTTCTCATCGCCAGCCGCGGCGGCGGCCGGTTCCTCGCTGTGACACTCCGTGGTGGCTTTTGGACACCGGGGTGCGAACACACACCCGTTCGGGAGTTCCACGGGTGTGGGTGGTTGTCCTTCCAAGAGCACCCGTTGGCGCTCGACGGACGGATCTTTCTCCGGCGCGGCTGACAGCAGCGAGTTCGTGTAGGGATGTTTCGGCTGTCGTATCACACTGTCGACCGCTCCCTGCTCGACGATACGTCCCAGATACATGATGGCAAGCCGGTCGGACACCTCGGCCAAGCTTGCGAGATCGTGAGAGATGTAGACGATGCCGATATCCTCCGCATTGGACAGCTGTCGAAGCAGATTCAAGAGGTTGACCTTGAGCGAGACGTCCAGCATCGAGGCCGGCTCATCGCAGATGAGAAAGTCCGGATCGAGGACGAGCGCCCTGGCGATGGCGACGCGCTGGCGCTGGCCGCCCGATAGCTCGTGGGGGTATTGGTCGAGAAACGACGTGGTTGTTGGGAGACCGACCGTTTCGAGCGTTTCCGTGATCGCTGTCGTCCGTTCGTCGGTTCGGTAGTCGTGTATCGTGAGCGGTTCTCCGACGAGTTTACGAACAGGTTGGCGTGGATTCAACGAATCGAACGGGTCCTGAAAGATGATCTGAAGCTTTCGGCGGAACTCCTTCATATTTCCGTTTCGGTAGTGTTCGTACGATTTCCCGTCGAAGGTGAGCTCTCCGCCGGTCGGTGCGGTGAGCAGCGCCATCGTTTCGCCGAGCGTCGACTTTCCACAGCCGCTCTCTCCCGCGATACCGAGGATCTCCGATCGATGGACTGACAGCGACACCCCATCGACCGCACGGACGTAGGTCGGGTCTTCCCCGCGGACCTTGCTCACTAGCGACTGACTCTGTTCGTACCACGTCCGCAGATCGTCGGCTTCGAGGATGACATCCCCACTCTCGGTTTCGCTTTCCGTATCGACAGCGACCCCCCACGTCTCCGGTTTCGTCGCGTCACGTCGCATCTGTGCTGCCTGTTCGACGTGATGACAGGCGGATCGGTGGGTCCGGTTGGGGAGCTTCGTCAGATCGGGATGGGACTGTTCGCAGTCCTCGGTGGAAAACGGACACCGATCGGTGAACGCACACGCCGACGGTGCTCGGCTGAGATTCGGTGGCGATCCCGGAATGGAAACCGGGTTGTCAGCCCCCTCGATCTCCGGAAAGGAGTTTTTGAGACCCATCGTGTAGGGGTTCGTCGGGTTGATCAACACGTTATCGACGCTCCCTTGTTCCATCACTTTCCCACCGTAGAGCAGGGACAGTTCCGCACACGTCTCTGCGATGACGCCGATTTCGTGTGTGATCAACAACAGCGAGCTGTCGATCTGCGTTTGGATGTCGAGCATCGTATCGAGGATTTTGTCCTGAACGATGGCATCTAGGCCTGTCGTCGGCTCGTCGGCAATGATAAGATCTGGTTCGAGCGCCAACGCCATTGCGATCGTCACCCGTTGGCGCATTCCACCGGAGAACTCGTGTGGATACTCCTCGGTCCGGTCGGGATCGAGACCGACCATATCGAACAGTTCCCGGACCCGTTCTCGGGCGTTCGCCTCCGAGATGTTGCGGTGTTTCTCGATGGCCTGTCGTATTTGATCGCCGGTCGTCATGACGGGATCGAGTGAATCCATCGCGCTCTGTGGGATGTATGCGATTTCTTCCCAGAGCACATCACGGCGTTCGGCCTCGGACAGTTCGAGGAGGTTTTCTCCCTTGAATCGGATCTCACCCCGATCGATCGCGCCGTTCTCCGGCAACAACCCGAGAACAGCCTCTGCAGCCGTCGACTTTCCCGAGCCACTCTCACCCGCAAGCCCGTAGTTGATGCCCGTATCAATGCTGAACGAAACGCCGTTTACGGCGTAAACGTCCTCATCGGTCGTACTGTACCTGACGTGTAAATCGTCGACTTCGAGTAATGGCTGTTCCGACGTCATTGGTTTTGTATCTCCGGATTGATCATTTCTTCGTACGCTCGGCCGATGAAGAAGACCGAGGTGGTCACAGCAGCGATGCCGATTGCCGGGGGCAACACCCACCACCACGCGATTCGGATCGTTCCCGATTCGAACACCATTCGAAGCATTCGCCCCCAACTGGTCGTGGTTGGATCTCCGAATCCCAAGAACGCGAGGCTCGCCTGAGCAGCGATCGCCCACGCTACGCCGTAGGCTGTGTACAGAAAGCCGATCGGCAACACGTTCGGCGCGATGTGGAGGAACATGGTCCGGAGGTGGCTGGCTCCACTCGCCCGGGCCGATTTCACGAACGTCCGCTCGCGCGTCGACAGCACCTCCGATCGGACGACGCGAGCGGGCATTTTCCAGAGAAATGAGACGATGATGGCAGTGATGAGCCACACGTTCGGGGTGATAAACGTGAGCAACAACAGCGCCATCGGCATGAACGGAAGTGAGAACGTGAGGTCGGTCAGTCGCATGAGTAGCTCATCCACCCACCCGCCGAAGTAGCCGCTCACGAGTCCGACGAGAAACCCGAGGGCACCGGTTCCGACACCACCTAGCAGGCCGACGATGAGCGTCGGCTGTGCACCAGCCAGAAACTGACTGAGCACGTCTTTTCCGTACTCGGTCGTTCCGAGGGGGGTATCAGTGCTTGGGGGGGCCAACCGCACGATGTCGCCCTGAGTGGTTCGAACGTAGTCCTCGATCGGGTGGTAGGGTGCGATCGTTGGCCCGGTCACGCCGAGAAAGACGAACACACCGAGGGTAATGAGTCCGGCACAGGCCAGTCGATCCTCTGCGAGAAATCGGAGGTGGGACCACACGCTTTCGGTACGACTGATGATCCGTTCTCCGATCGAAATCGATCCGGTGCTCATCAGACGGCACCTCCGTTTGCATTCACCGTCGGATCGAGATACGCACACAGTACGTCTGCCAAGAGGTTCATGATGATGACTGCCAATGCCATGATGAACACCGCTGCCTGAACGAGCGGATAATCCTGCTGTTCGATGGCCAATACGAGCGCTCGACCGATGCCGTCCCAGCCGAACACGACTTCGAGGAGGATCAGCCCTTGGAAGATCATTCCGAGCCGGAGTGCGAAGTACGTCACCACCGGCAACAACGAGTTGCGACCGGCCCGAACGAGCTGCTCGTTTTCGGTCAGTCCTTTCGCTCGGTGGAGTTTGAGAAATTCCGATCCCTTCTTTTCGACGACGCCGTTGCGGGCCAACAGGAGGAAATCACCGCTGTAATACAGCACTGTCACTGTAAACGGGAGGAGATAATGATGGAGGAAATCGATCGAGAGATACGTATCCAAAAGCCCGTTCGGTGTCGCTGTCACGCGCCGCATTCCGAACGCTGGCACCATCCCGAGCGTGTAGGAGAACGCGATCAGAAAGAAGATCGCGGTGATGAACACGGGCGTCGATCGCAGAAACGTCGTTACTGCGATGCTCGCCGTTTCGGCGGTCGATCCTCGATTCCATCCGGCGTACATCCCGACAGCCGTGCTCACGATGGCTGTCGTCACGAGCGCGGGAACGAGCAGGACGAGCGTGTTCGCCAGCTTCGGACCGAGGATCGCCCACACCGGTCGGCTCTGGAGTATCGAATATCCGAACTGAAACGTCAGGAGGTTTTTGAGATACACTAGATACTGCTGCCAGAGCGGTTTGTCGAGTCCATAGAGGGCGAACACCTCCTCGGCTTGTTCGGGGCTGAGGTTGCCAGTCGTGATGAGCGTCTCGAACGGACTCCCCGGTAGCAGCCGTAGCACGAAGAAAATGATCGTGACCGAAATGAGCGTCAACAGTGCCGATACGGCGAGACGTTTCGCAAGGAATCGTCTGAAATCGCTCATGATTGGCCCTCCGTGGTCTGTGCTCGCTTCGAGAAATCCGGCTGCCTGAGTTCTTCGCGTCGTTTGTGCGTGTTCCCGTTTCGAATTCGTTCGAGGAACGCTGCCCACCCATCTTCGTTCGGGAAATGAAGCGTGTCGTCGTCTCCCCACAGGTAGCCAGCTCGTTCGAGGATCCGTCGAGCTTCCGTCGGGTCGTGGCGGTAGTGGTGCGTCTCGGGCGTGTACCACGGCGATACCAGTTCTGAGATGTAGTTTTCTCCCTCTGGAAGCGTGGCTTCACTGCGAAGGACGTCCTCGATGAACGAACGGTTGTCTACAGCCATCGAAAGTGCGATCCGGAACTCCTTGTCACGAATCAACGGACACGAGTGCATGAGCTTGACAGCGACGGGTGCGAAGCTCTCCGTCGAGAGCTTTTCAATGGCGTCGCTGGCTGCCACACGGTCAGCTTGTGCGTTCGAGAGTGTCGACCCCACAGCGTCGAGTTGACCCTGTGTGAGTGCCCCGAGTATCGCATCGACGTTGCCGACGTTGATCCAGATGATGCGCTCGATCCCCCGTCCCCGGGTCGCGTGCTCTCCGAGCGCGGTGGCACGCCAGTCGTCGTCGAACATCCAATGTTCATCGTTGCGTTCGAGTTCGAAACGCGTCCCTTGATTCCACCGCACGAATTTGAACGGTCCCGTTCCGATCGGCTCGGTTGGATTGTGCTGTGCGGGCGAGTCGATGGCTTCCCACCGATGTTTCGGGATGATCGCACTCCGAACCAGTCGTTGGGTGGTAAACGACGCGTCGGGCCACTTCAGATTGAACCGCACTCGATGAGACGACAGCACGTCGACGCTCTCGATCGGTTTGTAGAACGTCGCTTGGCTCGTCGAATTCTCTTCGATGTAAAATTCCGTCGAGAATTTCACATCCTCCGCCGTAAACGGTGTTCCGTCGTGCCAGGTGACTCCCTCTCGGAGTTTCACCTCGACTGTTTCGTCACCCGTGACTTCGGCATCAGTTCCGAGTGCCGGGATGATATCGAGATTCGGTGACGCATCGAACAAGCTGTCATAAATGAACTTCAGTCGCAACTCTTCGTCTCCCCCCGCCGCCCACGGGAGGTTGAGTGAGTTCATTGACGTCGTTACCCCCTTTACGTAGGCGGTGTCGTCCGTTTTGGGCTGAAGATTTACCTCCGTCCATTGGAACGCGTCACCGGTGTACCCGTTGCCCGGCGTCGGGACGTAGCCGTTCCATTTTTCGGTGTTTGCCGCGGTGATTACGTTCGGAAAGAGAGTGATGATATCACCGACATCCGCGGCAAAAAGCCGTTGAATGCGACCGACCAGCTTCTCGCGGCGTTTCGGTTCGCCGGTGAGCTGGCGCTGGGTGTCTAACAGTTCGTTTATCGTCGGGTGCCAGTAGTTGGTGTAGTTCGAGGGGTTGGCCTTGTGGAGTCGCATCAAAAACGGATTCGGATCGAGTCCGCGCTGGGGGTCCGGTCCCTGTGAACTCATCGAAATCACGTTTTCGAGTCCTGCTGTATCCCAACTTTGGGCGTACAGCTGGTTCAACGGGCGATCGATCAGCTTCGATGGGACACCAAGACTGTCGAGCGCTCGCTCGAACAACAAGGCGTGTTCGCGCATCCATGGATCGTCTTCGCTCGAATACTCCACCGTCACCGGATCCAACGGTGCACCCACGCGAGCGGTGTACTCGAGCGGTGGTGTGCCGGCGTCGATCGTTGGCCAGTCGTGCCAGTACTTCGTTGGGACGCTTTCGGAAACGTTCCCCGGTGCGTGCGGCTGTATATTGCTCGTGGCGCGGTTACAGCCAGCGATCGCGCTCACCCCTGCAAGAAGTGAAGCACGAAGGTACTGTCGCCGAGAGAGGCGACGTATCGACTCCTGAGACGTCGACACGTCGCTTGATGTGTCCTTGATTGTCATGGGACATGCCCTCTATCGGGGATGACACAAAGCATGTTATCCCGAAAGAGCGTGATGATCATCGTTCTTTATAAGGGATTACCGTCTCGTCACTCGGTGAATTCCGAGTGATACGCGTTAGTACCAAAAAGCAGTTCGAGAAGATGGTTCTCGGCTGTTCGAAGCCGTTCGCTGAAATTCGACTGGCTGATGCCCAATCGATCAGCGACTTCCGTTCCATCTGCTCGTCGAGGCACTTCGAAATACCCCGTATTGTAGGCCGTTTCGAGGATTTCGATCTGCTCTGTGGTCAGTTTCGTCACCACCGTTTCCGAAAGACGACCGCTGTCGAGTGGTTCACCGACGTTTTTTATCTCTGTTACTTGCTGGAGTTCGAACTTTCCTAGTTTGTGGTCGATATCGTCTGCCATGGATCGAAACTGCTCCCAATCGCGGACCGTCGCAACGACTCGAAACTCTTTGTCCCGGTACGTGATCCGGTTCGGAATGGCTTCTTGTCGTAACACTAGCCCTAAAATAAATGGATATGATTCATTAGCGATAATCGTAACACGCTCTATACCTGCTGCTGTCGGTCCTGTCGGGACGACCCTGTGGTGAAAGAGCCGAACTCCCGAGAGGCGTTCGACGACGGCTTCGATGTCGAACTGTGATTCCGAACCGATCGTTAGCGATTCGATCCAGGTGCCGTCTTCCACGTAAAACGCGTTGTCGAGTTCGATACTGCGAACGTCATCGATCGTCTCACCGACCCCCTCAATGATCCCCGTCGGCCGTGTCCGAAATGCAATCCGTAAAATAGTCCTCACCCTGTCGAGCCGTGTTATCGACGCATACCTATGAAATAGGCGATTCGAACGACCGACACACACTGTCGATCACTGCTCGATGAGCCGATCGAACGATCGTGCGGCTTCCTTCGATGGCGGGCCGATCCGTTGGGGATGGATCACGCCGGCGAGCTGTTCGAGTGATTCGGCGATGCGGACCCCCGGACGGTTCATGTGCTCGTGGCCGTCGATGGCGTACACCCGACCAGCAGCGACGGCGGTCAGTTCCGACCAGCCTTCGCGTTCGGTGAGATCAGTGCTGTTTTCGGCTGTCTGTTCGAGGTCGAATCCACACGGGGCGACGACGAGTACGTCGGGATCGACCGCACGGATCTCGTCCCACTCCCGGGGGATCGACGCCTCGGCATCGAAGGGCGTCCGGCCGCCAGCGATCGACACCATCTCGGGCACCCAGTGGCCAGCGGTCATGAGGGGATCCAACCAGTCGAGCACCACAACTTGGGGTCGCTCGTCGATCTCCGTGACAGCGTCCCGAACCGACTCGATGCGGCTGTCGAACGCTTCGATTACCTCGACCGCCCGCTCGGACCGTCCCACTGCCCCGCCGATGCGCTCGATGTCCGATCGAATGTCCCCGAGGCTGTGTGGGTCCGTGGTGAGGATCTCACAGTCCAGATCCAACTCACTGACGGCCTCTTCCACGAGCACCTGATCGACGGCACACACGTCACACAAACCCTGTGTGACGATAAGATCCGGATCGGCTGCTGCGAGCACGTCGAGATCGATCTCGTAGACGCCCCCGTTGCGCTCGGCCTGTAGCACCTGTTGATCGATCACGGCGCTACTCGCCGTCGCATCGATCCGGGCGTGATTGACGACCGGTTTCGATCGCGCCGCAGGCGGATGATCACACTCGTGTGACACCGCGACCGGTGAAATCCCGAGCGCGTAAACGATCTCCGTCGCAGAGGGAAGCAGCGTCACGACACGCATGCTACTGATTCGTCCTCCGAGACGGTAAACGTCTGCTCCCACTGACCGATCCTACCGCTCGCTGGCTAGGTGCCGATCGTCGGAACGAGTTGCCACGTCGAACTAGTCACGGCTGACATCAATAGTACAAAGACTTGTCGGTACGCTACTGACGACCTAGTGGTGATTCGTCGGTCTGTCCGTATCGATAACAATTTACTCGGCGAGTGATACCCATTTGAGTGATGAGATCGAGTCCACCGTTCACATATCGTGATGTGATACGGGCCGATCAAAACCGATTGTACAGGAAATCGAGCGTGAGCGTCCAGCTTGTGGGTGAACGATGAGCGTAGCGAGTACGCTGTTCAACGCTGATAAGGACCACAGTAACTTCGTCTACGTCATCGCTGCTATCGCCGCGCTCAACGGGTTGCTGTTCGGGTTCGACGTCGGCGTCATCTCGGGGGCGCTGTTGTACATCAACCAGTCGTTCGCGCTGTCGCCGTTCCTCGAAGGTGTAGTCACCAGCAGTGTGCTCGTGGGAGCGATGATCGGTGCGGCAACCGGTGGTCAATTGGCTGACCGGTTCGGCCGACGGCGACTAACGCTCGCGGGCGCGGCTGTGTTTTTCATCGGCTCGTTCGGGATGGCCTTCTCACCGACCGTCGAGTGGCTGATCGCTTGGCGGATCATTGAGGGCGTTGCCGTCGGCGTTGCATCGGTCGTCGGACCGCTGGTGATCTCCGAGACGGCCCCACCGGACATCCGAGGTTCGCTCGGGTTTCTCCAGCAGTTGATGATCACGATCGGCATCCTGATGGCGTACCTCGTCAACTACGCCTTTGCCCCCGAATTTCTCGGCGTGATCGGGTGGCGCTGGATGTTCGCCTTCGGCGCGATTCCGGCAGCCGTTCTCGGGCTTGGGGTGTACTACATCCCCGAGAGCCCGCGCTGGCTCGTCGAACACGGAGAGATCGATACCGCTCGGTCCGTCCTCACTCGCATCCGTGCGAAAGACGAGGTTGATGAGGAGATCGAGCGGATCAGTGAGGTCAGCGAGATTGAGGAGCAAGGCGATCTCTCGGATCTACTGGAGCCGTGGGTTCGCCCAGCGCTCGTCGTCGGCGTCGGTTTGGCGGTTATCCAGCAGTTCAGTGGTATCAACACGATCATCTACTACGCGCCGACGATCCTCAACAACATCGGATTCGGTGATATCGCCTCGATCTCCGGAACCATCGGTGTCGGCGTCGTCAACGTGGCAATGACGGTCGTCGCCATCATGCTGGTCGATCGCGTCGGCCGACGACCGTTGTTGCTCGTGGGTACTGGCGGGATGACCGTCATGCTCGCCATACTGGGGCTTGGTTTCTTCCTCCCGGGACTGTCGGGCATCGTCGGCTACGTGACGCTCGGGAGTATGCTTCTCTACGTCGCCTTTTACGCGATCAGCCTCGGACCAGTGTTCTGGCTGCTGATCTCGGAGATCTACCCGCTTCGGATCCGTGGCACCGCCGAGGGCGTCGCCAGCGTCTTCAACTGGGGAGCAAACTTCCTCGTTGGATTGACCTTCCTCTCGTTGATGGAGCAGATCGGAGAGAGCTGGTCGTTCTGGATTCTCGGTGCGTTCTGTGTTCTGGCATTCGTGTTCATCTACCTCAAGGTGCCCGAGACGATGGGGCGTTCCCTTGAGGAGATCGAAGCGGACCTCCACGAAAGCACCACCGTCAGTAGCGACACGGATATCGACGTTTCCGATCGGGAACCAGAGCAGTACTCCGAGTGAACGGCCACGGCCGCTGATTTCGATCGCTCTGTCGTCGCAGCGGACCACAGTCTTCCGATCGTATAAACACGCGGACACCCTACGACACCAGCATGGCACGGCCCACAGTAACGGCGCTCACCGAGGCGTACACGCTGGTGCGTGTGGCCCTTGACCGACGAACGCCGAACCGAAAGCGTATACTTTTCGCTGTAGCACTCACGGCGGCGTACGTGCTGTCGCCGGTCGATCTGTTATCGGATCTCGTTCCCGTCGTGGGATGGACCGACGACGTGGTGATCGGACTCCTCGGCCGCCACGCCGTCTACCAACTCGTCCCACGGGAAATCGTCGAAGAACACCGCCAAGCTGCCAGCTCACACCTCCTCGTTGCTGGTGGATTCACGTTTCTCCTCGTGGTGGTGCTCGTGGGTATCGTACTCGTTTCACTCGGCGTCGTCTGACGTTCAGTCGACAGACACTCGAACAGCCCCAGCGTACACGCGGTGATGTCCGATGGGATCTACCGCGTGCTCTGCAGTCCTCGTTCCTCCGAGGAATTTCTGTTACTCGATACGACGACCGCGGACCCGGTGTACGTCAGCAAACGAGGCTATCCCGAGGAACGAGCCAGCACGATCGACACGATCGAACAAGGAAACACAGTCGCCGCGACGATCGATTGGTCGACTGATCGACCACGGTTTGCGTCGGTAACGATCGAAACCGAGACGACCGTTTCCTTCGCCAGCGATGCAACCAACATCTTCGAGGCCGCACGAGCGTGTTGGCACGAGACCGTTTCCGATGGCGATCCGATGCACTCCCGTCTCACTCGGGGGACCGATGGGGCCGTCAAGGGCGTTCTCTACACCTTCGCAGAACAAGCTGGTGAGCGGGAGTTGTTCAGCGAGTTCCGCGATGGGATCAAACCGCTCGATCCCCTCCTCGAACCCATTACCGCGAGCGAACCACCGTACGCTGTCTTCTGCTTGGATCCCCGGGAACTACCCTGTGTCGTCGTTCACATCGTTCTCGAACCGGACGGTCTCCTCGCAGAGACCATGCGGGACACATACACGTTTGATTCGTGCTGACGCACGCCTCCGTCAACCGTCATCCAGCGTAAGAACTATACGCTCACCGAGCACTCCACGTTTTATGGGGTTCATGGATAAACTGTTGAGCGAAGGAGGGGGTCATAGCCATCAGCACACGACGGACGATTACGTCGAGCTCGATTTCGACGATTTCGAAACGAAAGTACCGGACGCCGAGACGAATATCCACGTCGCTAAGCTAAGTAGCAAACAGGACGTGATCGTCATCAAAGACGCAATCTACGACGGTGATATCGTCATCGCCGATCTCACGCGTCACTCCACGAAGGACCGGGCGATGGAGCACATCACCGACGAACTCAAACAGGTCGCAAACGAAGTCGGCGGCGATATCGTTCAGAAAGACGACGACCAACTCATCATCGCCCCGAGCGGGGTCGGTATCAGTCGTAAAAAGCTAAGCCACTGACTGCTTCCAGGAAGTCATCCCGTTCCCCCCTGTACTATCTCGATCCTATCGCGTGAACGAGTCAGATCGCGTCTCTTCGCTTTCGATTTGGTGTCAGGAAAGATCCGGCTCGTCGCTGTCTTCGACCGCCCGTTTCATCGAGTCGCGCCGGCTTTTGGCGTCTCGTCCCGTGGCTTCCAGTAGGAACTCGTTTTTCGTGGCGACAGCGTCTTGCGCCGCGTCGATGTTCCCTTCCTCGATGAGGTCCTCAGTCGGTCGCTCTTCGAACTCGACCACGAGCTTGTCCTTCTTACTGTTGAATTCGAGCCGTCCAGCAATGATACGGTCGAACACCGGATTGTCCGGCTCTCCGATCACGTACAGCTCGCTATCCTTATACGTCTCGGTCCCCGTGATAGGGCCGAAATATTCCTCTACTGTGGCTTTCATATCCGGGATACGATCTTCAAGATGCTCTCCCCGGCGCATCTTATACTCGCGCATGGATTGACGTTAACGAGAACGGGTTTAGGCGTTCCGTTCACTCCGTGGATCGGTGACAACTCGACGCACGATCTGTTAGATACGCGTCGTGGCATTGCGGACAGATATCTCCGGATCGAAACGGTGAATTCGCTGCGATAACCGAAAACCCACACGTCGAACAGATTATCATTTCTTCATTAAACTCTGATGAGTTCTGTTGCGTGTCTGTCGTGGATTCGTCTTCTATCGTCTCAGCCGACGTTCGACTGACGGTATCACTTTCTGTCGCACCGGTAGATGCCGACGCGAGGATCTCTCCGTCGTCCGTCGCAGCGGTGATGGAATTCGAGGACTCTCCGTTTTCCTGTCGATGGACTGGCGTTTTCGTTGCGGGATGCCACGAATCTCCGAGACGATCATCCGATCGCGTCGACCAGTTCGATGATGATCGGGATGTCATATCATTTTCAGAGAGAATCACGCCGTCGTCGCGGCGTTCCTCCGAGGGCGCTCCGTTCGTTTCGGACGAGCCGTCGTTGACGATGTCGACACCGGCAAATCCGGATGCTTCCGAGTCCTCGTCGTCGATCCCTGTCGACTCTGCCGTTTGTTCTGGGTCTGGATCGTCGGCTTCTGGATCGGGATCATCGACCGTTTCGGACGGGTCGTCGATAGCATCACCCTCGTGTTCTCCCTCGTCAAACGTCTGTTTCGTTATCTCTTTTCGTTCTGCGAGCACCCGTCGCTCTCCGCAGATCGAGCAGACCATCACCCGCCGTTTGATATCGATAACGTCGTCGCCCCGATGTTCACGCTCGTTAACGAGTCCGGGCTCCTCGAACTGATGACCAAGAAACGAACATTTGAGCCCCATTGGTGGTTTTTGTCACGCTTTATCCATAAAGGCTCCCCCTCGATATGAAGTTACCTACATAGAGGCGCTGATTCTTCTTCTTCTTCAGGATGTCGTTCGAGAATATGACTGGTAAGGAAGGGAGGAGATCGACCGCCTACACTACTGTTAATAGCAACCCGGTAATACGTGTACGCATGCGAGCGAAGCGGGAGTTTCGTACCCGCAACGAAACCGAAGTCGCGGTCCTCGATGCCCTCGTTGAGCGATCGGACGACGGCATGACCGTCCTCGAACTTCGTTCCCGGGTCGACGTCGAGATCGACGTGCTCGAAGCGGCGCTTTCGTCCCTCAACGACGACGGACTGATCGATGCCGAACGCACTGACGATCAGCTTGTGATCACGCCCGTCGATCGCGTGATCCCAGACGAACAGGAAAACGACCACACTCAATCATTGTTCGATCACTTACGTGAACAGGTCCCAGACAGCCTCCGAAACTGGTTGTGAGCCGCACGTTCGATCGGGCCGTTCATTTGGGTTCGGAATCGATTTTTCAGCATGACTGTTCTTGAGTCGATTCACGCCGATCACGGTGCGACGTTCACCGAACACAACGGTGCCCGCGTCGTCGCCGATTACGGACGTCCCGACCGGAGCCATCGCGCCGTTCGAAACGTCGTAGGTGTCATCGAACGCGGATATGGCATCGTCGAAATCATCGGTGACGACCGAATCAGCTACGTCGACAACGTCGTCTCGAACAGCGTCCCCCGCGACGACGGAGCCGGTTGTTACGCCCTAGTGCTCGATCCACAAGGAGCGATCGAAACGGAACTGTACGTGTACAACGCGGACGATCGGCTGCTGTTGTTTCTCCCGTTGGATCGGGCACGTCCGCTCGTGGAAGAATGGCAATCGAAGGTGTTTATCGACGACGTGGATATCCGTTTCGTCGAAGATCTCGTCGTGTTCGGCGTCCATGGACCGAAAGCGACCGAAAAAGTCGCGTCAGTGTTGACCGGTCCCAGTGTGCCCGAGCGGCCGCTCTCGTTCGTGCGAGGAACGATGGGTGATGTCGGCGTTACTGTCATCGCGGGCGACGGACTGGCAGGCGAGGAAGGGTACGAGATCATCTGCGAGACGGCAGACGCAGATCGGGTATTCGACACGCTCGTCAACCACGGCCTGAACGCCGCTCCCTTCGGCTACACGACGTGGAACACGCTCACGCTCGAAGCCGGCACGCCGCTGTTCGACACGGAGCTTGCGGGTGTCATCCCGAACGTCGCTGGCGTCCACACTGCGATCGATCCCGAGAAGGGCTGTTACGTCGGACAGGAGGTCGTCGCTCGCGTCGAAAACCACGGGCAACCCTCACAGCGACTCGTCGGACTCGCTCTCGAGGAGGTTCCGAAGTCGAGCGCGGCGGTTCGTGCCGGAGATACCGTCGTCGGCGAGATAACGCGGGCGGCTCGAAGTCCGATGAAAGACGATCCGATCGCGCTCGCGTACATCGATTTTACTGTGGAAACGACACACCTGACCGTCGACACTCCAGCCGACTGTGCCGCTTCGGTCGTCGACCTGCCGTTCGTAGCGGGGAGCAGCCGATCGCCGCGGCTCCCAAGCTACGAGGGTGACGGACACTAGATGATGTCTTTTAAAACGAATGCGACGTGTGGAATCGGCGTTATAGCAGGCCCGATTTTTGGAGCTTCATCAGGTCCTCGGTGTCGAGGGTTTCGCCTTCCTTGAACTTCTGATAGATGTCTTCGGCTTCTGCGCGGGCTTCTTCGCGTTTCTGTGCGCGTTCGTCCCGACGCTCTTGTTCTTCTTCCTTGTCGAGTTCGCGCAGGCGTTTTTGCACCCGAACGAAATCCTCGTGGTGGCGGTCTGCTGACTCTTGGGCCTCCACGAACCGTTCGTGGGCCTCGTCGGCCTCATCACGGATGTCGTCGGCTTCCCGGTAGGCCGCGATCATCTGGTTGTGATGTTCTTGGGCTTTGTCAGCCAGTTCGGTCACCTTCTGGTGGTGGGTGCTCGCTTCTGAGCGGATCTCCTTTGCCTCTTCACGTAGTTCCTCGATGTCACCGCCCTGATCGAGTTTTTCCTTTCGTTCCTGGTACTGATCTCGTTTGGACTCGATCTTCTCGATGAGTTCCCGTTCGTCTTCCGAGGAGAGCACTTCCGTCTGTTGACGGAATTCGAGCTGTTCGATCTCCTCTTCGAGCTGTTCTAAGCTCTCTCCGTCGTCGAGATCAAGCTCGGATTTGGTCTGATCGACCTTCGAGAACAGCTCGTTCGCCTTCGCGTTCAGCTCGTTTCGTTTCTGTTTGTGCTCTTGCACCTCCGAGTTTAGTTCGTCGCGTTTTTCGCGGTGGTGTTGAGCCTCGTCGACCTTTTCGCGGGTTTTGGCGTTCAGTTCGTCTCGTTTGGACGCGCGCTCCGAGGCTTTCTGGTTAAGCTCGTTACGTCGATCTCGGAGTTGACCTGCACGCTTGATCAACTCTCCTTTGGACTTGTTTTCGAGTTCGTCGTCTGTGAGATCTACGTTCTTGGATTTATCGATTGACTGTGCCATGATTGGTTTGAGTACTGTCCATTACCGCCACTAGCGATAGCAGAGGCCGAGCGTGGGTAACAACCGTCGAATAAGCAGTGTTCCGTTTCATTCTAGTCGCCAAACGATGCCCCTCGAAACGCTAGCGGCGTTCTGGTACTAGCCAATACAAATACGATCTACTTAAACCTTTCTCCAGCAAAAACCGGTAAAACCCCCGTACACAGGGGTTTCAAGCCCGGTAACGGCTAGCACGGTTGAGCGGTGACATATAAATCATTCGAACGTCTTCTCAGTAGAAACGAACGGATGAAGGTGATCGGGATGTGCTGTGGTGTTGATGAGCGATCGAGACACGACACACGACTCCGCTTCCGGTTCGGAGACCGTTCGTGGACGTGGTCACGAGCACGTGACGGCCGAACACGCGAGCACGCTGGAAGTGACGAGCGACGATTGGCTCACGCCAGCGGGTGACTGCATCGTAGCGGTTGAGGCGGATCGAGTGCCGGCCGACTTCAAAGACGCGTTCGTGACAGCGTGTCGAGAATCGACGGCGACGATCACCGCGACGTTCGTCGCTGGCGACCACAAGCAGACGGTGACCGGTCACGGCCATCCCGATCTCACCTTCGAGAGCGATCGGAGTATGGTGCTCCGGACCAGCGAGTACGTCGATGACCGCACCGTGATGGTCGGTGCGGATACGGCGGCGGAGGGGATCGACCGTGCGCTGGTCAGGGCGCTCGCGTCCGGAGCCGAGTTGCGCGTGACGTTCGAGGTCGAATAGGGTTTGTGGCTGTCGTTCTGAGTGTGTGTATGACCGACGAGCCTGCGACGAACATCAGCGGTGGCCAGTCGGGTGGGAGCCGATCCCGGCTGTTCGAGTCCGGAGCGGATGCTCCAACGACGCCAGCCGAGATGGTCGTGGACCGACTCGGTGAACGCTACTGGCAGAAAACGTACGGCGGGCAAGACGCCTTCGAGTGTCTCATCCGGACGATCCTCAGCCAGAATACGAGCGACGCGGCGAGCCAACCCGCTCACGACGCACTCATGGATCGGTACGGCGACGGCGGTCTCGCCACTGCGCTTGCGAATGCCGACCACTCGGTGCTGGCGGAGACGATTTCCTCTGCGGGACTACAGAATCAGAAGTCCAAAACGATCATCCGGATCGCAACACGGGTGCGCGAAGAGTACGGCGACACCGAGGCGTTCGATTCATTCGTGCGGGATGGTTCCTACGACGACGTTCGGGACGCGTTGCTCGACATGAAGGGTGTGGGACCGAAAACAGCCGATTGTGTGCTGTTGTTCGCCAGCGGTCACGACGGCGTGTTTCCGGTCGACACCCATGTTCACCGCATCTACCGGCGGCTCGGCATCGCGCCTCCAGATGGCGACCACGAAGCCGTCCGTGCCGTACTCGAAGAAACGATACCGGCGGCGAAATGCGGCTTCGGGCACACCGCCAGCATTCAGTTCGGGCGGGAGTACTGCACGGCTCGAAAACCCGCCTGTCTGGACGGCCCCGAGGCGTGTCCACTCGGAGATATCTGCGACCGCGTGGGTGTGAATCCCGACTCCGGCGAGGTTGTCGATCCCGCCGACGCGCCGACCGATACGGAGTAACTGCTGTTACTTTTCGATGATGGTCTCCTCGACGGCTTCCCCGAAGTGGCGCGCGGTGTCCTCGTGGTACACGAGCACTTCGTCGCCGGCATCGAGATCGGTGACCGATTTCCGTCCATCCGGCGTGGCGACCTTGATGGTTTCTGCGTTCTGAAGCAGCGTTTCGATCACGTCGCCCTCAACCTCGGCCTGGATGCGAAACATCGGTCGGCGCTCGATCTTCGCGCGACCGACCACGGCCTCACGGGTGTTGCCCTCGGTGTCGACGATCTGCACCGTATCACCGCTGCCAAGCTCCGAGAGGTATTTTGTTGTGCCGTCGGGCGTCCGGGCATACGCGTGAACCGCTCCCGCGTTCACTCGGAACGGACGAGATGCTACATAGGGTGAGTCGGCGGTTTCGGCGTGAACGAAGAACAGTCCTCGGCTCATGCTCCCGACGAGCAGCCCTTCCTCGTGTTCGAAGAGGCTTCCCGTGTCGACACACACCCGATCAGCCGAGCCAATCTGCTCGATATCGGTCACGCTCGCTGATTTGAGATCCAGCGTCTCGCGCCCGATAGCGTCCCGGACTTCGACCGTCTGCCGGATCTCGTCGGGATCGTCGGTGTCGAGCAACACGCCATCCGCACCCTGTTCGAGCGTCTCGAAGGCCGTTTGGGCCTCGTCCGCTGTCTGTACCCCCGCGATGAGCGTCGTCTCCTCGCCGATGCGGGCGATGAGATTTTCGAGCGGGATGATCGTCCAGTCCTCTCCGATGACGAGCGTGTACTCGGCGTGTTCGGCCGCGGTTTCCGCGAACGATTCGTACTCCTCGCTGTGGATACGGACGAACGCCCCGTTCGTCGGGTCGTCCGCTCGCTGTAACAGGGAGATATCCGCCGATCCGGAGTGTTCCCCCGGCAGATCCAGCGTTCCATCGCCCTCGCTGTTCTTCCCAGCGATGAGCGCGTCGGGACGTTCGTCCTCGGTTGGTTCCACCTCGGAATCGGTCACGGGGGCGCTGTCTGTGCCAAGCGCCGCGACGTTCACCGTGCCCAGCTCTCGAACACGCTGTACGTCTTCTTTCTCGACGAGCACCCAGTCGACGCCGGCTTCTAATCCCGTCGTGATCCGTTTGCGTCGGGCCTCCCAATCTCCGACCTCATCGTCCGCTTTGAGCCAGACGGCACGTGTCATGACCGGATGGTAGACATGAACCCTATTGAGCATGGTGAATCGTAACTGGTCGTGAAGCCCCCGACGATAGATTTTTACACAGAGAGGAGATAGAATTACAAATGGCGATTACGACGGTGTTGTTCGATCTCGACGGGACGATCTGCGAGCAGCTACGACCGACCGACGAGCGCTTGGCGAGTGCGTTCGAGCGCGCTGGGATCGAGCCGTTCTTCGGGGTGGGGGATATGCGTCGTTGGATGGGGGAAATCGACGCAGACAGCGCCGACGAGTTTCGACGGCGGCTGTTTCGTTCGATCGCCCGGGAAAAAGAGAAGGCCATGAGCATCGCTGACGATCTCGTTGCTGCCTACGAGGAGCCAGATCCGACCAACGTGCGGTTTCGGTCGGGGGCACGGACGACGCTCGAAACGATCGCAGCGGAGTACCGGGTCGGTCTCGTGACCAACGGCGGACGGGCCACCCAACGGACGAAACTCGAAACGCTCGGGATCGACGATTCGTTCGACGTGACGGTGTTTTCAGAGCCGGGCCGGCCGGCAAAGCCAGCGACGGAGCCGTTCGAACGGGCGTTGTCTCCTCTCAACGTTCGCCCTCGGGATGCGGTGCACGTCGGTGATTCGATCGGGAGTGACGTTGCCGGTGCCCACGCTGCTGGACTCGAATCGGTGTGGGTGCCACACGCCACGTCGCTCCGAACCGATGCGATCGCCGGGATCGATTCACCGACGATAACGCTCGATGGCGTCTCACAGCTTCCGGGCGCACTCGATCGATACCGGTGAGCCGACAAGTGTCGTTACGCTTCGATCGTTAGCCCTGCTCGTTGTAGCGCTTTCTCTGCGGTGCGGTCCTCGTGAACGACGTCCACCACAGCGCGCGTGATGGCCTCGGGATCGTCGTGTTGGAAGACGGTACGTCCCATCGAGACGCCTGCTGCCCCGGCGTCCATCGCTCCACGGACCGCTTGCAACGATTCGTAATCCGATTCGGGTTTGCCTCCGGCAATGACGACCGGCAACGAGGTGGCGTCGGTTACCTGTTCGAAGCTGTTTGGATCACCGCTGTAGGCCGTTTTGACGAGATCGGCCCCGAGCTCCTCCCCGAGCCGAACCGCGTGAGCGAGCGCGTCGGCGTCGTGTTCGTCGACACCCGGCCCGCGGGCGTAGGTCATCGCCAGTACGGGTAGGCCGAATTCCGCTGCGCGCTCGGTGATTTCCGCGAGATCCTCGATCTGTTTTGGCTCGTGGTCGCTGCCCACGTTGATATGCATCGACACCGCATCAGCGCCGCGCCGTATCGCGGCTTTCACGGTCCCCGTGATGCGTTTGTCGTTCGTGTCGGGTCCGGAAACAGTCGACCCATTGAGGTGAACGATGTACCCCGCGCCGTTCGTGTTGCCGTGGACGCGCTCGGCGATCCCTTTTTGGGTGAGAACGCTGTCAGCACCCCCGCTGGTGACCGCATCGATCGTCCGTTCGATTCGTTCGAGACCAGTGATGGCCCCGAGTGTGATACCGTGATCCATCGGGACGATTACGTATCGTCCTCCTGTACCGATCCGTTCGAGACGTGCTCGTACTCCTGTAGTCATGATCATGTTACTGTCTACCAGGCCTCGTTCAAAGCCGTTCCGATCGTGGCCGTCCTTGTTCGATGATTCCGGTGGTGAGTTCTCTCGCTTTCGCTTCGAGACGCTCGGCGGTTTCTTCGGTCGTCAGATCGTCCTCATACCCCTCCGCAACGATGTCAACAAGCGCGCTCCCGACGATGATGCCGTCGGCACCCGCAGCCACGATTTCGCCCGCCTGCTCGCCCGTCGAGATGCCAAAGCCGACCGCAGCGGGGAGATCCGATCCCTCCAGTCGATCGAGGCTGTAGCTCGTGCGATCACTCACGTCGCTTCGCGCTCCCGTCACGCCGAGGCGCGCCTGAACGTACACGTACCCCGAGCTGTGTTCGAGCAGGGGCGTGAGGCGTTCGTCGGTGGTCGTCGGTGCCACGATAAAGATGAGATCTACTCCGTGCGCATCACACGCCGTTCGCAGGGGTGTGGCTTCCTCGACCGGAAGATCCGGTACTATCAGGCCGTCGATCCCAGCCGCAGCCGCGCGCTCGACGAACGGCCGTGGACCCTCTGCATCTCCATACTGGTAGATGAGGTTGTAGTACGTCATACAGACGAGCGGCACGTCCACGCCGAGCGTTTCGACGAACTCGAAAAAGCGTTCGGGCGTCATCCCGCTCTCCAGCGACCGAACGATCGCCTGTTGAATCGTCGGCCCCTCCGCGATCGGCTCACTGAACGGGAGACCGAGCTCAATAACGTCTGCCCCGCCGCGTGCCAGCGCCTCGACGTATTCGATCGACGATTCGAACGTCGGATCGCCCGCCGTGAGATACGGGACGAACGCCGGTCTGTCCTCGAACGCTGCGGTGATATCGCTTTCACTCATTCCGATCACCTCCCGTGGTCGAAAACACGTCCATTTCGGGGGCTGCCGGAACGTCGTGTGTGGCGGTCTCTTCGAGAACCGTTTCGAGATCCTTGTCGCCACGGCCCGACACCGTGAGCACCACCTGCTCTCCCAACTGTTCCGGCGTCGCCTCTTCGAGCCACCCGACGGCGTGGGCGGTTTCGAGAGCAGGGATGATCCCCTCTGCTTGAGAGAGCCGGTGGAAGCCTGCCAGTGCGGTTCGGTCGTCTACGGACTCGGGTGTGACCCGTCCCGTTTCGACGAGATGCGCGAGTTCGGGACCGACGCCAGCGTAGTCCAATCCGGCCGATACGCTGTGGCTTTCCATGATCTGTCCGTCGCTGTCCTGAAGCACGCGGGTACGCGCACCGTGAAGCACGCCCTCGGTGCCGGTCGTGAGCGACGCGGAGTTGGGAGCCACGCCGCGTTCCTCATCGACATCGAGCGAGGAGCCACCCGCCTCGATCGCGTACAGGTCGACCGATTCTTCGTCCACGAAGTGATGGAACGTTCCCATGGCGTTGGAGCCACCACCCGCACACGCGACGACGCTGTTGGGAAGCGTTCCCGTCTGTTCGTGGAGCTGCTCTCGAATCTCCGCGGAGATCACCGCTTGGAATTCGTCTACCAACTGCGGGAACGGGTGGGGTCCCACGACCGAACCGATCACGTAGTGGGTGGTTTCGACGCTGTGTGCCCAATCCCGCAGCGCTTGGCTGATCGCTTCTTTAAGCGTGCCCCGACCGACATCGACGGGCGTCACCTCGGCGTCGTTGAGTCGCATTCTGAAGACGTTTGGGCGTTGACGGTTCGTGTCCGTCCGTCCCATGTATATCTCACACGGCATGTCGAGATGGGCGGCCGCCATCGCCGTCGCGGTGCCGTGTTGGCCCGCGCCCGTCTCCGCGATGATCCGCTCTTTGCCCATGTATTTGGCTAGTAACACCTGTCCGAGCGCGTTGTTGAGTTTGTGGGCACCGCCGTGGACGAGGTCCTCCCGTTTGAGATACACCGACGTTCCGTACCGCTCGGAAAGCTTTTCGGCGTGTTGGAGTGGGGTCGGTCGCCCGCCGAACGTGCGCAATCGCTCGCGAAACTCGTCCATGAACCCGTCTTCGTTGTCCAACACGTACCGCCGGTAGGCGTCGGTCAACTCTTCGAGTGCCGGCATCAACGCCTCTGGAACGTACTGCCCGCCGTATCGTCCGAACGTTTCGCTCATGCTCGTGTCGTCAACCGCTGTGTGTTCGTCTCCACGTCGCCGTCCATGATGGCGCTGCCGATCAACAGCCCGTCTGCGCCCGCCCGGCGCATCCGTGCGGCGTCTGCCGGTGTCGTGATGCCGCTTTCGGCGATCAGCGTCACACTGTCGGGCACACTGGGGGACAACCGTTCGAACGTCTCCAACGCAACTTCGAGACGAGCCAGATCTCGGTTGTTGATCCCGATGATCCTCGCCCCCGCGTCGATCGCCCGATCCAGTTCGGACTCGGTGTGTACCTCGACGAGTACCTGAAACCCACGGTCACGGGCAGCTGCGAGCAGTTTCGGGAGATTATCCACGAACCGAGCGATCAGCAACACTACATCGGCTTCGACGGCGTCTAACTGTGCTTCCCGCACGATGAAATCCTTCCGAAGCACCGGCACATCGACCGCAGACCGAATCCGCGCGAGCGTCTCGGTCGAGCCACCGAAATGATCCGGCTCGGTCAGCACCGATAGGGCCGCCGCCCCACCGGATACCATTCGCTGGGCGAGTGCGACGGGATCGTCCGTGCGTGTGCCGTCCGTCGTCGGACTCGTCGGCTTCACCTCGGCGATGACCGGAACACGATCGTTTCCGACCGCATCGAGCCGATCGGGAAGTGATCGAGGACGAACGGAGACCCGCTCGCCCGACACCGATCGTTCGCGTGCATCAGCCAGAATAGACGCCACCGCAGGGGCGAGATCACTGCTTTCTACTGCCGTTCCATCATCCATTATTGTACGCTAATGCACTTATCTGTACATAAGGCTTGCGTCCTCGATTCGCTTGATCGAATCGTTCAAGCCACTGTTCGGTGTACAGTCGGTATGGACGAGGAGGGAGCAGGGATTTATGTCCGCGAATCGGCTCATCTCGATCGGTACGTTCAGATCGGCGTGGTCGGTGGTCGAGTGATCTCCGTGGAGTTTCCCGAGTCATCGGATCAGATCCGGTTACCGGAGAACGGTGATTCCTCCGAGTCACCGGCGTCTCAGCCACCGGACGAGCACCCGCTGCTCGATCGAATCTTCGCGTATCTGAACGGTCGGGAGGACTCCTTCGAAGACATCGACACGGGATTGACGGTGCCGACGGAACATCGAGCGGTACTCGAATCGACCCGGAAGATACCGTACGGACAGTCCGTCGATGTCGAGCAACTCGCTCGAACCAGCGGACTCGATGCGGATGACCACGAAACCGTCCGGAACGCGCTGCGAGCCAATCCCGTGCCGCTAGTGATTCCCGATCACCGCGTCCGTGACACGCCAAGCGGCGCTCCGACAGCGATCCAACGCCGACTACGGGCGATAGAAGGGCTGTAGCCGTCACTATTTCGATAGACACGCATCGAAACCGGCTCCCGATAGAGAGGGTGAGAAATCTGCGCTGGCGATACGACAGTGGGGCCTCCTACACCTTACAGGACATCCAAGCCGAGGTCCAGGAAGTCGTTGTCTTCGCCGTTGTCGATGATGACGTTGCCGGAGTCATCGATGTCGATGCCGTCGTTGTCTTCGCCACAGTTGTCGTCGTCGTAGGTGACGTCTGTACTGCTCGCCATCGCGGGCGTCGCGCCGGCTCCCACGATCGTGCCCAACAGCACGAACGCGACCAGCGCAACACGGAATGCTCGTTTCATGGGTATCGTCTGGGATCGCTGCCACGTTGGCGATCGGCCACCGCGATTGATCGCAAACGGAGCCGGACCATGGCTGTATCCCAGTACGAAATACGTTCCAACACATATGTTATAAGCGTTACTATTGAGAGTAGGTATAGACGGATATGATACAGTTCTTGTTGATAATCCCACAATTACGCGATGGATTACAGCGTTTATCGAAACCGAAAAAGATGATTGTTACCCAACTAATTCTACATTTCGTACAGTAACAAATTGGTTGGTGTTATATCATTATTGGCCGAGTGGGGCCGTTAGAACGTCACTGTTTTTCGACACACCGTCGTGTCTGCGTGCCAGTTACGATCGGATCCGTCCGCGTTGTGATCCTGAGCGTCGAAGGGACGGGCCAACGGTACTGTCTTCATCCCAAACCCCTTTGTTGGCTGTCCCGTATCTCGGGGTAATGCCGACGTGTGATAATTGTGGGAAGCAAGTAAGTATGCCCTATCGCTGTCGTCACTGCGGTGGGACGTACTGCGGAGATCACCGGCTTCCCGAGAGTCACAACTGTTCTGGATTGCAGGACTGGGACAGTCCGGGCGGTGTCTTCGACAGCGGGTTCGACGACAGCGTGAACGAGTCAGAATCGACGTTACGAACGCGGCTCGCGGGGACAGGCGAGCTGTTGAGCTACTTCCGGGGAAACATGACGTTCGTGTTTCTCGCGATCATGGCGGTGGTCTTTCTCATACAGGAGATTTCAGAAACGGTCCTCACTGCCCAACTGTGGTACGCGCTGTTCACGCTGAACCCCGCCAATCCGTTGTACGTCTGGACGTGGATCACGTCGATCTTCTCTCACGGCGGCTTCTTTCACCTCCTGTTCAACGGCATCGTGTTGTTCTTCTTCGGGCCGATCGTCGAGCGGAAGATCGGATCGAAGAAGTTCGTCGTGCTGTTTCTCGGTAGCGGCATCGCTGCCGGGTTCGCCCAAATCGCTATCGGCTATCTTGCCGGTCCTATTAGGCCGTTGCTGGGCGCGAGCGGTGCCATCATGGCCGTTATGGGCGTACTCACTGTTCTGAATCCGGAGCTTCAGGTGCGGCTGTACGGTATCATTCCGATGCCGCTGTGGGTGCTCACGATCGGGTACGCCGCACTGTCGACGCTCGGAATGATCGGTGGGGCGGCGGGTGGCATCGCACACGGTGCTCACCTCGCGGGGCTGCTCATCGGGGTGGCGTACGGCCAACGCGTGAAATCACAGGGAATGAGCGCTCCCGGGCAGCTCCAACTCGGTGGCGGCCGGGGTCCGGGTGGGCCGGGTCGTGGTCCACGTGGCCCGTTCTGACGATGTCCGGGATTCGAGAGCGGTTCCGTCCCGATCCGTCGATGAACCGGACACAGATGGAGGCGCTCCAGCGCGACATCGCGCGGACGGCCGTTTTCGAGGACGCGATCGACTTCGATCCCACGACTGTCACGGTCGACACACCGACGCCGGAGACGCCGATCGTTGCTGGCGTGGATCAGGCGTTTCTCGACGACCGGATCGTGAGCGCGATCGTCCTCACCCGCGGTGAGGAGGTCGTCGCCCGCACCTACACCACGTCCTCGATCGAATTTCCGTACGTTCCGGGATTGCTCTCGTTTCGGGAGGGCGGCTCGATCCTCGAAGCGTTCGAGACGCTGACCACGGAGCCGGACGTCATCGTGTTCGACGGCAGTGGACGGATCCATTTCCGGGAAGCGGGATTAGCCGTTCACATCGGTGTGGCGCTGGATCTACCGGCGATCGGAGTGGCCAAAACGCTGCTGTGTGGGCAACCGGTGGTCTCGACAGATGCGCTCGCTGCGGGCGAGCGTGTCGAGATCGTCGCCGACGACGAGATGAGTGCACCGGACGGCACCACGGTGGGCCACGCGCTCCAAACCCGTCAGTACCCCAACAGCCACCGCATCAATCCGGTGTACGTCAGCCCCGGCCACCGGCTGAGCGCTGACACCGCCACGGCGATCATCGACCGGTGTCGAGGTGAGTATAAGCTTCCCGAACCGACTCGGCTGGCCGACGCCGCTGCCGACGAGGCCAAAGAAGTGATCGAGTGACCGGTCGGCACGTTTTCGTTTTCTGATCGCCGAACCGAAAACGGCAGTTACGTAGGGCCGCACGGAGAGTACAGTATATGGACAAGACGGTACTCATCACCGGCTGTTCGTCCGGTGTCGGCCGTGCGACCGCAACAGCGTTTCTCGAAGAGGAATGGACGGTGTACGCGACCGCGCGAAACACAGAAGACATCGAATCGCTCGCGGACGTGGGGTGTGAAACCGCACCGCTCGACGTGACCGACGAGGATTCGATCACGGCCGTCGTCGATCGGATTCTCGACGAACAGGGGCAGATCGACTGTCTCGTGAACAACGCTGGCTACGGACAGTTCGGTCCGGTTGAGGACGTTCCAACGGAGTTGCTGGACGCCCAGTTCGACGTGAACGTGTACGGCCCTCACCGGCTCGTCCGCGCTGTGCTTCCGTCGATGCGAGAGCACGGCACCGGAACGATCGTCAACGTTTCGAGCGTCGTCGGACGTGTTTCCGTCCCCGGTATGGGCGTGTACAGCGCTTCCAAGCACGCACTCGAGGCGCTGAGCGACGCGCTTCGGTCCGAAGTCGAGGACGACGGCGTTGCTGTCTCACTCGTCCAAGCCGGTCCCGTTTCGACCGAGTTCGCTGACCGGGCAGACTCCGAACTCTCGAAGCTCGATCAGTCCGACACCTACGACGCCGTCTACACGTTTTATGAGGACACCGAGATGTTCGGTGGTCAATCTCCCGTTGCTGTTCCGCCCGAAACGGTTGCGGAGACGATCCTCGAAGCCGGCGTGTCGCCGAACCCTGACGCGCGATATCCGGCTGGATCGTTTGGGACCCTAGCGCTCAAAACACGGTTCCTTCCGGACGGTGTCCGTGATTGGGTGTATCGGCAGCTCCTTCGGGTGCTGTAACCCGCCACCACTGATTCGACCGCCTCGAAACCGACATTGGGCCGCCGATCGTCGTCGTTGGGCGACGAAGTGATCGACCTCCGGGGATCGTTCGTCCGACGACCGATGCCACGATCAATCTAGACACGCCGCGACCAGTCGAAGCATCGAAGGGCCACGAATTTCGGAAGCGAACAACGGAACGCGCTTGATCTCCCGGCCTCGAAACACCGACTGAGCACGCTGGAGCGCTTCCTGTTGGCTCTCCCATCGGTGTTGACAGAACGTACAGTCATCGACGTTCGGCGTCACGACGTCACTGGTATCAATATCTGAGAGACGTTCGACGTTTTCTGTAACACGATTGACGACGACCGTTCCCGTGGCGATCCCGAACTCTTCAAGCCGATCGAGTAGCCGTTGGGATTCGATGACGCTCAGTTGTTGTGGGGTCATAACCACCCGGAACTCCGTGCGATCGGGATCCTGAAGAACGGATCGGAGGTGTTCGATCCGGTCGCTGAACGCTTCTAACTGATCCATGCCGTCGCTGGCGTTCGAATCACCGAACGGTCCTGGGAACGAGCCGAGTGCGCCCCGCATCCGTTCGCGCAGCGAGAGAAAACGACCAACCATCGAGTCCATGAGATCGGGGAGAGCCAGCAACCGAAGCGTATGACCGGTGGGTGCGGTGTCGACGACGACGCGATCGAATCGAGGATCGTCAAAATATTCGAGCAACAGCTGCACAGCGGCCGTCTCATCCGCACCGGGGAACATCGGTCCTGAATCGACGGGCTCCCGGTCGATCGGCCCGGTGTCGTCGGGGGTCCCGTCCATTCCCATTCCCATTCCGAACCCGAATCCCTGTCCGTTCAGTCCATCGAACAGCCCATCGAGAGTTGCACCGTTCTGTCCGTCGTTCGCTTCGGGATCAATCTCGACGCCGTACAACGGATGTTCCTCGCTGATCCGTGCCGGTTCGTTTGGGATCGGGAGTTGGAGGATGTCCGATAGCGAATGTGCTGGATCGGTCGAAACGATCAGCGTCGGTGTACCGCCGTTCGCGCTTGCGAGTGCCGTTGCGGCTGCACACGTCGTTTTCCCGACCCCACCCTTACCCCCATACAGAACGTACTCCGGCGCGTCGACTCCCGATGGAACGGTGGTTCCGTCCACCGTCGCCTCCTCATCGATAGTTTCGATGGAGTCGACTGCCTCAACCTCGATGTCGCTCATACTCGGATTATCCCGTCCCAACTTGTGTAGCCGTCGATCTTCTCTCACAGCTGTTTGTCGGAAACGAAGGCTTCGAGTCGGGTGGCCGCGTCGTCAACCCGTTGCGTGAGGAGCGCAAATCGGAACCAGTCCGCTCGCGTCCGTCCGAACGCCTCGCCGGGCATGCCAGCGACGCCCGCCTCGTCGATGAGCCGCTTCGTGTTTTCGAGCGTACCGGGAACGCTGTCGAACCGCGCGAGAACGTAAAAGCCACCGTCAGGACGGGCGTACTCCGCCCCGATCGCATCGAGTGCCTCGGTGAACGTTTCGATCCGGTCGCGCAGTCGCTCGCGGTTTCGTTCGTAGTACGAGCGGTCAGTGTCCCGGAGAGCCTGGTAGACGGCGCGCTGGGCGGGACGGCTGCCAGCGACGTTCGTGAGCATGTGGCGGGTTCGAACCGCCTCGACCAGCCGCTCTGGGAGGACAGCGTATCCGACGCGGAGTCCGGTGACGCCTAGAGATTTCGAAAAGGAGTTCGTCACGACCCGGTGCTCGGAGTCGATCGACAGCGCGCTCTCGAACGTGCCCGTGTAGTCGAAATGGTCGTACACCTCGTCGCTCACCACCAGCGCGTCGTTCGCTTCTCCAATGGCGATGAGGTCGGTCATCACGTCCGGATCGTACACTGCTCCTGTCGGATTGTTCGGGGTGTTCACGACGATCAGCGCCGTCTCCTCGCTCGCCGCCTCGCGCACTCGGTCCGGATCGAGCTGTCCCGTCCGTTCCGCCGGGACGAACGTCGGCGTTGCCCCCAGCAGCTGACTCCGACCGGCGTAGTAGGGGTAGACGGGATCGGCCAACAGCACTTCACTACCTGAATGGTGCTCCAGTCCGGTCGCCATCGAGAGGTGGTTGGCCTCGCCAGCGCCGTTAGTGACGATGACCCGTTCTTTCTCGACACCTCGACGGTCGGCGATCTCTTCGCGAAGCGGTGAGAGCCCTTCGCTCGGGGGATACTGGAACTGTCCGGGATCGCCGCTCGCGTACTCGATGAGGCCCTCCCGGAGCGCGTCCGGCGGACCCCAGTCCGGGTTGCCGCTCACCATGTCCACGGTGTCGCGCTCGGATGCCGCCGCGTACTCCATGACGTGGTAGAACAGCGGCCGATCGTACTCCATACCTCTCCTCGTGTATCGCCGTTTCTGTCCCTTTCGATGCGAACGAACGCAGTACACCGAACGTGTCACACGCCGTGAGTGGGTTCGTGGTCGAGTCGTCATCCGAGTGGTGCTGGTAGGCGTTGATGTCCTATCAATACGTGTATATTTCTGTCGTCGGTTACGTTCGGTGGGATGGGTCTCATCGCCGAATACCAGATCACATACCAGCAGCTCCCGCTCACCGACGTTGCGACCGCTGTTCCCGGAATGACGATCGAGCTGACCGTGGGACAGCCGAATCAGGCCGGTCCCCCGCCCTTTGTCGTTCGGGCCACGGGCGGGGCGTTCGAGGAGCTAGAACGAGCGTTCGAGGCGTCGGCGTTCGTTCGTTCCTACTCCCTGATTGCTCGGGGGCAGACCACCCGAGCGTATCAGCTGCTGCCAGCGGCTTCCATGGAAGAACAGCTCGGAACCACCGTCTCCCAGCCAGCCCAGCTTCGGGCGCTGTCGGACAACGAATCGATCGTCGAGCGGATCGCCGTCACTCCGGAGGGATGGGTCCAACAGCGGTGGTTCGCCGACCGGACGGCATTCCGCGAATACTGTGCGTTCTGGCGCGAAAACGCCGCCGCGTTCTCCGTCCACCGCCTCACGGAGTCCACGCTGGAGGAAGATCGAAACGAACCGCCGAGGATGACCGACCGCCAGCGCGAGGCCCTGCACACCGCCTACGAGATGGGTTATTTCGAGATCCCCCGGACTGCGACGCTCACCGAGGTCGCCACCGCGCTGGGGATCTCCGCGTCGTCGCTGTCGGAACGCTTGCGGCGAGCACAGACGCGGCTCATCGAACACTCCCCTGTCGAGGATAAAAGCCCTCACTGATGAGAGGACGACTTACTCCGACAGGACTCCGACCATTGTCCACCGATGCAGACAGTCACCTCAGTTGATGGCACGGAGATCACCTACCGAGAAGCCGGCACGGGACCGCCGCTCGTGCTCGTCCACGGCGGTGGACTCGGGGAGAGCCTCTGGACCCATCTCCGCCCGCAGCTGGTCACAGACACCACCGTCGTCGCACCGTACCGACGCGGGCACGGACCGAGTGGCGATACAGCGGCGTACAGTCTCGGTCGAGAGAGCGACGACATCAGCGCGGTCGTGGAGACGATCGACGGCGCTGCGACCCTGTTCGGCCACTCCTTTGGCGGACTCTGTGCGCTGGAGGCGGCACGAACGACGCCAGTCGAGCGGCTCGTCCTGTACGAGCCGGCGCTGCTCGTCGGGAACCACAGGGACGACGCGACGCTCGCGGCGGAGATGGAGACGCTGCTTGAGGCGGGAGAACGACGCCGAGCGATGGCGCTGTATCTCCGGAAAGCCACGGGATTGGAGCGCGTCGATCATTTACTCACCCCCGAAATGCTGGACCACGCCGAGATCGCCGTTCGGCAGAACCGGGCGATCGAACGGTACCGGCTGGATGATACGCTCGATCTCTCCGTCCCGACGCTGTTGTTGCTGAGCGAGGACGGTCCCGCGCATCTCCGGGACGGCGTCCGAACGCTCCACGAGCGACTCCCGAACAGCCGACTGGTCGAACTGGAGGGCATGGGCCATCAGGGGATCGTGACCGATCCCGAACGAGTGGCGGCGACGATCACGGCGTTCGTGGAGAAATAACGGCATCCCGGAGTAGCTAACCGTCGAACAGCGATCCGTTTTGGCGGTGCTACATCTGTATGTATAGCTATCATATTACAAATGTATGTCAAACGCATCGGCCACTGATAGCAGTGACACCCTCGTACAGATCAACGTTCGTGTGACCGAACAGTTTTCTCGAACAAATAGATGACACGTGGCAGGGACGAGGATTCAATTCTCGGTCGGAGTACATCCGACTGTCCTCCACGACGCAACGGAGCACTCGACCTTTGATCGAGACGAACTGTTCGCGCTTGCTCTCGCGGAGCGCGAGATCCGTAACGAAGAAACGATCTCCCGCGCTGATATCCTCGATCGATTCGATCTTGAAATCCCTGAGGGATGACTGACAGGGACGATACCGACGAGTGGTCGTGGCGGTTTACCTCGACGGCGGAGGGGGATCTCGCCGCTCTTGAACGTACGGACCGACAGCAGATCGTCACCAAACTGGAGAACATCTGTAACCCTCCGTGGCGCGATCTTCCTGATTACGGTGAGCGATTGAAAAACAGTCCATACAGAAAGGTACGAGTTGGAGGATTCCGGTTCTCGATCACGTTTGACCGTGAGTGCAAGGAAACGGTCATTGCGCGTATCAAACGCCGTGATGGCGCGTACACTGTGACGATTGAAACGGACATTTGCAGGGAACCGAGTGTCGGTGACAGCTACGGTACTGGGACGACTGTATCGACATCGACGACGGTAACGGCGTCGGGTGCGTGGTCGTGGATCCCGCTGTCGATCGTGACGAGCGACCAGAGCGAGCAGTGAGTGGATACATTGGCGTGCACCGTCTGCATAGCGGTATGTCCCTGGACAACGACACCGAAAACCCGATCGAACGCCGCGTGGGGACCGCGCTCCGAGAGGCGGACGCCACGGTGGCGGTGGCCGAATCTTGCACTGGCGGATTGGTCGGCTCGCTGCTCACGGATGTCCCCGGATCGAGCGACTATTTCGACCGTACGGTCGTGACGTACTCCTACGAAGCCAAACGGGAACTACTCGCCGTTTCGCGCGAATCGCTCGACGCAGACGGTGCAGTGAGCGAATCGGTTGCCCGCCAGATGGCTCAAGCCATCCGTGACACCGCCGGCACGACGTGGGGACTCGCAACCACCGGTATCGCGGGACCGGAGGGCGGTACTGATGACAAGCCCGTCGGTACCGTCTACGTGGCCGTCGCCAACGCCGCACCGTGGGGTTCGAACGCCTCGAAAACCACCGTCGAACGACATCTGATCGACGATGTCGACGCACGAACCGAGCGCAAAGAACGGTTCGCACGGCAAACGCTGACCGATCTGTGTGATCGGATCACGAGCGAGAACGGATAGCGAACGTTCACGAACACAACGGTGGAATGACCGTTGCGAACGCCATCGTTGCCACGTCTTCCGGCAGTTCGTGACACATCCACAATTCCTAAACGATTTAACTGTCCTATACATACAGCTTCCAACTGTGCCCGATTTACTCTCTCTGTCAGGCGTTAAAACGCAGTTCGACACCGATCGTGGTGTGGTGAAAGCGGTTGACGGGATCGACCTCACGGTCCGTGAGGGGGAGACTGTCGGTCTCGTCGGGGAAAGCGGATCGGGAAAGTCCGTCACTGCCCTTTCGGCGATGGATCTGGTCGATTCGCCCGGGGAGATCGTTGACGGACAGATCGAATTTCACGATCCAGAGGTGGTTAGGCGCGTCGCACAGCAGTATTCCGATCAGATCGTCACCGGGCGTCACGACGGGTTCATCTACATCAACGACGGCCACATCGACAGATCGGCTGTTCCACCCGACGTCACTATCCCGGACCGAGCCGATGCACTCGGGTCGCTCACGCGGTTGCATCCCGAGGCGATCGTTCGTGGAGACGACGACGACGGCTACCTCTACATCGAAGAGGGATACGTCGACCTCGTGGCCGCGCCCGAACCGGTGTTACGCGACGTTCGTGGGGGGGATATCGGAATGGTGTTTCAGGATCCGATGACCTCGCTCAACCCCGCCCTCACGGTGGGTGAACAGGTCGCAGAGAGTCTTATGCTCCACCGTTATGGCGGAAAAAAAGACGACACATGGCTCAACGCTATCGGTGAATCTCTCATTCCCGGGCGGATGAGCGAGGAACTCCGGGAGGAAACGATCGAGTTGCTCGCGGAGGTAGGGATCCCCGAACCCGCTCAGCGAATCGACGAATACCCACACGAGTTCTCCGGTGGAATGCGCCAGCGCGTGCTCGTTGCCATCGCGCTCGCCTGTCGTCCGAAGCTTCTCATCGCTGACGAGCCGACGACGGCGCTCGACGTCACCATCCAGGCCCAGATTCTCGACCTCATCAACGATCTCCAAGACGAGCTCGGGATGTCCGTACTGTTCATTACACACGATCTCGGGGTCGTCGCCGAAACGTGTGACCGTGTTGCGGTCATGTACGCTGGCGAGATCATCGAAGAGGGTCCCGTCGAGGAGATCTTCACCAACCCCTCTCACCCGTACACCTATACGCTCCTCGAATCGATCCCTCACGAAGGGACGGATCGGCTCACGCCTATCGAGGGCAACGTCCCGGATCTCATCAATATGCCCAATGGGTGTTACTTCGCGTCCCGGTGTCCGTGGTCAAAGCCCGAATGTGAGGAGGGTGAGATTCCGTATCTCCAGCATGGACCAGAGTCGATCGATCATCGCGCGAAATGCATCCTCCCCGACTATGACACCAGTCGGTACCGTCCGGAAGGAGTCAGCGCCACGTCCAGCCACGAGGTCGATACCGACGAGGATCCGTTGGTGTCGGCTCGAGGACTGACGAAGCATTTCTCGCGGGCCGACGGGATTCTGGGCAAACTGTTCGGGGAAGGCACCGTCAAAGCCGTCGATGACGTCGATCTCGACGTGTACGAAGGCGAAACCTTGGGATTGGTCGGTGAATCTGGCTGTGGAAAGTCAACGACTGGCCGATCTATCTTGCAGCTGACCGAACCGACCGACGGAACAGTCCTGTTTACGGGCGACGTGCTCAATGATCTGAACCGATCGGAACTGCGAGAGAAACGCCAAGACATGCAGATGATCTTTCAGGATCCGCTGTCGAGCCTCGATCCTCGCCAGACCGTCGGGAGAACGATCGCCGAACCGCTCGAAATCCACGACCAACCCGAATTCGACGTTTCGGCCAACGTGTTCGGTGGCAAAGACGTCGAGCTGACCGGCACCGAGTCGCTGCTCGGAGAACTGGTCGAACGCGAGGAGAGCGACATCGCCGTGACGATCCGGGATCAAGCGGTCGGCTCGCTCGAACTCCGGACGGAGGTCCTCTCGAAAGAGGATATCGACATCCGTATCAGCGAACGAGACAGGGGATTAACGCTCTCGATCGAGATCGACCGATCGAAACGGGACCTCCGAGATGCCCGTATTACCGAGCTACTGGGGGAAGTCGGTCTCGATCCGACCCAACGCGACCGATATCCCCACGAACTATCGGGCGGCCAGCGACAGCGTGTCGGCATCGCGCGAGCGCTCGCCGTCGATCCAGACTTCATCGTCTGTGACGAGCCGGTGAGCGCGCTCGATGTGAGCGTCCAGGCACAGATCATCAATCTCCTCGAAGATCTCCAACAGGAATTCGGACTCACCTACTTGTTCATCGCACACGACCTGTCGGTAGTGCGCCATATTTGTGATCGCGTTGCGGTGATGTATCTCGGAGACATCGTGGAAATCGCCGGCACCGATGAGCTGTTTTCCGACCCGAAACATCCGTATACTGAGGCGTTGTTGTCAGCAATTCCCGTTCCAGACCCGACCCGAGAATCGGAGCGCATCCTTCTCGAAGGTGGCGTTCCGAGTCCTGTCGATCCCCCATCCGGCTGTTCGTTCCGAACGCGTTGCCCTTCCGTCATCCCTCCCGAGAGCATCGACATCAATCAGGATGCCTACCGAGAGGTAATGCACTTCCGACAGCGCGTCGAGGAGAAATCGATCGATCTCGAGTCCATCCAGGAGGAAGGATTCGTCACCGATGGGGGTGCCAACATCGAAACGCCCGACAGTTCAACCGTGACGGACGACGCTTCGGCACAACAGCTCGTCGATCTCATATTTGACGAGAATCTGACTGGTGAGAACAGAATGACCATCGCGTGGGCCATCGATCTCATCGACGATGGGAAATGGCGAGAAGCACAGGACGTCCTCAGACAACGCTTTGAGAGCGTCTGCGAACGCACCCCTCCCGTTCTCCAAAAAGAGCCCCATCCCGCAGCCTGCCACTTATATAATCAACCAGACATAGATCGACGTTAAATTCTATTGTCCAATTCGGCAGACTTATATTTGGTCATTCACGCTGTGTGGGTATGGAAGCGGATGGCACTCACAGTCGACGGACGTTTCTAAAAGCAGCTGGAGCCACAGTGGCGACCGTGTCAGTGGCTGGTTGCACCGGTTCTCCCAACGACACCGGTTCTAACAGCGGTGATGGGCCCTCGGGAACACTCACGTACAGTCGGGGTGCTGGAAACTCGACGCTCGATTTCCACATCACGACGAGCGGTGAAGATGTAAAGGTCACAAACCAGATCTACGACAAGCTCGTCGATTTCAAACCGGGACAGAACCAGATTACGGGAAGTCTGGCTACGGAGTACAACCTCAACGGAACAACGGCCTCGCTCACGTTGCGTGAGGGCGTGAAATTCCACAACGGGGACGAGTTCACCGCACAGGACTTCGAGGCAACCTACCGTCGGCTCGCCGATCCGGAGTACGACTATTACATCGGAGAGAAGAACGTATCATCATACGCAAACATCACGTTCGGACAAGTCGAATCGGTGTCGGTCGTGGGTGATTACGAACTCGAAATAGAGTCCACAAAGAAGTTCGCACCATTCTTCCGTAATTTAGCGATCTTCGCCGGCGGCGTCCTTCCGAAATCGGAGATCGAAAGCGGGACCGACTTCAGCACGACCGCGATCGGTACTGGGCCGTTCACGCTGGATCAATACGAGCAGAACGGCCGACGCATCCGTTTAACGGCCAACGAAAACTACTGGAACGACGGGCCGGAAGTCAAACGCGTCATTTTCGATGCTACAGATGAGAACTCGACGCGGGTTTCTCAACTTCTCAACAACGAGGCCCACATCATCGATGGGATCGATCCGGAAGGCGTCGACCGGATCAAAAACAACGATGGTGTGTCCATACAGCAGAAAGTCGGTCTCAACGTCGGCTATCTCGCGCTCAACATGGAACGGATGGAACCGTTCCGCGAGAAAGCTGTCCGACAGGCGATGAACTACGCTGTCAACACGAAGGTCATCGTTGAGGAGATCTTCTCCGGGTTGGCAACCCAGTCCAGCCAGCCGATCCCGGAGTCGGTAATGGGCTACAACGAAAATATCGATCCGTATCCTCACGATCCACAGAAAGCAAAGACGTTGTTAGAAGAGGCTGGCTACGGCGGCGGGTTCGACCTAGAGCTTGCGGTGTTCAAAAACCCCCGACCGTACATCCCCTCACCGGTACAGACCGCAGAGCAGGTCAGTTCGGATCTCACCACTATCGGGATCAACGCGGAGATCAACCAAATGTCGTGGGAGCCGTATCTGGAATACACCCAAACGGGGAAACACGACGCCTGTTTCCTGGGTTGGAACACCGACAACGGTGATCCGGACAACTTCTACTATTCCCTGCTCCACCCCGCTGTGGAGAGTCCCGACGGTCAAGACTGGGTAAGCTTCGACACCGACGGATACCAAACCACTAACGCGAGTGGGTGGGCCAACGAGGAGTTCATGTCCTCGGTCGAAGAAGCCCGGACCATTACTGACAGCGTTCAGACACGAGAGGGACTGTACAAGGAAGTCGGCAAACTCGCACACGACGAAGCTCCGTGGGTGTTCCTCGATCACACGAACGTGCTGCGTGGCGTTTCCGACAGCGTCTCCGGGTTCAACACGTCGGCCGTCGGCGGACCGTTCCTGCGAACCGTCTCTGTCGAGTAACGATTCGGATCGGTGAACTCCCACTGTGTCGGGACTGTCGGATGCGTCTACTGATCGATCACACAACTGTTTGAGTGGCGTATCTCTGGCGGCTCCCGGCCGTCGAACGTGGGCGTAGCGGTCGATCCTACGGCTACAACCGTGGACTTTCTCCTCGGGTTCGTGTAATACTCCCGTCTGATTGGACGTAAATAGTGGGTTTTTTCAACACTCGCCCCCGCCTACAGGTAGATGGCTTCGAAATGGTTCGTTGTAAAGCGGCTCCTGCTGTTGGTTCCAGTTCTTCTGGGAGTTGCAACGCTCGTTTTCGCCGTGCTCCACATCAGCCCTGGTGATCCGGCACGGGTAATGGCCGGACAGCGTGCTACCCAGGAGCAGGTGGAAATGATCAGGCAGGAGACAGGACTCAACGATCCCATTTGGGTCCAATACGGTCGATTTTTGGTCGAGACAGCACAACTCAAACTCGGGGAGTCGTACGTACTCAAACCAAATCAGTCGGTGATGTCGATTCTGAAAAACAGCATCCCGACCACGATCGAACTCGCGGTGTACGGTCAGCTGCTCGGAATCCTGCTCGGTCTCCCGCTCGGCGTTCTCAGCGCCATCAAACAGGATTCGATCACGGACCACATCACGAGAATCGGCGCATTGACCGGGATCAGCGTCCCGATCTTCTGGAGTGGACCGATCGTTATCATCCTGTTTTCAGTGACGCTCGGAATCTTCCCGACGAATGGCCGGATCTCTCAGGAGTTCTTCCTTAGTGATACGTGGCTTTTCTTCGGGCACGAACTTCCACGTACGGGATTAATTACCATCGACACGCTGTTGCTCGCTCGGTACGACGCGTTCATGTCTGCTGTAAAACACCTCGTACTTCCAGCGTCAGTCATCGGATTTTATTCGATGGCGCTGATCTCGCGGATGATGCGGTCGTCCATGCTCGAAATCATCCGGCAGGATTACATCCGGACGGCTCGCGCGAAAGGGCAGGGCGAACGGATAACGATCCTGAAACACGGGCTGAAAAACGCGTTCATCCCGGTTATCACGGTGATCGGAATCCAGTTCGGAACGTTGCTCGGTGGCGCGGTGTTGACCGAAACGGTGTTTGGCATCGAGGGGATCGGTATGGTACTCGTCGACGCGATCGACGTCGGCGATTATCCTGTTGTGCAGGGTACTGTGTTAGTGTTTGCCCTGCTGTTCACGCTCGTTAACCTCGGTGTCGACATCACGTACTCCTATCTCGATCCACGCATCCAACAGTAACAATGAGCACACACACACACACGAACAGACGACAACGAGGGATTCGCGGTCTATTGGCCCGGCTTCGGGATTCACAGTTTCTCTCGGAGCTCGCATCGAATCGGCTGGCCATCGTGGGTCTGCTCATCATCGCCACGATCACTGGCCTCGCAATCTACGCCCGGGTGTTTATCGGCGGCCTTCCGCCGTTGACCGATGGCCAGTACCAAGCGATCACTCTCTCGAACCTCAGTGGCAACTCGGGCATGGCTAAAGCACCGCCCAGCCTACGGTATCCGTTCGGGCTAGACGGACAGGCACGGAGCATCTTCCCGCGCGTGATGTATGGCGCGTGGCTCGCCCTGAAATGGGGAACCATCACGGTCGGCGCGTCGACGATCCTGGGTGTTGGTTTGGGGATTCTTGCCGCTTACTACGGCAACATCGTTGACAACGTCATCATGCGGACGATGGACATACTGCTCGCATTCCCATCGTTGTTGCTGGCGCTCGCGTTGGTCGCTATCTTCGGTACCGGTCTCGAAAACGCCGTGATCGCACTGGTGCTCGTGTACACGCCACGGTTTTCCCGTGTCGTCCGCGGTGCTGCGCTCAAAGTGATGGAAGACGAGTACATCGACGCTACGGTCGCGCTCGGAGCGAAGGATTTCCGGGTACTCGTGCGCCACGTCGTGCCGAACTGTCTCGCACCGGTCACCGTCCAGAGCACGCTCAACTTCGGGTTGGCGATCATCGATCTCGCGGCGCTGTCGTTTTTGGGCTTCGGAGCCGAGGCTGGCACGCCATCGTGGGGCTGGATGCTCTCGAACGGCGTCGACCACGGACTCCACAGCGCGTGGTGGTGGGCATTTTTCCCCGGTCTGTTCCTCGCGCTGACCGTTCTCGGGTTCAACCTCTTGGGTGACGGCATGCGTGACGCGCTCGATCCCCGGATGCGCGACGCCATCGACTGAGTATCGATGGGTCGAATCCCTTGGTTACGCGCGAACCAGATGTTGTGGCCGTGGATACGCGCCCGCGTCCGTCTGATCGGCTCGGCCGCCCTCGGGGGCGGTGTGCTCGCTGTTCTCGGAGTCATAGGCCTCTTGCTCGCCACCCCGTACGATCTGGCCTTCGTGAGTACGCAGGCGTTCTCGCTCGGAGCGCTCTGTTTCGGATTCGGACTACTGGGCTGGTCAGGTTCGGTACTCGCAGGCTCGAGCGTCGAAAACGCCCAACGGTATCTCGACACCGGAATGAACTGGTCTGAAGCCGATTCCCGACGAGCGATGGCCCGAATCGGTGGCTTCGGCTTCGGTGGAATGGTCGGCGTGATCGTAGTGTCCTCACTGTGGGCGTAAGCCCGGTCGATGGTTCCCGACACCGTTCCTGTTGTGCCCGCTGGCATCGCTACCGTATCGAACCTGTTACTATCGTTTAACAATAAATGCTAAAATCATATCTAAGATAACTTTTATTATACTATATTGGTTAGTAATATTCATGGACGAGATAGGTGATAACCAATATGAGAGGATGTCGTTGCCGGTCGAGACCCGACGAGCGTTTCTCAAGGCTGTTGGGGCGACTGGAGCACTCATCGGGGGTGGCGGGATCGCGGTTGCACAGGACACTCCGTCTTTCGAATTCGGCGGCGTAACTCCCGGCTGGGAGGGGCGTACGCCGTCGTCCATCGACGGGGAGACGAATCCGACATTGGAGCTATCGGTTGGACAAACGTACACGATCGTCTGGGAGAACGTCGACGGACTGCCCCACGATTTCGTCATCCTCGATGCGAACGAGGAGGAAATCGTCGGAACGGAAATCGTCGACGAACAAGGGGCGACGCTGACGCTCGAATTCGAGGCGACCGAGGAGATGGCCGAATACTACTGTTCGGTGCATCCCGCATCGATGCGGGGTGCGATACAGATCGGCGATGGGGATCCAGACGACGGTGACGAACCGTTCATTCCGGAGGGTCCCTCCGTGGAGTTGGAGACGGTCGCCGAGGGGTTGGTCTCGCCGACGAACTTCGTTGTTGCTGAGGAACAACGAGACAGGCGGTTCATCACGGATCAGACCGGTCAGATCTACGTACATGGTCCTGATGGCGTAGAAAACGAGCCGTTCATGGACATCAGTGATCGGCTCGTGAACGTCGGTGTGAACGGTTACGATGAACGCGGCCTGCTCGGACTCGCATTCCACCCCGAATTCGAGTCCAATCGCCGGTTCTACGTGCGCTACAGCGCCCCTCTACGGGACGGAGCTCCTGAGAACTACGATCACACGTTCGTCCTCTCGGAGTTTCGAGCGACCACAGACCTCCGTCGGGCCGATTCCGAGACCGAGCGTGTGCTGCTCGAAATACCGCAGCCCCAGTTCAATCATAACGCCGGTGACATCGCGTTCGGCCCGGACGGCTATCTCTACGTTCCGGTCGGCGATGGGGGTGACGGCGATGATACGGGTCTGGGCCACGTCGACGATTGGTATGCGGGCAACGACGGTGGCAACGGTCAGGACGTTACCGAAAATCTGCTCGGGAGTATCCTTCGTCTCGACGTCGATGACACACAGTGTGGCAAGCCGTACTCGATCCCCGATGATAACCCACTCGTCGGACGGGAGGGTTTCGACGAACAGTACGCGTGGGGATTTCGCAATCCGTGGCGGTTGTCGTTTACCGACGGCGAGCTGTTCGTTGCGGATGTCGGGCAAGAACGCTTTGAGGAGATCAATATCGTCGAGAGCGGTGGGAACTACGGCTGGAACGTCAAAGAGGGTTCGCGCTGTTTCAGTACTGACAGTCCCGAAACGCCGCCCGAGAACTGTCCGACTGAGACATCCTCGGACGTTCGTGGTGGGGAATCGCTGATCGATCCCGTGATCGAGTATCCACACCGCCACGACGGGGAGTCGATCGGGATCTCCGTCATCGGCGGGTACGTCTACTCGAACGACACCATCCCCGAACTCACGGACACGTACGTCTTCGGCGACGCGAACGGCGGGCTGTTCGCCGCCTCGCGCCCAGCAGACGATACCGAACAGTGGTCGATGGAGCGACTCGTCGTAGAGTCGTTCGATCGGTACGTCCTCGCGTTCGGGCGCGACCACGACGGCGAGCTGTACGTCCTGACGAACGAGCAAGGGACCGTCGACGGTGAGACCGGTACGGTACAGAAGATCGTTCCGACCGAGTAGCGCCTACGGGGCGGTTCGATCGCGTACGTTCCGTCCAACGCGCGCTCCGAAGTCGCCGTTTTCGTAGACGATCCGTCCCCTGACCATCGTCCACTCGGGGAAGACTCCTCGCCGTCCTTCGAAGGGAGTCCATTCGCAGTTCGAATGGAGGCGGTCGGCGGTGATCTCCTGCGTTTCGTCCGGATCGACGAGTACGAGATCGGCGTCTCGCCCCGCTTCGATCCGTCCTTTTCGTGGCAACTCGAACAGCCGGGCCGGGTTCGTGGCGGTGAGATCACGAACCCGTTCGTAGCCGAGTCGGCCCGCTCGGGCTTCTTCGAGAAGGAGCGGCAGTGCGGTTTCCACGCCGGGAACCCCGCTCGGGGCGTCCCAGATGCTGGTCTCCTTCTCGGCGCGCGTGTGGGGTGCGTGGTCAGTGGCGATCAGGTCGACAGTGCCATCGGCCACCCGATCGTACACCGCCTGTCGGCGGTCCTCGCTCCGGAGTGGGGGGTTCATCCGTCCAAACGTGCCCAGTTCGTCGAGATCGTTTCTGCTGAGAAACAGGTGATGGGGCGTCACTTCACACGTCATCCCCGCGGCGGTGGCCCGATCGATGCCCGCCGGGGTGCTGGTGTGGGCGATGTGGACCTGCGTGTCGAGGGCGGTCCCGATGTCACACGCATGCTCGACGGCAGCGATCTCGGCGTCGGGTGTTCGGTAGGCGCTCCATGCGTCGGCGTCGGATCGCTCTCTGGCGGACGCCTCGAACTGAGTCGCGTCCTCGGCGTGGACGGTGACGGTGATGTCGTGCTCGGTGGCCGCTTGGAGAGCGGTTTCGAAGAGATCGGTGTCGATTCCCATATTCCCCGTCGAATCCGCCAGAAACACCTCGCCCAGCGCGAACAACGGCTCTTCGAGGAGAGCCGGGGACCAGTCCGGTGTCACCCCGCCGTTGAGTCCGAAATCGACGTACGACGCCTGCGCGAGTTCTCGTTTCTCTTCGAACGCTTGGGGGGTTGTCGTCGGTGGATCGGTGTTCGGTTGATCGACCACAGTCGTCACGCCGCCCGCTGCCGCGCTTTTACTCCCGGTCGTCCACGTCTCCTTGTGGGATGCGCCCGGCTCTCGGAAATGGACGTGGGTGTCGATCATGCCCGGTAAGAGAAGCTTCCCCTCCCCGTTCCGAACGGTCTCGTCGGCCTGCGGGGACAGTGACGAATCGATCGTCTCGATCCGTCCGTCCGTGACACGAACGTCTCGGACGCGACCATCGGCGAGCGTGGCAGTTTCGATGAGCATACGCTCGATACCCTCATGAGTGACTTCACTGCGGCGATCGACGCCGACCGTCTCGCTGTCTCTCATAGCCGTAGCCGTTCGATCGTGGGATCGTCATCGACGAGCGACTGTTCGATCTCGTGGATGACAGCCTGAGGATCACTCGGACCGTCAGCACGGTCGACGCTGCCGACGCTGTCGGGATCGAACGGCAATCCGAGCGCGTCGTAGACGTCTTCGAGCACCGCCGCGATCGCGGCGTGGTCACGGACGATAACGATCCCGGCGACCAACGCGACCCCTTTTTGAACGCGTTGGGCGATCCCGACGATCTTTCCCGTCGCTTGGAGCGAGTGGCTGCCCGGACAGAACGAGTCGTCCGGTTCACCGGGTGCTGCATCGACACCCAGCCGGGACAGCGCCACCTGGATGTCGGTCGTCGCGGCCGAATACCGAGATTGCAGCCCGGTTCGGATGTCGTCGATCCGTTTGGACTGCGCGAACGCGACCGTCGATCCCGTGTAGGCGACTGCCCGTCCCCCGACCGGGCGTTCGGTTGGTGGATAGTCGTGGTCGCTCGCGGCCGCTCGGGCGGTTTCGTACCCGCTTTCACGAGTGTCACGCCGGCCAAAGGCGATCTGTCGTGGGGGTCGCCACACCCGAACTCCTGACTCGCCAGTTTCACGCGTGGTTTCGAGTAGTTCACGAGTGTACGAGCGATCGTCCTCGATCGTATCGCCTCGACCGCGGAGCACGCGCATACGGGTTCTTCGAGCGACGGGGCTAAAGGTTCGCGCTCGAAGCCTCGGACGTATGCCGACCCTCGGTAGTGATGTGCTGATGGAGTACCAGCGCTTCTCGTTGTACAATTCGCCGTACACGGCTCATGACAGCGGGTGCGCGATCGATCTCTACCCCCAGCCCGGCGAAACGACTGCGCACAGCCCCGTGGCGGGAACGGTGCTCGATACACAGCGCGTACGTGCTCCAGAAACGCCGTACACCTCGGCCCATGATCACCTGCTACTCCTCGATACGGGTGCGTCGATCGCCCGGTTGCTTCACGTCGATCCGGCGATCGAACCGGGCAATTTCGTCGCTGTCGGCGATCCGATCGGCACGTTCGTTCGCGCCGGATTTTTCGATCCGTGGGTCGACGACCACATCCATCTAGGCTTTCGTCCGCCTGACGCCGATCCCTACCGGGCGTCGGGATCGCTTCCGATCGACGTCGATGTCCCCCTCCGTGCGCTCGCGTGGGATGGCACCGGTCGCGTCGTTGAGCGCGGGGAGACGTACGTCGTTCTCGACCGACCCGAACATCCCGATCCGGGTGCGTGCTTTGTTGGTGTGGACGCGGGATCGGACACCGGTTCCAGCGTGCTTGATGGCGGCTGTCCCCACTACGCCGGCGGTGGACGCCTCGGCGTGGATGTGACTGTCTCGGACGGGACCACCGAGGACGTCTCGGTGGCTAGCGCACACGTCGGCAGTGCTGACGGCCGGAGCGTGCAGTGGGACGATATCGAGCTCCGGGCCAACGGAACCCCGATTACGGGACTGTCGTTCTTTTTGTCCCGCGATTCGTTCGGCGTCAAGCTGATCTGTCCCGACGCTCGGTTCGAAGTGGGCGAGCACATCACCATCGGAATTCGACACGCTGACTGAAACTGGGAATCATTCGACCGAAACGACGACCTTGCCGTGGTGTTCGCCGCGGTCGACGTACCGGTACGCCTCCCGGATATCTTCGAAGTCGAACACGCGGTCGACGATCGGCTCCATGCCCGTCGCGGCAATGGCGTCGTTCATCCGGTCGAACATCGCTCGGCTTCCGACGCTCACTCCAGTGACTGTGAGCGATTTGTGGATCATAGGAGTGGGATCGACGCCGCTCCCGGGATCACTGAGCACGCCGATGAGATGGATGTGGCCGTTGGCGCTGGCCGCTTGCAACGACTGCGCCAAGGTTCCTGCTCCACCGACCTCGATGACGTGATCGACGCCATCAGTGCGCTGGTGGACGGTCTCGCCCCATTCGGGCGTCGATTCGTAGTTGATGGTTTCCTCAGCACCGAGTTCGCTGGCTCGTTCGAGCTTCTCGTCGCTCGAAGAGGTGACGACCGCAGTAGCACCGTGCATTGTGGCGAACTGCAACGCGAACGTCGACACGCCGCCCGTCCCGAGCGCGAGAACGGACTCTCCAGCACTGAGATCGCCGTCCTCGACGAGTGCCCGCCACGCTGTCAGCCCCGCACACGAGAGCGTTGCGCCCTGCTCGTAGGAGAGATGATCTGGGAGGAGAGCAACGCTTTCGGCAGGAAACGTCACGTATTCGGCCAGCGCCCCATCGATGGATCCACCTGTCGATCGGGATAGCTGTTCGGGCGTGCCCTCCCCATCGATCCAGTCGGGCGCGAACGGCGTTGCGACGCGGTCTCCCACAGAGAGCCGGGACACGTCCTCACCGACCGCGACGACCTCGCCAGCGCCATCGGACAGCGGGATTACCGGGAGATTCGCGCCGGGATAGACGAGATCGGCGTTTGCGATGGCGAGATCGCGGTAGTTGAGCGAACAGGCATGAATACGGACAAGCGCCCCATCAGCGGCTGGTGTCGGCTGTTCGCGCTCGATCTGGACGACTCCCTCGTAGTCGGGATCGGTCTCTTGCACTTCGTAGGCTTTCATCGTTCTGTTCTGTTTTTCGATACATCGATACATCCTTCTTCGGTTCACCGACGTGTCCCACCGGAGTCGACAGATACAGGTGTCCCATTACGGTCGGTGTGGCAGGATTTCGTCCGAATCCGCCGTCAATTTCGACGGTGATCGGTGAGTACAAGCCTACTCATCCGTGAGCAGGGGCATGTCCGAGGAATTTCCGGACGATGTCGTTGCGATGGTGCAGCAGTTCATCGAGCAGAACCACGGCTATCTCTCGTGGCTCGGCGTGACGGTCGATGAGTTTACACACGACAGCATGACGCTCACCATTCCCTTCGACGAGAAGCTCACCAATCCGACCGAACCCCCGACGATGCACGGCGGCATCGCGGCCACGCTCGTCGACACCGCCGGCGGAGTGGCGCTTCGACCCCATCTCGACAACCCACTCGGTGGTGGCGTGGCCACGATCAACCTCAACGTCAACTACCTCCGGCGGGCGGCCGGTGATCTCACCGCCCGCGCCGAGGTCATCCGAGCCGGCAACTCCGTCGGAATCAGCCGGGTGACCGTCGAAAGCCAGACCCCCGACGACGAAACCCACCCTGTTGCTGTCGGCCAAGGAGCCTATCGTCTGTTTCAGGGGTAGCTGACCGACCCGACAGCGCCATTACGCGAATTCGATCGCGTCGATCGGTTTGACCTCTCCAAACAACCAATCAGCGTGTTCGAGCGCGTACTCGCGGTGATGGTCCTCGATGGAACCGACTGCATCCTCGACGACGACGGGGCGGAAATCCCGAAGACCGGCACTACCGGCGGTATGCAGCACACAAACGTTGGCGAGCGTCCCACAGATGAGCAGATCCCGAATGCCGTGGGTATCCAGAAACCCTTCGAGATCGGTGCGATAGAACGCGTCGTAAGTGTGTTTTGTGACGACGTGATCGTCGGGTTCCACGGGAAGTCCCTCGACGATCTCGGTCTCCCACGTTCCTTCGAGCAGGTGCTCGCCCCACCGGTCGAACTCGTCGTAGTAGTGGGTGTCCTCGAACTGTTCGTCTGTGTGGACATCACGGGTGTAAATCACCTGTGCACCCACGGCGCGCGCCAGTTCGACGACCTCACGAACGGGATCGATGGCCGCTTCGCTGTCGGGGGCGTACAGGCTCCCATCCGGGTGACAAAATCCATTTTGCATGTCGACGACCACCGCTGCGGTCGTCTCGGGATCAAACTGCATGGCTGAAGATTGATGAGCAGGAGGCAAAACGTTTCTTCCGTGGTGTTTTTCCCGGTTGCCACTCACGGTTAGATATGCGATTCCGTCCGGTGATGCTTCTCGTTATGGTCGTTCTCGCTGGGTGTGGCTCCATGCCGACCCTCGGAACAGATTCGTCCCCGACCGAAACGGCTCCCTCTGCGCCGAACAGTCAGGGCACTCTGACCGCGCCGGGTGGGACTGACGATCCCGACATCGGTCGCCACAACGGCTACACCCACAATCAAACGCTCTCGATCGAAGCTACCGACGGTCTCAACGAAAGCGAACGGGAGGCCGTCGTTTCGAGAGCCATGGCCCGCGTGGAACTCGTTCGTGGAACGGATTTCAAACAGGACGTTTCGGTCGATATCCGGTCTCGATCCGAGTTCAAACAGGGACAAGAAACGGCGAACGTATCGGAGTCGTTCCAGCAGTTCGATAACGCGAAATTCGAAGCGATGTTTCTTGTCGGTGAAGGGACTAATTCACTCAGCACCCAAAGCACCAGCCGCGGGGAAAACGTTCTGGGCTACTACAGCAACGACGAGGAGTCGATCGTGATCGTGAGCGACAGCGAAACGCCGACGCTCGACGGTGAAAAGACACTCGCTCATGAACTTACGCACGCCCTTCAAGACCAGCATTTCAATCTCTCATCGTACAACAAAACGACACGAGACGAGTACAATGCGGTCAACGGACTGATCGAAGGCGAGGCGAACCTCGTTCAACAACGATACATGTCGCTCTGTTCCGGTGAGTGGAACTGTCTCCCGAACGCCGAGTCGGGTGGCAGCACGTCGCCACCGGACAACTGGGGCGTCTATCTACTCGATTACTTCCCGTACGCCGAGGGGCTGGAGTTCGTCACCGCCAATCAGCGTCAAGGCGGATGGGATCGGGTCGACGAACTGTTTTCGGAGCCACCTGAAACGACCGAGCAGGTGATCCATCCCGAAACGTACGACACTGACCGTCCGGCGTCGGTTTCTCTTACGGACCGGAACCGAAACGGCTGGGATCGGGTCCATCTAGATCCCGAGAAACGAGGCGCGACACGCCCGGATCACGCCGTTCTCGGTCAGTCGGCGATGACCGTGATGTTCGCCCAAACGGCGTTCGATTCGTACAACCGATCCGAAGTCGTCTCTCGAAAGGCGATTTTGAACCCCAGTGGGGATGGAAGTTCGAACTCCCTCAACTACAGCCTCTCAGCCACGACGGGATGGAACGGGGATCGGCTCCACGTGTACGAGAAAAACGACAAGACGGGGTACGTCTGGAAATCGAACTGGGACTCCTCACAGAACGCCTCGGAATTTGCAGATGCATACCGAGCGCTTCTCAGCCATTGGGGTGGAACGAAAACCGGTGACGGAACGTGGGTCATTGAGGACGGTCCCTTTGCGGATGCGTTCTCGCTAACGGTGACCGATTCGACGGTCGTCATCGTGAACGCACCCACGACTGAGGATCTCGGCGACGTTCGATCGGAGGCGTCCAATGGATGACCGGCAAATAGCTCTCCTCGTCCTCACGCTGTCCACAGTGATCGCTGGCTGTTCCACCCCCTTCGGGACGGGAGACGATCTCGGACAGGAGGGCGGATACAGCGCGACCGACGAACTGGACGTGACCACCGATGACGGTCTCAACGAGTCCGAACGCGAGAGCGTTGTCCATCGAACGATGGCTCGTATCGAGGTGATTCGAGGGTTGGAGTTCGACCGTGATGTTTCTGTCCGCGTCATTTCCCGTGCCGAGTACCGCGAGCAACGCAACCAGTTCGGGCTTTCATCGACGAACGAGACCGAGTGGACCGAACAGGTGTGGGAAGCGCTGTTTCTCGTCGACGAATCCACGAACGCGACGGAAGCCATCTCGGACGTGTACCGTGGCTCTGTGCTTGGGTACTACTCCGAGGAGGATATCGTCATCGTGAGCGACAGCGATACCCCTCGTATCGATCCCTACACCCTTGCACACGAACTCACACACGCCCTTCAGGACCAACAGCTCACCCTCAACGTCCGCGACGAGACGCAGGATGCACAGCTTGCGACTAACGGATTGATCGAAGGTGATGCAAACGCAGTGGAATACGAGTATCGACGCCGGTGTGAAGGATCGTGGTCGTGTCTTCCACGACCGGTACAGCCCTCCGACCGCTCCGACCGAAATCAGGGTGTGTACACGACGATCAGCATGCCCTACGTCAAAGGGCCGGCGTTCATTGAGGCGCTCTCCGAGCGCGGAGGATGGGAAACGGTCAACGACGCCTACGAATCGCTTCCCGAAAGTACCGAGCAAATCATCCACCCGACGCGATACCCGGACGAAAGTCCCGAATCCGTCCGGATAGCTGATCGTTCAGCCGAGCAGTGGCAGCGATTTACTGCTTCGCCCGGGACCGAAACGGTCGGCGAAGCGTCGATATACACGATGTTTCGGACCAACGGCGTCATCCCGGCTCCGCAGAACGGTCGAGAAAACTACTCCCATCCGATGTCTACGGGGTGGGCTGGTGACCGGCTCGTTCCCTACAACAACACGGACGGGCAGAACGGCTACGTCTGGAAAACGAAATGGGACACGGAACGGGACGCAAAACAGTTCGTAGACGGATACGAACGGCTCCTTGAGCAACACAACGCCAGCGCCGTCGACGGAACGCACCGTCTTCCCGAATCCGATCCCTACGCCGACGCGTTCCGGGTGACCCGCGAGGGCCGAACCGTAACCATCGTGAATGCTCCCACAGCCGACGAACTCGATCGAATTCACTGACTATCTTTAAACAGCGAGAGAATCCTGTCGTTCACGGCGGGCGTGAATAGGCCTGTGCTGCGATCGCTTTCCGTTCGTACCATGCCAGCAGTGGTACGTCCCTCGTCCGCGCGACGACCCGCCAGATACTTGGTAGTAATGAATATACAGATTCAAATTCCTCCAAGTGATATCAGGGGCAATGGCATCCCTTTCGTTCGAACCGTTGAGTTACGACGATTTACCGCCGGAACGGCGGCCATCCTTGCTTCAGGCGTCGATTCCGGTGATCGGTATGCTCGTCTTCTTGAGCATCGGGGCGGTTCTGTTGGATCTCGACCCACATCTCCCGTTGTTGTGGGCGATCGTTCTGACCGGATTGGTCGGTCGATACTGGATCGGTGTGCCATGGGATACACAGTATGAGGGACTCGTCGACGCCCTCCAGATGGGGATGCAGGCGATACTGATCCTGTTCGTGATCTACACCCTGATCGCCACGTGGATGTCGGCGGGAACGATCCCAGCACTGATCTACTACGGGTTGGAGCTGCTATCACCGTCGGTGTTCCTCCCCGCAACCGCCGTGTTAGGGCTGGTGGTGGCGTTCGCCGTCGGTTCCTCGTGGACGACAGCCGGAACGATCGGCGTCGCGTTCATGGGGATCGCCCAAGGGTTGGGGGTTCCGCTTCCAATGGCTGCTGGAGCGCTGCTTACGGGGGCGTACACCGGTGATAAGCTCTCACCGTTGTCGGACACGACGAACCTCGCGGCCGCGGTGACGAACACCGATCTGATGACGCACGTCCGCACCATGCGCGTCGGGACCACGCTGGCGTTTGGGATTTCGCTACTCGCCTACGCGTCTCTTGGACTCGCTGCGCAGGGATCTATTCCCGCCGGACGGATCGAGACGATCCAAACCGCGATCGCTGGTTCGTACTCCTTGCATCCAGTCGTGTTTCTGCCGTTGCTCGTGGCGTTCGGGCTTGCGCTTTTCGGCATCCCGGCGCTTCCCTCACTCGTCTCAGGCGTGTTCTTCGGCGTCGGGACGACGATCCTCGTTCAAGGCGTGTCGTTCACGGCGGCGTGGGAGATCGCACAGTCCGGAACCGACCCCCAGACAGGTGCTGAACTGGTCAACGAACTGCTCGCCAGCGGCGGTCTCATGGGATCGACGTGGACGATCACGATCGTCGTCGCGGCGCTCGCGCTCGGTGGGCTGTTGGAACGGACGGGCGTGCTCGCGGTGCTCGCCCACCACATCGGTCGGCTCATCGAAAGCGTTGCTGGCTTGACCGCCGGCACCGCCGTCTCGGCTGTGGCGATGAACGCGCTCGCTGCCGAGCAGTACATGAGCATCGTCGTTCCCGGTATGACGCTGCGAGGGCTGTATGAGGACTTCGATCTCGAGTCACGGAACCTCTCGCGTGCCGTCGAGTCGAGTGGCACCGTCACCAGCGCGTTGATCCCGTGGAACGCTGGTGGTGTCTACATGGCTGGCGTGCTCGGCGTTCCGACGCTCGCGTACGCACCGTACTACTTCCTCGGATTTCTCTCGCCAGCGATACTACTCGTGATGGGTGTCACCGGATGGCGGATGCATAGCACGCAGTCACCGGCGGAAGCGGACCCCGGACAAGCCACCGGAGCCACGACGACCGACGACGACTAACGGAACTGCAGCGTGCCAATGTGGCGGTATCTGTCAGCGAGATAGACAGCGGCGACTATCCAGAGCGCGACAATAAACCCGTACCACGCATCGCCGGACGGTTCCATCCGTCCCTGACTGGCGGACGCCAAATACACAAGCGCGTACAAGGCGATCGGAATCCCGACGTAGATTCCTACGGAGGGGATCCAGTCCGTTCTGGGTTCGGTCGCGTCGATGAACAACGCCACAAGCGCGACGATCGACAACGGCACGAGGATCAGTAGCCCGAGGAACGTGACGACCCCAACACCGCTGTCGAGGCTTTCCAACCACACGGAGAGCAATACGATCGGTGCGAGGAGCGCGTAGACGGGAACTGCTCGCCACCAGTTTGAGGACGCAGCGGGCTCGGGGGTTTCACCCGTGTCCGATCTGTTACGGTTCCGGAGCCGCGTCGTCACCCGATCAGTGATCACCGCGACGATCATCGTTATCAACGCAGAGAGACCGGCGCCGATGGCGATGGCGATCGGTATCAAGACGACAGCGACGGCAGTCATCTCCAGCGACGCGTCCGCGATCGAGGGGAGCATGGTAACTACGAAAACGAGCACCGTTGCGATCGATCCGACGAGACCGGTCCACAGTCCGGCGCGGCGGCTCTCGGTCGATCGGTTGCTGTAGTAGTATCCAACGAGCAGTCCGGCCAGAAGCAACGGCTCCCCCGAGATAGAGCTACCGATCACGACGCCGCCACTTGATATCGACACCGATCCCGACGAGAGGAGGAGGGTGAACGGGATCGTCGCTAGACCAAGGAGGATCGCAAACCGCAACGAGTCGTCTGTCTGTGCTTTACGGAGGGGCGCAAGCAGGGCCATAAATATGTATTTTTATATCTAAAACCAAATAACAATAAACATTTCCATCGTGGTGAACCCGTCTGCTTTTTCGCGTTGCCACGAGAAGGGCGAGTATGTTCGACATCGTCCCCCCGTCTGCGATCCGCGAGGGTCGGGCGACGGACGCCTACTTCGACCGGACGCTCACGACGCTGGCCGACGCCGACGTGGATCCACACGTCGTTGCCGAGGTTACCGCTGATCAGTTCCCGACCGGGGAGTTCGAGCTGTTCGCCGGCGTCGAGGACGCGGCGGAACTTCTCGCCGAACGCTCCATCGACGTGGATGCGCTCCGGGAAGGGCAGCTGTTCGATGGCGGGCCAGTCATGCGGATCGAGGGGCGATACACCGAGTTCGCGCGGCTCGAAACCACGTTGCTCGGGTTTATCTCTCATGCGAGTGGAATCGCCACGAACGCGCTCCATGCCCGGCGTGTAGCCCCTGACTCCCAACTGTTGAGTTTCGGGGCGCGTCACGTCCATCCATCGATGGCCGCGGTCGTCGAACGGGCTGCGCTCGTCGCAGGGTTCGATGGCTTCTCACACGTCGCTGCTGGCGAGTTGTTGGGCCGGGAAGCCAGCGGAACGATGCCTCACGCGCTCGTGCTCTGTTTCGGGACGGGCGAACAGGAGACGGCGTGGAACGCGTTCGACGCGGCCGTCAGTGAGGACGTGCCACGGATCGCGCTGTGTGACACCTTCTCTGATGAGACCGACGAGGTGCTCAGGGCGGCCGAGACGATCGATCTCGATGGCGTCCGGATCGATACACCCAGCTCTCGACGCGGGGACTTCCGTCACATTGCTCGAGAGGTTCGGTGGCGACTCGATGCCGAAGGGTTCGAGGATATCGATGTGTTTCTCAGCGGCGGACTCGGACCCGCAGATCTCCGGGAGCTACGGGATGTCGCCGACGGCTTCGGCGTGGGTGGCTACGTCAGCAACGCCGATCCGGTGGACTTCGCGCTGGACATCATCGAGATCGATGGCGAACCGATAGCGAAACGCGGGAAGCTATCCGGACGCAAGGACGTGTACCGAACCGAAGAGGGCGCTCACCGCGTCCGACCCGCGTCCGAGTCATCGTCGGACGAGTCGTTGTTGAAACCACTGGTTCGAGACGGTGAGATCGTCCGTGAGTTCGACATCGACGCCGCCGCCGAGCGGGCGCTGGCCGACGCCGAACGCGTTGGATTCGGTACCGACGACTGACCTAAACCGGCGAGATTTGATGGGATGGAAACGAGAACCGTCCAATGGATACAACACAAACTATAGATTAGTATGATATAACGTCAGGAATGATGGCGAGCCTGATCGGTCCAGTGACCGTACTGGTGATTGGACTCCTCGGACTGCTCTGGCTTCCCGTTCGGATTCGGGCCGTCTGGAACGGGGAGAAGTCCGCCCCGCCGATTCCCATCGTCAAGCGTTCATACCACCTTGCTGATTTCGCTGTGACCGATCGAACGTTCCCGATATTCGGGGCATCGTTGTTCTGTCTCGCCGTGTGGGGATTTTTGACAAGCTCTGAAGTCGTGTTACACTCGATGGGTGTTTCCGGGCTGCGGCCCACCCTTTCGACTATTGGTGCTTTTATGCTGGCTCCGATGCTCCTGTTTTCACTCGTAGCACAGGCTGTTTACTCGTTTGGACGGCCAAAATTCCTGACCCCACCACACCTCCGTGACGAGTACGAAGTGACCGGGCGATCGGAGGGTGCCGGTGCTACTGGATTAGCGTTCGACTTCACGAACGAGGAGGTTCAGCAGTTGCTCCAGACCGATGAAAAACTGTTGGAGAATCTCGAGAGGATGGTTGAGAACGACGAGGCGCACCTCGTGTACGAGGGAGAGTCCGAATCGCGCTACGCGGTGCCTGACAGTTGGTGGAGCCAGATCGCCGGACATCTCGGGTACGACGTTCCTGAGGAAGGCTTTCATGTCGTGACGGTAACGTCCACAGCGGCGTATCGAGAGCACGTCAATCGCGTGGGAATGCTTCCGAAGGTCGAAAGCGACGGCTGTGGTACGTCCCCGTTCGTCGTCGAACATCGATCCGAGCGGACCGAAACCGATCCGATCGCCGCCGGGCAGTGACCGAACGACTTACCCCGTATCGTCGTCTACCCTCTCTGTGGCAGTGGGTGCCCGGCTTCCGCACGATGTGAGGAAAGTCCCCCCACCGTCCGGGCAGGTGACCGGGTGCAAACCCGGGACGGGAGACCGTCGGCTCTGGAACAGAAACGAGACCCCTCCACCGGACCGATGAGGTGTGCGACGCTTGAGGTAACGAGAGCACGTTAACCCACCGAGGACCGATGGTGGAGAACGGATGGAACGGCGAACCCTCACCGGTGCAAGCCCGCGACAGAATGGTAGCCCGGACACACACCGCGGGCGCTCAGCCGAATGCTGGATAGAACAGAAGGGGGCTTACGGCTCACAGCCACAGACTCGAATATTTTATTCCACCAATTCATCCTAGTGCATAAAATAAACATGAATACATATCGGATATGACCTGGTTACCAGTTGTGTAATCATAACCAAAAATGTCTTTTTCTTGGTGTCCGATCATGATACAGATGACTCGACGCCTCGTCATTTTTGTGCTCGCTATGGTCGTACTCGCCGGCTGTGCGAGTGGACCGTTCGGAACGAACACGCCGGATCCACAGAATGTGTCAACTGATGAAAATGAAACGGTGCAGACGAGCACGCAGGTCGAGACGCCGTCCGGGCAGTCGAACGACAGCCCCGGCTCCGGATCTGCGGCAGCGAACAACGAAACACCCTCGAACGGTACCACCACAAACGCCACGGGCAGTGATACCGCGTCAGGCAACGATGAGAACGCTGTTCCATCGAGTGACAATCCGTGGCAGAAGCAGACCCTGACGGTCGCGGTCGACAGCGAACTGAACACCGACCGCGAACTCATACCGCTCGTCGAGGATGCCCTGGCGTACTGGGAACAGAACAGCCAGCAGTATGCGGGATACAAAATAGATTACGAATTGAAGAAGAACGCACAGAATCCAGATATCGCTGTGTCGTTCGTTTCCTCCATCGAGGAATGCGGCGTCAAACAGCGTGTCGAGGGCTGTGCTCCCTACATCACCTCACCGGGTGACGTCAACCGCCCTGTGAACGTGCAGATCAAGGGTGGATACACCGACGATTCGACGAGGCAGCTCCTCATTCACGAACTCGGGCACACCCTCGGATTGGACCACGGTGACCGGCCCAAAAAGATCATGGCAGCGAAGTCCGACTTGACTACGCTTCCTCAGCCCAACGTGACCGAGCGCGCGCTTCCGTGGGACCACTCCACGCTCACCGTCGCTGTCGACGAGTCTGGGATTCCTCCTCAGGAGCGAAACGCCGTCAACGAACAGATCGATGCTGCCCTTGATTACTACGAGCGAGGTGCTGACGGAACTGTACCCAACCGAGTTTCGTTCAAACGGGTGTCCGACCCGAACGCCGCTGACATCCGGATCCAATTTTCGGATGAATCGCCGTGTTCGGATCTGAACACCGGATCGTGTAGCATTCCATCGGGGTACGATCCGGATAACGACGATGCCTTAGAACAGTACCACCACGTCAGGATCGTACTCACCGGTCTCGACACCGAGACCATCGCGTGGCACGTCGGCAACCGACTCGGTGAAAACGCGTTTGGATTCGACCACGTGAGCGACTTCCCGTATCCCCTTCAAAGCACCACACCCCAACAAGAGCGCAGTTCTCGCTGGTGGACGTAGCTCACTCGGAACACTTAGGGTCAACTGTTCTGAAGTCGTTCTCGTGATCGCGGAGTTGTTGGATCCGTCATTCCCCCTGTTTCCCTTGGTAGTGGAAAGCGGATCCTGGGAACTGAAACGCGCCGTCAAGCACGCGGTCGGTCCGTTCGGACTGGTACTCATCTTCGTCTATTCGTTTCTCATCGCGGTCGTGCTCCCGTTTCCTAGCGAGATCGTGCTCGCTGCACCACTCAACTTGGGTGTTCCCGAGTGGATAACGATGGCTCTCATCGTCGTTGTGAGTGGGACCGGTAAAGCACTCGGAAGCGTCTTCGCGCTCAACATCGGTGACAGAGCGATCCACTCGGGACCGGTGATACGAGCAGTAGAGCGCACCGGTATCGACATCGTCGGTATCTCTCAGCGAAAAACGGTTCAGATCGTTCGACGGTACGGCTATATCGGGCTGGCTGGCGTGCTCTGTATCCCCGGCTTTCCCGACACCATTTCGATTTACGCGTTCACCGTAATCGAACAAGATTATATCAAGTTCGCCGTGGCGACGTTCGTTGGAAGCGTCGGCAGACTGGTCATCTGGCTTGCTGGGATCGAAATCGTCTTTTTGGTTTTCTGAGTGGCGTGCTGGCGACCGTGCCGCGGTGTGGCCGACGCTGTTTCGGTAAGGATGGCTGTGAGGTGTCACAGCCACTGATCGGAAACTGGGGTGATCCGGGCGAGATGATCGGCGGATTTACACCGCTCGGAAGGCTGCACACGGTATGAACCGATCCCACGATCCGTTTCCGACGGATCGACCAGCAGTCGTGACGTGTGGGTTGCCGTATGCGAACGGTGATCTCCATATCGGCCATCTGCGCGGCAACCTCAGCGCCGACGTGTTCGCTCGTGCACTCGAAACGCTCGGACAGCAGACGGCGTATGTGTGTGGTTCGGACATGCACGGAACGCCGATCGCCGTCGAAGCCGAACAGGAGGGTGTCCCACCCGAGGAGTTCGCGCTCCGATACCATGAGCAGTACGAGGAGACGTTTGAGCGATTCAACGTCGATTTCGACAACTACGGCCACACACATCAGCCGACGAACGTCAAACTCACCCAAGAGATCGTCCACACCCTAGACAAGAAGGGATACGTCACCGAGAAAGCCATCGAGGTCGCGTGGGATCCGACCGAAGAACAACCGCTTCCCGACCGGTACGTCGAAGGGACGTGTCCGTACTGTGGTTCGACCGCTCGCGGTGACGAGTGTGATGAGGGGTGTGGCCGTCACCTTGAACCGGGTGAGATCGAAGAGCCGACCAGCGTCATCACTGGAAATCCGGCGGAATATCGCACCCGGGAACACAAGTTCTTCCGGCTTTCGGAGCTACAGGAGTATCTTCAGGCGTTCATCGACCGCCTCGAAGGCACCGATAACGCACGAAACCAGCCCCGAGAGTGGATCGAGGGCGAACTCAAAGACTGGTGTATCACCCGCGATCTCGACTGGGGAATCGACTATCCCGACGAGGAAACCGATCTCGTGTTGTACGTCTGGGTGGACGCTCCGATCGAGTACATCGCCTCCACGAAGCAGTACACCGATCGCGTTGGAGCGGACGTTTACGACTGGGAGACCACCTGGAGGGACGACGGTGAGATCGTCCACGTCATCGGACCGGATATCATCCAACACCACACCGTTTTCTGGCCCGCGATGCTCCATGCTGTCGGATATACGGAACCGCGTGCGGTGATGGCGTCCGGGTTCGTCACGCTGAACGGTGAGGGCTTTTCTACGAGCCGCAACCGAGCGGTGTGGGCGCGTGAGTATCTCGATGAAGGGTTCGATCCGGATCTCCTCCGGTATTACATCACGACCCACAGCGGCTTCCAGCAGGATCTCGATTTCTCGTGGGACCGGTTCCAAGAGCGCGTGAACAGCGAACTACTCGGCACGCTCGGCAACTTCATCTATCGGTCGTTGTTGTTCGCCTACCGCAACTACGGAGGGACGCCTGACGTTCCATGCCCCCAGCCGGTCGCCGACCGAATCGAAACGGCGCTTGGATCGTTCCAAGAGGGGGTCAACGACTACTCCATCCGAGAGATCGGAACCGTCCCGGTCGAACTGGCACGCTTCGGGAACGAGTACATCCAGCGTAACGAGCCGTGGAAGCTCACCGACGAGGATCCCGAGCGGGCTGCGACGGTCATCCGTGGCTGTGTCCAACTCGCCAAAGCGATCGCCGTGCTTCTCGAACCGACTGCTCCCCAAACTGCAACTCGGATCTGGAAACAGCTCGATGAGGCGGGAAGCGTTCACGACGCCACGCTCGACACGGCGCTTGTGGCACCGTCAGAGCAGTTCGACGAACCGACCGAACTGTTCGAGCCGATCGAGGACGAGCGGGTCGACACCCTCACTCAACGGCTTGAGGACCGACAGGCACAGCCCGAGGTGGACGACCCCACGGATGAGGACGAGGCCACCGACGCCGAAACGGCGCTCGAACCGCTTTCCGAAGACCGAATCAGCTTCGAGCAGTTCCAAGCACTCGATCTCCGCGTCGGTCGTATCACGGACGCAGAACCGATCGAAGGAGCGGACAAGCTCGTGAAGCTCGCGGTCGACATCGGTCACGAGACCCGTCAGGTAGTCGCTGGTCTCCGCCAGCTCCATGACGTTGAGGAACTTCCCGGAACCCGCGTCGTGCTCCTTGCCAACTTGGAGAAAGCAGAGCTGTTCGGCGTCGAGAGCGACGGGATGGTGCTGGCTGCTGGCGAAGAGGCGGACCTTCTCACCACTCACGGTGAGACGCCCCCCGGAACGTCGATCAAGTGAGCTACTCGATCAAGAGCCGTTCGGTACCGACTTATGAGACCGGAAAGTACCCCCTGGTATGGATGACGAACGGGAGTATCGATTCGCTGTCGACGATGTCGGCGAGGACGAGACGCCCAATTCGATCGACGAGGAGATCGAAGCCCTCCGATCTGCGGACCCCGAACCCGGCTCCCCATCGATCGAAGGCGCAGTATTCGTCACGTTAGGAGCACTCGTGACGGCCGTTTTGTTGTTGATGCTGGCTGGTTTCATCTGAGTTCCCCCGAAGGGTTAACATATCGATAGACCAAACACCACGCATGGAGGCGATCGTCTTACAGCCCATTGTCGAGGGGGTTTCACTTACGTTGCCGGTGTTGCTGTTGCTCGCCGGTGCTGGACTCCTGATAGCCGAAGCACTCGCGCCCGGTGCACACTTCATCGTCGTCGGTATCGCCCTCTTGGTCGCTGGACTCGTCGGAATCGCACTGAGTGGATTCGTCGGCATGATCCCGATGCTGATCGGGATGGCGCTCACCGTCCTCGTTGCCGGCGGTGTCTCCCTGTATTTCTACAAGGAGATGGATATCTACGGTGGAAAAGGAAGCGGGCGTACAAGTGATTCAGACGCCCTCAAAGGAAAAACAGGGTACGTCACCAAACACGTCTCCGGGACTAGCGGTGAAGTAAAACTCGAAAGCGGCGGCTTCAATCCCTACTACCAGGCCCGAACGCTCGGCGGTGAGATCCCTGCCGGTGAGGAAGTCATCGTCATTGATCCCGGCGGCGGGAACGTTATCACCGTCGAAGCCCTCTCGGTCATCGAAGACGAGATCGACCGGGAACTCAATCTGGATTCCGAACCCCGAAACGACGAGCGTGAACCCGACACTGCGTCGTAGTGATCTCACTCCACTAGTAGTGGACTCGTTTTAGCAGCTGTCTGTCGTGTTGCAATGGATTACGCTGAAGCTGAACAAAAAGTAGCGTTTGCCGGTGATATTGTTTCTCTGGTTGAAATTATGTAAGTAATTCATCTTGTAACGGAAACATTTTTAGTGGTACTATCCCAAGTTCTTTGCATGTTTGCCCTCCCGCTACAGGGAAGCGTCGTACCGATCGTAGTTTTAGCGCTGCTGTTGATTCTGATCTTTGCCGTTGCCCAGTCGGTCGAGATCGTAAAACCCTACGAGAAACGCGCACTGACCGTGCTCGGTGAGTACCGGAAGCTGCTCGATCCGGGACTCACCTTCGTACCGCCGTTCGTCTCAGCGACGTATCCATTCGATATGCGGACCCAAACACTGGACGTTCCTCGGCAAGAGGCGATCACACGGGACAACTCACCCGTTACGGCCGACGCCGTCGTTTATATCAAGGTAATGGATGCGAAGAAGGCGTTTCTCGAAGTCGATGATTACAAGCGCGCAGTGTCGAACCTCGCTCAAACGACACTGCGGGCGGTGATCGGGGACATGGATCTCGACGACACCCTGAACAAACGCCAGGAGATCAACGGGCGCATCCGTGCAGAACTCGACGAACCGACCGACGAGTGGGGTGTGCGTGTTGAGAGTGTCGAGGTCCGTGAAGTGAACCCTACCCCCGAGGTTCAACAAGCGATGGAACAACAGACCTCAGCAGAGCGTCGTCGCCGCGCGATGATCCTCGAAGCACAGGGTGAACGGCGTAGCGCAGTCGAGACGGCACAAGGTGACAAGCAGTCGAACATCATTCGAGCACAAGGTGAGAAGGAAGCCCAGATCTTGGAAGCACAGGGTGATGCGCTGTCGACAGTGCTTCGCGCTAAATCCGCCGAGTCGATGGGCGAACGGGCAGTCATCGACAAAGGAATGGAGACGCTTGCGGACATCGGTCAGAGCGAATCCACCACTTACCTCCTGCCCCAAGAGCTGACCTCGCTGGTGGGTCGGTACGGCAAGCATCTTTCGGGGAGTGACGTGGCCGAGGATGCTGCCGAACTCGATAGCCTCGACTTCGACGCCGAAACCCGTGAGCTACTCGGGCTCGACGATATCGACGAGATGATCGGCCAGATCGACGAAACTGCTGAGATGGATATCGAAGGGATCGATGAAGAAGCAGAGGCCATCAGAGAGGGTGAGGATACCCCCGACATCAAGGATTCCAACGAAGTGATCGAAGAGATGGATACCGAGGCCGACACGGAACTAGAAACCGAAAAGAGCTGATGATCCATTCCAAGCGGCGATAGTGGTCGGCAGTTCGATCTCTTTATTGACCGCCACGAACCGACAAGTTATTTTACATAGCAACTCCAATAGGTACGTAATGGTTGATGAGTCGAGTGAGTCGGTCGATACGGAGAAACGTGCGACCCTCCGGCGATTTGCGGCGCTGGGGGCTGCTGGTCCGCTCTCCCGACTCGTCGATAGCAGTTCGTCGAGCGATGTCCGTGATGCTATCGTCGGCTATCTCTCGACTACACCGGGTGCACACTTCTCGAAGATCCGTGATGATCTCTCGTTGGGTACTGGTGAAACCCAACACCATCTTCGACGCCTCGTCGATTCTCACGCCATCGAGAGCTTCCGTGACGGGGAGTATCGTCGATACGTCGAGGCCAACAGGTTCAGCGAGTATGAAAAAGTGGCGTTGGGCTATCTCCGGCGCGAGACGGCTCGCGGGATGTTCATCGTCCTCCTTCGTGATCCCAATGCGACCGCGAGCGACATCGCCCACACGCTCGACGTCTCGCGGCCGACAGTGAGCAAGTACGCAAAAGAACTCGAAGCGGCAGCCTTGTTATCGCGCGAGAACGGTTACGCCGTCGAACGTCCAGAAACCATGCTCACTCTTCTCGTTCAGTACGCCGATTCGTTCGGTGAGGATGCGGTCGCTCTCGCTGTGGATGCGGATTCACTGATCCAGTACGATCCGCCCAGTTCGCCGTAACGTCGCTGCTCACCCCCGAGCGACGGACGGATTTGTCGTCGACATCGTCACCTTCCACGTGGTTCCCGACGAATATCCCCACTTTTCGATCGTGAGATCGAGTGTTGCTTCTTGTACCGACTGCATGTTTGCTCCGACCTCCTTGGCACTCAAACCGAGCTCGCTGCCAATGAGTCGGGACTTGAAATACGTTTTTGTCGTTGCGTTCTCTCGGAGATAGCGTAAGATTCGTTGTTGTTTCTCCGTCAGATCTATCGCTGATGGAGTGCTGGCACTCATGCATTGACCCAAGAGAGAACGACATATAGTGAGTTTGGTACAGTGGGGTAACGCCGTTCAGTACCGCGGTTTTCTTCGAACAATACTCCGATAGTGGGGGCTATGAATGGGGGGCTGGTACGGCCGGGAAACACCCTCGTAAACCACCCCACCCTGCTCGCTTGCGGGATACTCCGCTCGCTTCTGAGGGTGTCGTCAGGCAAAGCCTGGTTGCTAACCGAGCTTCGCTCGGTGATGTCATCAGAACTGCATTGGAGTTCTGATTGCTAACCAGAAACTTTCGAAATCTTCCATTTCTAGCGATGGGGCTTTGATGTGGACTCTTTGCAATCAGTCTTCGGCAATAGGCTGGTGACTCTCGCCGTTCAGCTTCTCACCATTCACCACACGTCTACTGGTGCGCTCACTAAACTCGTTCACATGCCACAAACCTTCGATTTGTGAGCGCGTTTCCGTCCCCCGACGCGGGCGAAGAACTGAAATTCACTCTCGAACCACGACGGAGCCGAAACGGAACGCAGCAGGATTGACCAGCGGCTCGGATTGCTCTCGGGCCCGGTGCGGACCGACGGCGTACCAGCGATCACTCGATTATCTCTCCGACAGCGAAGTTCGGCTTGACCTCCGTGATCTCGACCTTTACCCGTTCACCGACCTCCGAGTCGGGAACGATGATCACATATCCCCGTTCGACGCGCGCGATACCGTCGCCTTGTTTGCCCAGATCCTCGATTTCGACGTACCGGATCTCACCAGTCTCGACGGGTGGTTGAGGCTGGTCCGACACTGTAGAAGTCGTCGCCGATGATTGACGTTCCTCATCCGCCGAAATAAGCGCGACACGATAGGTTTCCCCCGGCTCAACCGAACCGGTCTCGATCTCACGCCGGGGAATCTCGACGGTGTACGTCTCGCCGTTGGTAGACACTTCGGCGCTAAACAGACACAGGAGCTTTTCTGAGATTTCCATGATAAACCTCTGAACGCGATGTCACGGGCACTGAGTAAAGAAGGTATCGCCTCAGAACGACATCTCCCACTGCAAAGACGAACTGATACATAATATCACAACAAAATAGTATCGTCATTGTATTATCTCCATGTATGATTGCGGAAAGTATATTATGCGGTAGCGGTCATCGATAGTGTGCGACTCCACCCGCTCTGTCGGTTAGGGACCGCTGATAGAGTGACGGTACTGAACATCGTGGCCGGGTTCGGGGCGATCCTTACGGTTCCGCTCTCGATGGTGGCTGAGAATCCTCTCGCGCGAGCGTTTGGGTATCCTCTCGGGTTGGAACTCACGGCTCGATTGATCCTTCTCGGAGCGATCGCCGATGGACTTGACGGCGTGCTCGCCCGTCGAGGATCCGGATCCGGGTCGGCAGTGGGTGCGTTGATGGATTCGATCGCGGATGTCATCTCCTTTGGCGTCGCACCGGCGTTGTTCGTCTTCGGCGTCACGTGGGTGGAGTGGATCGAGACCGGGTCGGGTACGGAGCCGACGCTCCACTTCGTCGGTGCAGTCCTCATTACGTCGGTGTTCGTGGTGTCATCGGTTCTCCGAACGGCGGTGTATACGGTGACGGATGCTGCCGAGTCGTTTCGCGGTGGGGTCCCCAACACGCTCGCGGCGACGATCCTCGCCGTCGCGTATCTCGCGGGTTTTGACAGCGCCGTCCTGTTGCTGGCCGTGATGGGTGTGTTGGCGTATCTGATGGTAATTCAAACACCGTATCCGGGACTGCGCGCACGCGATGCGTTCGGTGCCGGAACCGTTCAAGCGATCGTCGTCATTGCTCCCGAAGGACTTCAGCTGTGGTTCGCTCGCCTGTTGCTTCTCGCGGCGCTCGCGTATCTCGTGTTGGGTCCAGTCTCGTATCGAAGTCGGGGGATCACGAAGTGAGTCGATACACAGGATTCACAACCGTGTTCCGTCGGGGTGTTTGGCACCCTCAGAATCGTGAACGACGATCTCACCCCTGCCGGGGGCGGTCGGTTCGTAGGATTCACTGACGGCGATGGTTTCTTCGATCTCTCGGATAGCACGGCGTTTCAGCGTGGCAGCGAGCGCTTTGGCGTCTTCGCGGCTGATTTCACGGCCGAGACCCTCACAGTCGTGGGCACGAACGAGTTCTTCCTGTTCTACCGGCTCGCCCATCGGTTGGTTCGTTCCGCCGAGTGCGAGGCTGAACGGATACGTCTGACAGATGAGCGGTCGGTCGGCGTGGACGGTACACGCACCGGTTCCGTTCTCATCTTCAGCATAAAACGCACAGTCACCACAGCCGTCGGTTTGGAGCGCCCACTCGAACGTCTCGCCTTCAGGTCCATCGGGACCGTCTGTCAGACCGTAGGGAATCGGGCGGGCAACATCACGCCATCCACCGTCAGTCGCGTTCTGTAGCTCACGGACCTCGTCGGGGAAGACGGTAGCAGTGTGTTCTTCGTGGTCGTCGCCTGCGCCGTGGGCGGTACAGCACTCCCCACACCGCGTACACGCAAAGCCGATGGATTCGATGGCGTCGGCCAACGCTTCGGTGTCGAGCGTGCGTGCCCGCTCCAGCTCACGTTCGAGATCGGGAGGGCCATCGGCGTCTGTACTGTCCGAATCGGCCATACAAACCGTTTCTTCGCCGCGGAGAAACGTCCGTTCTTCGGTGTCGGTCACGCCGGAAGTGATGCGCGTGTGCCGTCCCATACGACCTTCTTCTCGACGGCGAGCTTTTCGAGATGGGCTTCGACCGTCGCCTCTGCCAGCTCACGAACGTCGGACACGTCTTTCTCGTATGCGGCGTCCGTGATTTCCGGAATCGACGCCGCACCGGCTTCAATAGCCCCGAGAACGCGGTGCTCGCGCTCGCGTCGGTGATCGATGAGCCGTCGTACTGTCGCCTGTGGCGCGTCGATCACTGAACCGTGGCCGGGATACAACACCGAGGGATCCCGAGCATAGACGCGCCGCAACGATCCGAGATAAGCGCGCATATCTCCCTCGGGTGCACCGACGACGACGCTACCCGACGCCAGCACCAGATCCCCAACAAGATACTGCTCGCCGACCACAAACGACACGTGTTCGGACGCGTGACCGGGGGTTTCGAGCACACGAACGCAGCCCGCACCGATTTCGATGGTCGTGTCGCCACGAAACGTTCGATCGGGCGCTACCCCAGTCGCAGACTCAAACGACCGCTCCCGTCCTCGGCGTGCCCACACCGTCGCTCCTGTTTCCGCGGCGTACCGACTGACGCCAGCAATGTGGTCCGGGTGATGGTGTGTGACTGCGATGTGATCGACGGAACGATCGGCGACGGCCGCGTCGAGTTCGTCGCTTTCTCCCCCCGGGTCGACCAGCAGTGCACCGTCTACACCCACCAAGTAGGCGTTCGTCGACCCGCTCGGCGTCTTGGCCACCTCGTCCGACACCGGAACTCTCGAAACGTTCATACCGGGCCGTACGTCACCACCGAAAAAATTCTCACGGACACCAAACCATCTCTACGGGTCGAAACTACGACCGACGAAAAGATACAGGTAAACCTCAGAGATGTTAACACCGTTCAGTCCCCGGAATCCTACGAGAACGAATCCTTCAATCGATGAGGAAATACACTTGTTTGCGTGCGTCGTGGAAGCTGTATCGAGATTCCACGAGGTCGGCATCTTCCAGCCGGTTCAGCGCGTATCGAACGGTCCGGTCCGGAAGCAGCGACTCCTTGGCGAGCTGGCCTTGTGAGAGGGGTGATTCATCGTCTAGCACTTTCGCAACGAGCTTGGCGCTCGGCGGGAGGTCGCGCAACCGGTCCCGAAAGTCCGGATCGGTGAGAAAGGTTTCCGCCGGTTGATTCTCCGCATTCGTACTCATATCCGGCTCTCGGAGGAACGAGATTGTAAATCTTCGCTATAACCTCCACAAAACAATACGAATACTCCAATGTGTGATTGTCACCCTTATACATAGATTTCAGACAGGTATTGCCGCAACCTACAGGAGCAAGTGAATCGGGATTCGACACCACCCCCGGCGTGACAATCCGTTTTTGATCGTCTCACGCGGCATTTTGTGCTCGCCGTATCTTTTCTCGACCGATCTCGTATTCGTCCTGTGGTGTTCTCCGAACAGTTCCGTGCTATCTTTGACAGGAAAACGTTCGTCCGCCCGCCAACGAACTCGCTCATCGGTGTACGAACCAAACGGGAGTTTTCAACGCGCCGAAGACGTGTCGGGTGGGGTAGTTGACCGCAGCGCGGAAACGGCGAATGGGTGTGTCTCCGAATCGACCCCGAAATCGTGTGGATATCCTGAACGCCGAGATCTCGTTCGTGTCCTGCTAGAGCAGTCATAAACGTGGTGTGCTGACACCATGCGCTCTAATCCAGTATCGTTTTATTTCCAGAATGAATTGTTGGGGGTAGTGTGAAGGGCCAGGAGTGGTATCAGGCGAAAGATATCGCCGAGGATTACGACACAAAGCGGTTTTCCCGCGGTGGACGCCTCATCGATGAGCGAGAAAAGCAGGCCGTTCTCGATGCCGTATCCCCCGTCGAGGACAAGCGAATTCTCGAAATCGCTTGTGGAACCGGTCGATTCACGACGATGCTCGCAGACCGCAGCGGGGAGATCATCGGGTTGGACATCTCCAATGCCATGCTTCAACAGGGCCGGCAGAAAGTCAGAAACAACGGTGTCGGTGACTCCATCGAGTTCCTCCGAGGAGACGCTGCTCGGCTTCCGTTTCCCGACAACCATTTCGATGCGGTGTTTGCGATCCGATTTTTCCATCTCGCAGAGACACCGGCGTCGTTCCTGCGAGAGATGAGTCGCGTTTCCCGCGATCAAGTCTTTTTCGACACGTTCAACCGCTACAGTACGCGTACAGTTTACAACTGGTTGCTGCCGATGGGGTCACGGCTCTATTCGGAATCCGAGGTCGATCGCCTTCTCAGGGGAGCGGATCTCACTCTCATCGATGAGGCGCACGATTTCGTCCTTCCGTACGGCTTTTATCGCCAGATCCCTGATGAGATCGCATCGAGCTTTCGGGATGCCGACACGACCGTCGGAGAAACGTCGATCGGAGACCTTTTCGCGTCGGTGTCCTACTGGAACGCAACGGTCCAGTGACGCTCCGATCGATCCCGGCGGTCGTTGCGCGCTCGGTGTGAACGTCTTCCCGTATGATCTTCCTCTGGGAACGACGACGAGCCACGCGAACTCACCCCCCTGTGTCCACCCAATCGTTTTATCGCCCGGCGGTTAGTAGCCCCGGTATGGAACTTTCGGTGGTCGTGCCCACACTCAACGGCCGCGAACACCTCGTGCGGTGTCTCGATGCGCTTTCGGAACACGTATCGTCGGCGGAGATCATCGTCGCCAACGGTCCGAGCGTGGATGGGACGACCGGGATGGTCCGTCGTCGTGACGACGTCGACGTGCTCGTGGAGATCGGTGAGCGGAACATCAATGTGGCTCGAAACGCGGGTATCGACCGTGCTACTGGCACTGTTATCGCTTTTCTCGATTACTGGTTGATCGTCGAAGAACGCTGGATCGATGCGATCCGAACCGCGTTCGATCACGTCGCCACGGCCCACCGCGCCAGCGGTCACGGGCCGCTGTTGCCTGCCGTCATCACGGGACCGGTGCATCGGTCCCAGTGTGGTGGTGTGCGTTCGGACACTGTCGATCGTCGAACGATCAATGGTACACGAGTGACGTATTTCGACGGCGGTAACGTCGCGTTTCGGCGGGACGCCCTCGAAGCGATCGACGGCTTCGACGAGTCGCTCGCCATGGGTAGCGCCCGAGACAGTGCTCATCGCCTCGCACACCTCGGTTACAACGTGGTTTGGGAACCGACTTTCAGCGTTCGACAAGACGCCCATCCTCGACACACCACCGAGAACCACAAAGCCGACACCCCCGGGTTCCGGCCTCGCTGTCACGCCACTGATGTGGCCGCACGGGAGTGGGACTGGCGGTATCGGTCGCTCACGTATCGGCTGGTGAAGAACTACGGTTTCCGGTCGCTCTGGCGTGTCGCCCGCCATACGGCTGCCGACGTCAAAACTGCGCTCACCTCCATCGCACGCGGTAACACACGCCCGTCTGACTGGCTTACTAACGGTCGGAACATCGTAACTGGCGCAGCTGGCGGCCTAAAAGACGGTTTTATCGCCCGGCTCCGAGATCGCTCGCCACAGCGCAACCCCAACGGCGTCTCGACGCGTGCCGACCGGGCTGTCGCCGTGTACGACCGACGGGACCAGTGACTCAGCGCAGTGGCGTTCGATCAACACGTCGAATAAAACGATATCACAACCTGTGATAACATTCGTCATGACGTTCCTGTACCCGATTCCCTCGATCGAGACAGAAACAATTATATAGAATCGCAATCCATGTCTCTATGATTATGTCACAACCCGCCCAACGAGGCCAACCGATGTTCATTCTGGCAGAGGACACCGAACGCACCCAGGGCGAGGACGCACAGTCCTCGAACATCACTGCTGGCAAGGCAGTGAGTAACTCGGTTCAGTCGACGCTCGGACCGCGTGGGATGGACAAGATGCTCGTATCCGACTCGGGCGACGTCGTCATCACGAACGACGGCGCGACCATCTTAGAGGAGATGGACATCGAACATCCTGCTGCGCAGATGATCGTCGAGGTCTCGACCACACAGGAAGAGGAAGTCGGCGACGGAACCACGACTGCCGCCGTGCTCGCCGGAGAACTGCTCTCCCGGGCCGAGGACCTCCTCGACGACGATGTTCACCCCACGTCGATCGTCGAGGGCTACCACGAGGCCGCGCGCATCGCCCAGGAGACGATCGACGAGCAAGTACTCGAGGGATCCGTCGACGACGATCTCCTTGAGAACGTTGCCGTGACGAGTATGACCGGTAAAGGAACTGGCGACATCGGTGCCCGTCCGCTCGCAGAAACCGTCGTTGAAGCCATCCGTCGGGTCGAATCCGATGGCGTCGACCGGGACAGCGTTCGGGTTCGAACTCAAACCGGGGCTTCCTCTTCAGCGACGGCGCTTGTCGAGGGTATTATCTCCGAAGAGGAACCGCTCCACGAGAACATGCCTCGCCGCGTCGAGTCGGCCAACATCGCGGTGCTCGATCTCGATCTCGAAGTGAGCGAGAGCAACATCGACGCCGAATACAACGTTACCAGCGTCGATCAACTCAACGCCGCACTCGACGCAGAAGAGAGCGAACTCCAAGAGTACGCCGACACGCTCGCCGAAAGCGACATCGACGTGGCGTTCGTTACCGGCGACGTCGACGATCGTGTCGCCTCCGCACTCGCCAACGAGGGCATACTCGCGTTCGACGGTGTCGACGACGACGAAGCCGAATCGATCTCCCGTGCGACGGACGCTCGGTTCGTCGGAACGCTCGACGATCTCGAAACCGACGACTTCGGCCACGCCGAACTCGTTCGCGTCGAAAAGTTCGGGGACGAGGAACTCGCGTTCATCGAGGGTGGCAGCAAAGCGGAATCGGTCACCGTCTTCGTCCGCGGTGGCACCGAACACGTCGCTGACGAACTCGAACGCGCGCTTTCTGACGGGCTTGATGTCGTCACTGCTGCGATCGAACAGGGCGGTGTCGTTCCCGGTGCGGGCGCGATCGAAATCGCCATCGCAGACGGCATCCGCGAAGAGGCAGCCTCGATCACGGGTCGCAAACAGCTGGCCGTCGAGGCGTTCGCTGACGCGCTCGATGTGCTCCCACGCACGCTCGCGACCAACGCCGGAATGGATCCGATCGACGCGCTCGTCGAACTCCGGTCGACCTACGACAGCGAGGGCACCGCTGGCATCATCGCCGAAGGCCAGACTGGTCGTGTCGCCGATCCCCTCGAAGCTGGCACCCTCGACCCCGTCGCGGTCAAACGCGAAGCCATCGAGAGCGCCACCGAAGCCGCGACGATGATCACTCGTATTGACGACGTGATCTCCTCGAGCTAACGGCGCTATCCGGCCTTTTCTGACGTTTTCTCACCGATTTACCATTCGAATCTGACGCCCGTACCGGTAGTGACACCGAAGGCGTCTTCGCCACGGCCTTGATTCACCGCGAGTTCGAGGTTGCCGTGGCTCCCAACGGTGACCAGTCGGTCACCCGGATCGAGCGCAGCGTATGATCGTTCGAAGGGGATGCGTTCGCCGTTCACGGCGATCGGTCCTCCTACCGACGAGGCACAGACGGTCCCGGGTACGTTCGTGATCGCGTTCCCAAAGCCGTCCACGACGAGCACCTCTCCGACCGCGTGTCCGTTCGGCTTGTCGATCGTCGGCTCGGGAAACGAGAGATCGACGTATTCCGGTGTTGGCGTGGCGCGATCGAGGGATTCGATCGCAGCGACGCCGACATCGTGAACCGCCGCCGCTGCCGGTGCGAACACGTCCCGTCCGTGAAACGTCGCACTGCCGGGGTCGTCGTAGCTCCACTCGAATAGCTCTACGGCGTCGGCCAGCCGACGGGCGGCTGGAACCAACAGGCCGTTGTCCGGACCGACGAGCGCGTGTTCGCCTGCACGGACGAGGAGCGCCGAACGATCGGTGCCGACGCCGGGATCGACGACTGCACAGTGGACAGCTGGCGGGTAGTAGGGAAGCACCTCCCGGAGCCAAAACGCCGCTGTTCGTACGTCTTGGCGAGGGAACTGGTGAGTGATATCGACCATCCGAGCATCACAATCGCTGGCGATGACGCCCCGCATCGCAGCGGGGTACGGTGCACCGAAATCCGACGCAAGCGTGATCATACGTTACGTTGACCGTCCGACGACAAATGCCACCCGTTCGAACGACCTGCTGGAACGTGGCCGGGTTAGGATCCGTTCGCGTCGGAGTCGCTGACCTGCTGGATCCGGCTGACGCCGTCGATCTCTTCGATGATTTCGACCGCTGGATCGGGAACGAGATGTTTCCACTCCTCGCCACGACGCATTCGATCCCGGACCCGGGACCCTTCGAGTTCCTCGCGCCTGATCATCGGTGTCGAACGGACCTCCATACCAGCCTCTTCGAACAATCGGACGACGAGCGGGTTGTTCGAATACGCGACATCGAAGTGGGGAGACATACTTTGGACGTGACTCACCCACACCGCATTACGATTCAAATCCTCGATCGGAACGGCGTAGGTAGTGAGATCGAGCGATTCGAGCGTCTTGGTGATCATCATGATGCGCTCACCGGGGGTGAACGGATCGTTCATCGTGTGTGATTGATCCGCACTCCCGATACCGAGCACGAGTTCGTCCACATCGTGGGCGATCTGCTCGACCATCGTCTGGTGCCCCTCATGGAAGGGCTGAAACCGCCCAATGAAGAACCCACGCATACGTAGATCTTTACCGGTTTTGTAATAAGGCCAGTGGTCTGTGGATTGCCGTCTATCTATTGTCATGTTAGCTCCCTGCTGGCGGTTTCAGCCGCTGGTTTCGGTCTCAAGGGGAGAAAGTATATCAGTAAACATCTCATCGTATACGATGAGAGCACGGTTCTATGAGCGACAACAACCCAGACGAGGCTCTCCCGGGACAGGAGGGGGCAGACGATTCGCTGTCCACGTCGGGAGAACGCTCCGCCGAGACCGTTACAGAACTCGGTCAGGAGCAGATCGATGACGACAAGATCGACGACGGAGCGACGGGTGGTCTCCTCGGCGGACTGACGATCGACACCACCGCCGACATTGAGGTGCCCGACCGACTCGTCGATCAGGTGATCGGGCAGGATCGCGCCCGAGACATCGTCTTGAAAGCGGCCAAACAGCGCCGTCACGTGATGATGATCGGGTCACCCGGGACGGGCAAGTCGATGTTAGCCAAGGCGATGAGCCAGCTCCTCCCACGGGAAGAGCTTCAGGACATCTTGGTGTATCACAACCCTGACGACGGGAACGAGCCAAAGATCCGCACGGTTCCAGCAGGAAAGGGCGAACAGATCATTGACGCTCACAAGGAGGAGGCTAGGAAACACAATCAGATGCGGTCGTTCCTCATGTGGATCCTCATTGTGGTCGTCTTCGGCTACGCGCTCATACGGGGCCAATTCCTACTCGGCATTCTCGCTGCAGGGGTCATTTATTTCCTCTTCCGGTACAGCAGTCGGGGAAGCGATGCGATGATCCCCAATCTGCTCGTGAACAACGCCGACAAACAGACCGCCCCGTTCGAGGACGCAACGGGCGCTCACGCCGGTGCACTGCTCGGGGACGTTCGACACGACCCGTTCCAGTCCGGTGGCATGGAGACGCCCAGCCACGACCGCGTCGAACCCGGTGCGATCCACAAGTCTAACAAGGGCGTGTTATTCGTCGACGAGATCAACACCCTCGACATCCGGTCTCAGCAGAAGCTGATGACCGCGATTCAGGAAGGCGAGTTCTCGATCACTGGCCAGTCGGACCGGTCCTCGGGGGCGATGGTCCAGACCGAGCCAGTGCCAACGAACTTCATCATGGTCGCCGCCGGGAACCTCGATGCGATGGAGAACATGCACCCCGCACTCAGAAACCGTATCAAAGGATACGGATACGAGGTGTACATGGACGACACCATCGAGGACACGCCCGAGATGCGGCGCAAGTACACCCGCTTTATCGCCCAGGAAGTCCAAAAGGACGGGCGACTGCCCCACTTCACCCGTGACGCAGCCAAAGAAGTCATCCTCGAAGCACAGCGTCGTGCCGGACGGAAAGGCCACCTGACGCTCGAACTCCGGACGCTCGGCGGACTCATCCGAGTCGCCGGTGATATCGCCCGCGCTTCCGACGTGGATCTAACGACGAGAGATCACGTCCTCGAAGCGAAAGGACGTTCGCGCTCGATCGAGCAACAGCTCGCCGATGACTACATTGAGAAGCGCAAGGATTACGATATGACCGTCGCCCGCGGCGACGTCGGCGGCCGAGTCAACGGCCTTGCAGTGATGGGCGAGGATTCGGGTATCGTGATGCCCGTGATGGCCGAAATCGCACCGTCCCAAGGACCAGGCGAGGTGATTGCCACGGGCAATCTCCAAGATATCGCCAAAGAAGCCGTCCAAAACGTTTCGGCGATCATCAAGAAGTTCTCGGATGAGGACATCACCAAGAAGGATATCCACATCCAGTACGTCCAGTCCTACGAGGGCGTCGAAGGCGATTCAGCAAGCGTTACCATGGCTGCAGCCGTCATCAGCGCTCTTGAGGACATTCCAGTCGATCAGAGCGTTGCAATGACCGGATCACTGTCGGTTCGGGGTGATGTGCTCCCCGTCGGTGGCGTCACCCACAAGATCGAAGCCGCAGCCAAATCCGGTCTCGATACGGTGATCATTCCTGCTGCGAACGAACAGGACGTGATGATCGAAGACGAATATGAGGAGATGGTCGATATCGTTCCCGTCTCCCACATCAGCGAGGTACTCGACATCGCACTCGTCGGAGAACCGGAGAAAGATTCGCTCGTCGATCGTCTCAAGAGCATCACAGGACAGGCCCTCGACTCCGGATCGACAGCCGGTCCGGGCAGCCCAAGCCCACAGTAGCGTGACCGACTGGACGGCGTTCGCCGGAATCGTTGGCGTCGTCCTCGCACTATTGTTAGTACTTGCTCGTCTTTCACAGGATGCTGTTAGCGGATTTGTCGACGACCGATCGCCCCATAGTGACTACAACGCCGAACCGACCAATCATTCCACAGAGCAGGATCAGGACACTACTCCGACGCCCGAACGGCGACCATCCCCAACGGAACGGCTCTCCCCTGTGACCGTGTTGCTCAACGTCGGACTGTCACAAGGGTTGTTTGGGGTTCTTCTTCTCGCTGGCGTGTGGTTTACGTCGGTTCCGATGGCAGCTCTCGGCGTCGACACCGCCGACCCCAAAAGCTTCGGTGGCGTCGCGTTCGGTGTCGGGATCATCACGGGAATCGGTCTGTACGCTATCAACGCTCTCGGTGCTGCGTGTGCGACGGCACTCGACCACGAGTACGACCACCGTCTCCGGGAGCATCTCACCCCCGAAACGACCACGGGATGGCTCATCCTGTTGGGTGGCGTCCTTCCCATCATCGCCGGATTCGAAGAACTCCTGTTCCGGGGCGCGCTGATCGGCGCTCTCAGTACGGGGTTTTCCATTTCGCCGTGGCTCCTTGCCGTGGGATCCTCGATCGCGTTCGCGGTCGGTCACGGCGCACAAGGCCGGATCGGTGTTCTCGTCACGGGCGTGCTCGGCTTCGGGTTAGCCGGCATTTTTGTTCTCACGAACAGCCTTCTCGTCGTTATTATCGCACATTACCTCATCAACGCGCTCGAATTCCTCATCAGTGGGATGCTGGACATCGAGTGGGGATAACCCACGATCATCAAAAATTATACCCGAAGTCGGCGAGCCGGTAAATGCCGATCCCGAACACATCATTCGTTTTCCCATCTTCATAATTTATAAAACTAACTAACCAACATTTATTTGAATTATTTGGAGATTCATAAAAACTAATAGAACCGCTGTCGCCGCGTTTTAGATCGTTACCGGAGCTGTTGTCCTTGTGAAACACCGAATACGGTTTCGGAAGACAGCCGGGGGCGGTGTAGATCGTTTCAGCGGTGGTTTGTATCTTCGAAAAACTTGTCCGGCACGTCGTTCGGCCCACTTTTTGTGTATTCACTCCGCGACTCTTGAGATGACCCAGACCATCGTAGGAGAAATGCCCACTGATGCCGTTGTACCCCGAATACCGAATGGCGCGTTCGATTCGGTACCTCCCGTGGAGTTTGACCATAGCATAATCTTCTTTACATTTTGTGTGTTTCACCGTGCCAAGAGAGGTTCCATCGGGGTGTTTGAGCGTCGACCCTGTCGCGTCGTTTCCCGAGAAGATGTGCTGGCACGTAGCGAGATACCGCTTACCGTTTTTGAATGCAGGAGCACCCACGGATCCGATCGGCGCGTTTGAGTTTCCCCGTACCTCGTATCCGCCCCGAATCGCGGCGGTGGATGAACTCCAGTTTCGAAGGGTATCGGTACAGCTGATCGATTCAAAACCCGATACAGATTCGACATCGATCTTGACGCCTTCGACGTGGGTCGGAATCTCTCCCATCATCGTCCGTACGTCGCTGTCCTGTAATCGAACGATCAATCGGGAGTTGTCCCCCCCTCGTTCTCCCGGACTAACACCGATACTGACGACGCCTGGCATCGCTCCGAGCGATTGCTCAACCCGGTGTTTCATTCGTGTGGCGTGAAGGAAATCGTTGTACCAGTCGGCGGGGACGTACCGTTTGTGAGCCGTCGGCTCGTCAAACGGATTATCACTGTGAAACCCGATGACGATAGGTACCTCATCCGAAGCTGCCCCATCGATGTCCTCCTGAGTGATGTATTTGGCTGACATCTGTGTGAATCCGACACCAAGAAGAGAAGATAACAAACGACGACGGCTCATTCCCGGCTGGGTTTCAGTATGGATCTTATCGGTCGATGGGCGGCTATAGTCATCTAACATCATCCAAATCGGTATACTTTCACATTCGTAAAATAGATTGTCGAAGTTTCATTATAGGTTCAAAGTATGATATAATAGTATCTACGTCGGTTTCGATGCCGTACCCAATGAGGGCGCACTGGTAATACAGTAATATAGTTGAGGATGAGGATAGTCGATACATGTCGGTATCGTGTTGTATATTAGTCCGTGTGAGATAGGATAAATATTTTGATATAGTGTGTTGATAATACACATCTAACGGCGCGATCTAACGATCGGTTCAGCCCGTGCGATCGGTCCATCGAACGTTCCGCAGCATCCAACCGATCGTGTAGCCGATGGAACCGGAGACAAGAGCGAATACAGCCGAAAACCAAAGCAAAAGCTGGAGATATTCACCAGTGTTTGCCCCGGGAAACGTTGCTACTCCACCGCTGGTAAACAGCCCTATCAGCAAGAGGAGTTGAATCACAACCACTACTACGTAGCCTGCGTTGGTGTAGGCGATCCCACCAGCCGTTCCGAGGAGGACGAGGATAGCAACCCAACCAGCAATATCCGACCGGACGAAGACGAGTACCCCTAATGGGACGACCGTTCCGACCACCCCGAGAATAATCGAGGCGATGATCCCTGCTAGAAGCATGCGCCGAGAGCGATCCCACGACCTCCCGAACAAAAATCCTACGAGGGAGATCCTCCAAATGGGCATCACTTAAGACTGATAGGTGAGTGAGTATATACCTTATCTACAGTCAAGTATCCATTTGATCCAGACCTATCATATTAGAGAGTGATGTGGGTTGAGATATGTTCATTGGTTGTTCGACTACATCGAGACGTCGTTACCTACTAAGTGCCATTGTAGGCTAGGATTTGATAATATCTCACTACGCAACTTTAATTAATAAATAACTATTTTGTATCATATAGATTGGAGAGTTGTTCGGACGCGATTCCAATGACTTCCTTTCCAGAACCACTGTCCGCAGTTTTCACACCTCCAGACGCGTCGCTCCTCAGGAACGTCGTCTGGTCGTGAATCGGAAGTAGGTTCGAGACGACCGTTACATCGACTACAGCGCGTCGGTTCGATGAGTGTGAGTCTGATACCCGCGTTTTGCAGCGTTCGGAGTTGTTCTTCCGTGTCTGTGCTTTCGAGCAGGATCGCGGTGTCGGTTCGCGTGGCGAGCTGTCGATCACGGGTGATGAGCGTGCGATCTTCGGTTCGGGCGATAGCGATCAGTCGGTCGTCGGCTTCAACGTCATAATCGAGTGCGTAGCTAGTGTCGTGACCACACATCCGAAGGTAGCTTCGCAGTCCACCACACATCACGTCGAGCAGCAGCCGTCGTTGATTCATCCGTCGAGAAACGCTCGAACGTCCTCTGCGGGCCACATGGTGAGCACGTCGCTCGGTTCGGCCCAGCCGCGTCGAGCGGTATGAACCCCATACTGGATGTAGTCGTAACTTTCCGGTCTGTGGGCGTCGGTGTCGATCGTGATAGTCGCTCCCTGTTCGAGCGCGGCTTGCACCGCACTTCCTTGGAGATCGAGCCGACGGGGGTTAGCGTTGATTTCTAATGCTGTTCCGGCTTTCGCGGCCGCGTCGGCCAGTGCTGGCACGTCGATGTCGAGTCCGGATCTCCGATTGAGTTGGCGACCAGTCGGATGGCCAACGATGTCGACTGCAGGATGTTCGGCAGCCGCGATGAGTCGGTCGGTGCCGTCGCCATCGAGTGCGGCGTGTGGTGAGGCGACGACACAGTCCAGCTGTTCAAGTAGCCCCTCATCCACGGACAGACGGCCATCGGAATCGATGTTCGCCTCGACGCCAGCGAACACATCGATCTCTGCGTCGTCTCCCACCGCACGGAGCTCTGAGAGTTGTGTTTCGAGCTGTCGGTCGGAGAGACCGACTCCGCCGACCATTCCGGGGCCCTCGGCGTGGTCGGTGATGCAGATGTACTCGTATCCTCGGTCGGTTGCCGCCGCAACCATCTCCTCGATGCTGTTTCGTCCATCTGACCAGTCGGTGTGGAGGTGGAAATCACCACGGATCGCATCGAGGGTTACGAGATCCGGCAGTTCGTTCGCTGCTGCTGCATCGATCTCTCCCCGTCCTTCCCGCAGTTCTGGGGGGATCGGAGGGAGATCGAGTGCGTCGTACACGTCCGTTTCGGTCTTGCCGCCGATCCGGTCGCCGACGCGTTGGCCCGCATCCGGATCGTCCGTCTCGGAGATGTCGAAGACGCCGTACTCGTTCACCTTCAAACCGCGCTCGATCGCGCGGTTGCGAAGCTCGACGTTGTGGTCCTTGCTTCCGGTGAAATACTGGAGGGCAGCCCCGAACTCCGACGGATCGACGACGCGGAGATCGACGCGGACACCGTTTGTTCTGACGCTGGCTTTGCCCGTTCCGGCTTCGATCACCCGCCCTGTGTCGGGCCAGTCGGTGAACGCGTCGACCACCGCTTGTGGATCCGTGCTCGCCACGAGCGTGTCGACATCACCGATAGTGGGCCGCCACCGCCGCAACGATCCCGCCACTTCACAGCGTTCGACCGCAGCCGTCTGGGTGAGATGATCGACGATCGCCTCCCCGATCGGCACGGCGTCGCTGAGGAGCTGTCGGTCCTGTGACTGGCGGGCGAAGTCGATGTTGTCGAGGATGTTCGCCTCCGTTTTGGGCCCGAAACCCGACACTGTTCGAATTTCCTCGTTTTTCGCTGCCGTTTCGAGATCGTCGAGCGTTCGTACGTCGAGTGCTTCGTACAGGCTGCCCACCGTTTTGGGTCCGATGCCTTCGACGCTCGTCAACGTCTTCATGTTCACCGGCAGCTCTGCCCGCTTTTCTTCCAATTCGTCTATCTCGCCGCTCTTGGCATATTCTACGACTTTCGAGGCAATGGCCTCGCCGACACGATCGATCCGTTCAACGGCGGCTGCACCCTCTTGTTTGGCGAGTGCGGTGACGTTCTCGGGATACTCCCGGATGTTATCCGCTGCACGACGGTAGGCGATCGGTTTGTACTCCACGTCTTGGGCTTCGAGGAGATCGGCGAGTTCTTCGAACTGCGTTGCGAGTTCCTCGTTGCGGATCGTCATCGTCGCCCCCGTGAGCTGCTGTCTTCTCTCCCGAGTGCTCGCTTCAGGAAGTTCGACCACCGCTTTCTGTCGGCAGTCTTTTTCGTTGCGATCTCCTGTTCGATGTCGACCGGTTCGAGACGTTCGAGCGCCGACAACGCCCGGTCGATACCGATGACGCTCTCAACCAACCGCTCGCCGGTCTCGAAACTGATGTCGTCGTCTTCGATGCGTTGGACGCGTTGGCGACGCTCGCGCCGGAGGTTCTTCTTCAACCGTTCGACTCGCTCCCGGTCGTCGGGTGGGATGGTGTTCCGTCGCTTGGTTTCGAAGATGAACTCCTGCAGTGCGATCTCTTTGCCTTGTACGTCGATCGTCTCCGGAATCGACGCACCGACCGTCGCGCCCTCGCGCTCGACCCGCTCGAGTAACTGCTTTCGCTCGTACGGTTTCATATCGGACGTTCGTCCCTGGGATACAAAAGAATCGTGTGGAGTCAGTGCGTGACCAGTGTCAGAACAGCCCTCGATCCGGTTCGTTTCGCTTGCTGTCTCGTCGATTAGTCCGCTCGTGGCCGTTGGTTCTGTTCTGCTCTGTGGCTCTGTTCGTTGTACGGTCGTTCGTTGCTGATCGCTCCTGTTGCTCGTCACGTGTCTGGGTGGACGACGTGTTTGTGTCAGCTGCCGTGGTATGGATGTTCGTGGCGTGCTGTGCCGGATAGGGCTTGTCAGGGGTTCTTGACAGCCGTCCCCGCAGCTTTGCCCCCACTTTTCGTACTGCGCCAGTCGACTTTGCCAGTCCCCCACGCAGCTTGGCCGTCGCCGTCGCTACTGGGGAGTTAGTGGACCGGTCGCTGGAGTCGTTCTGGGGATCCGTAGTGTTCGTCTCGATCCCTTGTTGCTGGTGCTCCTCTGAAGACGTCTGGATCTTCTCCTGTAACGTGGTGTGTTCGTCTCTTACTGCCTGAAGGTCGTCTTGTAGGTCTTGATTCTTGTCTCTCAGCTCTTCATTTTCGCCTCTCAGCCTCTGTTTTTCGTCTCGTTCTTGTTGGAGGGACTTCTCCAGACTCTGTTTTTCTTGTTTCACTTGCTGCAGCTCATCGGATTGTTCCTGCTCGTTCTCATCTCCTTCATTCTCGGTGGTTGCGCTTTCCTCGGGAAGATCCTCGGCGATGCCGTCGTTTTTCTCGACGTCGAATGGTATTCGCTCTTCAATCAACGGTTCTCGGTACCCGTATTGTTCGTCGTACCATTCCTCATCTACATGAGGTTGTCTCTGCTCTTCGATCTCTTTGAGCTGCTGCAACTGCTTGTACTCCGTTATCAACTCTGCTTTCTGTGCTTGCCAGCTTTTATTCTCATTTTCGCTCAGGTCTTCAAGGGGATCAAATTCCGCATCGTTCCTGTACGTTCCGAGTCTTTCCCGAATCTCGTTGAGTTCCCTGACGTTTCCTTTGGTCTGTTCGAGACCAGCCGTAATCTCCTTGTTATACGATTCTCCTTTAATCTCCTCCAACTCTTCATACGTTGCTATCCCATCTATCTGCTCTTGGATCTGTTCACGTTTTATTTCAATTCGTGTTTCATGAAGATTGCTAAGCGCCTCCGCAATACGGGGAATCTTCTTGATTCCCGGACTCGGAGCGTTTTCTACCCCCCACAGGGCGATATCCTCAGGAGCTTGTTCGGTGAACGACTCGTCTAACTCATCGATCTTGTCTTCGATTCCTGCCCACTCTGATCTCCTCTGGCCATCTTCCCACTCGATTCCATTCTCATCGACGAGATCTAGCGCACCTTCACTGAACTGCTCTAACAGATCGATATCATCTTCGTCAATCTGATTCCATCCACTTTCACTCCCTTCACTAATCTCATTAAGCTTATCTTGAAGCAATCCCTGCCCTTCACTGCAACCTGGATTCGCACAGATCTCTTCGATGAATTTCGATGAGTGAATTTTATCAGATAATTCTCCTGTCTTTACAAATGGAGTTTTGATAACACCTAGAATCGAATTCAGACGAGATACGTTCGCTGACGATTCGAACTGATGCTTGAGTTTCGAGCAGCTCTGACAGGGATCAGGATCGTCGCTCATGCTGTGAGTTTTTCGTGTGCTTGTTCCACGAGCTGCTGATTTTCGCGTGCTTCAACGGCTCTCGGATGATCGTCAGGGATTTCTTCGATGATTGGATATTCTTCTCGAACGACAGCAGCGTTGTCGGTGATGACCGTACGAGCAGTATCCTTATCGGGCACATCCCCGCTCAGAACGAGATTCGCAATCGCAAGAGTCGTATCTGCGATGATCGTTTGCTCGTCAGCCGTGGTGATATCCACGAGTCCCTCAAACGCCATCTCCGTTTCCGGACTCCCTGATTCGATAGCTGCCTGCAACAGGTCAATCGTTCTGTAAAGGGTGCTGCGATGTCCGAAATCAGCAGCAGTAAGTGCCCGTTTGACGACGATCCCCGGAACTGTCTCACCTACTGCCGCTAGCTCCACCCATCCGATCACACCTTTCCGAACGACCGCGAGTTCGTTTTTGGGACGGTCATCCCAGTGTTCTTCATCCCGGATGCGGGTCGCTTCGGTCAACGCCGGGCCAGCGTCTTCGAGTGGAATGGCCTGCTGTTCAACTAACTTGGTGACTGCCCCTGCCAAGTCACGCCGGACGCGACTTTCCTCAGCTGCTTCGAGGCCGGTCAGGAATCTGTCTGTCTCACCCTCAAACGCCTTCGGGGAATACTTCACAACCGACTCTAGCGATGATGCAGCAAATCTAGCGTCTATTCCTGTCTCTACGTAATCAAACAATGCTTGGATGGCATTGCTAGCTCTATCGGAGTTTTCTTTTGCTCTATCATACGCCGTACTCGGGGACATTGACGGCTCGTCGTCCATATGTGATTGCAACAAACCAGTGGTTAATAATTCTTACTGATATCTGATGAAAATACGACGACGGAGGTCTGTCGATCGGACTGCCATAGCACACCGAGACAGTGATCATCCGATCGACCGAGAGCAACCGACAGGGTTAATCCGAAACCGGCCGGATGATCGTCCATGGCTGAAGAGGACGAGGAGTCCGGGCCGGTCGTAGAACTCGGCGAGAGCGAACCGGTCGAGGGGGCACCGCTGGCGCGTATCACCTCGCGGTTGCATTATGGCATCCCGAAGAGTGACGCCATCCGCCGTGAAGGAGATTCCGTCATCCGCACGCCCGACGGTCCACGCGAGCTTGCGGACGTACTCGAAGCGTCCGAAGAAACGTACTTCCCACGGGAGCAAGATCTCACGAACGCCGTCCGTGCGGTGATCGGTACCGGTCCGGTGCCGACCGAGGAGTAAGTGCCTGCGTGCTCACCGCCCGTTTCGCTCGAGAAACGCAGAGAGATCACTCTGAACGCCCGCAACCAGCTCGGAGTTGCGCCGTAGCTCCGAGCTCTCGATCGGTAGCTGTTCTTGTAGTTGGGCGATGGCGCCATGGAACGATTGAGCTGTAGCTGACTCCGAGGAGACGGCGTCCCGGACAGTCTCTCGGATCAACCAGACGCCCACAGGACCCCAGTATTCGTCCGTGACATCCCGGAGGACGAGCGCCTTTGCTTGGCGGTCGCGTTCTGTGAGGTGTTCGAGCACCGCGAGGCGGGCGGCGTAGTACGCGCCGGAAGTCTCCTCGACATATTGGGTTCGTCCCCCAAAGCCCTCATAATCGCTTGCGACCCAGTAGCCCTCACGGCCGGGACTCCAGACGCTTCCGGGGGATTTCATCTCTACGAGTTCGAACTCCCAGTTACCGGGTGCGAGGATTACCCAAAACTGGTTGCCGAGATACTCGGCCCGCCGTACTTCCACCGCGTCGATGGTCGCGGCGTTCCGAAGCGATCCGCGCAGGAACTGGGAGACAGTATCGTCGACGGCGGTGATCGACCACCGCGTCGGAACCAGTGTACGGTTTCGTCGCTGTCCGAGTGCGCCCGCCGACAGGATGGTGTTGATGTCGTACACGTCGAATCCACGGTTGTACAGATACGTCATCGCTCCCTCTGCACGCCAGTCGTCGTCTGAAAGCGTCTTCTCGACTGCACGCGGGACATGGGGGTTCTCCGTGAGTTGGGCGTCACTCGCGTGTGCTCGCGGCCCGCGTGGCGTCGCTACGCGATCGACCGCCATGTCGAGTGTGGGCGTGGTTTCGAGATCGACCTCCACGTCGACCGGACGGTCTGCGATGGCTACCTCCCGGCGAACGCCCGTAAATCCGTCCCATTCATCGGCCACGTGGATGTCAGTCGGTTGTGTGGAGTTGAGCAGTCCGGCTCGGGCCTGAAACACATCGTCGATGGTGACTCCCTGTCGGTACCACTCTCCGCTAGTGACGTAGTCGGTGGCAGAGACATCCGGCGCAACCGGAGCTAGCACTCCCGCAGAGACGCGTGGATAGCCCGACCGGCCGACGAAAATCGACGGAGCAGTGCTTCCGAACAGCGAATCACCCTGCAGCGTCTCATCGATCTGTCGTTCGACGTCCGTGAGGTACTCCGTGATGGCGTAGGACTTTTCCTGTGCCAGCTGGCGTTTGTGGTGCTCCTCGTCGTGTTCGAGGCCCTCGATGAACTCCTCAAGCCGCATCGCTCGTTCTTGGTGCTGGGACGGCTTGAACCTTCAGCAAAACGGGATGCGTGGCATCACAGCCCAGTGCGAACCACTGGATGCCCTACGATGAGTACGGGAGCGCAGTGATCGCGGGCGTTTCGTGGTCACGGTGTAACCGTCGTCGATAGTTAGCTGTGAATACCCATCGCTTCGATCTGCTCTTGATACCGATTGCGAATCGTAACCTCCGTCACCTGTGCGACATCGGCAACTTCACGCTGGGTTTTCTTCTCGTTACAGAGCAGAGAGGCAGCATAAATCGCTGCGGCGGCGTATCCCGTCGGGGACTTTCCCGACAGTAACCCTTCCTCTGCGGTGGTAGTGATGATCTCGTTTGCTTTTGCTTTGACTTCTTCGGAGAGATCGAGTTCCGAGCAAAATCGGGGGACGTACTTCTTCGGATCGACCGGCTCCATCTCCAACGCGAGTTCTTGGGAAATGTACCGATACGTGCGTCCGATCTCCTTGCGTTCGACACGAGACACCTCCGATATCTCCTCGAGACTCCGAGGAATCCCTTCTTTGCGACAAGCCGCATACAGCGCGGAGGTAGCGACGCCCTCGATCGATCGCCCACGGATGAGATCGTCTTTCAACGCGCGCCGATAGATGACAGACGCGACCTCTCGAACTGACCGCGGAACGCCGAGTGCGCTCGCCATGCGGTCGATCTCCGAGAGCGCGAACTGAAGGTTTCGCTCCCCTGCATCCTTGGTTCGGATGCGCTCTTGCCACTTGCGCAAGCGATGCATTTGGCTACGCTTTTTCGAGGAAATCGATCGCCCGTAGGCGTCTTTGTCTTTCCAGTCGATGGTGGTCGTCAACCCCTTGTCGTGCATCGTCTGGGTCGTTGGCGCACCGACACGGGACTTCTTCTGACGCTCTTGGTGGTTGAACGCGCGCCACTCCGGCCCGGGATCGATCTTCTCCTCTTCGATGACGAGTCCACAATCATCACAAATGAGCTCACCACGATCCGAACTCTTGACCAGGTGGTCGGACCCGCATTCGGGACATTCTCGCGTGCGTTCTGTTTCGTGTTCCGTTTCCTGCTCGCGCTCCCGCGTACGGGTGGACCGTGTCATCGCATTTTTATACTACCTCGGTCAGCGCACTTAGATCTTCCGTAACACGGAGTTATCTGCCGCATCTCTCTGGTCCGAAAATGACGCACGCAAGGAGGGTGCAGTCGGCCGTCACCCGATCCGACCGATCGGAAGCCACTTATCAGTTCCAGGGTGATCCGAACGTATGCCGGTCATCGAATGTGACCCCAGCGTTGCCCGTGAGCGTCTTCAGGCGGCGGAGATCGCTGTCGAACCGGGCAACACCGACCACGAGCGCTGGCGAGCCGAACACCACGGCGCGACTGCGGTCGCCTACGAGGAGAAGGTTCTCGTACAGGGATCGTCTCCGGAACGGTTAGTCGCGGTGTTGCGTGAAGCGGGGGGACGGGCGCACGTGTACTTCGATGGGGGATCGCGCGGCAATCCCGGTCCGGCGGCGATCGGATGGGTTGTCCTCACGGACGAGGGCATCGTTTCGGAGGACGGTGAATGCATTGGGGAGACCACGAACAACCGTGCTGAGTACGACGCACTCATCCGTGCGGTGTCCGTTGCCGCCGACTATGGGTTCGATACGGTCGAGATCCGCGGAGATTCGGAACTGGTGGTGAAACAAGTGACCGGTCAGTGGTCGGTGAACGATCCGGGTCTACGGGAACGACGGGTTCGCGTGCGGGAGCTACTCGAAGCGTTCGATGACTGGTCTCTTTCTCACGTTCCTCGAGAGGTTAACGAACGTGCCGACGCGCTCGTCAACGAGGCACTCGACGATGCTTCCTGACGACGTCGCCGACGAGGCAGAGCGGCTGACCCGCCTGGCGCGCGCAGCTATCGATACGGACGAAGCCAGCGCCGCGCGGACAAAGCGTGACGACCTCTTGGCGCGCCACGGCTACGTTGCTCGCGAACGCAACACGGACGCGACACTGGTCTGTTTTCCCGATGACTGGGTTGCAGACGGAACGGTCCAGACTGAACGGATCGACGACACCGATCGCGCGGTCGAACGACCACTCGAAGCCCCGGCCGACGAGTGGGAGGATGTCCACCGGCACAACCGCGACATCGCAGCGCACGTCACCGAGCGCTACGGCGATGTCCACGGTGCTAACGCCGCGGCGTTTGCCGAGTTCATGAGTAACCACTACGCGATGGCGCTCGAACACACCACGGAAGCCATGCGCGAGGAGTTCCTCACGGAGTACTATCCACGTAACGTCTGGCCCACAAAAAAACAGCGTACGGTTATTGAAGAGTCAGTGGATTTGGCGCTCGATCTTGCCCGAGAGTGAGCGCCATTCCGATCTACTCCTGTTGTGCTTCGTCGACGAGTGCCCGAATCTCGTCGGCTCGGCTCTTGGTCGTGGCGAACCGCGAGAACACCCACGACAGCTGATCGATGACGGCGTCGTGACCAGCCTGTGTCAACGCGTACTGGTTCGTGCGTTTGTCGAGTTCGCTTTTTTCCACTAGGCCCATCTCCACCAGATCGTCCAGGTTCGGATACAGACGCCCGTGGTTGACTTCCGAACCGTAGTACTGCTCTAGTTCGCGCTTGATCGCAAGCCCGTACCGTGCCTCCTCCGAAAGGATCACGAGGATGTTCTGCTGAAATGCGGTCAGGTCGCGTTCGATGCGCGATACGCCGGAGACTGACTGTGCCTCTGACATGACCTATACAAATGTCACCACTCTATTTAAAACTTTTCAACCATCAATCGAGTATTTGTGCAGGAACGCCACTGCACGGATGTTGTTTGTATAAACTACCGGTCATACCCGATACTATTAAGTGATAATGGATTTTTTCTGTCTAAAACAATATTGCATATTATTCCACAAACGAGACGTATGTCGAAAGAAATTTTGTGTCACCCTTCCCAGTGTGGGCGATGACGAACCTGTGGGAGGATCTCGAAACCGGACCGAACCCGCCAGAAACGATTTACGCTGTGATCGAGTGTCTGAAAGGCGAACGGAACAAATACGAGTACGACAAAGACGTTCCGGGCGTCGTACTCGACCGGGTGCTCCACAGTAACGTACATTATCCATCCGATTATGGGTTTATTCCCCGTTCGTACTACGACGACGAGGATCCGTTCGACGTGCTCGTGCTCGTCGAAGACGCGACGTTCCCGGGCTGTGTGATCGAAGCCCGTCCGGTCGCCCTCATGAAGATGGACGACGACGGCGAACAGGACGATAAGGTCATCGCCGTGCCGACGGAGGACCCCCGGTACGATCACATTCAATCGCTTACGGACATCCCCCAACAAACCCGAGACGAGATAGACGAGTTCTTCGCAACGTATAAGAATCTCGAGGAAGGGAAGGAGGTCGAAACACTCGGTTGGGAGGACAAACAGGCTGCACTCGACGCGATCGAACACGCACAGGAACTGTATCAAGAACGGTTCGCGTAAACGGCCTGGGGACGGTGTTCCCTTCTCGTGGTCCATTCTGCCCGCAGCAGTTCGCCCGAAGAGCGACGGATGTCCACCGGGCATACGGCTGTTCGGCACCATGCGTTATGATCATGGGTAATTATTTGTCCCTCGCGCCCGTACGAACGAACGAAATGAAACGGCGTGTACCCATCGGTATCGACCATTTGACCGTCGTCCCGGAGAACGTCGATACCGATTCCGAGCGTGAGGTGAGTGAGGAATCGACAGCTGTCGGCCGGTCGTTGGGGGCGTAATCGGCGGGGAAAAGAAGGTTCTTGTGTGTTCCTCACGCAATCGCCGGTATGGGACTGTTCGATCGACTTCGTGGTGATGACGGACCGCGAGTTGCGTTCATCGGTATCGACGGCGTGCCGTACAGCCTCATCGCCGACAATCCGGATGATTTTCCGAATTTGACAGCGATGGCGGACGACGGCGCAGCGGGACCGATCGACAGCATCGTTCCCCCTGAGTCAAGCGCCTGTTGGCCGTCGCTGACGACGGGTGTCAACCCCGGTGAGACAGGCGTGTACGGTTTTCAGGACCGAGAGGTCGGATCATACGAGACGTACGTGCCGATGGGCCGAGACGTCCAAGCGACCCGGTTGTGGGATCGCGTCACGTCCGCCGACCGGGACGCGACTGTGATGAACGTCCCGGTCACGTTCCCACCCCAGCGGAACGTCCAACGGATGGTGTCCGGCTTTCTGTCTCCCGGCGTCGAGAAAGCCGCTTACCCCGACGATCTCGGTCAGTCATTAGCGGAAAACGACTACCGCATCGACGTCAATGCGAAGCTCGGTCACCAGGACGATAAATCGGAGTTCATGGCCGACGCTCACGAGACCATCGATGCACGCTTCGAGGCGTTCAAACAGTACATTGAGGAAGACGACTGGGATCTCTTCTTTGGGGTCTTCATGACCACCGATCGGGTCAACCACTTCCTGTTCAAAGATTACGAGCAGGATGGGGAGAACCGCGAGGCGTTCATGGAATTCTACCGGAAAGTTGATGAGTATATCGGCCGTCTCCGTGCTCTTCTCGACGACGACACGACGTTGGTCGTCGCAAGCGACCACGGATTCACGAGCGAGGATTATGAGGTCCATCTCAACACGTGGCTGCGCGAGCAGGGATGGCTCGATTACCGCACTGACGATCACAGCGACCTGTCCGACATCACTGATGATACGCGGGCCTACTCGCTTATTCCGGGTCGAATGTACATCAATCTCGACGGACGCGAACCCCGCGGAAGCGTGCCCGAATCGGAGTATGAGGAGACTCGTGAGGAGCTTATCGACATGATCGAGGATCTCGAAGGCCCGGACGGAACACCAGTCGCAGACCGTATCGTCACGAACGACGACGCGTTCCGTGGCGACCATGACGACATCGCGCCGGATCTCGTCGTGATCCCCAACCACGGGTTCGATCTCAAAGCCGGGTTCAAAGACGGCAGCGATGTCTTCGATGTGGGACCCAGAAACGGGATGCACAGCTTCGAAAACGCGTGTCTGTTCGTCGACGATCCAACCGCGCGCATCAACGATGTCGACCTGTTTGACATCGCGCCGACGGTGCTCGATCTGATGGAGATCGAGTACGACCGAACCACCTTCGACGGAGCGAGCCTCGTCTGAACGCTGCTTTGTAGCCACTGCTTGCCGTTCCAACTTCGTATTCGAAAGTCATCATACGGATTTAACAGTGGTAGCGATGAACACGTGGTAGATGAATCACTCGCGCCGGATCGGGATCTTTTTAATAGCGATCAGTACGCATCTCGGATCGCTCGGATACTGGTTCGTGGCGGTCGACGCTCCGAAGCTGATCCTTTCCAGTCGGATCCGGAGCTGGAACGACCTGTACGAGATATTCACACAGCCGTTGATGCACGAAACGGCGTTTCCGGAACTCGGACTGTTCTATCGACCGCTTGCTAGCCTCACGTACTCGTTCGATTACTGGGTATGGGGAGTCGATCCGTTCGGGTATCATCTCACGAATCTCCTCCTCCAAGGGATCGCAGTAGTGTTGGTCGCACTCGTGGTTGGAGACCTGACAGACGATAGGGTTGTCGGGGAGCTGACGGCCGTGTTGTTCGCGCTCCATCCGCTCGCTGCCGAGATCGTACCGGCGACTCCTCGTCGCCACGACATCCTCATGTTGATCTTCCTTCTCGGCTCGCTATCGCTGTTCGTCAAAAGTCAACGCCGTGAGACGACACGGCGGTCGTCGTTTCTGTACGTCGGTGGGGCGCTCGTATCGTATGTGCTCGCACTCGGGTCCAAGGAGCCTGCACTCGTCGTTCCCGCGTTAGTATTCGTCTGGACGGCGCTTCAAGGCGTCGACAGCGATCCGTACGACACGCTATGGCGCTCGGTTCGGGCCACCGTTCCGTTCGGAGTCGTGACGGTCGCGTATATCGCGGTTCGGGTCACCGTGTTGGGGGGAATCGGTGGATACCACGGCATCGATGGTAAGCTCTCGGACGTAAGCAGCGTCGTGGTGGCGTATCTCGTTTCGATCGCGTATCCGATCGATGTTTTCGGCAGCGACCTCGCGGTCGGGTGGCTGTGGACCGGTGTGGTGCTCCTCATGGGCTGTCTCCTTGCGTTCGTCCTCATCGGCGTTGTCGCGTCAGTCATTGATGGTCATGTCGGAGCGAACTGGTTTCCACTCGTCGTTCCCTTCGTGGGGGGTTGTGTCCTGATCGGGATGTCGCTCGGTCTGGCCGAACTCGATCCGCTCGTTGCGCTGCTACCTGAGTTTACGCCAACACCGTATTCCCGTCTCCACACCATTACCGGCTTGCTTCTCGTAGTGACGTGTCTCCTCGGTGGGCTATGGATAATCGGTGCACACCCCGCAACGAGAGACCGGATCGATCTCCGGACGGTCTCGTTTTTCATCGCATGGTTTGCCGTTCCGCTGGTGGTGTACGCCCAAGACGGTCGATATCTGCTCCGAACGGGCTACGCTTCGATCGTTCCTGCGATGGCGATCCTCGCGGTGATATCGATCAGCGCGCTCCGAGCGCTCCGGACTAGCGATCGAATGCTCGATGAAAACGCTGTGCTCGTCGGCATCGTTCTGTTGCTTCTCGTTCCCCAGATCTCCGCCTCGCCCCTGTTTCATTCCTACGATGGGTGGGAAACAACAGGGGACGTAAACCGAATGGTGCTCGACGGACTCGCGGCGGACGTCGGAGATCGAAACGGGACCACCAGCCTCCACATCCACGGGCTGCCAAACGGGATCGCAGAACAGGACGAGTCGTTTCCCCAAGTAAAATCGATCGTATATCCCGGGGCACAGGCTACTCGGGCGTGGCTCAAACTGGTCCATCCTGGTCGGGAGCTGATCGTACACAGCGAGCACCCCGTCCGGCTCGACAGCGTACCCAAAGCGGTTTCCATCACCACCACCAGCAACTCCGAGACTGTGATCGTACGGATTCACTACGAACACGATTCCGAGCGTGGTGCCCTGTCTTCGATCGAACGCCGGGCGAACGCCCGCAGCCGAAGCGACGGTATCTGAGGCGTTCCCGGTACGGCTTACTCGTTTCGGTCGGAGGGATCGTCCGGGTGGGTGGTGTTCGGATTCGGACTCGGTTTGGGATCGGTGTCTGTGCGTCGCTCGGTCCACAGTCGATACGTGGTGAAGACGATCCCCCCGACGAACGCACCAAACCACAGTGTTCCGACGCGTACGAGGACCGTCGATCCGACGGCGACCGGTCGATCGTAACCGACGGCGATGAGGGTTCCAACCATACTGGTTTCGGTGGCTCCGACCCCACCGGGGAGGAAACTCACCGCTCCCACGATCGACCCGAGACCGAAAACAGACAGTCCGAGTATCGGATCGGCGCTGACACCGAACCCCTCGAGAAGGACCCAGAATGCCAGCCCTTCGAGTCCCCACGCCAGCAGACTCAGCCCCATCGCAATCCCCAGTGGCCGCGGACGGAACAACGCGTACGTCCGCTCGTACAGCGTCGTCAGCTCCGTCACGTACGAGCCGACTACCGGTAGTCGTTGACACCACGAGAGCGCTTTCAGACAGAGCCACCGCCATTGGAGGAGTAACAGTCCCCCGAGAACGACGACGACGATTCCGACCAGTACGACGACCGACCGCTGGTACAACAGGACGGCCAGTGCAGCAAAGCTACTCAGAGCGAGGAGATCCGTGATCCGTTCTGCCCCGACCGCTGGCACAGTCCGCCCTACGGATACTCCTTTGAGGTCTCTGAGGAACCACGCTTTCCACAGTTCGCCTACCTTTCCGGGCGTGACGACGAGCATCAATCCGCTGAAGAACACGAGTGCGCTGTCACGGATCGAGATTTCGATCCCGAGGGTGCGGAGGTAGTACTCCCATTTCAGAAACCGAACGCCGTAGCCCACGACCACGAGACCGAGCATCCCACTCACGGCACTCAGATCTACGTCGAGAAGCGCCATCACGACTGCGTTCGCATCCCCGAACAGGAACAACACGAAAAACACCACGAGTGACCCGAGTGCCGTCAGCCACACCCCATGATCGGAGACGATGTCTGCCCAGAAGCGAACGATCCGGTTCATCGTTCGTGCTCGCGGTGAGCTGCGAATCCGATCGTTCGATCCACCGAGACCCGCAGCTGATGTAGCTTCGTTGCGATATGTCCCGAAACGTATCCGCCGTGGCCACGGGATGAAAGGGCCGTCGTGGAACCGTCTCTGAGCACGTCGAGGAGCGGTCGGTTGCCGTCGATTACGGTGTGTGCCCGACCGATCTCCATTGGAAAGTGGGCGTCGCTTCCGCCGGTCGCCGGCAGTCCGTGGGTCTGGGCGAACGTCTGTGCCCGATCGTTATCCCGCGAGAGGAGACAGCGGGAGTTACTGACTTCGACCGCATCGACGGCGTCAGCGATGGCGTCGAGATCGGTGGTGTACTCTTCTCGCAGTCGATCGAAGGGGTGTGAGAGGATCGCCACGCCGCCCTGTTCGTGAACGTGCTCGATGACGGAGAGTGGATCGTCTGGGGCTGGCGGGGTCTCCACCCCTAACGCGAGGAGATGGCCTTGGCTTGTCGTCACCTCGACACCGGGGATCACCGTCAGTTCCAGGGGTGCTGCTGTACGAACGGCGTCGACACCTGCGAGCGTGTCGTGGTTCGTCACGGCGATCCCATCGAGTCCGCGGTCGACAGCCGCCTCGACCACGGCTTGGGGTGTCGCGTTCGAACAGGGAGAGGCATCCGTGTGTACCTGCAGATCGTATTTGCGCATCATTAGAGCAGCTCCATGATGTGAACCGGCACCTGATACAGCACGCCAACCGTGATGAGTAACCACACCAGCAACGTGAGAAACATCGGGCGATCGGTCAGTAGATACTCCGGACGACCGGCGACCGCCGTCGTGTGGGTGAGATGATGGTACCGAAACACGCCATAAAAGACGAACGGCAGCGCGAACATCATCGGCGTTTCGGCGTGGAAGAACGTGTATAACGCGTACGTCATCAACAACACCGCCATCGTCACGACCAGCAACTGATCGAGTTCCTCGTTCGTGTACACTCCCAGTGACTCCCGGGTCGAATCAGGATTCGAAACGGTTTCGAGTTCGTGACGACGTTTCCCGACCGAGAGGACGAGCGCCAACAGAAACGTACAGAGGATCAGCCACGGACTGAGATACACGCCGATGGCGACGACGCCCGCTGCTGCTCGGAGAACGAATCCGATCCCGACCGTAAGCACGTCCACTAACACCACCTCTTTGAGGAACATCGAATAGATCACGTTTTGACCGAGATACCCCACGAGCACGAGCAACACCCACCCATCGATGATGTATCCTACGAGAAGCCCCCCGAACAGCAGTCCGACCGCAAACGTCCCTGCGACCGGTACCGAGAGCTGCCCGCTCGCGATCGGACGGTGTCGCTTTTCGGGATGGTTGCGGTCCTCTTCTCGGTCACAGATGTCGTTGATCACATATACCGCTCCTGCTACCGCGGTGAATGCCACGATCGCACCCGCGACACTCCGCCACGCTGGGATCGAAAACAGGTTTCGCGAGAACAGTAATCCCAACAACAGAACGCTCTGCTTGTACCATTGATGGGGTCGAAGCTCGCGGAGTAACCCCCGTATCGTGTTTGCCGATTGGGAGGTAATCGATCGATTGGACATTGATGACAGCGAATTACGCAGGCCACAATCAAAAAGGGCCACGGCGCAAATTCCATATTCTATGGAAACGAACTCTGAAACGGATCAATCACACGACCCAGTGTTGGTCACTGGCGGAACTGGTTTCCTCGGACTCCACATGTGCCAATACTTTGATGATAATGGGTGGGATGTTGTGGCGTTCGATCGTGTTCCGTTTACCGAGTCGGACGACGTGTCTGATATTGAGTACGTCGAGGGTGACGTTCGAGAGGAGGATGCGGTTCGTGCGGTGATCGACAGGGTTGAACCGGATGTCGTCGTTCACGCGGCGGCGGCCTTGCCGTTGTGGGACGATGAGACGATCCGTTCGGTTACCATCGATGGAACGCGATCGGTGCTGTGGGCGGCCCAAGAGGCGGGAGTCGATCGGGTCGTGTACATCTCCTCGACGGCCGTGTACGGCGTCCACGAGGAACATCCGATCACCGAATCTTCGCCGCTTGACGGCGTCGGTCCGTATGGGAACGCGAAAGTAGAGGCTGAAAAGCTGTGTGATGATTTCCGTCGTCGCGGGCTGTGTGTCCCGATTCTCCGGCCCAAGACGTTCATTGGTCCCCAGCGTCTCGGTGTGTTTCAAGTACTGTTCGATTGGGTTGAGGACGAAGCGAACATCCCGCTGGTGGGGTGGGGGCACAACGAGTATCAGCTGTTGCACGTTCATGACCTCGTTCGAGCCATCGAACTCGTGGCGACCGCCGATGCCGAGCGCGCCGATGGGACGTTCAACGTCGGCGCGACGGAGTACGGCACGATGAAATCGGACTTTCAGGCGCTCATCGACCACGCCGGGACTGGCAAACGCGTGGTTGGGACGCCTGCGTTGCTGACGGTGGCCACACTCAGACTGTTGAACGAACTGAACCTGTCACCGTTGTACCCGTGGATCTACGAGACGGCCCACCACGATTCGTACGTGTCTGTCGAGAAACTCCAAAATCTCGGCTGGGAACCGGCGTATTCGAACACCGAGGCGTTGATTGACACGTACGATTGGTATCTCGACCAGTACGAACCCGATGGCACGACCGACACCGGGGTCGATCACCGCGTCGCGTGGGATCAGGGCGCGCTCGCGCTGGTCAAACGCGCGTTTCAAGCGTTCTGATCCTCAGATCCCACCACGACCACCACGAACCGCTTCCAAACAACAAACACACTTGTAGGGAGTGTGTACGCCCGAGCATGATTCAGGACGTCGTGCAAGATCCCGGATCGCTATCCCCGACAGCGCTCAAACAGCAGTACGAATCGGAGCTTCGGGGGATCATCGAATCGATCGGACCGGACACGGCAACCCAACGCACGGAGATCGATCGCGAGCGGATCGATGCGATCGCTGCTGGCGGCGATGAGATCCCCTTGACGGAGGCAGCGGCCGTCTTCTCGTTGCGCGATGACGCGCCCGACGCCGAAACCATCGAAATCGAGGCTCGGGATGCGCTCCTCATGGGAATGACGACGGCGGTGTTGGACGTCGAGACGCTCGAAAGCCAGATCGACGGGCAGATTGAGGCACGGGCGATTCAACAGAAGGTCGAGGGCCGAACCGCCATGACGCTCGGAGAGTTCGCGCTTCTTTATGGGACGATTGAGGCGCGTAAGGCATGAGAGTCGCTGTTCTCGGCTGTGGCTACGTCGGTCTCGAACTGTGCCGCCAGCTGCAAGCTGGCTACCAGAGGGACGTGATCTCTCTTCCTCGTCAGCCGACCGATCACGACGTGATCGGAGTTCGTCGGAGCCAGCAGGGCATCGAAGCGATCGAAGCGACGGGCGCACAGGCAGTTCAGGCCGACGTCACCGATGCTGACGCGCTCACCGCCGTCCCCGACGTGGATGCACTCGTGTTCAGCGCCAGCTCGGGCGGGCGAGACGCGGACGCTGCCCGGTCGGTGTACGTCGAGGGATTGAAAACAGTCATCGAGCACTTCAGCGCGCGCGAGCATCCGCCCGAACAGTTGGTGTACACGTCGAGCACCGGCGTGTACGGCGACCACGACGGCGGGTGGGTGGACGAAGCTACACCGACCGAACCGACGACCGAAAAAACTCGTGTGCTTGCAAATGCCGAACGGGTCGCCCGCGAGTACGCCGCAGAGCACGGGATCGATGGCACTGTCGTCAGGTTCGCCGGGCTGTACGGTCCCGATCGGTACCGCCTCAACCGGTATCTCGACGGTCCGGTCACGGAGGGGTATCTGAACATGATTCATCGAGCGGATGCGGCCGGGATCGTTCGGTTCGCGCTCACCGAGGGGACGCCTGAAACGTTGCTCGCGGTCGACGACGAACCGGTTGACAAATGGGCGTCTTCGGCGTGGCTTGCAGACCAGTGTGGCGTCGAACAGCCCCCCACGCAGACCAAAGCCGAGCGCTTGGCTGATGAGGATCTTTCGACGCCCGCGAAGCGTCGTATCGAAACGAGCAAACGCTGCTCGAACGATCTGGTTCGGGAGCTGGGGTATGAGTTTGCGTATCCAACGTATCAGGAAGGCTATCAGAACGCGATCGAACGGTATCGGGACGAGAACTGAACCGTTACTGATGGTTCATTGGGTTGAACGAGAGATGATTCTCTCTGCCTACGCAGTAGTGCCGAGAATAGCCACGACGAGGCGTTCGCGTATTGTAATCCAGTTCCAGATGCGGTGTTTGCTCGGTTCGCCAAGATCGAGTGACTGCTTGGATACTCCCATGACCACGTTCGTTACCCTGACCCAGCGTTACGCCGCCTCAAGCGCGTCAACGACGCTGGTGAGCGTGAACAGCCGGGGATCATCGCGCTCACCGAGATCACGTCGCTCACGACCAGGATGAGCGTGCTCGGCGGTCTGCTGTTCGTGAGTTCGATGGTAGCCATCGCGGTCTGGTCCCGGTCGGGCTGGCGATCCGATCCTTCCGTAGATGGTTCTGACAATGAATTGTAACGATATTCATTTCATCAGCCCTTTCTGTATGATGAGGATGGCAACGACAAACGGGGGTGCCAGTCCGATCTCGATACTCACTACAATCCATCACGCAACTGCTGATGGGATTAATTGTTAGTATGACATAACATTTTCATTCCATCAGTACCTTTATGTGTGAAGGGGTAACGAAGAGTAAATGAGAACGCTTGCGTGCGCCGTGGGGCGTGTGCGTTCATGTTGAACGCGCCGGGTGGACCTAGCACCCGACGCTAGGGTTCTCACCAGAAGCGACAACCCATGATTGGGAACGAAGCAGAGACATGTAACGGTGTCGAATCGTATCAAGAATATGAACAGCGACAGCGGTGTCGGAACTGTGGGCGTCCGATTCGGTCGCGGTACGCGCATCGGGTGGGGTGTCCACTGCTGGAGGGTCGTCGATGACGTTACCAGTGTTTCAGTTCTGGGATCGGCTTGGCGAGTCGATGAACATCTCGACCCTCGACGATCGAGCGACGATCTCGAAAGCTGAGTTGTACTACGTGATGGACGTGGGAAACGGTATCTGGTGCAAGCCCTGTCGCAGTACGGGCTGTGCGCACGCCACCCAGATCGAGGAGATTCTAGCGACGGCCGGACTCGGTCGGTCACAAATGGAGTACGATGATTTACCCGGGATTGCGAACATCACGCGCTACAACGCGGCAAAAGAGCTGGTCGTCACCGGGTGGTTCGAGAACGGCGGTCGGGTGCGCTACCACGAACAGCGCGACGGCACCGTCGTGCAGTCGGTGTACACGCCCGAGGACGACCAGGACCCGACTGCGATAACCGAGCAACCCGCCGCAACGAGTGCCCCAGCCGCGTTAGTCACAACGCTGGCGGAGTACTGCCATTATCGTCACCGTGGTGATCTCGATGGATTACGGGCTTGCTACCCCGACGTGGCTCGTGTCGTGGATGCGCCGCCAGCCGTCCACGCCGACGACTGAGAACACAAAGGCGGCGAAGGCGGAGCGGTCGCGGAGGCGGGCAAGGTCACCCCCCGCGAGCGGTAGCGAGCGGCTTTTTTTGGTCTTCCCGCGAGCGAAGCGAGTGGGAGCCTGCAAGAGCTTCGCTCTTGCAATGCAGATTTTTTGCGTGAGGGTGGCCTCCGGCCACCCGAGCGGAAAAAAGGTGGTGGACGGCGCTCGCGGAGTGTCGGGTCGCGGTAACAGTAAGACGCAGCATCACGAACGAGGAGTATGGCGACGAACACGGCGACGTGGGCCTACCGGGATCGCTTTCCCGACTTCGCCCGCACGTACTTCCGACGGTTGTCAGACTGCGTAGTGTCGAGTATCGGTGTAGGAACGTATCTGGGCGACCCGACCGATGCGGCCGATCGGGCTTACCACGACGCCGTCGGTCGGTCGATCGAGAACGGCGTCAACGTCGTGGACACGGCGATAAACTATCGCCACCAGCGCAGCGAACGGGTGGTCGGCCGGGCGATTCAAAACGCCGAAACCGACCGTGACAGCGTGTTCGTGGCGACGAAAGGCGGGTTCATCCCGTTCGACAGATCCCGGCCCGACGATCCCCGGGCGTACATCCGACGGGAGTATCTCGACCCCGACATCATCGACTCCGAGGAGCTGGCTCGCGGCATCCACTGCATTCACCCCTCGTTCATCGACGACCAGCTCGACCGGTCGCTCGACAATCTCGGCGTCGACACCATCGACTTGTACTACGTCCACAACCCCGAGACACAGCTCGAAACGACGCCCAGAGAACAGGTGTACGACCAACTGGAGGAAACGTTCACTCGGCTCGAAGAGCGTGCACTGGCAGGGCACATCCGCCACTATGGAGTCGCAACGTGGGAGTGCTTTCGCGTTCCACAGGGGCACGACAGCTACCTCTCGCTGCCCGAAATCGTCGAACGCGCCCGGAACGCCTCCGACCGAGCGGGGACCGACGCCACACACTTCCGAGCGGTTCAGCTTCCGTTCAACGTCCACATGGCCGATGCGTTCACCGTCGAATCACACGAATCGAGTGAGGGAGCGAAAAGTGCGCTTCGGTTCGCCCACGACGCCGGGTTGAACGTGTTCACGAGCGCCTCCATCGGACAAGGCAATCTAACCCGACCGGGAGCGATTCCGGACGCCGTGGCCGCCACGCTGAACGGCGACAGCGCTGTACAGCGAGCCATCAACTTCGCGCGGAGCGCCCCCGGCGTGACAAGCGCACTCGTCGGCATGCGCACGACCGACCACGTGGATGAAAACGTCGCTGCCGGGACGTTCGAACCGATGGGTGCACAGGCGTTCGACGCTACGTTCGAATAATACGCTACAGAGTCCCACTCGAGAACTGATTCACGAGGGTTGATACCCATCGACTCGAATCCACGTTCGTGACACGCCGTCATTTGTTCGGTACGTTGTGTTCGATGGTATTTCTAGTCAATCTGGCACGGGTACTGTTCTCGCCGCTACTTGAGCCGTTGAAAGCGACGTTCGGCGCGACGGACGCGACCGTCGGACTGCTCGCAACGCTCGTGTGGATCGGCAGCGCGAGCCCTCGTCTCCCCGTTGGCTATCTCCTCACGCGCGTTCCTCGCCACTACGTGGTGCTTGCAGCCGGGACCGTCCTCACGGCGGCAGGCGGACTCTCCGCAGTTGCGAGTAGTATCGAGTGGCTGATGGTGGGGGCGTTCTGTTTGGGCGTTTCGAGTGGTACGTATTTCATCGCCGCGAACCCGCTGGTAACTGAACTCTTCCCGGATCGCGTCGGGGATATGATCGGCATCCATGGGATGTCGAGCCAAGTCGCAGCAGTCGTCGCGGCACCCTTTGTTGGCGGCGTAATACTTTTCGGATCGTGGCGACTCGCGTTCTCATTGCTCGCCGTCGTGGGCGGACTCACGACGGTCGTCCTCCTCGTGATCATCTCGATGACTGACCTCCCCGCGGCAGGCGCGGCAGATCGCCATTTCGTCCGTGCAGCGCGCCGCCAATGGCGGCTCATCCTCGTCGGCGTCGTGTTCGTCGGTGTGACTGGATTCGTTTGGCAGGGCGTGTTCAACTTCTACGTCACGTATCTGATCACAGCGAAGTCGCTCTCACAGCCGGCGGCACAAGGGCTGTTGACGGTGCTGTTCGGTGCTGGCATCCCCGCGTTTCTGATTACCGGCTATCTCGCCCAACGTCTTCCCAACGCACCGCTCATGTTCGCCGTCTGTGGTGCGTTCGTGTGCTGTCTCCTCGTGCTCACTGTCGTGTCGGGCTACCTCGCGCTGTTCGTCGTGAGTGCGGTGCTCGGCTACGTTATTCACTGCTTGTTCCCAACTATTGACACGCTCTTGCTCTCGTCGCTCCCCGATGAGAGCCGGGCCAGCGCGTATGCGGTTTACAGTGGTGGGATGATGCTGGTTCAGGCCCCTGGGAGCTCCGTGCTCGGCGCGCTCGTCGACGCTGGCTACGGATTCGATCCCGTCTTTCGGGGGTTTGCTGGTGTCGTCGGACTCGTCTTATCAGTGTTCGTAGTGGTGTATCTGGTTGGTGGGTTCCCTACTGATCGTCGAACGGAGTCGTTCCCAGTCGATCGATGAGTCTTTTCCCCTCGTCTCATTAGTTTCGCTGATGGAGTACGTTCAGGAGCGGATAACGACATTACACGATTTTACCGACACCGTTCCCGACGCGCCGACTGATCGGGCGAGCGTCGTCATCCCGATGACCGGTCACGCTCACACGAGTCACGCTACAGACCGCATCTTACGGACGCTCGAAGACGTGGCTCCTGCTCGTGTCGTGATCGCGTTGCGCGCTGATGCGCCCGCTGTCGCGTCGATTCACGACTGGCTAGCTGGCTATGACGTTTCCACTGAGACGATCTGGTGCAACGGTCCGCGCGTGAACGAACTGCTCACCGAGGCTGGTTTCAGTGACACTGGCGGCAAGGGTCGGGACGTATGGCTCGCGCTCGGGGTCGCAAGCGATACGGAGTACACCGTCGTCCACGACGCGGACGTCGAAACGTACTCACACGGCCACGTCAACCGGCTGTTGTTCCCGCTCGAACGAGACTATTCGTTCGTCAAGGGGTATTACGCGCGTATCGAGCGAAACCGGTTGTACGGACGGCTGTTTCGACTCTTCTATGCGCCGCTCATTCGTGCGCTGTCTCAGCTGTCTGGAGCTCCGATCGTTTCGTATCTCGATGCGTTCCGGTACGCGCTGGCCGGAGAGATGGCGATGACGGCTCGACTTGCGCGTCGGTTGCGGGTGCCTCCCGGTTGGGGATTGGAAGTCGGGGCACTGGGCACCGCGTTCGAGCACGCCGGATTCGAGGGCACTGCCCAGATCGATCTCGGTGTTCACAAACACGACCACCGATCGGTCGATGGTCCACACGGACTGGGCGACATGAGCGTCGATGTCGGTGCGTCGCTGTTTTCGGTGCTGGAAGCCGACGGGGTCACTTTCGACTACGAATCGCTACGGGAGCAGTACCAGGAAGCAGCAGACAGGCTCATCGATCAGTATGCCACAGATGCAGCGTTCAATGGATTGGACTACGACAGTGAGTCAGAACGCGACCAGATCGATGCGTATCTACCAGCAGTGACCTCCCCGACAGCCGACGCTCGTCTACCCGCGTGGACGGACACTCCGATCGACTCAGCGGCGGTCCGAACCGCCTCACAGGACGATATCGCTGATCTCGTCGACGCTGGCGCGAGCATGTCGGCGCATCGTTATAGCAACGGTGATGTTGATGCCGACCGCATCGATCTCGACACCGACAGATGACGCTCGAACTCTCTGCCGATGAACTCGCTGGAATCGTCGACCTGTTTGGCGTCCTCACACGGAACGAGCTCAACGACGCCCTCGTAGAACTCGCGTTCAAACGCGGCGAGGATCCACCTAATGGGGCGCTCATCGACAGCGCCGTCACGTCCTACCACCTCGTGGAGTGCGAGGGCGGGCTAGCAGTCGGCCCGACGGCCTTTCCGGTGATTCCACCCGGGGCGACCGACCTCCCTCACATCATGTCGATCGAGCCCCGGTCGATCGATCGGGAACAACTGGCTCAATCGGTCGAGAAACGGTTTCGCGGGGAGACGGCGCGCGCCGTTGCTGGCGGTGACGACCGTCGAATCGCCCATTTTCGGGACGTGAGCTACGATCTCGAAGCGTGGGGGGCGGTCGATCTGGGACAGGTCCGGAACCGGCTACCCGAGCAGTGATCCGTTCGAGAGCCGGGTGTGACACATCCGGAATGCGAGCAGATTCAGCACTCACCGCGAAAGATAAATCCATTGGATGAGTGATGTATGCATGGACTTGGCACGAGTCGGTGACCACGATCCGATCGTGGTGTGTACCGAGGAGCGCGAAGCGGCGGTGCTCGTCCCGGTCATCGCGCTGGATGGGAGTCCGGAGCTGTTGTTCACCGAACGCGCTGCCTATCTCAGCGAGCATCCCGGACAGATGAGTTTTCCCGGCGGTGGGCGGGAATCCTACGACTCATCACTCCGAGAAACGGCCCTCAGAGAGGCCCACGAAGAGATCGGTCTCCGACAGACGGAAGCGGACGTGATCGGTCAGCTCGATTGTATACGAACGGTCACCCGGTACTCGGTGTGCCCTCACGTGGCTCGAATTCCGGATCGGACGTATCTCCCCGACGAGCGCGAAGTGGCCGAGATCGTTCGACTCTCGATCGACGCGCTCACTGACTACTCCAACTACGACTCCGAACGGCGTGATCATCCCTACTATGGAGACATCCGGCTCCATTACTTCCGCGTGAACGGATACACCGTCTGGGGCGCGACTGCCCGAATTCTCGTGCAGTTCCTTGAACTCGTTACCGACTGGGAACGTCCACCCGAACCCGACCGCCGCGTCGATCCTGACGCCGAATTTCCGGTGTGATCCGACGGGAACAGGTTTGTTACGGTTCGGAGTTCCTGAACACGTGACAGTACGTGTGATCGTAGCCGTAGCCAAAGCGTCCGTCCCGTCCGATCGGGCTCTCACCCTCCCACGTGACGACGACCTCACCCTCGAACTCGAAGACGTTCGACACCCGATCGGCGATGTCCCACGCGAGCGGCGTCACCGTTCCGTCGTGTTTCATGTTCGCGACGTCGACGACGACGTGCCCACCGGGGGCCAGCACGGACCCAAGACGGGTGAACGCCGTTTCGATGTCCGCGAGGTACTCTTCGTACGTACTCCGACCCGCGTAGTTCTCGAACGGGTTCTCCTCCATCGTCTGCGTCATGAACGGCGGCGAGGTGAAACAGCACTCACACGGTGGGAACCACGACGGCTCCAGATCGAGGACTGATCCGTGTCGGACGTGCGTCGGCGTCGAGATCCGGTCTTGGATGTGGGCAACGCGGTCGGCCTCGTATTCGATCCCGAACGGCACGCGATCGAGATGTTCGGCCACCGTGAGTGTCGTCCCGTATCCGGCGAAGATGTCGATCACCCGATCGCCGGGATCGGTGAACGCCTTGACGAAATGGGCCACGAGGGCGTCGGGCGTTCGAACCTCGTTCACGTATTCATCCGGTAGTTCCTCGCGGTGGCCGTATTCGAGGGCGAGATACGTGTCCATGTGGCTGTGTACGTGCAATCAATAGTAAATATGCTGATGGATAAGTCACGGCCGACAGCACCGTAACGCTCGCCCGGAACGTCACGCTTTTGCGCCGTCCGAGCTAGGTGTCGGTATGGTCGTTTTCACGGCTGATCGTGTTCCGCATCGTCTGTAATCTCATTTCGAAGGAGGTGGTATCGTGACGACACAACAGTCCCAACAGCCGTTCGCTCGCGTCGGCTTCGATGCGATAGCGCTGAAGCCCACCGAGTGTGACGTGACCCGCGTCGATGATCTCTCCGTCGACACGGTGGTGATCGATTATGAGGGCCGTGAGCATCTCCCGAGCGCGGACGAACTCCGTGCGCTTGCCGACCGAGGCTCCGTCTATCTCACGACGCCCGTCCGCGCCGACGGGTTCGATCCGCTCGGGGACGACTCGCTGGTCGAGTGGATTCCAGCGGACGTGGGGCGCATCTTCGTCGCCGGACACGCAGCGTATCTGAGCGACACGGAGCAGCGCCGAGCGGTCGCGCCGCGTCTCCGGGAAGCTCTCGATTCGGCAACTGCTCTTCGACCGTGGGTCGGCACTGCGGGCATCAAGCGGATCGCGCTTGCGGCCGGTGGTGTTCAGTACGAACTGCTCACCCAAGAGACACGTCCATCGATTCGAGCGCTGCGGGCGGCCGGTTACGATGGTGATGTTTCGGTGTATGCCCCGACCGTTCTTTCGAGCGAAGAAGACGAGATTCTCGACGCAGTTGGTGGATACGTCGCTCGCCGCCGCACGGTTCGAAAGTCGTTGGCCGAACGGTCGGACGAGCCGGCAACCGACCGCCACGCGAGGGGGGCAGTTCGTGACCGCCTTCTCACTGCAGCTCAGGAGTTCGCGCTCGTTGGAGACCGAAAGACGATCCGTCAGCGGATCGATGCGCTCTATGCGGCTGGAGTCGATACGGTCGTCGGCTATCCAGCCGCCGGACTCGACGGACTGGACTGATCATCGTCGGTGTCCGTCTCGCTGTCGTCTTCACTGGCCGTTTCGATCCGGATCGGCTCCGCCGCCGATCCCGGTTCGGTTTTCGGGATTCGAATCCGGAGCGTCCCCGAGGACGTGAGCGTCGCCGACGCTGCCGCCGCATCGACGGACGACGACGGCAGGGACACTGACCCGGAACGACGCAGTCCCCGACCGCGCAACAGCAGATCGATCGATTCGTCGAGATCGCGCGTTCGATGGAGTTTGACCTGAAGCTCCGTTTCGACCAGTCGCACGTCGATGTCCTCGGCTGCCACGCCAGGCGCGTCGAACTCCGCGAGGTAGCTCTTCTCGCTTTCTAGCAGATCGACCGACAGCGGCGTACGCTCTTGGAGTTGGCTCGTCGCACGACCGACCCCCGCCAACACCGTCCGTTCGATGCGTTCGCCAAGTCTCCGTAACATATCTTACAGTATGGTGCGCGCGCGTTTATCGATTTGGTATGATCTATCAAACGACGATCTCTTCCAGCGTATCAGAACGACAGTACGGACAGACGAAATCGCCGACAGTCGTTTCCTCATTCATATCGTAAGTGTAGTGTAATTCTACCATGTCTAGTTCACACTCCCCGTTCGTGCATTTGGCTTCAACTGTTTCTGGCATACCATTGGCTACACTGCCAGCACTAATCAATATCGTGGCCGTCAGAATATCACCACACCTGTTTTGATTCACCAATACTATCTATCGTTTATTTACATATTGTATACCATTTATTAAAGATTATAATTCAATTACTTTCTATCACAGCAACATTCGTCGTGGTCGGCGGGTAGATTATGGTTCTGGTCGAAGAGATGAACATATGAGCAACCTTCTCGTGTACGGTTCGTACGGTTACACCGGTCGCCTCGTGGTTGCGACCGCGATGGAACGGGGGATAGAGCCAGTACTCGCCGGACGGAATCTCTCCGAACTGGAGGCACAAGCGTCGGAGTGGGGACTCACATACCGGACGTTCGATCTCCAGCGCCCCGAGATCGTCAAACAGCAGTTGTCGACGGTCGACGTCGTTCTCAACTGCGCTGGCCCGTTCGTTCACACTCACGAGCCACTCCTCGATGCGTGTTTGGAAACGGACACGGATTATCTGGACATCACGGGTGAGATCGAAGTGTTCGAATCGATCGCCGCTCGTGATGAGCAGGCCACTGACGCCGGTGTGACCGTCCTTCCGGGGGTGGGTTTCGACGTGGTTCCCTCGGACTGTCTCGCCGTTCACCTCCACGATGCAGTTTCACAGCCATCGAAGCTCGCCCTCGGGTTCGAGAGCCTCGGCACTCCGTCCCCGGGCACCGCCCGAACCATGATCGATGGAATGCTTTCGGGTGGGGCCATTCGCACGGACGGAGAGATACGAACCGTTCCAGCGGGATGGAATGCCCGAACGATCGATTTCGGATCGGGGGAACGGACGGCGGTCACGATCCCGTGGGGCGACGTTTCTACGGCGTATCACTCGACAGGAGTTCCGAACATCGAGTTTTACATGGCGTTGCCATCGTGGGCCATCCGTGGAACCCAGCTTACTCGGTATCTGCGTCCGGTGATGAACACGCCTCCGGTCAAAAGCGGTCTCGAATCGCTCGTCGACCGGCTGATCGACGGACCGAGTGCGGAACAACGCCGGTACGGGGAGACCCGGCTCTGGGGAGAAGTGACTGACGAGGAGAGTGGAAAGACGCGTGTCGCGCGCCTCAGAACCCCGAACGGATACGCGTTGACCGCCAAAACGGCAGTCGAGAGTGTGGTGCGCACGCTCGATGGTGAGCCAGCAGACGGATTCCAAACGCCCGCTACCGCGTTCGGTCCGGAGTACGTTATGGAGTTCGACGATGTCGTCAGACGCGACGCGATGGTCCCTCGGTCGGCGCAGGTTCAGTAGTACCGTTCGACGATACCGTCGTACAGCCGCGCGAGCAGGTTCGTTATCGGCCCGTCTCCGACATCGATCCCGTCGATCCGCTCGATCGGTCGGAGTTCCCACGTCGTGTTCGTGAGAAACGCCTCGTCGGCCGATCGAACGTCATCGAGCGTGTACCGGCCGGTTTCGACCGGAAACGTCTCATCTTCAGCGAGTTCGAGAACGATGTTCCGGGTGATACCCGGTAGGATCGTCCCTTCCCGTGGCGTTTTGAGCGTGCCTCCCTCGACGAAAAAGAGATTGCTCGTTGCCCCCTCGGCGACGTAGCCGTCAGCGTCTCGGAGCAGTGCTTCGTCGGGCTGGTAGCTGTCGGTCGCTGCGCGTCGGAGTTCGACTCGGGCGAGGATTCCATTGAGATAGTTGTGGGTCTTCGCGTCGACCGGCACCGCGTCGTCGGGAATCCGGCGGGTTCCTACCGACTGAACGGTCGCGTACTCTTCCCAGACGGAGGTCCCGTCTCGGCCACTCCGCGGGAGTTCCTTGACGACGACGACGACAGTCGGATCGACCTCGTGACCGGGCGTCAGCTTTCCCGGTTGGACCCCCCGCGTCACCGATACTCGGACGTAGGCGTCAGCGAGACCGTTCGCTTCGAGCGTAGCATCGATCCGTTCACCGAGATCGTCAGGCACCGCGTCGGCCATTCCGAGCGTCTCACAGGTGGTTGTCAGCCGCTGTCGGTGGGCCGTCCACGCGAACAGTTCTCCTCCGTAGGCCCGTATCGTTTCGAATGCCCCATCCCCGTACCGAAATCCGCGATCGCGCACGCTCACCGTCGCGTCCTCGCTGGCGACCAGTTTCCCGTTTACGTGATAGTACATGGGTTCGACTCCAGACAGATCCGACAGAACGTTTCGATCATCCGGTATCCCGCGTCGGTCAGGATGCTCTCCGGATGGAACTGGACGCCTGCGTGTGGTTTGTCGCGGTGTCGGACGCCCATGACGACGTGACCGTCGTCGGTGCGAGCGGTCTCGATCAGACAGGCCGGAAGCTCGTCGGTCACGGCGAGCGAGTGGTACCGTCCGACTTCGATCCGCTCGGGAAGTCCAGCAAACACGCCCATCCCGTCGTGTTTGATTGTCGAGGGTTTCCCATGAACGACAGCACGCGCGTGATCTACACTCACTCCAGCGGCAGCGCACAGCGCTTGGTGACCCAAACAGACGCCCAGTGTCGGATAGGACAACTCGCCGAACACGGGCATGGAGACGCCTGCCTCCTCGGGTGTTCCCGGCCCCGGTGACACGACGATGCCGTCGGGATCGAGCGTCTGAATGCCGGCACTGTCGATCTCGTCGTTGCGGCGCACGACGACCGACTTCTCGTTTCCTTCGTCGGGATCGATCACAGCAAGCGACGTCCCGACGTACTGGACGAGGTTGTAAACGAACGAATCGTAGTTGTCGATCACGAGAATCATCGTTGTAACGTCATCGGTGTAGTCGTTCACTGGACGGTGAATCTGTGTGTCGAATCGATCGCTTCATCGATTGCGGCGATCAACGCGCGGGCTTTCGCCAGCGTTTCCTCGTACTCGCGTTCGGGGTCCGAGTCGTGGACGACGCCCGCGCCGACGCGGAGGTGGTACTCCGTTTCATGCCGGACGAGCGTCCGGATGACGATGTTCAGCGTCGCTCGCCCATCGAAGCCGAACGCCCCGATGCTTCCCGTGTACGGTCCCCTGCGGGTCGCTTCTACGTCGTCGATGATCGCCATCGTCGTGGGTTTGGGTGCCCCGGTGATCGTTCCTCCCGGAAACACCGCTGCGATCGCGTCCGCCAGATCGCAGTCCTCACGGAGTCGGCCGTCGACGACCGACACGAGGTGCATCACTTCAGAATACTTATCAATTCGTCGGTAGTCGCTCACGGTAACGCTGCCGTACTCGCTCACCTTGCCGAGATCGTTGCGTTCGAGATCCACGAGCATCGCGTGTTCAGCCCGCTCTTTCTCGTCCGATCGGAGTTCGGCTTCGAGCGCTCGGTCTTCCGCCGGTGTTTCACCGCGCGGCCGGGTACCGGCGATCGGTTCCGTTCGCAGCCGATCACCCTCTCGCTCTAATAGGAGTTCCGGGCTTGCACTCACGAGATCACAGCTTGGGAATTCGAGCAGCCCTGAATACGGTGCCGGGTTGACACGCCGGAGTGCGGCGTACGTCTCGACCGGATGGACGATCGCAGGTGCGGACAACCGTTGTGAAACGTTCGCTTGGAACGTTTCACCCTCTCGCACGTGTTCTTTGACTCGTTCGACGCGCTCTGTGAACGCTGCCCGTCCGCAGTCGCTTTCGAACTTGGTGGTGGGTGTCTCCGATCGAACTGGTGGCGATTCGACCGTCGGATCACCCGTCTCGATCGCTCGTATGAGTTCGAGCGCCCGGCTTCGCCCGCGGCGGTAGGCAGCTTCGGGCCGTTCGTCGGGTCCAACGTGTGGGCAGGCCGTGACACGCAGCTCGGATGGCTTCCCGTCGTCAGTCGTCCACGCCGCCACCCGATCGTAAACGCCGATTTCGAGCCGCGGGAGTTGACGATCGTCAGTCGTACTCGTCGGAATCGATTCGAGTTCACGGGCGATATCGTAGGACAGCCAGCCGAACGCCCCACACGGATACGGAATCTCACAGTCCCCCCGAACGAGTGTTTCCTCCTCGAGTCGGTCGACGAGCGTTTCGAGTGCGCCCGATCGGCCGGAGCCGACAGTCACCTGATCGATCGGATCGACGGCGAAATAACCCCAGCCGTCCTGCCCGCCCGTCGTTTCCAAATACACCCCACAATCGCCGTCACGGGCACGGCGATAGGCGAGAAACGGATCATCGACGGACACACGGACTTCGACCGGGACACGCACGTCCGGCCGCGCGGATCGACGGAACGCCGCTCGATCGGTCACGACTGTACTCATTACCGATGCTCTGCGCGACCCACCCAGCGCTCGATCCGCTTGGCGGAGATGTCGGTCTCGCCGGCGATCGCCTCCGGATCGGCCGCCGCAAGTTCGTCTACCGTCTCGATCCCCGCTTCACCCAATCGTTCGGCGTACGTGGTTCCCACGCCCTTGATCACATCGACCGGTTCGGACTCGACCACTTCGGCGGTCGAGGCTCCATTGGTTTCCGAGGGTGATCCGCCGTCGTCGGTTTGCGGTTCAGTATCCTCAGTTTCCGGTTCGTTGTTATCCGTTTCTGGCTGGGTGCTATCCGTTTCTGGTTCAGTGTCCTTCGTTTTCGATTCAGCTTCGACAGCTGTGGCCGCCTCCGTTTCACCGTCGTCCGTGTGGTTCGCGGAGATGTCCGTGTCTGTCTCGGCTTTTTCCACGTTGGGAACCCTCGTGGAGTCGGTTTCGGATGGAGCGCCGGTCGGTTCGGCGTCGGATTTCTTGTCAACTGTCCCGTTACCACTAGGGTCGGAACTGTTCGATTCGTACGATGAAACGTCGGACGTAGCAGTTGTGTCCGCGGGTTTCGATTCTTCGTTTCCCATATTGAGAATCGATTTGATCTTATCGAGCAGGTTCATGGGCGGTGATAGTGAGTCGCAGTACTTAAAGACGCACCTGATCCGTCGCGTTCGCTTTCGACGCTACAACTCTGATCGGAGTGCGTCGTTCATGGCATCGATCGGTGCGTCGTGGCCGGTCCAGTGTTCGAACGCCGCCGCACCCTGATAAAGCAACATCCATCCGCCGTCGATAGTCGTCGCGCCGATAGCGGCTGCCTCTCTGAGAAGCCGCGTTTCGAGCGGCGTGTACACCGCATCCAGTACCGCGAGATCCGAGTGGAGTGCCGCCGCTGGGACCGGTGTGGCGTCTTCGTCCATCCCGACGCTCGTGGCGTTAACGAGCACGTCGGCGTCGGAAAGCAGCTCCGGCAGCGAGCTGAGATCGTGGCCCGAGGCGTCCGGCACCGCTCGGGCGAGTTCGTGTGCCCGTTCGGCTGTTCGGTTGGCTATTCGTACGGCCATACCCGCATCCGCGAGACCGAACGCGACGGCACGCCCGGCCCCGCCCGCACCGACGACGACAGCCGTCCCGGACAACGTCACGTCGTGAGCACGTAACGCCCGGACTGCTCCCACGGCGTCGGTGTTGTAACCGGTGTTAGTGGTGAGATCGATCGTGTTGACCGCTCCGATGCGGGCAGCGAGGGGATCGGGGTCGACGACCGAGAGCACGTCCTGTTTGAACGGGATCGTGACGTTGAACCCCTCGATACCCAGCGCTTGCGCCCCCCTAATCGCGCGTTCGAGCGCGTCCGGGTCGGGTTCGAACGTGACGTATCGCGCGTCCATTCCGAGGGTCTCGTAGGCGCGCTCGTGCATGGGCGGCGACAGTGAATGGCCAACCGGGTTGCCGATGAGTCCGAAGACGTTCATAGCCCGGGTTCACGCTGGGCGGACATTAGCTAGCCGGTCTCTCGTCTCGATGGGCTTTACTCGTGTGACCGCCGACTGTGGGTGTGATCGGAATCGTTCTCAGCCGAGCCGACCGTGCGAGTGTCCACATCGGTGAGCAGCTCCGTACGCTCGAATCGTGGCGCGAGGAGCACGACGCCTCGCGGTCGGACGCCGACGGTGGTGGAACGGTGTACCGGCTCGACGGAGTCGAACTCCGGGAATTCGAGGAGTTACACCTCCATCTCGACGGCGTCGACAGCGTGTTTTCCGATATCGATCTGCTGGTCTTTGCCTCTCGACACGCTGGCGAGACGGGACCACTGCTGACCGCCCATCCCACCGGGAACTTCGGCCCGGCCGAGTTCGGTGGGCACGATCGATCGTTAGCACAGGCCGCACCCAACGCCCAGTCGACGGTGCTCGCCGCACTCACCGAACACGCTCCCGACGGATACGACGTCGGACTGGAAGGAACCCACCACGGTCCGACCGAACTCACGACTCCCTCCCTGTTCGTGGAACTTGGAAGCGACGAACGACAATGGAACGATCCCGAGGGTGCGCAAGCCGTCGCACGGGCCATCCTCGCGTTGCGATCGGTCGATCCGAACGCCGAGAAAACGCTCGTCGGATTCGGAGGTGGCCATTACGTCCCTCGGTTCGAGCGCGTCGTTCGAGACACCGAGTGGTCCGTGGGCCACGTCGGCGTCGACTGGGCGCTTGCGGCGATGGGAGCACCCGAGAAGCACCGTTCGGTCCTCAAACGGGCGTTCGAACGCAGCGGAACGACCTACGCACTGGTCGAGGACGATCCAGCACTCGAACGAACGATCGAGGAACTCGGCTACCGGACCGTCAGTGAAACGTGGGTGCGAGAAACCGATGGCATACCGCTTGCCCTCGTGAACCACCTCGAACGGTCCGTTCGCCCCATCACGGACGGTCTCAGGTTCGGTGATCGCTGTCCATCGACCGATGCCGTCTCCGGCGAGTTTGATCCTACCGACCACGACGAACTGTCACGAATCGAGATCCCTGCCGATCTCCTCGCGGCAGCGAACGGGATCAACCACGAGCGAACCCTCTCGATGGTTCGTTCTCGCGCTGTCGCCGTCACCACGACAGAAAACGGGACGAAACTCGACCGTATCGTCGTCCTTCCCTCGACGGTAGATCGAAACCACCTTACGGAAGCGTTCATAACGATTCTCCAACGTAAATACGACGTCGAACGCGACGGGGAAAATGTCATTGCCCATGAAGACGCGTTTTCCCCTACTTTGGCGCGACAGTACGGTGTTCCAGAAGGTCCGGCGTTCGGACGACTCTCGAACGGTCAGACCGTCGAGATCGACGATACGATCATAACACCGGCCGACGTTCGTGAACGAAAGACGCATATGTTTTCATCTATATGATTGTCTGACACACGTCATACCGGTGGCGAAAGATAGTTATCCGACGTTGCTGTTATCCAACGCACGTATGGACTCGATCATCGAGGACGCGATCAACGAGGCCGAGGGTGAGCCGGAGGCCGGAGGGAACAACTCCCAGCAGGAGAACGGGTCCGAGGTTGATGGAACTGCAACCGAGGCCACCACTGCCGCCACGTCCGGTACGATGACCGATGACGAGCTCGCGGATATTGTTAGCGAATTAGAAACTAATATCGCGGTTTTTGGGTGTGGTGGGGCCGGTGGCAACACCGTCACCCGGATGGCAGAAGAGGGTATCCACGGCGCGACCCTCATTGCCACCAACACTGACGCTCAACACCTCTCAGAACAGGTGACTGCGGACTCGAAGATCCTCATTGGTCGCAAGCAAACCGGCGGTCGTGGTGCTGGTTCCGTTCCTCAGATCGGTGAGCAGGCCGCCCTTGAGAACAAAGACGACATCGATGCCGCCATCGGGAATTCGGATATGGTTTTCATCACCGCAGGACTCGGCGGTGGAACGGGGACGGGATCGGCACCAGTTGTCGCGGAAGCCGCTCAGGAGGCCGGTGCGCTCACCATCGCGGTCGTTACCATTCCCTTTACGGCGGAGGGCAAGCGCCGTCGGTCGAACGCCGACGCCGGGTTGGAACGGCTGCGATCGGTCGCCGATACGGTCATCGTCATTCCGAACGACCGTCTGCTCGAATACGCGCCGAACCTACCACTTCAAGACGCGTTCAAGATCTGTGATCGCGTGTTGATGCGCTCGGTGAAAGGGATGACCGAACTCATCACCAAACCGGGCCTCGTAAACGTGGATTTTGCCGACGTGAAAGCGATCATGGAAAACGGTGGGGTGGCAATGATCGGACTCGGCGAATCCGAATCGGAGAACAAGGCGCGCGATTCGATCCGGTCTGCGCTTCGCTCGCCGCTACTCGACGTGGAGTTTTCGAATGCCACCAGCGCACTCATCAACGTCGTTGGCGGTCCCGGTATGAGCATCGAGGAAGCGGAAGGCGTCGTAGAAGAGATCTACGAGCGCATCGACAACGATGCCCGTATCATCTGGGGTGCATCGGTCGATACCGAGTTCGAACAGCGAATGGAAACGATGGTCGTCGTGACCGGCGTGGAATCTCCCCAAATTTACGGTCGGAGTGAAGCCGACCGAGAAGCCCGGTCTCGGTCGTCGACCACTGACTCCATCGACTACATCGAATAGACGCTGTCGTCCTCGATCGGGTCATCATTCTCTTTCTCGGTCTCGTTCGATCGTGTTCTGCTCGGGTAGCGCGGTAGAAAGATAGAAAAACGACCATCCGTAAGATCCGATCATGAACATCCCAACAGATCTCTCCTCGTACATTCGGGTGCTCAAGCTCGCTAGCACCCCAGATCGAGACGAGTTTACTCAAATATCGCTCGTCGCAGGTGCGGGGATCATGCTCGTCGGACTTCTCGGATTCGTCATCTTCGTCATCATGCAGTTCCTTCCAGGTGGTGTCTGATGTCGATTTACGCTGTCAAAACGACTGCGAGTCAGGAGCGCACCGTTGCCGACATGATCATGAACCGCGAGGAATCGTCGGTCCACGCGGCGCTCGCGCCTGATTCGCTCACAAGCTACGTGATGGTCGAGGCTGAAGATGCCAGCGTGTTCGATCGTATCCTCGATGAGATCCCCCACGCCCGGGGGCTGGTCGAAGGTGAATCCTCGATCGTGGAGGTCGAACATTTCCTGTCGCCCAAACCCGACGTCGAGGGGATCGCGGAAGGCGACATCGTGGAGCTCATTGCAGGACCGTTCAAAGGCGAGAAAGCGCAGGTCCAGCGCATCGACGAAAGCAAGGATCAAGTTACTGTCGAGCTGTATGAGGCGACAGTCCCGATTCCGGTGACTGTCCGTGGCGATCAGATTCGTGTCCTCGATAGCGAGGATCGGTAGCTACGACGTTCGACGTCGGTTCGTCACTGTTCGAATGGAACGGCATCGTTATCAATCGACTGTGAGTATTCGCCATCGTGATGGGACGAGAGGTCGGGGAGGGCGTACGTATCGATATGCACGTGAAGGTTTTGGACGAGTCGATCGTCGAGCGAGCCAAAGTTCGTGGCCTTGATGCGATCGTCTACGCACCACATTTTACTCGTCTCCCGGCCATCCAAGCGAAAGCAGAGGCGTTCTCCGATGAGGAACTCACCGTTTTTCCCGCCCGGGAGATCTTCACGGGCGCCTGGCACGACCGAAAACACGTCCTTGCTGTCGGATTGACGGAGTCAGTTCCGGATTTCATTACTCTTTCCGGGGTCATGGCGGAGCTTCATCGCCAAGAAGCAGCGGTGTTGGCTCCACATCCGGAGTTTCTCACCGTCAGCCTCGACGTCACAGATATCCGCCAGTACGACGTTCACGCAGTCGAAACGTACAATCCGAAACATCTGACCATCCACAACGAACGCGCCCAGACGATCGCCAGTGAAACCGGTCTCCCCGGATTTGCTTCCTCGTACGCCCATCTCCCCGGAACGATCGGAGAGACGTGGACCACCTTCGAGGAGCCGATCGACGATGTCGACGACCTCGCGGCGGCGTTGAAAGACCACGCACCGCGTCGAACGTTCCACCGATCGGGGTTCGAGCACGACGTTCGGTGTGGGATCGAATTCGCTCATCTCCTGTACGAGAACACCTGGAGCAAGATCGACCGGACGCTTCTCTCTGGGACCGAACCGACACACCCCGGACACATCGCCTACGAGGATCGGTTCGAGGATGTCCGCGTCTACTGAGCTGTCTGGTCGATCACGCGGGTAACGGCGTCAACGGCCACCCGTACCATCCGAGACCATACACGATGGCTGATCCCACGAGCAGCTCGCTTCCCGTGATGAACAACGTAACGAGGTTCGTGTACTCACTTTTGGTTGCCACGCCGGTCGGAAACCCATACTCCTGTGTGTAGGGATAGAACAGCGCGATACCCCGTTTACTACCGACCATATCCAGCACGTAGTGGGTCAACACGCCGATCCAGACGTAGTGGAGGTTGCTGAAAACTGCCGGAAATGCGATGAACAGTCCCAACACAGGTAGGTTGTGTAGCGTCTTCCGATGACGGCCGAACTCCGTGTCGATGTCCGGAACCAACGCCCCGAGCGTGATCGGCACTGCTACCGCCACGATGGTTCTGAGCGTGCCGACGTCTCCCGCTGGTGCGAGGATGAACCCGACACCGACACCGAGCAACAATCCGTTGAGTACGTGTCCGCGCTTGTTCATAACTGGTTGAATTTCGAACCAGCGCAGAAACAGTTTCCGTTTCCCGTTCCGAGCGACTGTATCTCCTCCCCGCCGCTCGCTGCGCTCGCGGTTAAGGAAGGGGCTTAGCGCCCTCAATCAAAGCTAAAATCACGGGATGCGTCGGTCCTGTGCTATTCAGGAAATACACTGTTAAGTGTTTTAGTCTATGAAATATCCACATGAAACTACCACTAATACATATAAGTAAATGGATATTGACTCTCACCAAGTATCATTTGTCTGTAAGAAATGGATGCTGGAACACCCTATTGATCGGTTCTATCCACCATCTCCAGAATTGGAACTATGTTCGTTCCTAACCCATACTATCTGGAAATGTCACTGCGGCGACGTCGATCAGGCGTGCCGTAGCCGGGGGTCGCTTCTCGTCTTGGGGATCTGTTCCCGATCGAATAGTTGTAGCCGTCGACACGCACCGGATCGGTTGTTATTCAGTTGGTGAAAAACTGCCACGCACCCACACCGCCGCCTGCGACGGTAGTTACCACGCCAAAGCCCGGTCCGTCAGTGACAGTTGTGTTGGTTCGGTTCGGTTCCGGCCGTGGCGTCGTTTCGTCCGGTCGTTGGGTTGTCCCGTCGTGTTTCTGGGTCGTCGTGTCCGGTGTATTGAGGGTCGTCTCGATTCGGTCGTCTGTTTGCTCGGTGTCTGACTGTGGCGTTTGTGTCTTCGTCTGGGTTTCGGTCCCTTCCATCACGACCAGACTATCGCCGCTGAGATACACCCGCCCCCCGGCAACGGCGTCCAACCAATACCCGGCGATCCACGGTTCTTCGACTCCTTGTTTCCAGACGATCGACCCATCGCTCGGCTGGAGTGCGGCACCCCCGATGTACAACAGCCCCCCCACGCGGGCCATGCCGCGAGCTGGAATCGGCTTTGCGGGTGGTTCTTCCGGAGGGATCGGTGGTTGGGGTATAGTCGCCCGCCAGGCTTCGCTCCCGTCGGTTCGATCGAGGGCGATGACGTCGGCGTCTTCGTTCATGGATACGTACAGCCGTTCCATGTCTACTGTACCGATATCCACCTTGACGTCCCCGCTGTAGGACGTTTTCCACTGCTCGTCTCCCGACGCTGCCTCGAGCGCGATGATCGTCGCTCCCGGTTCGGTGCTTTCGCTCACGAACAGGGTGCTATCCGACACCATCGCCACCGAGAGGTCTTTCACGCGAGGGAGTGCTTCCCAGACGAGATCACCGGTAGCCGCGTCGTAGGCGTTGACGCCGTTGGCTGGCGCAATGAACACCGATCCATCGGCGACGATTGACGGGGAATTGTCCCACGATTCCACCTCTATGGACTGGCGCCAACGCACGGACCCATCGTTTGCGTCGAGTGCATACACGAATCGGCCCTTGCCACCGCCGAGATCCGGACCACGCACGAAAAGCGACCCATCGACCGCTGTCGTTGTGGAAAACATACCGGCTACCGGCGCATCACGTCGCCACAGTTTGTCGCCGGTTTCCGCATCGACCGCGACCACCGCTGTGTGCTCTGTGCGGTATATGTTCTCCGAATCGTAGGCACCGATGCGAACCGGTGCGTACACGACCCCGTCCATCACCGTAGCACTCTCGATGGCTGCCGCTGGAGTATCGGAGAATTCTCTGTCGGGGATTTCGGCCCTGAACTCCCACAGCTCCGTCCCGTCCTCTGCATCGAGTGCGCCCAGCGAACCATCAGTGACGTACACCGTCCCGTCGACGACCGCTTTCACACTCACATCACTATGGTACCCACCAGCGCCACCTTCCCACGCGACCGAAACGTCCCCAGTCGGCCCGACGCCGCCCCTGTTGAAAGCGGTAGAAGCCGCGTTCCCAGTAGGGTGGGTCCAGTGCTCTTCGCCCGTCGGTTCCGACTGCGCCCGTATCGGATCGCTCGTCCCGAGTGTCACACCGGTACCAACGACGGCGGCAGCCGCTCCGGAAAGAAACGATCGTCGGTTGATTGATATCCTTTGTAATTTCATCGATAAAAACCGATTATTGGGGGTCTAGAATATGCTTTCTGGCCACTCGTCGATCCCCCCGCTCGCTTTGCTCGCGGGGACGGGGGACAAGTCGATCTACAGTCGACTGTGAATCGCTAGAAGAATGAGTCCGCTCTCCCCGATTTGAACCGCGTCAGACGGTCACTCCCTCCGTTCGCGCTGCGACTGACTGGCTCAAATCGGATCGAGACGATTTGACCCCTCATCACGCTCGCTCCGCTCACGGATTCGGAAACAAAGAAATCCGCTCTCCCCGATTTGAACGGGGGACAAGTCGATCTACAGTCGACTGCTCTGCCAGACTGAGCTAAGAGCGGTCACTCTTTCGTATGTGCATTCATCATTTAACGCTTTCTGTTCAGAATGATCTCGTCCGTATCCCGTGTCCCCGACAGCTGTCTGACGCTGCACGAACGTTGATATGGATCGGCAATCAACTCTTCTCCGATGAGCAAGATCACGTTTCGCGCTGACGACGAACTGATCGCGCAGTTGGAGGAGTTCGAAGCCTCCAAAAGCGCGATCATGCGCGAAGCGCTTCGTACCTATCTCAACACGCATATGAGCGACTCCGAACCGTCGGACCTCCCAGTAGAATTTGAGGACGAACGCTGGGTGGATCACGTGATCCGAGAGCGTGTGGACGAACTCATCAGCGAACGAGAGGATGGGACGTTTACACGGTCCGAACCCAAAGATATCAACGTGAACATCTCTGTCGAGGGGGAGCCACAGACAGCTGTCACCGACGAATCCCCTGCGGATTCTGAGCGGTGTAAGACGCACACCTCAACGTCGACGGATACAGCGACAGAACGAACTCAGTGCTCTCATTGTGGCGAGACACACCCCGAATCACACGTGTACTGTCCGAATTGCGGAGAAAAATCCACTCAAGACGATGTCTGTGAGTGCGGAGCTGATATTGACACGAAATGGTCGTTTTGCCCCGTTTGCGGCCGTCGTACCCCATCTGAGACTGATCTCGAACGATCGTAGTTTGTGATGCTCGTTATGAACGCCTGTATACGCTATAAATCCCCGCGACACGCCCCGAAAGGTCCATCTATGATATTGTATCCATTGATGTCATACATGGGGCAAAGATTTATTACACCGGCGAGTATGAACACACCTGCGTAAGACGACCGTCTTACACGGCTGCGCATGCGTGATGATACGGCCGCATTCGGGCGGTTTCGCCGTGTAAGACGCAAGGCGGACTATCGCCCATACTCGTCTTACCGGAAAAAGGGGAAAACCATGGAGCGTGTGACACTACGGATTCCAAAACAACAGATCGAAGCAGTCGAACAACTGGTCGAGACGGGAGAATTTCCCAATCGGAGCGAGGCGATTCGATCGGCTGTTCGAGACATGATTAACGAAGAGAACACAGAGCGTCAGCGACGGGAGAGCAAGCGTCAGTGGGCGCGTGTCTGACGATGCAAGAACTCGTCAACGACGCGCTCGAACACGCCGAAGACGAACAACGCAAAGCAGCTAACGCGGACAACATCGACGAGTTTGGCGATCCTCGTATTGTGGTCGTCGGTGCTGGCGGTGCTGGCAACAACACCGTCAACCGGCTTTACAACATCGGCGTTGACGGCGCTGACACGGTTGCGATCAACACGGACAAACAACATCTCCAGATGATCGAAGCCGACACGAAAGTACTCGTCGGGAAGACGCTGACCCAAGGTCTCGGTGCTGGCGGTGATCCCTCAATGGGAGAGCGGGCGACCGAGATGGCACGGGGAACGATCAAAGACGTGCTTTCGGGTGCCGATCTCGTGTTCGTTACGGCTGGCATGGGCGGCGGAACGGGAACGGGTGCTGCACCCGTCATTTCAAAAATCGCAAAAGAACTTGGAGCGATCGTCGTCGGCATGGTTTCGACCCCGTTCAACGTCGAGCGGGCGCGAACCGTGAAAGCCGAAGAAGGACTCGAACAACTCCGCAACGAGGCGGATTCGATCATCGTTTTAGACAACAATCGATTGCTCGATTACGTTCCGAACCTTCCGATCGGCAAGGCATTTTCCGTAATGGATCAGATCATCGCCGAGACGGTCAAGGGGATCTCAGAGACGATCACCCAACCGTCGCTCATCAACCTCGATTACGCGGACATGACCGCCATCATGGGACAAGGGGGCGTTGCGGTCATGCTCGTTGGAGAAACACAAGACAAGAACAAAACCGAAGAGGTCGTTCGAGACGCGATGAGCCATCCTCTTCTCGATGTCGATTACCGGGGAGCGACGGGAGGATTGGTCCACATCACTGGCGGTCCCGATCTCACGCTCAAAGAGGCCGAAGGGATTGCCCAACGGATCACCGAGCGACTCGAGGCCGATGCAAACGTCATTTGGGGCGCACGAATCCAACAGGAGTACAAGGGCAAAGTTCGCGTAATGGCGATCATGACGGGCGTACAGAGCGCACAAATTCTCGGCCCGACGACTCAAAAGCAGGCAGACGCTTCTCGCCGTGCAGCACTTGATCGGGTAGACACCGAGTCGGAAGCTAACTACGGTAGTGCCCAGTCCGATGGCGGACAGGATTCTGTTGAAACTAACAACGGTCTCGACGTTATTAGATAAATGATGGAGTAATGGTCGGTGAGGCCACCGTTTGCGACATTAATTTTCATTATATGCTAGATATATACTATACCTATCCAAGTATCATGGTATGTTATGAATCGCTTCGTCCCACCGGTGTGATTTCAGGCTGCGTGGATCGATTCGACGAGTTGGCATTTTCGGCAGAGGCGGTTAGTCGTCGCCGCGCCACACCGTTCGCAGTCGGTGGTGTCGGGTAAGGAGTCCTGCCGATACTGTTCAGCAGCGATCTCGGCGAGGTCTTCGTAGCCAGCCATAATGGAGTGGCGCGTGCCCGGATGGTTCTCTTCGAGTTCGAGCAAGAGCTGTTGTATCTCGCCGCGATACGCCTCGCTCGCGTGGGGACATTCGGCCATGTGAACGGGGAGATCCTCAAGGTGTGCGAACAGCGCGATCTCTTTTTCGGGAACGTCTCGGAGTGGTTTCGCGCGGGGGACGAACGTCTCGTTTTCGGTGCGTGGTTGCCGGTCGTCGCCGCTGGTCTCCTCGAACGGCCCGAGGCTGGCATCGAAGTGTTTTGCGATCTGTGTGACATCGCCCTCAAGAACGTTCATGAGCGCGGTTTGGGCTTCGTCGTCGAGGTTGTGACCCGTGAGAAGTTTATCCGCCCCGTACTCTTTGGCGTACCGAGTGAGGATATCCCGACGGAACACACCACAGTACGCACAGGGAGCCATGTTTTCCGGATCCGTTTCGGCCACCTCGTCCATCCTGAGATCGAATTCCTCCTCGTAGGCGACGATTTCGTGGCGGATCTCCATGTTTTCGGTCAGTTCGATACACGCATCGACCGACGCGTCCCGGTATCCCTCGATTCCTTCATGGATCGTGAGCGCGAGGAGTTCGATCCGTGGATCGTTGGCGAACGTCTCATAAAGTAGGCGTGTAAGAACGACACTGTCTTTCCCGCCGGAGAGACCGATCACCCACGTCTCGGGATCCTCGGGTGTCGCCTCCGAGCTAACGAGCGCATCCTCTCGAATCCGTCGTCTGACGCGCTTTTCGACCGAGCGAATGAAATGGTCCTCACAGAGATGCAGCCCGGAGTACTCGGCGTGTAGGACCGCCGGCTCCCCGCATTTATCGCACTCCATACGCGGACTTACGGACTTGGGAAAATAACGCTGTTGTGACTAGCCTTCCGAACGCTGGATATTAGCGCAGTCGGTCCGCTCGGTCGTTCGTGAACTGCGCCAGCTCGGATCGGGTCGGTAGCCCTTCGATGTCACCGGTAACGGTGGTCGCAAGCGCGCCAACCGCGGTGGCGCGATCGGTCGCACGATGGGGAGATAACCCATCGAGCCGTCCGGAGAGATAGCCTGCGGCGAACCCATCGCCAGCACCGATGGGATCGACGACGCGGTCGACTTCGTAGGCACCGACCCGTTGGGCGACGGAATCCGACGCGACGAACGCCCCATCGGCACCGAGCTTGACGATCACTTCCGTTGCTCCCAGTGCACGGAACTCCTCGGCGATGGTTTCTGGGTCTTCGGTGTCGAGCAACACCTCACCCTCTTCGATACCGGGCAGAACGACATCACACTCCTCGATTAGTGGGAGAAGCGTTTCACGCATTTCCGCTGGATCCCAGAGTTTGAATCGGAGGTTCGGATCGAAGGAGACGGTCAGATCGTGCTGGTTGGCTCGGTGAATGGCATCTTGGATGAGCTTCTGACAGGAGTCACTCAACGCTGGTGTGATCCCCGTCAAATGGAGGTATTTCGCGTCGGCGAGGGCGTCATCCGGTAAGTCGTCCGGCGTCATCCGACTCGCCGCAGAGTCATCCCGGTAGTAGAAGACACCGCTTTCGCCCAGTTCACGGCGTTCTTTGAACATGATTCCGGTGGGAGCTTTCGAATCGAACGTGACGTACTGGGTGTCGACGCCTGCGCCCCGGATCGTATCACGGACGTACTGCCCGTGGGGGTCCGCTCCGAGTCGACTCACCCATGCCGCCTGATGCTCTAAGCGCGCGAGTCCGATCGCCACGTTGCTTTCGGCCCCTCCGATCCGCTTTCTGAAATCCATGGTGTGGCGCAACGGGCCGGATTCGTGTGGATTCAACAACACCATCGTCTCCCCGAGCGTAAGTACGTCTGTCTGGGTCTCCATCGTGTGTCAGTCCGTTCTCGGAAGATACCACTCATACAACAGTAAATACTTTCGTTTCGTTCGGCCACTGACCACGGAACGATTCGATATCCACCAGTAGAGTAATGTTTCTACCAACGAACGGTGTGATAGGCTCGGTGGGCCGACACAATTGATTTCCGAATTATGATGAATTACTTCATCATTCAGTAAATATTTTATTCGTTGATCGAAAATAGCCGGTAATGGATTCGGACGATCTTCGGCACCGGATGGAGCGCGTCGGTGACCGATTTGATTTCGGGGAATACGAGATCGAGGCGTATCTGGCGGTGCTTGACCACGGTGAACTGACGGCGAGTGAAATCGCTGAGCACACCTCTATCCCTCAGCCTCGGGTGTACGATACGGTGCGAAAATTGAGCGACCGGGGGATGGTCGAACTGCGCGAATCCCGACCGATGCGGGTCGTGGCGCTCGATCCCGACGAAGTCTTTCCGACGATTCAAGCTTCGCTTGAGGAGATGGTTGATGGGTTGGCCGACCGCTACACCACGCCGTCGCGTGAGACTGAAGCGGTATCACTGGTAAAGTCCCGCCCGAGTATCCTTCGGTATTTAGAGACGGTGATCGAAAGCGCGGAGTACGAACTCGTGCTCTCGCTCACGCCGGAGCTGTTGTCCCGGTATGAAGATCTGTTGTCGGAGGTGTGTGAGACGGGTGTCGCCGTCGAACTGCTCGTGACGCCTGCGGCCTCGGCACCATCGCCTGAGGAGTACGATTACACGCAGGTTTCGACGAGTGCACGGGCGCGACGGGGGATAACGACGCCGGTAATGGCCGTCGCAGACGGGACGCGATCGGTGTACGCCACCCAAAGCGCGCTCACGAGCGACACCGAGCATTACGGCGTCATCTTCAACCGGTCGGCGCTGGGCTTTCTCGTCACTGGCTTTTACAACACGGTGTTGTGGACGACGGCCACACCCCTCACTGAGGACGGTCACGAACGACCGTTTCCCCGTCGATACGCGTCCATTCGCCGCTGTCTGAAGGATCTCAGCGATCTCGACCGGGAGTTTTACGCCCACGTCGAGGGTCGAGACGTCAAAACCGGCGACAGTCGGACCGTACACGGTACCATCGCCGACGTTGCCGTCGAACCAACCGGTGAGGTCGCTACACTCACACTCGACGCCGACGACGGTTCGGTTACGGTGGGTGGGCGAGTCGCCGCGCTCGAAGACATCGAAGCCCACGAGATTCACATCGACACCAAACCGATCACGCGATAAAACCGTCTCCGCAGGGTACACCGAGGCCCACGATGATTTACGTGCGCCAGCCGAGGAATCCACCATGAATCGCTACAACAGCCTCTACCGGCTGTACGACGAGTTCGACACCGCAACGCTTCGAGAGTACCAGACGCTCGTGGATCTCTTTCCAGCGCTCGGATCGCGTGTCGCGTTGGAACTCTGGCAGGAAATCAGCGACGAACTCGACCAAAATCGCAGGGCAATCCGCCGAGCGTTTCCAGCCGGCGAGACGTTCGCCGACATCGCTGCCCATGCCTCGCGGGATGAGGCGTTTACGGCGTTGGATCTCAACACCAAGTACGGCCAGGCAGTGAACGTCCTGGTGTTGGACGTTGACGAGACGCTCCGGTCGGCGGGTCGTACTGACAACGAGATCCCCCGCGAAACGCTGTATCTGCTCACCCAACTTCAAGAGGAGGGGATTCCGGTCGTCATCTGTACCGGTCAGACCCTAGAGAACGTTAAGGGGTTCATCACCCAGGGATTGGGCAATGAGACCGTCCATTCCGGGCGATTGAGCGTTGTTTACGAGGCGGGTAACGGTGTGTTCACTCCCGGGTACGGGGAAGACACGAAGACGCTGCTGTATGAGGGATTGGACGAAGAGATCAGAGCCGTGTTCGACGGCGTGCGATCGGGAGCGCTTTCGGACGCGCCCGAGCCGATCAAGCGCGGCTGTCACCTCCAAGGCAACGAGTTCAACATCACGCTCAAGCCGAATTTTCAGACGGGGAGCGACCGAGCGGTGTCGGTGATCGACGATGCGTTGTGTCACCTCCTCGATCTGCTCGCTGAGACCGTCGACAGCGTCGACGAGAAGATGACACGTGCGTACTACGCGGCCCGTGATCCCGAAATCCGGGGAGTGCTCGAACGCCATGGCGGTGTTCCTGAGGTCGATCCCTCGACCCTCCCCGAAACGGCCGAATCGATCTTCGAGCGGATCGACATCGCCTATTACAAGGGTGACGCCGCCGAAATGGGGAGCCTAGAGTTAGACAAACCGGCTGGTGTTCGAACGGCGTTCGACGTGCTCGGTCTCGATGATCCGTTCGCGCTCGTGATGGGGGATTCGAAAAGCGATCTCCGCGTCATGGAGTGGGTCGAAGCCAACGACTGTGGGATCGCTGCCGCGCCGGACCACGCCTCTCGCGTCGTCTCCGAGCATGTTCTTAGCACGGACGAACTCGTGTTCGAGCGCAACGACAGCGCCTCCATGTTGCGGATCGTCTACGCTCTCAACCGGATCGCAGGGATCGATTAAGGTTCTAAGATCTCGATCTCGTGGCTGTCGTTCGTTTTCGTGAACGCGTACCGGTTGTCACAGCTTTCGGGATCGCGGTAGTTCTCGGCGTGGCGTTCCATGAGTGTCTTCCAATCGTCCTGAAGATCGTCCGCGCGGACGGCAAGATGGCCCCACGCATCGCCCAACTCGTAGCTGCTCCCGTCGTAGTTGTACGTGAGTTCCACCGACATCGCTTGTTCGGCAGCGTCTGGCTTCATGAAATACAGCGCGAAATCCTCGTTCTCCGAGCGACGAACCAGATCGTAATCGAGCTTTCGTGAATACCACCCGATCGCGGCGTCAGCGTCCTCGACGCGCACCATCGTGTGATCCAATCCCCAGCGAGCGCCCTGCTCGCGCTCGACGATCTCGATCTCGTGGCCGTCGGGATCTTTCACGAACGCGTACTGCCCGCCACAGGAGTCGGGATCTCGATAGTCTTCGACGCCTTCGTCCATCAACTGCTCGTAGGCGTCGTACACGTCGTCGACGCGCACCGCAATGTGGCCCCACGCATCCCCCATCTCATACGTTCGGTCGTCGTGGTTGTACGTGAGTTCTAGCTTCGCCTCCTCCTCGTGGCGGTCGGGCGGCGCGAGATACACGTTGGTGAACGTATCGGCCTCCCACCGGCCCGTTTCCTCGTATCCGAGATGAGTGTTGTACCAATCGAGGGAGGTGTCTAGATCTTCGACGCGCATCATCACGTGATCGAGTACGCCGGTCATACCAGCAGGTATTGGCGGCAAGAATAAAAAGCGTTGTAAAGTCTGAAGCTGACTTCATACGCTCTCGAACGGGAACCGATGACGGAGCGTTCTGCCAGCCCATCGATTGGTCGACATCGGATCAGGACTGTTCGAGTCGTTCCGATGGGAATTACCGTCTCTGTAGGACGGACCGATGACAGTGATTTTACCGACTATAATCCATAAAACATAACATTATGGGAATGAGATCGCCGGACACTGATGGCTGATAGATCAGCAATGGACGATCAAGCTGGAAGCGATCCTGACGGGACTCAACAGACCGGCTGGCTGGCGAGCTACTTCGGGTTCGATAAGCACGGCACGACGCTCACACGGGAGCTTTTGGCCGGACTCACGACGTTTCTGACGATGTCGTACGTCGTGGTCGTGAATCCGGCTGTGTTAGCGGGAGAGTCGGGCGAGAAGCCCGGCATCGTCCTCAACGGCTACACACCGGGCGAGGTCCGCCAGATGCTAGCTGTAGTCACGATTCTCGTGGCCGCGATAGCCATCCTCGTGATGGCGTTCTATGCGAACAGACCGTTCGCCCAAGCCCCTGGATTGGGACTCAACGCCTTTTTCGCCTACACGGTGGTCGGTGCCATGGGTGTCCCTTGGGAAACAGCGTTGGCTGCCGTCGTGACGGAGGGCGTTCTGTTCATCCTGTTAACGCTCGTCGGTGCTCGAAAGTACATCGTTCGATTGTTCCCTACTCCGGTAAAGTTCTCCGTCGGGACAGGTATCGGTCTCTTTTTGGCGGTCATTGGGTTGCAGGAGATGCACGTGGTGGTTGACGATTCCGCAACCCTCGTCACTCTCGGTAACATCGCGTCCGATCCGATCGCACTCCTGTCGGTACTTGGACTAGTCTTCACTCTTATGTTGCATGTGAGACGAGTCAAAGGAGCCATCATCATCGGGATCCTCACGACGACCTTCGCGGGCTATGGCGCTGAAATGGTTGGACTCGTCGGATCGGGTACCCTCACGCCAAAAATCCCCAACCCGACGTACGATATCACGCCGCTTTTGGGCGCGTTCGTCGATGGGTTCGGGAACGTGGATGCCTTCGCGTTCTCGTTGATCGTGTTCACGTTCTTCTTCGTGGATTTTTTCGACACGGCTGGGACGATCACCGGCGTCTCACAGATGGCCGGCTTCCTTGATGAGGACGGGAACCTGCCGGATATCGACAAGCCGTTGATGGCCGACGCGGTCGGAACGACGGTCGGAGGTATGCTCGGTTCCTCGACGGTGACGACGTACATCGAGTCCGCGACGGGCGTTCAGGAAGGCGGTCGAACGGGACTCACGGCACTCGTCGTCGGTGTGCTGTTGTTGGTCTCGCTAGCGATCGTCCCCTTGGCGGCGGCAATACCGCTGTACGCCTCCCACATCGCGCTGGTGGTGGTCGCGCTGATGTTGCTTCGGAACGTGACCGCGATCAACTGGGATCAACTATCACACTCCGTCCCGGCCGGAATGTCCATCATCATCATGCCGCTAACGTACTCGATCGCCTATGGCATCGCAGCGGCGATCATCATCTATCCCGCAATGAAAGTGGCAGAAGGCCAATGGAGAGACGTTCACGCGGGGCAGTGGGCGCTCGCCGCCGTGTTCGTCGTCTACTTCGCCGTCCGGACGAGTGGTGTACTGCAAACGGTCGTGTAAGCACGCCAACCGCGCTCTCCAGCGATTCCATCGCTATATAATCCTATTTACTCCATTCAGATATCGATAGGAAAGTTACTTATACGTCATGTTAATTTTCATGACGTTGGAGTTGGTTATCGCTATCAATGCCTGCAACCGTGTACGCTATTGCTGGTGGGAAGGGGGGTGTCGGAAAGACGACGACTGCAGTTAATCTCGGTGCAACACTTCGAGCGACCGGTCGAGTCGTCGGACTTATCGATGCCGATCTTGCGATGTCCGACTTACAGGGACTCTTGGGTTTCTCCCACGAACCAACCGTCCACGAAGTGCTCGCGGATACGGCATCGATCGCGGAATCGTGTATCAAGCACGTGGTGAACGATGATGGTTCCGGCCGTCTCGATATCTATCCCGGCTCCCCGTCCCTTGAGGACTATGGGAACGCGGATCCGGACCGGCTCGAAGACGTGGTCAAGTCTCTGGCTCCGGATTACGATTCGCTCATCCTCGATACGGGTACCGGACTCACTCGGGACACAGCGATTCCGTTGAAGCTCGCCGATCAAACCATCGTCGTTACGACACCTACTGAAGTCGCCGTTGTCGACGCCCGGAAGACGATCCGCTTTGCAAACCGACTCGGTGGCACGATCAAAGGAGCAGTCGTTTCCCGGACTTGCAACGGTCTCACTGATGGAGAGGTAACAAATAGAATGAACGTATCGCAGATGACGACGATCCCCCCATTCGACGCCTTTCCGCGGGACGTTTTGCGGGCGTATCGCCAGTTAGCCGTTCGACTTCTCGATGGCACGGACACAACAGATCGCGTTCAGAACTGCCCTGCGATGGTTCTCACGCCGGTTGTCCTCACCGAGACCGAAGTCGACGCTGGCGGAGTCGGTGGAACCGCCGGACGGACTCGTGCTCCCCACCCACCGGAGGAGTCCACCGATGCGGATCAGTCACCAGACACCGATGACACGCTGGACGACACCGAAGAGACTGCATCGGACGACGTTCCGGGATGGTTTACGGGAATGGTGAAGTGAACATTCAGCGATCAACTGGGTGAACTCACGAGCGGCCAGTACACCCACCACGCCACGACGACCATGAGCACGACGCCCACGGGCAGCGCCAGATACCCCATTCGACGGGTGCCCCCCGCGAGCAGCGGAAGTTGGCTCACAGCTGTCACGACCAACAGCCCGGTGGTCAACCGGACGTCCTCGATTCCGAATACGCCCCCGACGGCGCTCACGAGCGCCCCCGCATACAGCACCACGCCGATCGGCCACGCACGGAGGAACGGCGCGACCTGTCCGCCTGTGAACCGTAGATACTCGTGAACCAAAACCAGATGTCCGGACTCCACCCCGACCAACCCGAACGGGAACACGAGCGTCACACTCTGTGGAGCCGTGATCACTGTCCACGGGAGCACTCCCAGCACCACAACGACCATCACCCGCTGTCGCGGGTTCATCGCCGGACGATGAGGCGCAACACGTCCTCGTCTTCGAGTTCGTGGTCCAACCCTACCTGTTGCTCGTCGTGTTTCGCACTCGGACCGGACACGCGAGCGAAACGGAATCGGTCGTGGAAGTCACCGCCGAGTTTTTCACACGCATCCTCGACAGTGTCGCCCGCTCGAAGAACGAGCGGCTCCTCGTAATCGACGCCACGCCCGGGTTTGTCCATATACACACGGATCAGCCCGATCGTCTCATAAATGGACTCTTTCAAGCTCTCAAGTCCCTTCTCTTCTTGCGCACTGATGAAGATGGTCTCTTCAGGATCGAGTCCGTGCTCGCGCAGCTCCTTGTTGACGGTGTCGAGATAGTCGCGATCGATGAGATCAGCCTTGTTGACCGCGACGAGCGAGGGAAGATAGATCCGATTGTCCATCAACCCGTCGATCAGCTGATCCACGGAGATTTCCTCGCGTAACGTTACGTCAGCGTTGACGTAGCCGTGTTCGCGGAGCATCTCCGCGATCGTCGACTCGTCGAGTCCGACGTCACCGCTAGTGGTCACGTTGATACCGCCTTTGTGTTTTTTCGTGATGCTCATGCTCGGCGGCTGCTGATCGAGACGGATCTTGTTCGCGTACAGCTCCCCGCTGAGACGAGCGTACTGTTCGATCTCGAACACCGACAGCACGTACAACACCAGATCGGCGGTCCGAACGACAGACAACACCTCTTTGCCACCACCCCGACCGCCAGCTGCCCCCTCGATCAGCCCTGGAACATCGAGCAACTGGATGTTGGCCCCCCTGTATTCGAGCATACCCGGATTCACATCGAGCGTGGTGAATTCGTACGAGCCAGTTTCGCTGTCCGCGTTCGTGAGTGCGTTGAGCAACGTCGATTTCCCCACACTCGGAAATCCGACGAGGGCAACCGTTGCATCTCCGGTTTTTTCGACGGCGTATCCTTCACCGCCACCGGCAGACGAACGGTTTTCAAGCGTCTCCTTTTTCTGTGCGAGCTTAGATTTCAGACGGCCGATGTGGGCCTCGGTAGATTTGTTGTACGGAGTGTTGGCTATTTCTGCTTCAAGCTCCTCGATCTCCTCCTCAAGACCCATCAGCTACCGATCCGAGATGAACGGCGAAAAAACTGTTCGTTGGCCCTGGCGTCGATCGCACACCAGCATCCGCTCGAATCGCCGTTTCTGTGATAATCGCTGTCGATGTCCGTGTTCACACACTCCGATTGGCAAATAATTACACTAATATATAGTTTAGCAAGCTATATATTTCGGATACTGTAATTATGGCGTGTATGGCAACTACTATCTCACAGCTGTGGCAGCGATATCGATCCGTACAGCTCGTCTACCGGATCGCAGCTGCCTTCGTGTTGGGATCGGTCGTTGGGCTTCTCGTCGGACAGCGAGCCACGGTGCTACAACCGCTCGGTGACTTGTTCGTTCGACTGTTGAAGATGATCATCGTTCCGATCGTCGTCTTCACGATCGTGATGGCCTCTCGGCAGCTTTCGCCGTCGAACCTCGGAAAGATCGGGAGCCAAGTGGTCGTCGTGTATCTGTTGACCACGTCGATCGCTATCGCCGTTGGACTGCTCGTCAGCAATTTCTTGGATCCCGGCGTCGGATTACAGCTTGCCGAGGGTTCCGTCTCCCCCGAGGAAGCACCCCCGCTGACAGAGGTGTTGTTGGGTGTCGTTCCCGAGAATCCGATCGGCGCGATGGCCGAGGGGAACATTCTCGGCGTGATCACCTTCTCGTTGGTGTTCGGAATCGGTATGACGGCCGTCCGTGAAGAGGTCGAGGAAGGATCCGACGTCCACAACGGGATCGAGATGCTGTTCGACATCATCGAAGCAGGTGCGGAAGTGATGTTCAAGGTCGTGTGGGGTGTCATGGAGTACGGCGTCATCGGCGTGTTCGCGTTGATGGCTGCGCTGTTTGGCCAGACCGGGGCAGGAGCGATCGTAGACCTGCTCATGCTCGTGGCGACGCTCACAGCGGCGGTCGGGATACAGATCGGAGTGGTTTATCTGCTGCTCATCGTGACCTTGCTGCTCGGCCAGTCGCCGCTTGCCTTCCTCCGTGGTTGCAAGGACGCAATGCTCACCGCGCTCAGCATTCGCTCGTCTACAGGCACGCTTCCAGTGACGATGTCTAACGCTGACGAAAATCTAAAGATCAATGAAGGTATCTACAGCTTCTCGCTGCCCCTCGGAGCGACGATCAACATGGATGGGACGGCGATGTATCTCGGTATCGCGGCCATCTTCACCGCAAACATCGTCGATGTCCATCTGACGATCGCTCAACAGCTGAGCATCCTGCTCACGGCTCTGTTAGCTAGTGTCGGAACGGCTGGCGTCCCCGGTGCGAGCCTCGTTATGATGTCCGTGGTGTTTTCTCAGGTCGGTCTCCCGCTCTCGGCGGTCGCAATGATTGCTGGTATCGATCCGCTGCTCGACCGCCTCCGAACGATGAACAACATTACCGGCGATCTCGCCGTCACGGCACTTGTGGCGAAGTGGAACGACGCGATCGATCTGTCGAGTGGTGCGTGGGACTCCTGACTTGCCCGAACCCCAACGATACGGCGTGTTGTCGTGTTCTATCTCGAAGTGCTTTTATCGTGTGAACGCCTACCATCGGTCCTACATAACCCAATGTCGGCCGGAATATACACAGTCGGAATGGAGTCAAGATTAGGCCGCCTATCATCCGAAAGATTCACTTTAGTGAATCCAGAAACATTCCAATAGTGATTGAACCCTCCGATATCGACGACCGATCGAACGCCGTATGGATAACCGTTCACGCAACGAGGACAGCCCGGAACGATGATCGACATAGATAGCTTTCGTGACAGCACACAGATCATTCTGCCGACAGAAACGTTAGCGGGTCTCCGTTCGGAACTCAACCGACGGTTCGTGCTTTCGTTCGTCGAAGAAGAGACAAAAACGCGGATCATCGGCAGTCCGGTAGAGATTCGGGAGGCAAGCGACTGGCTTACTCGGCAGGGTGTGGCGGTCGCATGAAAATGAAAATGAAAATGAAAAGCCGGTCCGTTAAGCACACGCGATATTCGTATGTTGGTTCGTGTGTCCTCCTCGGTTCATGAACTCGCTGTAACCCTGTCTGTCGAATTATCGATGTCTTGGAGAATCCTTCTTGGCAAGGTTTAAACCGACAAAGGCGGTGGTTCAGGGTATGGCTGGAACGATCGAGGTACTCGTCGCCGGTGGGCAGGCAACGCCTGGCCAACCCCTTGGCCCGGAGCTTGGCCCGACACCGGTCGACGTACAAGCAGTCGTCAGCGACATCAACAACCAGACTGAGGCGTTCGACGGAACCGAGGTCCCCGTTACTGTCTCCTATGAGGACGATGGTAGTTTCGAGATCGATGTCGGTGTCCCACCGACGGCGGCACTGATCAAAGACGAACTCGACTTCGAAACCGGAAGCGGTCGTCCACAATCGGAGTTCGTCGCCGACATTTCCGTCGAACAGTTAAAACAGATCGCGGAGCAAAAACAGTCGGATCTGTTGGCGTACGACACCAAAAGCGCGGCCAAGGAGATCGCGGGTACGTGTGTCTCGCTCGGCGTCACCGTCGATGGAGAGAACGCTCGAACGTTCAAACAACGCCTCGATGACGGTGAGTACGACGACCGCTTCGAGACGGCTAGCGCGTAACCGTAGTCCTTCGATCGCTCCGTCTCGGTCGTCTGCGCCGTGGATGTCCACTTCGACGTGCTTAAGTTCGTGATCGTAGTGGATAGAAGTGAGGCAGGTTACGCGCCTGTTTCACGCCGTAGCAGCCACTGGCGGACTACGGAGGTGAACAATGGCAAATCAGGAATTAGAGAACGCAGTTTCTCGCGCGATCGAGGAAGCTCCACCGCGGAATTTCCGCGAATCGGTAGACCTCGCTATTAATCTGCGCGATCTGGATCTTAATGACCCGAACAACCGCGTCGACGAAGGTGTCGTTCTTCCGCGCGGAACGGGACAAGAGACTCGTATCGTCGTGTTCGCTGAGGGCGAAACAGCCCTTCGTGCCGAAGACGTTGCCGATGAGGTACTCGACAACGACGAGTTGTCAGATCTCGGTGACGATACTGACGCCGCGAAGGACCTCGCCAGCGAGACGGATTTCTTCGTCGCGGAGGCGAGCATGATGCAGGATATCGGTCGGTATCTCGGGACCGTGCTCGGTCCACGAGGGAAGATGCCGACGCCGCTTCAACCCGACGACGACGTCGTCGAAGTCGTGGATCGGATGAAAAACACCGTCCAGCTTCGTAGCGGCGAGCGGCGCACGTTCCACACCCTCGTCGGATCCGCAGAGATGGACCCCGACGATATCGCTGACAACATCGACGTGATCATCCGTCGGTTGGAGGCGGACTTGGAGAAAGGCCCACTCAACATCGATTCGATCTACGTGAAAACGACGATGGGCCCCTCGATGGAGGTGGCCTGAAATGTCCGCTGAACCCAAACACCAAACGGACGTCATTCCGGAGTGGAAACGCGAAGAGGTCGATGCGCTAGCGGCGCTCATCGAGCGCTATGAAAGCATCGGCGTCGTGAACATCGCGGGTATTCCGAGCAAGCAACTCCAGCAGATGCGCCGTGATCTCCACGGCAGTGCCGAACTCCGCGTCAGCCGGAACACGCTGATCAGCCGAGCGCTCGATGAGAGCGACGGCGGATTCGAGGAGCTGACCGATCTCGTGAGCGGACAGGTCGGTCTCATCGGCACTAACGACAACCCGTTTGGACTGTACAAAGAACTCGAGGCGTCGAAAACGCCCGCACCGATCAATCCGGGCGAGGTCGCGCCCAACGACATCGTGATCCCCGAAGGCGATACGGGTATCGACCCGGGACCGTTCGTAGGCGAGTTACAGCAAGTGGGTGCCAACGCTCGCATCGACAGCGGTTCCATTCAGGTCCTCGAAGATTCGACGGTTCTCGATGCCGGCGAGGAAGTGAGCGCTCAGCTCGCAAACGTGTTGAACGAACTCGGCATCGAGCCGAAAGAGGTCGGTCTCGACCTACAGGGAGTCTATTCGGAGGGCGTATTCTTCGAGCCCGAAGAGCTGGCGATCGATGTCGAGGAGTACCGTGCCGACGTACAGGCGGCTGTCGCTGCCGGACGCAATCTCTCGGTCAACGCCGTCTACCCGACGGCCAGAACCGCGGACGCGCTGGTCTCGAAGGCGAGCAACGAGGCGCGCAGCCTCGGCCTGTTCGCTGCGATCGAAAGTCCCGACATCGCGGACGATCTCGTCTCGAAGGCCGACGCACAGATGCGTGCGCTTGCCGCAGCCATCGACGACGAGGAGGCGCTCCCTGAGGAGTTGCGTGGCGTCGATGCGCCTACGGCTACCGAGCCGGCTGAATCCGACGAGGAGTCCCAGGACGAAGCCGAAGCCGAGGCCGAGGCCGAAGACGAGAGCGATGCCGACGACACCGATGACGACGACGATGGTGGTGCCGAAGGACTCGGCGCGATGTTTGGATAGCGGATCGAATCACGACTAACCAACCTATCAACAAACACAACATGGAGTACATTTACGCAGCACTCATCTTGAACGAATCGGACGAAGAGATCACCGAAGACAACGTCACCGACGTACTCGACGCCGCGAACGTGGATGTCGAGGAATCTCGCGTCAAGGCACTCATCGCCGCGCTCGAGGATGTCGACATCGAGGAGGCAGTCGAGCAGGCGGCTGCCGTCCCGGCAGGCGGTGCAGGTGCAGCCGGTGGGGCCGAGGCCGAAGCCGAGGAAGCCGAAGAAGCCGAGGAAGCCGAAGAAGACGAGGCAGCCGAAGAAGCCGAGGAAGAGGAGGACGACGAGGCCAGCGGTGAGGGTCTCGGGCAACTGTTCGGCTGAATCGGATCGACAACGCAGCGGCCTTTTTGTCACGATGGTGTGATGACGAACGTTTAGGTCCGAGACCGCACCGAGCGATTCTAATGGTGGTGGATACCGTAGTGGTCGCCCCGGACCGAACGACTGCGCTGCTAGCGTTCGTGGCAGCGGGGTGTGCGTTCGGGATTGTAAGCGGTCTCGTGCCCGGCTTGCACGCGAACAACATGGCGTTTCTGTTGGCGGCGATTGCGCCCTCGATTCCCGGATCGCCCCCGATCGTCGGGGCTGCGATGGTGGCCGCGGGCGTCGTCCACACGTTTCTCGATATCGCACCGACGCTTGCACTCGGAGTTCCGGATCCAGCAATGGCCGTGAGTGCACTTCCGGGCCACCGGCTCGTGTTGGAGGGTCGGGGGGAAGAGGCGCTGTGTCTGTCGGCGCTGGGAAGTGGGCTGGCGGTGGTGCTTGCGGTTCCGCTGGCAGTTCCGCTCACGGCGGTAATGGTGGCCGCAGACCCCGTTATCACTACCTATCGGTCGCTCCTCCTCGGGGTGATCGTACTGGCGTTGCTCGGGACTGAACGAACGCGCCGGGGGATCGGTGGTGGCGCACTCGTGTTCGCAGCGAGCGCCGGTTTGGGTCTGGTCGCGTTGGACCTTCCGACGAATCCGCCACTAGCGGTTGGAAGCGTTCTCACACCGCTGTTCACGGGATTGTTCGGCGCGCCAGTACTGATCGACGCCATGGACGGAAACGGGATCCCCGAACAACAGGATGCGACCGTCACTCTCTCACATCGGGCCGTCGGTCGTCTCGGTGGTGTCGGAACGCTGTGTGGGGCGGTCGTCGGTTACATTCCCGGTGTTTCGAGCGCCATCGCCGCAACACTCGCCTTGGTTTCTGTTCCCGGTCGATACGGCGCGCGGGGGTTCATCGTGGCCACGAGTGGCGTTAACACTGCCAATACGATTTTCGCACTGTTCGCTCTCGTTTCGCTCGGGACGCCCAGAACCGGCGTATTAGTCGCACTCGAACGAGCGAACGTTCCGATCGACCTTCCCCTCCTGCTCGCCGCAGTCGTGATCGCGGCTGTCATCGGGTTTTCTGCCGTGATTCTGTTTGGCGACGTGTATCTCCGGGTCGTCGGAGCGATCGACTACACGGCGCTTTCGATCGGTGTACTCGGACTGTTGTGTCTCATTTCGTATTTATTCGCCGGTCTTATGGGTATCGGGGTGTTCGCCGCGAGCACCGTCGTTGGACTGTTTCCGGTGTGGCTCAACGTCCAACGCGCCCATTTGATGGGTGTGTTGTTGGGACCGCTGATCCTCGGACTGTAGTCACGCCGGATGTTCGAGTCCCTCAAGCAGCCGATCGATCCGCTGTTGCTCTTCGAGATCGTCGGGATGAACGGCGATCACAGTGATGTAATCGTCTTCATGGGCAAACGATGCGACGTGGATGGTTACCGGTACCGATACCTCCTCGACGACCTGTGCGGTCGCCGTGTAGGTCGAAACCGTGCGTTCCTCGCCGAGCACCGACGCAGTGCGGTTGCCATCGAACTCGGGCGTATCGACGCCCTCGTACGTTCCGAGCAGCTCCTCGATGAGCTGGTTGTTTGACCAGTCACCGATCGGGTTCATAGACTGGCCGCCGATCTCGGCTTTCGGCGTCGAAAGCACTACGAACCGGGTGACAGAGACCTCTGTCCCGGCAAGATCGGTGTTTCGTTCGTATTCGCGCATGTGACTCGTGGCTTCGACTGATCGTTCCTGATCGGCGACGCTCACCGAATTGTTGAACGTGGGCGACTCGTTGCGAGCGAGTTCGTACTCGGTCGAACTCAACGCGTCATCGCTCACGTCGACTGGCTCCGACTCGACCGAATACGGCTCTTCACCGGTGAGAACGTCGAGACAGCCGCTCGTTGCGAGCAGGCAAACAAGGAGAAGCGTGATCGTGGTTTTTGACGTCGGAATCGAATCTCGTATCATAGTCATGAATCGGGTTTCGGTCGCCTCCGATGGCTCGCTGTTCCCAGCACTAGTCCCTGAAGTCACGACGAGCGTGACCATCGAGACGGTGGTCGGAGCTCATCAGATGGTGAGTATGGTAACGATGCTATCGAGCTGGTTAATAACTTGTGGCCGAACGATGTTATCCGTACGTATCACGCATCCGGGAGCCGAAACTCGGGCCCATCGTCGGTGTCCTCGACTTCGACACCGAGTTCCGTAAGCGAATCGCGGAGTGCATCAGCGCGCTCGTAGTTGCCGTTGGCGCGTTCTTCCTCGCGGAGTTCGAGGACAAGCTCGATCGCTTCTGCAGCGACGGTAACGCTTCCCTCGGTGTCGTCCTCGAACGCGAGTCCGAGCACGTGGCCACCGAGGCACTCGAACGCGTCGACTGCGGCTTTGAGGCCCGTGTAGTCGTATTCGCTGTCGTCCGTGTGGCGGTTGACGGCCGTGGCGATGTCGAGCAACGCAGTAAGTGCCTCTCGGGTGTTGAAATCGTCGTCCATCGCCGACTCGAACGATTCGGTTGCATCATCAACGGCAGTACGGAGCTGCTCGTCGTCGACCGTTGCTAGGGCCTCAGCGCTGTCGAGCGCGTCGACTGCACGGTCGTAGGCTCGTTCGAGACGGTCCCACCGTTCGGTTGCCTCATGCAGCGTTGCGTCAGAAAACGTCTGCCGGCTGTTGTAAGCGGTCGACAACAAGAACGTGCGGACGCTGTTCGTGCCGACCGATTCGATCGCTTCCCGAACGGTCGAGAAGTTTCCGAGACTTGAACTCATCTTCTCTTCGCCGGTGTCTAGCAGCCGAACGTGTAGCCAGTAGCGCGCGAACTGCTCGCCGGTCGCCGCCTCACTCTGGGCGATCTCGTTTTCGTGGTGGGGAAACACGAGGTCCTGTCCACCCATGTGGATGTCGATGGTCTCGTCGAGATGGCTCATCGACATTGCCGAGCACTCGATGTGCCACCCCGGTCGGCCTTCGCCCCACGGCGAGTCCCACGTACGACTGGTTTTGGCTGCCGTTTCGGCGTCATGTGCGTCCTCATGACGGTGTGATTCGACCTCATCGGGCGTGACACCTCCTGCCTTCCAGAGCGCGAAATCAGTCGGGTGGCGCTTTTCTGCCCGTTCGTCCTCTGGGCCTTGGGCTTGTAACTCCTCGATCGACTGGTTCGAGAGCGCCCCATAGTCGTCAAAGCGCGTCGTGTCGAAGTACACTGATCCGTTGGATTCGTAGGCGTATCCCCGATCGATCAGTGTTTCGATCAGCTCGACGATCTCCGGGACGTGCTCGCTCACCCGGGGGTACACCTCCGTCCGCTTGAGATTGAGTGACCGCATGTCCTCGATCGTGCGCTCGGTGTAGGTTTGGGCGACCGCTTTCTCCGTCTCACCGAGATCGTTCTCACCGACGCGGGCGACGATCTTCTCGTTCACGTCGGTGAAGTTCTCTACGTGACGCACGTTGTACCCCCGGTAGGAGAGCCACCGGTCGACAACGTCGGCGTGAACCCACAACCGTGCGTGCCCGAGATGGGCAGGGTCGGACGTGGTGAGTCCACAGACGTACAGGAGCACAGTGTCGTCTTCCGACTCGAACGCCTCTTGCTCGCCCGTTAATGTGTTCGATACACGTATCGTCATTACATGCCGGTACCACAGGGGGGCCTTTCAAGCCGTCGGAGCCGTGGGGCTTGTTCTGCTAGCAGGTTTTGTTCGACCGCGAGAGTGGGGCGTTCAAATCGAGAGAACAGGTCGTATCGTAGACTGCCAACTATCCCACCCTGCGGTACGGGACGTCAAGGAAATCGTGGATTTCTCGAATCCAGCAAATCGCGGAGCGATTTGCGTGACCCCATCTCGAATTATACTGATTCGTACTCTCCACGACATCAGTCCTCGTCGTGGATGGAAAATCGACTCGTGCCAACCAGAACGAAGGCGATAACCCTACTCCGTTCGTAGCCGAGGTATGTCTCGCGTCCACGCCCGATCCGGCACCGACACCAAACAGGCGTTGGTCATCGTCGCCCACGGCTCGCATCTGAATCCGGATTCGAGTGCGCCGACGTTCGCTCACGCCGACACCATCCGGGAATCGGGGGCGTTCGACGTGGTTCGAGAGACGTTCTGGAAGGAAGAGCCGTCAGTTCGTGAGGTTCTCCGTATCGTTGAGGCCGATGAGGTGTTCGTGGTTCCGTTGTTTATCAGCGAGGGGTATTTCACCGAGCAGGTGATCCCGCGCGAGCTTCGTCTCGATGGATGGGACGTCTCGGCGTGGGAGTCAGACGGCACCAGCGCCGACCACGCCACCTACGAGGCGGCTGACACCGGGACGACGGTGCATTATTGTGGTCCTGTCGGCACACACGATTCGATGGCCGACGTCATCATCCAGCGCGCTCGGAGCGTGACGGACGATCCGACCGTCGGACCGGGCTTTGGGTTGGCTGTCGTCGGCCATGGCACGGAACGCAACGAGAACAGCGCGAAGGCGATCCACTATCACGCCGATCGCATCCGTGAGCAACACGATTTCGAGGAAGTCCGGGCACTGTTCATGGATGAATCCCCGGAAGTTGACGATATCACCGATCATTTCGAGAGCGAAGACGTCGTGGTCGTTCCCTTGTTCGTCGCTGACGGCTTTCACACACAGGAGGACATCCCGGCGGATATGGGCCTTCCAACCGACGGTCCCGGTGAGTACCCCGTTCCGGGGACAGTCGGGGAGACCCGAATCTGGTACTCCGGGGCCGTGGGGACGGAACCGTTGTTGGCCGACGCGATCCTCGAACGGGCGAGCGATGCCGGAGCAGAGATCAGCGACGCGATCGAACGGGTACGACGATCGACCCGTGAGACCCGCGATGTCGTCGTCGGAGAGCCGTGAGCGATCCGGATCGTGGCTGTTTACCCCGCTCAGGACGGAGTGAACGTATGGAACGACATCCACGACGACGATCACGATGGGTGTGTCGAGCGTGCTCTGACACCCCCATGAGGTGGGTGCTGTGACGGTCTCTCGATCCCACATCGCGGCGCTTCGAGATGCGGCCGACACCGGCGTCTCCTTTGACGGTCTCTCGGTCACTGTCGACGACGGCACCTACACGTTTGCCATCCCCGACGAACGCCATACCGGACTGGACGCTGCCGAACTGGCCGACGTTGCGACAGCCAATAACGCGTACGTTACCAACTGGTATCACTGGACACGGATCGATCGCACGGACAGCGAACAGACGTATCTTCGGTGGCTCGAACACGCCGATGGGCTGGCCGTTCCACAACGGTATGACGCCCTTTCGGAGGGGGGACTCACCCGTCTGTGGGGAGAACTTTCCATCACGACGACGCTCGATAGAGATGAGGCTCAACGCCGATATTCGATCCGTCACGAGAACGATACGAATACGGATCGCGCGGAGTTGGCGGTGTACGACGATCCCCTTGATGCGCGCGAAATCGCGAAACACGACGACGATGGGCATTACCGACCGCTCAAAACCGCCCCGACGCTCCGGACGGGCTGGCTGTTCGCCGACCTGAGCGGTCATGAGCTGCTCCGGACGATCGATTTCCTTTATCCCGCGACGGTTCACAACTGGTATCTCGAACGACACGGTGAACTCGACGTGTCGCATTGGCGAGAGACGGCACAGCGACAGACGGGGATCTACGATCTCATCGAGGAACTCGGCGGTGACCAACTCGAATGGCTCACCGAAGCGTGCTGTGTGGACTCACAGTGTCTCAAGCGCCGGCAGTGGGACGAATCCGACGACGAACCGCTCGATACCCCTCGTGGTGACGGCGTGTTCCCGTGTCGAGAACCGTGCTCGCTCGTCATCGCCGTCGCCCGAAAGTTGACGCTGCTCGAACGGGAACAGCCGCGTGAATACACGTTCGAACTCACGCCAAGCGAGAAAGAGCAGTTGGAAACGCTCATCGACGCCGTGGCGGAGGGACGCACTGAGGAGATCCGGGAAGCCGACACCGATGACGGTGCGAACAGATACCGCGCCAGATATCTCCGCGCAAAACGCTTCGATGAGCACGGACGGCTCTCAGGAGTACCGACATCAGAGGACGACACCGAAAACTGAAACTCCCGCTGCTACTCGTCACCTCCTCGCTGCGCTTCGATCGTTATTCGTGCATCACGGTACCACAGTCGGCGCACATCCAGATGCCATCTGCGTGTGTTTCTTTTATGAGGTAGCTGCCACACTCCGCGCATTCGTGTATCATTGTTCGTATGGGTGCCGCTTTCGGAGCGGATGAGGACTCCGAACTGTCTGCTTGAGGAGATCGTACTCCTCCTCTTTGATTTCTGTTAGTAACGTTACGTCTCCGGTGTGAACGTGAATGAATAGCCGTTCATCCGGACCTTGCAAAACCTCGGCGGTCGTCATCTCTCTCCCTCGATCGTCGTTTCGTTGCTGTTGTGTCGCAAGCTGGACTCACTGTCCATCATTGGTGTCTCGGTCACACCAGCAGTACCTCGACTGACATGATTGCTCCGGTCGTCTCAACACATTGCTGATGTGATCTACAACGATGTGATCTGATATCTTAAATCATACACAAACAGCAACCTCTTCCGCAAAAACGTGTTCGTACCGGTGTTTCCGTCACGATTGCACCATCGACTGTGGTGTCCTGTCGTTGGAGATCTACCGTTCACGCGTTGTTTGTTAGTGTTTTGTCACTAGTGGCTGGATGTTTTTGTTTGATTTGCTACTTGATCGGTGGTGTTGGTTGAGGGCGGATCGTTTGGATGCCTTGGTGGCTGCTGGCACAGTTGAAAGCACTGCTCAAACCCTATGAACGCAGAAACGAACGAGTTTCAATGCCTTCGTCACCGCTGGCACAGTTGAAAGAGGTGGGTCTCTGGGCGAAGCGAAAGAGCAACGCGCGTTTCAATGCCTGAGTTGCCGCTGGCACAGTTGAAAGAGGGGGTGAAAATCCGTGGAGAACTCCAATAAAGCTTTCTCCATCGGTCTCATCGACCGTCCTCTTCGTGGACCCCCCCTGTACACGGACGTTATAAAGGTCCACGAAGGACCAGCACTACTGTCCGGATCCGGTCAGACGAGATCGAACTCGACGCCGTCGGTGACTGCTGTGACTACGGCATCACACAGCTGGCAGTCCGGAGCATTCACCACCTCCTCGCCTGCCGTCTCGACGCCGATGCGAAGCGAGGTCTCACAGCCACACGCCGGACATTCGTCGGTTTTGGCCCAGCAGTAGCGCAGGATCGTCTCTTCGATGTCGTTCTTGAGTACGTCGGTACCTTCAAGGTCGTTTGGATCAGAATCGAACATGGTCTTTGCTTCAGTGGAGACCATTGTCGGGTGGTTCCAGCACCCGGCACCTACACAATCCGTGTGGGGCTTATCTCGTGTTCGGCCTCCGATCTCATCGTTGCCCCGTTATGATATAAAACTCTAGGCCATCGTGTCGATCGTGTCGTTATATTGGTTCGTTAGACCGAATCGGGGGCGATGGCTACCAGTGGCGATGGATACGTGAGCGGTCAGGTTCTCCGGTCGGATGATGGTCGTGACCGCGTGTTGATGGAACTAACGGCTGTCGGGGTGGTGTGATGCTGTTGATTTGGCTCAGTAGAATCCGGAAATCGTCGAGGGCTACGGATTTGAGCCTGTTTCAATGCCTTGGTGGCTGCTGGCACAGTTGAAAGAGGCCCGTCTGGTCCGAGAAGGCCTCAGCCAGTACAGTTTCATGCCTGACCCGCTGTTGGCACAGTTGAAAGAAAGCATAATACAGTGTATACGTCTGGATCACAATGTGTTTCAATGCCTTCGTCGCCGCTGGCACAGTTGAAAGAGCATCCGACACGGAAAGGAATCAAGTCTTCTTGGAGTTTCAATGCCTTCGTCGCCGCTGGCACAGTTGAAAGCGTATGCTCAATTCTCGATGGACCATGAAATGTGGAGTTTCAATGCCTTCGTCGCCGCTGGCACAGTTGAAAGAGGGGGTGAAAATCCGTGGAGCGATCCAATAAAGCTTTCTCCATCGGTCTCATCGACCGTCCTCTTCGTGGACCCCCCCTGTACACGGACGTTATAAAGGTCCACGAAGCGAGGCCTCGATCCAGCCGAGGGGATAGTACTGCCACTCGGTTGAGTCATCAGTGTCCTCGCTAGGATCCGCTTCCAACCTCTGCACGCCTCGCCGCGTTTTTGGGAACTGATCTACCTGTCTGAATGTTGGTTCGACAACCTCACCACACTCTTCACATGACAGCGTATCCGTTTCGTCGTCTTCTATAGAGAGTTCGCCACCGCAGTCCGTCTCATTCTTGTGCGACAGCGTATCATCGACGTTCGTCAGAATCTTCGTCCTCGCGGGTAGCACTTCCATAACTGTCTTCGAATACTGACCGGTGTTTGCTCCCACCCGGAACAGAATATCCTTCTCAGACGGATCGCTGATGAATCGCTTCAGTCGCTCCTCGTAAAAGTTATCCATTACAGTGTTCTCCGAATCAGGCCATCCGAACAAGATGCTGCGTTCTTCACTAATCACTCCCTGCTGGAAGCGCTGCAGTGCATCGATGATCGTCGCCTGAATCCTGTCTTTCGTCAACTCATCTCCGAACACGGTAACGTCTGGCTCGGCACGAGATCCGAGTAGCCGTTGTAACAATCCGATATCAACTTGAATCTCCGTCGTAAACGTCGCCTGCGTTGCAGTATCGAGGCTCTCGGTTGGGAGCAGGAATTCGGCGTAAGTCGGAGAAAACCCCATCCACGAGGGATCGCCCGTTTCTTGTGACTCATCGTCCCGTTCCGCAGACTTGTACCGTCTCGTGTCGATTTCACAGAGCGCAAGCGTTGGATCGGAAACCGGATGGGCGTCCCGAATCGTCACACATCGTAGCAGATCACTCTTCAAATCGCCGCTTTCAGACCGGAACAACGCTGTGATATCTTCATCTTCGTCTACGTCTGCGATGGCTTTCTTCAGGAACGACCCTTTCGTCTTCTCATCGAGCACCCGATAGGCCAGTGCGGTCCTGAGCCACCCCTTCAGACTCGATCCGGGGATGTACGGCGTGTTGGTCCCGTCTTTGATCGCTACCTGAACTGGACTCCCCCGAATCGACTCCGAATCGACCCACGCCCGAAGTGGATACCGCGCATACGACTCCTCGACATCGGGCAGGCCAGCCATGCTCATCTCGTCTTTCATCACCGAGATAACGTCTTCGGCCTTGCCGGGATTGTCATCAAGGTACCGTGGTATATCGATGGCCTCCGCGTCCGCTCCATCGATCCGATACTCGTTCCCAACCTGAGTGTCGCCAGTTCCGATATGCACCGGCGATTTGACCGTCAGTTCCAAGTCGATCGTCAGTTCGTTCTCCCGCTTCATTCCCGATCACCCGAAGCGACAGCGCGCTCGTCAATGCCGACCGGCAGCGCGTAGCCGTACTGTTGGACGTTGTATTCTGGATGGTTGGCAACGATGGGATTGTACCCATACGTGTTCTTCACGGAGGTCGTGGTTGTTCTGGAGTCACCCCCACGGCTGGCGTCAGTGAGTGTGTCACTCCCCGCTCGCTCACTTGGTTCCTGTTTTCGTGGCAGGATCGATCCCTCCGCCAGTGTGAGCACGCGCTTTTTCCAGATGTTCTCGGGGGAGGTAAGCGAGTTCTCGACAACCCCTTTGCGCGGTTCGAGTTCGTAATATCCCTCCGAAAGAAACGGTTCCATCTCCTCTGGATGGGGAATGCACAGAGACAGCGAACAGACCCACTCATCGGTGGGTTCGGGGACATCGACGGATTCGACGCCCTTGATACGGAACTGGCCGTGTCCAATTGATGTATCGCCACCGATGCCTCGATCCTGAGCGACCGCAAGCCCATCTAAGACGAGATCTGTATCCCCATCAACACAGACGTGAAGCCCGCCATCGTCAGGGAAAAACACGGCGTCGCGGTGAAAGAGCGAGCCGTCTGTCGAACCAGTCAGCCGGTTGACGGCGTTGCGCGTCCGTTCGACGGTCTTGAACGGCGGTTGATCTGCCACCGTACCAGCCGGAACCAACACGCTGTTTTTGCGGTCGTATCGGTCGCCATCGACGGTGAGCGTCTCATCATCGAACCCGTCCAACAGCTCCCCGTCAGTGAGCGTTCCCCGTGCGATCATCGAAAAGAGATCAGCGGGGATGTACTTGATCTTCTGCCACGCCGTGAGTGCAGCGAGGCGCTCGTTGGTCATCTCCTCACAGCCAGCTTGGAGCAGAGGGAGCCGCGGCTTCGCAAGGAGGAACGTCCGGTCATTCCCATCGAGCAGCGGAAACAGTGATGAAATCCGAAACGGCGGTTTTCCCGCCTTGAACTGTGCGAGAACGTCTTCGAGGAATTTGTTCCCGTGCAAGTCCCGAATACCCCAGCAGATCGCTCCGAACAACGTGTCTGAATGAGGAATCTCACTGAACGGTCCGTCAGGAGAGAGTACTACTGATTTCATCGTCCGTTATACGTCCTCGAACAGTTCCCGTATCTCATCGAGCGTCATTTCGTCTCTGTCCCTCGTCTCATCGGATGCAGTCCCTCTGGAGCGGTAATCGTCGGCTGTTCGGGCGGTGTATCTCAGATCATCGAACGTTACTGATCCGTATCCCCGAGAACCACTGCCCCCGAGCCACGAATCTTCGAGCAAGGAAAGCCCCTGCTCGATGAGAGCGAGGTTGTCTAAGTCGGGCTGCCCACCATCGTCGAGATCGTACACGCCGTAGACGAATTCACAGTCGAACTCCGAATCTTTCGGAACGCGCTCGTTGCTCCGAACGTTCGCCGCCGCCGTGATCCGGTTGATCGAGTTCTCTGTTTTGATCTCCGTGTACGGAAGTACGGTGTCGAACTCCTCTTCCCATCTAATTTTGGTCTCCTCGGTCGGAAACGCGTCCCGGACGGAGAGACGAGTCGGACCAGTATTCGCGTCGATATCGGCAGGCGTGCCAAAGACGCGACAGATAGGACACGAAACGGCGTCTGCATCCCCACACTCGTGTGTATCTCCCTCAGAATCGACTTTGCCTTCGTGCCACTCCAGCAGAGAACGCATCTTTCCTTTGAGCGAGGAACCTGGAACGTAGGGATACCCCTCGGTCGGCTCTTTCACGACAGGGCCATCAACGCCGCCGATTTCGAGTGCCCCTTCATCACCGATGTGAAGCCCTGTTTCACAGGTGAGCGTGCAGTTCAATTCGACGTGTCCAAGCAGTCTCATTCGTCTTCGTCCTCCTTCATCGTGTCGTAGTAGTAATGGTACGCGACCGTCGCCTCCATGAGTTGAAAGAATCGCTCTAGATCGCCGTCGCCGTCCACAGCCGTCTCGATTTGACACCAGATCTCATCTTTGACCATCTCCATCCCACTGGCTTCGTTCTCATCTTCTGACTCGTTCTCTTCTTCGTTTTCTCCCTCGTTCCCCGAGCCAGCGTCACGAGCGGCCATTCGAAAGAGAAGTGGTCGGAGAAGTTTCAGCTGATCTTTTGCTTGCTCTTCGTTCTGGTTCTCGTACTCGCGTTCTGCGTCTTTGATTTGTGAATAGATCCTCCGTAACTGCGTTTTGGAAATGCCTGCGTCTGCGAAACATTCCCCGTACGATTCGCCCTTGTCGTTGATTTCGTCCGCGTTGTTCAGTGTCGTCATGAGTCGATCACCTCGTTGTCAACGCCGCCCACGAGATCGGGACGGTGATCTGTGACAGGGATCTCACGATATCGTCTTCTAATCCGTCCTCGATCACATCCGTTAGGTCATCCTCTTGCTCTCCTGCGACGTGCCGCGCGAGCGCGTATTTCACGGTCCACGTCCGCTTGACACCAGTCGGAACCGGTTCGGGTCCCACGCCCGCTGAATCGATGTCCTGCCCCAGTTCGAGGAGGGTGTGTAGGAACGATCGAGACAGCGTTTCGTCGGCTATCAACGTCTCTAGCTCTTGTCCGAGATCGATCAGATCTAACATGCTGGGATCGCTATCGCTGACCCAGCTCTGGGTCTCTCCGAACAGCCATGCGGCGTTTTTCTCGCCTGCTCCATCGGGAAACGATTTCGCGCGTTCGAGTCGCTCTTCTGCGTGTTCGATCGCCCGTCCGATCGGATACTTCGGTTTCATTCGGTAGAACCCCCCACTGATGGTGAGCGTCTCCGAGCAGTACGCCGCTAACTGCGCTCGGATCTCGCGCCCGAAGTCGACTGCCTCATCCCATGGTCCGACGAAAAACAGGTCGTCACCACCCGAGAAGCCGATGTAGATCGGTGGAATGCGCTCGACACACTCCTCGTGAGGAACATCCTGTTCGTCAGTCAATCGGTAGTAGGACGCCTCATCCGGTTCGCATTCACGCCGGTGTTCGACCGTCCGCTCGTCCATCTCTTCAAGTTGCTTTTCACACTCCGAACACAGGTCGACAGCGTGCACGTAGGAACATTCCTTGGCAAGTTCGTTGAGGTAGCCCTCGAAGAACAGCGACAGCGTTCGCCCAACCGCACCGAGCCGGGCCGGGCCGTGATCCATCGCGGATGAGATCGTCTGCCCGAGGTCGTCGATGTCCATCTTCACCACGTGGTTGAACGCCTCCTCGCTTCTGGCGAGCTGGGCTTGTTCGGGGAACGACCAGACGCGACTGATGCCACCATCGTAGGGCACGGTCGTCCCGGCGGAGACGAACCCCCAAGGATCGATCGATCCGGGGCGTTCGGTCGAGTTCACCGAGTACACTCGATCGGCCGTCCCGGCTGTGGACGCGAACTGCCAGCAGACGGGACCATCAGATAGCTCCCGACCGAACTGGAACTGGTCGTCGTCCCTGCTGTCCGGATCGGACTCGAATTCGAGCCGGAGAATCCCCGAGTCGGGGAGCTCCTTGCCGATCGCCTCCTGCGTTTCACACTCGTGACACCGGTCTTCTCCGTGAGGTTTGTCCCCGCCACAGATCTGACACGGCTCGAATCGGGGTTCGTCGTTCCATTCGTCGATGATGGGCGTTTCATACACCGATGCGATCGATTTTCCTTTTCTGAGCTTCCGCCTGTCGCTGTCGCGTGCCACGCGTTCGAACAGCCCGTCAAACGAGTCTGCCGAGCCGTCCGCGTCGGCGCGACCCACCACGAAGCTGAGTTCTCCTGCGAACCGTTCGAACAGTTCGGTGTTGATCCCTCGTTCGAACTCTGCCAACTGCTCCGAGACGGCGTCGGTCTCCGAGTCCGTCTCGATCGGTGGTACGACCGCGTAGAACTGCCCGCCGCCGCTCCAGATCACACTCGTGCTCGGCAGCTCCATCTGCTCGAGAAACAGCGTGCTGAGGCTCTCGGTGAGCAGCCACAGCTGGGTGCTCCGGCCGCGCATGCGCTTGGCGATGTTGTCCTGAGCGTCGTCGGCGTTTTTCATCCGGTGGAGAAACGACTGAATCCCCGAGAGATCGCCTTTCACGAGCGTGAAACACGATCTCTTCCCGTCTCCGTTCGTACTCTCCGTTTCGTTCGCAATCGCTCGGATATCGCTGGCTTCGAGGTCGGATCGGCAGAGCGCGACCCCGATAGCGGCCGTCGTGCGCAGGTGGTCGTACAGCGAGAGCGCGGGCGTGTCGGGAAACGCCGGAACGCACCACGTGTACTTTTCGAGGAGGTGCACGAGCGTCTCGTAGCTGTCTCCTTGCTTGATCTCCTCGGTGAGTCTGTTCCACAGCTTTTCGTACCCAAATTCGGCCGTCTGGGAGTGGTCCCCAGCGCTTTTCGGAAACAACGTCTCCCGATCGATGGACAGCTTCGAGAGTGGATACGTGTCTCTGATCTCATCCTCCGAAACGGCGTTGAACACGCTTTGAAGCCGGATCGGCTTCTCGTCTGTATCGACACTCCCATGATCCGACGCGAGTTGACTCGCTGCTCGCACCACGAGCGCCTCTCGACGAAGATCTTCCGAGATACCCCGAGGCATCGAATCAGCGTGGTGCAGTTCGACCAACCGCGCCGCCCGGTCGTCACCGATCCGCTCTCGGAGGAACGTCACCGTCTGCTCGGCGTGATCGAGATCGGGGTTAGTCCGGCTTCGGAGCCGCCCGATCTCACTGAACAGACACGCCAACTGGTAGGAGGGTGCTGACGCCGTCATATGATTTCCGACCAGTATTCATCGTCATCGATCTTTTCGCAGAGTTCGGAGAGAGTGCTCTCGATTTTAGTGTCCGTAGGTTTGTCCTCCGTTTTGAATCCGGAGTGGGCGTACCAGTTCCGATAATTTCCGAGTTGATTCCAGAGCGAGATCGCAGCGATCTCCATGTCGGTGTTCTTTTGCTTTTCGCGTTGCTTACCAAGCTGTTCAGTTACAGTGTCTCGAATCCCGTTATCATCGAGCCAGTTATCAAGATCTGCTCTTTCTTCCAGTATGACCCGATTGATGAACAGCTCCCTTGCACACTCAAGCGCCACCCGATATTGGCCTTTCTTGACATAAAATCTAATGATCTCCCTCTGACGATGGATCTCATCAAAATCAAGCGATATTTCGTTCCAGTTTCGAGAACTCCCCTCGACAGCGGTTCTTTCGAGTAAATCTGAAAGCGGGTTGAGAAAGCGTTCTTCAGGACCGATAAGTTGGCCATCCTCAATCGTTTCTATCTCATTGAGAGTGGATCGAGCTGCAGTTCCAGCCTTGAGCGGTAGGCCACCATCAAGATTCTGACTAGTCCCACCAAGTCCACTCACAAAATCGTCAAGATTCGTTGGATTAATTTTATCACTACCTTTATATAGTTTCCCTTTACGCTCTTCAAGAAGCGCATGGATCGGTCGAAGCTCCCCCGTTCGTTTAAACGTATTCACCGCATGATACCACTCCATCAGCGTATGGAGATATGTCATATCAATAATCGGTGACTCCTCGTTTTTACCCTGAAACTTCCCGTAGTAGATCCGGGCGAGTTCAATGTCATCGAGCGCGTCGAGATGCATAATCGTCGTGAAAAACACCATCGGGAGCGTGCGGAATCCATACGTGATGTCAAGTACCACTCGATCTGGATCGCGCTCCCGAATCATTTCGATCAATCTTTGCATGAGCGCATCAATTTCTTCTCTATTTTCTACATCTGATATATCTTCGAATTCGCATGGAACATTCACCTCTCCAAACGCTTGTTCCAGTTCCTCGTCGTACTCATCTGCCGCTTCCTCAGTCCTCGCAACGAGTGCACGATCGACCTCCACCAGTTCAGAGAGTGCGACCGGGCTGAATTCTGTTGAATAACTGTCATCATCAAGCGCGTAATCGGTCTCAGAATACCCGTCTTTGCCTCCTGTCCCCATACTAGAGACGAGGAGTGTTTCCTCATTCATAAGTGACCGATCAAAGGTCGATACAGTTAATAAATCCTGTGGCTCACGTTACGTTATGCGTTGTCTCGTGAAGCTGCGATCGACTCAACGACAATCGTACACCTCTGCCTACCATATTAAACTCCAAGGCCTTCTATACCGGATTCTCGCGGAAGCAGGATACGAGTTCGTCCATGAAGAGAATCCATTCAAATTCGTAACCTTTTCGAACATCTTCCCACCGACAGACATGAGCGAGGGCGATCGACGAACGTGGCTCGTCGCCAGCCCCCACGAGCATCTCATCCGGAAGTTCTCAGAGACCATCAGGGAGTACGACACCGTTTCGGTCGGTGAGCAACGGTACGTCGTCGAGTACACCTCGGAGTTCGAGATCACGCCTGAAGAGCACGCTACCGTCGAAACCGGCACGCCGATCGTGGTTCGGATCCCGGAAAGCCGGTGTGAATCGTACGGGATCGACGCAGAGTACGACGATGTGTACTGGCGATTGGAGCATCCCGAGGAGGCGTTCCAAAACGAGATCGAGCGGAATCTCGCCACGAAATATCGACAGTACTACGACCGTGATCCCCCAGAACGTCCGTACTTCACCGATCTAATCCCGAAAAAGGAAGTGGCTATTCCATTACACTATGATGATGAGGTGGTGCAGACGATCGCAACGACGTGGGAGTTACAGTACGACTGTCACACCCGTGCCGAACACCGGTTGATGCGCCTCGCGTACAGCGCCGGACTCGGTGAGCTGAACACGACCGGGTTCGGGTTCATCAACGACGCGTGATCACTGGAAGCCGATCCGCTCGCCCTGTTGTTCGACCATATCCTGACCGCCCCGGAACCGGTCTTCGATCTGTTCGTAATACCCGCGGATGTCGTCGGTGATCGTCGGCCGCACCGACTCCATCGCCTTGCGGAAGTGGCGCATCTCGACGTCTTCAGTTTCGGGATCGTCCCGAAGCGCTTCGATGGCGGCCTCCCGACAGATGCTCTCGATGTCGCTGCCGACGTACCCGTTCGTGAGTTCCGCGAGCTCTCGGAGGCTCACGTCGGGGGCAAGCGGCGTGTCGTCGGTATGAATCTGGAAGATTTGCTTTCTGCCTTCGAGTTCTGGCTCGCCGATGTAGACCAGCCGATCGAACCGGCCCGAACGGATGAGCGCGGGATCGATCATATCCGGCCGGTTGGTCGCAGCGATGACCATCACTTCTTCCATCTGTTCGAGTCCATCGAGTTCGGTCAGCAGTTGGTTGACCACGCGCTCGGAAACGTTGGTGCCGACCTCTCCCCCGCGGTTGGGCGCGAGACTGTCGAGTTCGTCGAAGAAGATGACCGTCGGCGAGACCTGCCGCCCTTTCCGGAACGTTTGGCGGATCGCCTTCTCCGATTCACCGACCCACTTCGAGAGGAGCTGTGGCCCGCGAACGCTGATGAAGTTGGCGTTCGTCTCGTTTGCCACCGCCTTGGCCATGAGCGTCTTACCGGTACCGGGTGGCCCGTACAGCAACACCCCCGACGGCGGGGAAATACCGAGCCGTTCGAACCGTTCGGGGCTGTTCATGGGCCATTCGATCGACTCTTGGACCTGACTTTTCGGATCGTTCAGTCCGCCCACGTCGTCCCACGTGATCTTCGGGAGTTCCACAAGCACCTCCCGCATCGCGCTGGGATCGACCTCGTTGAGCGCGCCTTGGAAATCACCGCGCTTGATGATCATCCGATCGATGAGACTCGGCGGGATATCCTCCTCATCGAGATCGATCTCGGGAAGGTACCGCCGGAGCGCCTTCATGGCGGCCTCTTTCGTGAGCGATTCGATATCAGCTCCGACGAATCCGTGGGTCTCGTCGGCGAGCGTGCTGAGGTTCACGTCGTCCGAAAGCGGCATCCCACGGGTGTGGATCTGTAGGATCTCTTCCCGTCCGGATTCGTCGGGCACCCCGATCTCGATCTCCCGATCGAACCGACCGGGGCGGCGAAGCGCCGGATCGACGCTGTCGACGCGGTTGGTCGCGCCGATGACGATGACCTGCCCGCGCGATTCCAACCCATCCATCATCGTCAACAGCTGGGCGACGACCCTGCGCTCGACCTCGCCGGTGACGTCCTCCCGTTTGGGAGCGATCGAGTCGAGCTCATCGATGAAGATGATGGCCGGAGACTCCTCGCTCGCGTCCTCGAAGATCTCCCGAAGTTGCTGTTCGGACTCGCCGTAGTATTTCGAGATGATTTCCGGACCGGCGATGGAGAAGAAACTCGCGGAGGTCTCGTTCGCAACGGCTTTTGCAAGCAGCGTTTTCCCCGTTCCGGGAGGCCCGTGGAGGAGTACTCCCTGTGGCGGCTCAATGCCGAGCTTTTTGAAGATCTGTGGGTGCTTCATCGGAAGCTCGACCATCTCTCGGACCCGCTGGATTTCGTTTCGGAGTCCGCCGATGTCCTCGTAGGTGATTCCAGCACCGCGGCTTTCGAACCCCGAGATCGGCTCTTCACGGAGTTCGACGTCCGTATCCTCGGTGATGAGCACCACGCCCTCGGGCTCGGTTTCGACGGCGATCAAGGGTATGGCCTGACCCGGCGAGCGCATAAACGGATGGTTCGTACTCGACATCACGGGCACGATGTCTCGCTGGGCGACCGGTCGCTTCATGATCTGGCGTTTTACCATCCCGGCCGCATCGCTGCCGAACTGCACGCTCGCTTCCTCCGGCGGCGCGAGGACCAACTGCTCGGCCTTGTTCGCTTCTGCTTTCCGGATCTTTACCCGCTCACCGATCCCAACATCGGCGTTCTGTCGAGTGAATCCGTCGATACGAACCGTATCGGTGTTCCAGTCTTGCCGGTCTGCCCGCCACACCTTTGCGGCGGTCGTATCGCTGCCCTCTATTTCGATGATGTCGCCCGGACTCAGCTTCAAATGAAGCAGTGTGTCCGGGTCGAGACGAGCGATCCCACGTCCCGAATCATTCGGGTACGCCTTTGCCACCTCCAGTTGGACTTCATTCATGGTACTGCGCGGTTAGTAGAAATCGGCCCCCCTGAGTGATAGCCCTTTTGCTCGCAGTACGGACATGAATCGGTTTGAAATCACGTTCGATCGGCATGAATTGCACTACGCGAACGTTCCAGTCGGGATCACACGGCTTTTCGTGGCGGATCACGATCGATCCGTATGCAGACGCTCGCGTTCGACGGTCGGATGGGTGCCAGCGGCGATATGATTGTGGGTGCGCTGTTGGCCGTAGGAGCTGACCGCGATCTGCTCACGCGCGTCGAACACGCGCTTGCAGTCGAATACGATGTTGGAGCGACGACGAAAAACGGAATCCGATCGACGCGCGTTGTCGTCGGACGGACGGCCACTGAGCACGACGCTGGGGACGACCACAGTCACGATCACGCCCCCGATCACGATCACGAGCATGAGCACGATCATGACCATGAGCACGCCAACGATCACGTGCATGAGCACGATCACGAGCATGAGCACGCCAACGATCACGTGCATGAGCATGAGCACGCCGAGGGAGGCGGTCCGTTGCGGACCTATCCGGAGGTGACCGAGATCGTCGAATCGATGGAGCTACCGTCGTCGGTCGAGGCGACTGCGACGGCGATCTTCCGGCGACTCGGGGAGGCGGAGGCGTCGGTTCACGGCACGTCGCTCGAAGCAACCCATTTCCACGAAGTCGGCGCTGACGACGCGATCGCGGACATCGTGGGGGCAGCGCTCCTGTTCGACGATCTCGGGGTCGAGCGCGTCGTGACGACACCGCTGTCAACCGGCGGGGGGGAGGTCTCGATGAGTCACGGTACGTATCCCGTTCCCACACCGGCAGTCGCCACTATCGCCGAACAGGCCGACTGGGCGCTGTGTGGCGGGCCTGTCGACAGTGAACTGCTCACACCGACGGGAGCTGCCATCCTCGCGGAGGTCGCCGACGGCGTCGAGACGCTTCCGACGCTCGATATCGAACGGTCGGGATACGGCGCTGGGAGTCACGAGTTTCTCGAACATCCGAACGTGCTTCGTGCGCTCGTCGGCCGATCGCGTGGGAGGCTGATCCGAGATGATATCCGGGTACTCGAAACGAACCTCGATGACGCCACGCCCGAACTGCTCGGGGGGCTACAGGAGTCGCTTTCGGACGCTGGCGCGCGCGACGTTTCGATCCTTCCAGCCACGATGAAGAAATCCCGTCCCGGCCATCTCGTGAAGGTTATCACCAAACCCGAGGACGCCGAACGCGTCGCTCGGCGGCTGGCCGAAGAGACGGGAACGCTCGGCGTTCGAGAAACCGGTGTCGATCACCGGTTCATCGCGGACCGCTCGTTCGAAACGGCCACCGTGGAGATCGAGGGCACGACGTACGACGTGTCGGTCAAGATCGCACGCGATAGCGACGGAGTGGTGTACGACGTGAGCGCGGAGTACGACGACGCGGCAGCGGTTGCGTCGGAAACGGGACACCCAACGCGGGACGTTCTCAGACGGGCGGAAGACGCGATCGAAACGGACCGTACCGCGAGGTGAGGGTGACGGTCAGTCGCGGTGTCGTTCGAGCGCTTGCTCGATGCTCAGCTCACCGAGCGCTACCCGCCGTGCGAGTGCTTTGTCGATGGTCCGATCCCCGTTGCTCTGTTCGCGTGAGCGCTGTTTGATCGCTTGTAGCTCGCCCGGCGTCGGTTCGACCTCTCGGCTGTGGATCGGATCGCCCGTTATCTGGGCGATGTTGGCGGCCGCAAGCACGTCCCCCATTCCCCGCGCACCGGTACCGAGTGAGGGTGTCGTTCCCGTCTCGTCGACCAGCTCGATCGGCACGTCCGGCAGCTCATCGATGATTCGTGTGCCCTTCAACCGTGCGCCGTCGCCGATACGAACGAGCGGATCGACCGCTCCCTCGATCTCCGTAGCGACCGTTTCTGCCACGTCGGTAAGCGGAACGTGAAACGCCGCCACGATCATCTCGCCGGAGAACACGGCGATCCCCGGCCGATCGCCGGGATCGATACCAACGATCGTCCGTCCACTCCCGCGAAGCACGGCAAGCGCGCGTTCGACGGCTGCCCGTGACTCCACAGCGTCGGCTCGGACGATGTCGATCCCGAGATCGTCGGACCACTCGTCCTCGCTACCAGTAATGAGCAGCTCTGTTGCCTCCGGAAGGGGGCTTTCAGGCTCCCGAGTGGTGAACTGCACGCCCCGGTCTCGAAGCTCGTTCACCACTCCATGGTACACCTCGAAATCCGATGTGGCGACGACGATCACACATCGAGTAGATGCTCGTCCGATTAAACCGTTACTGGCGTCCAGTTTCGGACGCCAGTCTCACGGTGTTTCGGTGGCAGCGATCCCCGTGTCAGTGATTCGGAACCGTGTGCGCTCGCCGGTGGATTTCGATCGGTGCTTTTCGAGCAGTGCCCGTCTGTTGCCACCCCGAAACCGCTCGAGACGGATGACGGTACCAGACCAGTGCATGAGTGTGTGTCCGCCGAGCGGTTGTGCCTGTTCCGTATCGGGGTCGGTGAACACCTGATTGGTGATGAGGACTGCGAGATCGTACCGGCGGGCGAGCGACAGCAGATGTGTGACCTGCCGGGCGACTGCTCGAAGCGCGTCGCCGTCTTCGCGTTCGGTGCGTTCGAGGCGGTAGAAGCCGGTGGCGCTGTCGAGTACGATGAGATCGACCGTTTGAGCGATCTCTTCGGCGTCCTTGACGGCCTCTTCCTGTTCTTGAAACTCGAGAGCTTCGCTAATGATCACGCGTGATGTCAGATCACCGATGTCGGGGCCGGATTCCGTTTCCGTCCGACCGTCAGCTTCGCGCGAGGAGCGATCCAGTCGCGCGTATGCCAGCTGTTCGAGCCGATCGATCGAAAGATCCTCGGTGTCGATATACAGGACGCGTTCCCCCGCAGCTGCCGTTTCGATCGTCGCCGAAAGCGCGAGATTCGTCTTCCCCGAGGCAGGCGGACCGTACAGCTGTGTGATCGCACCGCGGCCGAGACCACCACCGAGCAGATCGTCGATGGCAGAGCAGCCGGTCGTGATGGGGGTAGAACTCACACCTCTGATAGGTGAGGCTGGGTAAAAACGTCCACGGTCCGTCCGTCGGTCGTCATTCTTTTGCCCACTCGTTGCTCCGATTCACCATGGCTGATTCGCGTGCGGATCTGGCCCGACGGATGGCCGGAGAGGTCGTTCTGAGCGACGATCCAGGAACCACGCTTCGCAAGTGGCGCGATGACTTTGGCGTCTCCCAAACCGCGCTCGCACAACAGCTCGATGTCTCGCCGTCCGTCGTATCCGATTACGAGAGCGGCCGTCGACAAAGCCCCGGCATCGCGGTCGTTCGACGCATCATTGAGGCGTTGCTCGACATCGACGAGGCGAGCGGCGGCGAACACATCCACCGATACACTCGCGTGCTTTCGGCCGGGTTCGAAGGCGACGTGGTCCACGACTTGCGAGAGTATCCGACACCGACGTCGATCGAAGAGTTTCACGACACCGTCGAGGCCACGGAGCTAGTCGACGGTGACAGAACGACGATCGCTGGCCACACCGTCATCGACTCCATCGAAGCCATTACACGGCTCTCCAGCGAGGGATTCTACCGGCTGTACGGCCAATCGACCAACCGCGTTCTCGTCTTCACCAACGTTACGCGGGGAGAATCCCCACTCGTCGCGTTGCGCGTCGTTTCACCGACGCCGACTGCCGTGGTTCTCCACGGACTTACGTCCGAGGAACTGTGGGACCACGCGACCGCACTGGCTGCCGTTGACGGCTACTCGCTCGCGGTGACAGCGCTCGAACTGGACGAAATGCTCGAACGGCTCCGAATATCGCCGTGATTGTGAAACATAACAATAACAACATGATCGCACCAACGGACATTTCAACAATATGTATGAATATTGGCGTGTGACAGACGGTACACTATCTATCCCCAGTCGTGGAAGAGTAATGGATTTAATACCACGAATTCATGTTACACAGTATGAACACTATTGATGAGGTACACATAGCGCCGCTGGGATACGAGTACGATCGGGTGTTGGGGCCCGCGTGTCGGTACGATATTGACGTCATCTATCTCCTCGAACACGACGAACCGGTGGCGGACAAGCCGGATTACCACGAGACGCTCAAAGAGGAACTCGTCGAGACGGGCATCGAACCCCGTTCGCGGACGGTCGATCTCATGGACGTGTACGATGTGTTGGGCGATGTCACCACGCTGGTTTCAGAACACGCGGACGACATCGTTCGCGTCAACGTCTCAAGCGGGTCGAAACTCTCGGCGGTCGGTGCGACCATCGCGTGTATGGCGACCGACGCGACGGCGTACTACGTCCACCCCGAAGGATACGCCCACGCCGATCGTGCCGAACGCCAAAGCTACGGGTACGTCGACGACGAAGTGCTCCCGACCTACCCGATCGAGTCCCCCACGAGGGATCAGGTGGCAGCGATGGACTTTCTTGCATCGGAATCGACCGAGATATACACGCCGAAGAAAAAGGACATCATCGAGTACGCCGAGGAGAACGAACTCTCGTTCGTTTCGGAAAATCAACCCGCAAACGACAAGGCGAAGTTCGCCTTGCTCAACGCCAACATCATCGATCCACTCAAAGAAAATCACTACATCGAGGTGAACACGGTCGGGCGACAAAAGCAGGTCACACTTACTGATACCGGTCGGAACGCGCTGCGTGCGTTCCGACACAAGATATGAGCGCTCTCTGGAGTAGCGACGACGCGTTTCCATCTCTGTTCTCCGCCATTCGACTTGCGTCCGTGTGTGATCGTTCGGAGTGACACTCGAACCCGAGGAGTCCTCGATACAACTGGGATCAATATAGATAGTAGCGATAGTATTCATGCTACCAATACCATCGATAGGATGGATAGCGATTCATGTCACGCGATAGAATTGAACTAGTAGTGGATCCATTGTTCAGTTGATGATGCCTCAGTCGATCCCCGATCGATCGAACACGCCGTTGTGGAGATCGGCTCGTGGGCTCACAAACATCCGTGCGATCGGATCGGTTGCGATCCCCGCCTCTCGCTTTGGCCTTCCGTTCGTGCAGTTACCGGTCCCTCGTGTTCGGATTAGGCTGGGGCATCATCATCACCGTTCGCTGGGAACCGTCCCCCCGTTCGGGGGACGGAGCGTGTGAGACAGAGCGTGTGAGCAATCAAATAGGAATCGTGCGCCGCCATATACGCCGTTTTTGTTTAATTCTAGGGTTGTAGTGTCTGGCTCACCGAACGAGTGTAGTTGCTGGGAGGAGGCTGAGGACATCGAGAACGACCACCGAGAGATACAACTGTCCAATGCCGGCCAGAATCATCGCCACTGCTGCGATCGTTTGGAAGTGGTCAGTAAAGTGACCGAGCTGTCGCCACACGTCGGTTCCGACCGTGGCCAGCAACGTCATTCCCACGAGCGGGAGAGCGACGGCTAGCGCGTACGCTCCGAAGATGATTGTGGCTTGAAGCGGGGGAAACGCGAGCGCTTGGGTCAGGACACCGAGGAGGACCGGAACGACACACCCCGCTGCGGCGGCGGCGTATGCTGCGCCGAACAGGCCGAATCCGAGCACGGAGCCGGAACGTTCGGGCAGTTGAATCCGGAGTTCGGGCGCATGGCCACTGAGCAACAGCACACCGAACGCGATCAGTGCGATCCCGACGATCGGTTCGAGCAGCGGCAGATGTTGGAGCACCGTCCGCCCCAACGTGAAGCCGACCACACCGATCCCACCGAGAACGGTGAGCGCGCTCGTGGCAGCGAGAACGGCGGGGAAAACGACGCCCGTTCGTCTGGTGTCCTCGTGATGGAGGAAATAGCCGACGTATCCCGGCAAAAGCGGGAACGCACACGGTGCGAAGAAGGTGGCGATACCCCCCGTTACCGCGAACACGAGCGCACCGGTAAAAGTCGCTGAGCCGATCATTACCACCGGTCGGGATCACCCATCGTTTCCGAGCGCGGTTTCGATGTTCGACCGGAGCGTTTCCGCCGTCGTCACTCCGTCGTGTTGCCACGTGATCGTTCCATCGGCGTCGCTGATAGCGACGTACGGCAATCGACTGGCGTTGAGCGCCGACATGAGATCGCTCTCGGGATCGAGGCCGACCGTCCAGTTGCCGCCGTGTCGCTGCCACCACTGACGGATGTCATCACGGGTGAGCGTCTCGCCGACGTGTTCGTTCGTCACGGAAACGAACGTGACGGCCGAGTCGCCACCGTACTCTTTGGTGACTGCCGTCAACGCCTCCATCTGTTCGATGCAGGGCGCACACCACGTTGCGAACAGATCGATCACCGTCACGGTATCGGCTGCCGGTATTCGGTTCGTTCCCGATGTGGAACCACGGGCGTCGATCGTCCTGATCTCGATCGGTAGCCCTGACCCGTCGGTGTCGGACAGCGTTCGAGTACCGAACCACGCGCTGGCACCGAGAATCCCTACACCGCTAAGCCCGGCTAACAGCTGTCGGCGACTGACGGCCCCTCCCGAGTCCGATTCCATCCGTGGCTCACCGTAGTTTTTTCAGATCGTCGATGATCTGCTCTGTGTTCGGAGATCTCTCTCTGTACGCCCGTTCGACGTAGCCGTCGGCGTTGGCGAGCACGACTACCATCGTATGCGTGAACATGTAACCGTCGTTGTTTTCCATCGGATCCTTTTTGAACTTCACACCAAACTTCTTTTGGATGACTTCTTTGGCGCGCTGTTCTGATTCTGGCCGAAGAAATTTCCAATTGTCCACATCAGTGGCGATATTCATCTTTTCGGTGTACGCTTCGAGCCGTTTGGCGTCGTCACGCGCCGGATCGAACGTTATCGGCACGAAGGTGACCGAATCGGCGTATCCGTTCTTGATCGAGTCCATCTGTACCTTCTGCAGAGCGCCGACGAGCAGCGGGCAGACGGTTCGACAGTGACTGAAAAAGAACGTCGTGAGAACCGGCGTATCGATTTCCCTGATCGATATCGACTTCCCGTCGGTCGGTGCCGGAACCGTCACGTCCGGAAGCCGATCGTTCCAATTCCGATATGGGTATTTATCAGAATATTCCTCGGGCTGGTCGAGCGTCACGTTCGGATTGGGATCCAACGCACCACCGAGACAACCAGCAACTGCTCCCAATGTCCCCGTTCCGGTGACTGCGAGCGATTTGAGAACCCTCCGCCGCTTCATATCTCCCTAGGTGGGTCCGAGGGATAAGGCCTGTTTGGTTCGATTCACGAACGAACGAGTGGCCTCCTGCCGTTCGATGATCGCGCCAGAACGGTTACAAAAGCACTCCGAGTACAGTCGGCTGTTCATGACGTTCCGCGAACAAGGGCGCGTGAGAAGTCGGCGAAACGTTCTCAAAACCGGTCTCGGAATCGCAGTCGGGGGAGGAACGATCGGACTGGTGAGTCAGCGCGCGGCGGCTCATTTTCCCGACGAACTGGCCATCGACATCCGGCCGGGAAGCGACCGAAACCGAATCGCCGGGGGCTGTCGCGGGCTCGTTCCGGTGGCTGTGCTCCCCACGACGATCGAGACTGACGGTTCATCGACTGCTTTCGATCCGACCGAGCGGGCCGTGCGGTACCGGTTTGGTGCGCCCGACACCGTCGAGAACGGCGGGGGTACACGACCCGTCCACGATGGGCACGTTTTCGAGGCATCTGAGGGGTGCGACGCTCTCATGTTGCACTTCCGGGTCGATGGAACGGGATTCGACAGGGATACGTCAGTTGGAAAGCTCGTGTGGGAACGCTCGGAGAACAGTGAACACGGATACGCCGGAACGGATCGAGTGACGGTCGTCGGCGATCGATAGTAGACTCCCGTCGATCACCGATACGCCAGGTTCATGATCCACTGGGAGAAGGCGTCGCTGTTCGGCTCTACTTCGTCGTCGGCGACGAACGGCGACAGCATATCACCCGCCATGAGCAACGAGAAATCCAGATCTCGCGTTGCAGGCGTGAGATAGTACGTGTTGTGTCCGTTGTACACTGCATCCTCGCGCTGAATGAGTCCCTGTTCGGCTAGCGATTCGACGATCCGACTGCCGGTTCGGGACGATACGTCGAGTTCTTTCCAGAAATCGCTTTGATGGATTCCGCCCGTCTCGCGGATGAGCGCAAGACCTGCGCGTTCGTCATCCGAAAGGTCGTCCTCATCGGCTGTAACGCTCATGATGCGCATTTGGGCTGTGGACGGTTTAACTTAACGCAGGCGCTAGGTCCCCTCCCTATTTCTCGGATCCAGCAAATCGATCCGCGATTTGCGCGATCCCGTCATTTACGACGGGGAGGATGTCACTGCGCTACTCGGTCGCTTCGCTCCTGTGGATACATCCGTATCTGCCGCGTTGTGGAAGCAGGAAGTCCTACCCTCAAGCGCAAGCCGTCAGGCGAGCGGTAAGGTAGTTCACCTGCTTTGTCAACTACCGCTCTGGAGGTGGTACCGAACATTCCCGATCGATCTCCGTGTCACCGTTGTCCTCCTGCCGGAGACATTCACTAGATACGAACCGATGGATTCATGATATGTGACTGTCTCGTCGGTGTATGGTATCTATCGGTACGAGAACGAGATACATCACAGTTCGATCCATCACGGTTGGTGAACCGTTGTGAGAGGCGAACTGGATCCCCAAGTCGACGTTATTCTCGAACTCGTAAACGATTACGACATCACGCTCTCGGGGGAGGACGTTTCCGAATCGAGGCAGGAGCTCGAAACGATGATCGGTCTCGCCGGCGACGACCCGGTTTCTGTGGGTGAGGTGACGGATTTCACCATCGACGCCGAAGACCGGAATCTACCGGCCCGAGCGTACATCCCTGAGGGGGAGGGACCGTTTCCTGTCGTCGCCTTCTTCCACGGCGGGGGGTTCGTTCTCGGAAGCGTCGATGCCTACGATAACCTCTGTCGCCTCCTCGCACAGAAATCGTCGTGTCTTGTGGTTTCGATCGAGTACCGCCTCGCGCCGGAACATCCGTGGCCAGCGGCGCTTGAAGACTGTTATGCGGCGACTCGGTGGCTCTCACGCAACGCCGACCGGTTCGGGGGTGACGGCACGCGGCTAGCGGTTGCTGGCGATAGCGCGGGTGGGAACCTTTCGGCCACAGTGTCGCTGCTCGCCCGCGATCGCGGTATGGTTGCCATCGATCGTCAGATCCTTCTCTACCCGTCGACCGCTTCTTTCGAACCCATGGATTCACGCGCTGAGAACGCGTCGGGGTATTTCCTCACGGCCGAGGATCTCGTTTGGTTCGTCGGACATTACATCGAAGACTCGTTCGACGCGCACAATCCGCTCGCATTCCCGCTTCAGGCGCGTGATCTCTCGGAACTGCCGCCGGCGTTCGTCCTCACGTGTGGATACGATCCGCTCCGCGACGAGGGAATCGCGTACGCCGACCGACTTCGTGATGCCGGCGTCGATGTCTCCCACACCAACTACGAGTCGATGATCCACGGCTTTCTCACCATGGAAGGAATCGTCGACCGCGCCCACGACGGTATCGAGGAGATCGCCGCCTATCTCCGGCGCGAGTTGCATCCCTAACGGGTCGATCGTGTACCGACGAACAGCACACGACCTATTTCCGTTCAGTGCTGCCGAGACGCGAGCTGTTCGTCGATCCGTTCGAAGTCGGTTCGACAGGGAGGACCGTCCGCGAACGCATACTGATCCCGGCCGTCGCTGTCGATACGGATGAGTGATGACGACCGAGTGCCAAAGCCGTCGCCGTGGATGCAGACGCCGAATTCGTGGTCCGACAGAGCGTTCGCGACACGCTCGTGCCACCTCTGTGCTGACTCGGCGGGTCGTGGTTGGAGGTGTTCGTAGAGTCGGCGGCCGTTTTCGGCCTGCTGGCGGCTCGCATCGGGACGGGCTGAGTGAATGGCGTACTCCGTGTCGTATCCGACGTTCATGACGACGTGGACGCCCGGTGACAGCGTGGACACTGACGGTCGCCCGTCGTATTCGATGAGAAGTGCGCTGTTCTCGTCGGCGACGAGGAGGTTGAACGCGTCGTACGTCCGGGTGTCCAACTCGCGCTCGACGGTGCGACAAGCAGCAGTCGCGTTCTGTCGTTCGAGTGCATCACGGACGAGTAGCCCACGAGACCGCTCGCCGTCGAGATCGGCATCGACCCAACCGTTCGTGATGGCGGCCACCACCCCGTTTTCGTTGTACCCGATCCATGTGCCACCGCTTTCCTCGTCGATCGGTGCGAGCACCTGCGGGTCCCGGTCGATGATCCGTGGTGGGTGTGACGGCCGGTCGTACAGTTCGTCTCGATTCGCCCCGAGGAGGATCGGTGTCTTCTCGAAGACTTGCCACGCGATGATGAGAGTACACACGCCTCAACAGAGGTGACGTGGCGTTAAGTCGTGCGCGCCGTCAAGCGTTCGCGAACCGCTTTGCGGTCAATAGTTCCCGATGCGGTTCTCGGGATCGATCCGAATGCGATGATCCGAGGCCGCTTGTGGCTCGACAACCGGGATCGACAGTGAGCATCGATCGCCTGCTTTTTGACGGTGTCCGATCGTTCGAGCAACACGCCGATTCGTTCGCCCCACTCTTCGTCAGCAACGCCGACGACTGCCGCGTCGGTGATCGCGGGATGATCACACAACACCCCAACGATCTCGTTGGGATCGACGGTTTCGCCGCCGGTGACGATGCGGTCGTCCACCCGTCCTTCTATCCACAGCCGGTGGTCCGTGTCGAGATAGCCGATGTCGCCGGTTCGAAACCCGTATTCACAGAACGCCGCCGCCGTCGCTTGTGGATCCTCGTAGTAGCCGGGCGTAACGGTAGGTCCGGAGACAACGATTTCCCCGCGCTCACCGGCCGGAACCGGGGTACCGCTGGAATCGACCACGGTGACAGCCGTCAGAAACAGCGGCCGCCCGACGGTTCCGGGGGTCGCCGTCGCCTCGCTTGGCCGGGCGGTAGTGATCTGAGAGGCAGCTTCGGTCATTCCATACGTCGGACAGACCGGGATGTTCCGATCGTCACATCGTCCGATCAGTGCTTCAGTAGCCGGTGCGCCACCGAGGAGGACGCTCCGAAGCGAGTCGGGAAGCGTCCCCGCATCGAGGAGCCGATCGAGCACGATGGGCACGAGCGAGACGCCGGTGGCTTCGTATTCCGTCAGCGCGTCGAGCAACGGTTCAGGATCCGTCGGGGCGAGCAAGAGACAGGTTCCATCGATCACTGCTCGGTAGATCGGTGCGAGTCCACCCATATGATGCACCCCGAGCGGGGAACACCACCGATCCGTCGGAAGCACGCCGAGCCGATCGGCCGAGGCGACGGCGCTCATAAAGATGTTACCGACCGTCAGTACGACGAGTTTGGGGTGTCCGGTCGTCCCCGAGGTGAACAGCATGACGAGCGGATCATCGAACTGCCACTCGTGGACGTCGATCGGTGCTTGCGGTTCCTCGGCAAGCGCCCGGATCTTTCCGCCCGAATCGACCGATCGAACGGGGACCGACGGATCGACGGCAGTGACGAGCTGCTCGGTCGCCCGCTCACAGATGAGACAGTCGGGATCGGCGTGCTCGAACTGCTCTGTAAGCTCCGACTCGGTCCCATCGGGGTCGAACGGGATCACGACAGCACCGACGCGCATTGCGGCATGAACGATCCGGACGGCAGCCGATCGGGAGTGGAGTACGATCCCGATGGTCCCGTCGGTGACAGCGAGTGCTGTCAATCGAGCAGCCAGTTCCTCGACAGCCACATCGAGCGCGGCGTACGTTTCGCTCGCGCCAGTCGTCGACGCGATGAGAGCTGTCGCATCGGGCGATACGACGGCCCGGTGGGAGAGCCAATCACGCATCGGTTGCTTTTGAGCGTCCGACGGAGTTGCCGGTTGCGGTTTCGCCACGGACACCGACGCCAGCCGTCTGTGGAACGGCGATCTGTCCCCGTGTAACCGATGGGCCACAGGCGAGATCGGTGTCCAGCAGCTCGCCAGTAGCTAGTCCACACGCGGCCACGTTCGGGATGGCAGCCCCGACGTGGATCGCCCCTGCACGGGCGTACGCAGCGTCGATGGTGGTCGTCACGACGGGAGTAACGTCGGCTCGCACCGCTCGCGCCAGTCGGGCGGTGGCGTGCGCCCGGTCGACGCCGCCCAGCACCATCGGCTTTATTACCAGTACGTCCGCCGCCCGGGCAGCGAGCACCCGTGTGATCGATGTGGTCCGCACGGTCTCATCTAACGCCACGCCGATGTCGGTTTCCGTTCGCAGGATGGCGTGGCCCTCGATATCCGTCGAGGCAAGCGGCTGTTCGACGTAGCTCACACCCGCGTCTTCGAACGCCTCGAGCGCAGTGGTGGCTTGTTTGCGGCTCCACGCCCCGTTCGCATCGCCACGAAGCTCAACCGTTGGACCGACAGCCGAGCGGACGGCGCGCAGCCGGCTCACATCCTCAGTGACCGAGCGCGCGCCAACCTTACATTTCAAACAGGAGTAGCCACGATCGACCGCGTTCTCGGCAGCCGTTACGGTTTCGGCCACCGTTCCGTCACCGATCGTCGCGTTCACGGGCACTGAGTCGATGTGTTCCCGACCACCGAGATACCGATACAGCGGCTGTCGTGCCCGCTTTGCCCGGAGATCCAGACACGCGAGCGTGAGTCCGTGACGCGCCGCCGGAGCCGAGCGCAGAACGTCCCCGAACGCCGCATCGACGGCGTGACTGGATGGACACGTCTCGAACGTCCAGCCGTCTTCGATCCGTTCGAGCGCGGCTCGACAGTCTTCGATCGATTCAGTCCAGCCGTCAAGCGGCGTCGCCTCTCCGATCCCACATCGCGTTTCGGTTTCGATCCGGACCAAAAACCCCTCCCGACGTGTGATCGTCGCGCTCGCGGTCGTGAGCGGATCGGACAGCGCCACCGCGAACCGTTCGAATCGTACTGTACACGTCATCGTCTCACGCGAGCGCAAGCCCGACGGCGAACAGCACGGAGTGGCTTGCAAGCAGTTTTCCTGTCGTTTCGAGCGCGCGGTTGAGCGCAGGCCCGCTCGTTTCGGTGAGCACGGTCGAGGAGAGCGCTACGGCCAGAGGGGCCGTGAGCAGCGGTAACAACACCACTACGCTGTTGCCCGAGAGGACGAACCCGATCGGCACGACGTAGGCCAACCCCATCATCGCCAGAAATTCTACGCGGCTCCACCGATAGCCGAGCATGACGGCGAGCGTTCGTTTTCCGGTGGCAGCGTCAGTCTCCCGATCTCGGATGTTGTTCACCACGAGGATCGTGGTCGACAACCCGGCAGCCGGGAGGCTCGCGGCCACCGCGATGGGCGGAACGGTGCCCTCTGGCAACCCGAGCGACAGCGGCGCGGCGAGCGTCGCGGCGGCCTGCACGTAGTACGTCCCGGTGACGGCCACTAGCCCGAAAAAGACGAACACGAAGAGATCGCCCAGTCCACGGTACCCGTATGGGTAGGGTCCCCCGGTGTAGAGGATGCCCGCCACGATCGAGGACAGCCCGACGACGACGATCGGTGCGCCACCGACGTAGACGAGATACACGCCGACGAGGATCGCAGCGACGAACGTGAGATACATCGCGCGCTTGACTGATTCTGGATCGATGAGTCCCGATTGGGTGACCCGCGTGAACCCCTCGCGGTCGTCGGTGTCAGCGCCCTTCATCGCGTCGTAGTAGTCGTTTGCGAAGTTCGTCCCGATCTGTATGAGCAGCGCGCCGAGCAGCGCCATACACGCTGGCAGCGGGCTGAACACGTCGCGCTGGAGCGCCAGACCGGTCCCCACGATCACGGGTGACGCACCCGCAGGAAGCGTCTGGGGTCGTGCGGCCATCAGCCACGCCTTCGTACTCGACACTTCGGTCATCTTAGTAATGCCACGGTACGTCAGAGAAATCTGGCGCCCGTCCTTCGACGAAGGCGTCCCGCCCTTCCTGTGCCTCGTCAGTCATATACGCCAGTCGGGTCGCCTCACCGGCAAACACCTGTTGGCCGACCATCCCATCGGTGTCGAGGTTGAACGCGTATTTCAGCATCCGTATGGCCGTTGGTGATTTGCCGTTGATGGTGTTTCCCCATTCGAGGGCGGTGTCTTCCAGTTGCTCGTGAGCGACGGCTTCGTTGACCATCCCCATTTCGGCTGCGTCCTGTGCGGAGTACTCCTTACCCAGAAAGAAGATCTCGCGGGCCTTTTTCTGCCCGACCTGATTAGCGAGATACGCGGATCCAAAGCCGCCGTCGAAACTCGCCACGTCGGGATCGGTCTGTTTGAACCGAGCGTGCTCGTCGCTTGCGATCGTCAGGTCACAAACCACGTGGAGGCTGTGGCCCCCGCCCACCGCCCACCCCGGCACGACGGCGATCACCGGCTTCGGAATGTGTCGGATGAGTCGCTGTACCTCCAGAATATGGAGTCGTCCCGTCGACTGCCCTTCGTCCTCGTCGTCCGTGTACTGGTAGCCGTCTTCCCCTCGGATCGTCTGGTCGCCGCCGGAACAGAACGCCCACCCACCGTCTTTCGGTGATGGACCATTGCCCGTGAGCAACACACAGCCCACGTCAGTTTGGCGCTTGGCGTGATCGAGCGCCGTGTACAGTTCGTCGACCGTCCCCGGACGGAACGCGTTGCGAACCCCGGGCCGATCGAATGCGATCCGAACCGTTCCCTGATCGAGTGCTCGATGATACGTGATATCCCGAAAGTCGAAGGTGGTGATCTCTTCCCACACCTCCGGATCGAACAGCTCCGAAACCATGACGGATCTCGGAACGGACGGCGCAAAAAGATTCCTCGTCGCTGATGGTGTCACCCAACCACGACCAACAATTGTTTATTTGCTAATTGCTATGGCTAGCATAGTTAACAATGACGGACGAATGGATGTACGTCGTGGCCGTCATCGGCATTGGCGTCGCGTTTCTCGTCGGGCTGTTCTTCAATCAGGCATTGTCGACGCTCATCGTGCTCGTATCGCTGATAAGTTCGCTGGGCGTTCTGTATCTCGGGTTGCGGTTCGTTCGGGCCGTCGAACGGATTGCCAGTGCGGTCGAACGAGGACCGTCGGACCGTCCGAACGGTTCCGACCGAAACCGATCGTGATCGCGCTCAGCGGCTCAGTTTGCAACGTGCTCCGTCACACGTTCGTGGAGTCGCTCGCGGTGGCGGTGGCTCTGTTCGCCGTTGATGCCGATCTCGATCACCTGCGTGCCGTCGCTGTCGAGCGATCGTCGGTACGCCGCTCGGAACGCCTCGCGCGAATCGACGCGTTCGAACTCCAGCCCGTACAGATCGCCGGTCGGTTCGAAATCTAGTCCGTGGGGTGTGTTGAAGAAGTCGGTAAACGGTGGATCGTACTCCTCGATCGGGAGGAGGTGGAAGATCCCGCCCCCGTCGTTGTTCACGAGCACGATCGTCGCGTCCACGCCACACCGACCGACCGCGAGCAGTCCGTTCATGTCGTGGTAGTACGCGAGATCACCGATGACGAGCACGAACGGTTCGGTGCCCGCGCTTGCCGCGCCGAGCGCACTGCTCGTAATTCCGTCGATCCCGCTGGCACCACGGTTTCCGAGCGCGGCGACCGACGCCGGGCGTGGTTTCCCGAACCGATCGAGATCCCGAACTGGCATGCTGTTCGAGACGAACAGCGTGCTCGGATCGGGCGCGAGCGTCGTGACGTCGTACAGTATACCGCCCTCGAAGTCGGTCGCTTCCTCGCCGATGAGCGACCAGTAGCGTGCTTCCGTGCGGGTGAATCGGTCGCGCCATGATCGGTTGACGTCCGTTCGGCTGAGTCGGTCGGTGATCGCTTCGACGAAGCGCGTGGGATCGGCAGTGAGGAGGTCGGTCGCGGTGAACGATGCCTCCGGCCACCCGCCTGCTGGATCCACGACGATCTGTCTGGCTGGTGCGTCTCGAAGATACTGGCGCAGCGTTTTCGAGGTGGGTGACGCGCCGAACCGAACGATAACGTCCGGAGCTGTTTCGAACGCGTCGAGATACGAGTCATACCCTCCACACACCGGGACACGATCGACGTGCGCACCGAACCGATGGCCTGACAGCGGATCGGCCAGCACGGGAAAGCCGGTCGCTTCTGCGAGCTGGGCCAGCTTCGTTCCAGACAGTGGGCTGTCGGGTCCAGTAACGATCAGGCCGCGCTGGGCGGTTTCGATCGCGTCCGTGAGCGCGACGATCGTTTCGGGATCGGGCGCGGGTGTAGCGGTCGACACGTCGACGAACGGTCCATCCCGTCCTGACACCGCGAGCGGGTGCTCTTCGACGAACGCCTCCGAAATGTCGTCAGTCGGAACGGGTTCGAGCGGCTTTTCGAACGGGACGTTGAGATGCACTGGTCCCGGATCCGGACCCATCGCCGTGGCCACCGCCCGCGCAATGGCCGTTCGAAGCGATCTGAGCTTTCGGTCGTCAACGGCTGGTTCCGGAAGCGTTCGGTAAGTCCGCACTGCGTCCCCGTACAACCGCTCCTGATCGACGGTCTGATTCGCCCCGCTGTCTTGCAGCACCCGCGGACGGTCGGCCGTGAGCACCACCATCGGAACGCGGGCCTCGTCGGCCTCGATCACCGCGGGGTGGAAGTTCGCCGCTGCCGTGCCGGAGGTACACACCACTGGCATCGGGATGTCTGTGTGTTTCGCCCGTCCGAGCGCGAAAAAGGCTGCCGAGCGCTCATCGAGGTGTGAGTACGGATCGATCCGCTCGTGCTCGGCGACTGCGACTGTCAACGGCGTACACCGGCTGCCCGGCGCGAGCGACACGGCTCGTACCCCGGCATTATGAAGCTCATCTGCGATGACGGTTCCCCACAGAGTATTTCGGTTTGAAAAGCGCATATTAGATGTACACACTACTGCAGCGCGTCGAGCACAGGCCGGTATTTCAGTTGCACCTCGTCCCACTCGTCATCGGGATCGCTGTCCGAGACGATGCCAACCCCTGCGAACAACGTCGCCACGTCCCGGGTTGCAACGGTCGAACGAAGGGCGACCGCGAACGATCCGTTTCCTTCGGTGTCGAACCATCCGACTGGAGCAGCGTACCACCCTCGATCGAACGGCTCGGTCGTACGGATGGTGGTGAGCGCCCGATCGGGTGGCAATCCACCGACGGCGGGCGTCGGATGGAGTGCCTCCACGAGCGACAGTACGTGTTCATCGCGCGCGAGCGTAGCTGATAGCGGGGTTTCGAGGTGTTGTACCGTCGCAAGCCGTCTCACTCGCCGGTCGCCGGTGGTGATCTGCCTCGTGAACGGATCGAGTTGTTCTCGAATGGCGTTTACGACGAGATCGTGTTCGTGGGCGTTCTTCTCGCTCTCCCGCAATGTGCGGGCCAACCGGTCGTCTTCGGTAGGGGTGTTGCCACGGCCAGTCGTTCCAGCGAGTGCACCAGTATGGACCGATCGCCCTTGGAGCGAGACGAGCCGTTCTGGCGTGGCTCCGAGGAAGTATCGCCCGTCGGTCGCGTCCACGAGAAACCCGAAACAGTCCGGATACGACTCACGGAGCCGACAGAGGGTATCGGCAACCGAAAGTTCACCATCCAGAGTGGCTCGAAGCGCCTGAGCGAGAACGACTTTCCTGAGCTCCCCGGCACGGATTCGGTCGATCGACGCCGTAACCGCCGTTCGCCACGTCGATCGATCGGTCAAACGTTCGCGGTGGTGTATTCCTGGTGGATCGGCCGTCGGCCCGGTCGCAGACAGTGATGAAACCCACCGGTGTGCCCGTTCGATTCTCGTTTCGAGCGCTGGTGCGTCACCGACTGCGTTAGTGGTGAGCCACGCAGCGTCATCGCCCCACGTGATCTGAATCCGTGGCAGGACGAACTGCGCGCCCGAAAACCCCGTCCATGGTGGGGCAGGCTCGTGATCATCGTGGAACGCAAACCCCCCGAACAGCCGCGGACGGGCGGCCCATGTAGTGTCTGTATCACTATCAGCGACCAATGCGTCCGCCTGATTCCGAATACGCTCGAACCGAGCCGGCCCATCAGCGCGTAATACGGCTGCTGCGCCGCTCCCGACGATCGTCGGGTCTCGGTCGTTCTCAGTGGATTCGATGCTGGCGTCGTTCGGTGCAGCCCACACCGTCCGTGGTGCGGGTGCCGCTTGGAGTACAGCCTGAAACGACGGCGGATCGATCGGTATCGAGCGGCTCACTAAGGATCCTTCGAACGAAGCCACCGACTCTCCACCACGGAGTCGACTCATTGCGCAAAATATAGCCTCCGGAACAGTAATTGTACCGTTTTGACAGCCTCCTGCGCCTCACTGCGTCCTCAGAACACGAAGCGCTCTCGTCAGGCACCTCCCTAACTGTATCTGTTCTCCTGCCACGGGTTTGCGGTGTCCGAATATCCCCGTTTTTCCCAGTAGCCACGTTCGTGGTCGGTCAGAAACTCGATGCCGGTGACCCACTTTGCGCCCTTGTAGGCGTACTTGTGCGGTGTTACCACCCGAAGCGGCCCACCGTGTTCTTCGGAGAGTTCCGATCCGTCGAGTGCCCACGCGAACAACACGTCATCCCGCAAGCAATCAGACAACGGTAGCGACGTCGTATACCCATCGAGCGCGGTGAACATGACGGATTCGGCAGCGTCAGTTACGCCAGCTCGTTCGGCGATCGTCGGGAATTTGACCCCCGTGAACTCACAGCCGAGGCGGCTCCACCCCGTCACACAGTGAAAGTCCTGCCGCTGTGTTTCGTGGGGAAGCGATCGAAACTCCGAGAGAGACAGCGATAGCTCGCGCTTGACTGCGCCGTCTACGTGAAACTGCCACGTCTCGGGGTCCCACGAAGGAACACCGTCTTTCGAAAGCACCGGAAACGCCTCCGTTTCGCGTTGCCCCGGAGGTAATCGATCACCACCGAACTCCTTATGAACCTCCGTCATATCCGTACACTCCATACCGTCGATACGTCCCGAACACGGGTAGCTGCACCGGATCTGAACCAGACACTAATAAAATATCCTCGGATCGTTATTATTTAATAAAATTATAAGCAAATAATAAAAATATATTTTTTCGAACCGCAGGTGAGTTTTTGCGGTAGGGGGAATATTCCCCGTCAGAGTTATATAGTCGACTATCAAACCGTCGAATATCTATGCCAAAGATGGAGATCACGATACCGGAACATCTCGAAATGCAGATCACGCAGTTGGTCGATCAGGGTGAGTTCATTAACCGTGAAGAGGCGATCGAGGATCTGTTGGCAGCGGGCGTACGGGCGTACAAAACGAGCGGTCCGATGGATGAAGACGATCAAGGATTCGAAGACGACGGGATGATGGGACACGACGACGAATACGTGTTCTGACATGATGGCTCTCGAAGCGGTGGTGAATCGTTCCACGGGTGGTGTCCCAGGGAATATTCGAGGTAACGTTTAAGCCCACAACGCGATTTATTTCACCCATGCATAAAGACGAGCTTCTTGAGTTACACCAGCAGATGGTGATTATCATGGAGTATTTCCGTGGACAGGAGGGCATCAACAGCGCGCTGTTCGATCCGTACGATGGTCTCGATGTCTCGCCCGATGACGTTCACAAATCGAAAAGCGAGCACAAACACGCCGTATTCGTCCTCGGGAACGCGCTTGCGACTGCGATGAGCGAAGACGAGTTTTCGAGCGCGGGACGGATCGGTAAGCGGATGCAGGAGCTCGCGGACGACGCCGAGCGGAAATTGTAGCCACCTTTTTCGTGCGTTCGATCACGCCGGCCGACAGGGTTTTGGTAGCGTCGCAAGCACTCTCCGTAATGTATCACAGACATGATGCGGAGTCATATCAGGAGATCGACCGATGGGAACGAGGCGTCGGTTGGATCGCCCATCCCGAAGAGGATGGGGTGCGGGCAAGCCACGCGATCGTCGGGAACGACGGTGACGTGTGGGTGATCGATCCCCTCGACGCGCCGGGTGTAGACGAGTTACTCGGTGAGCTTGGGGCGGTTGCGGGCGTGGCAGTGTTGTCGAACTATCATGCACGGGATGCTGGTGTCGTTGCGGCTCGTCACGACGTGCCGGTGTATCTTCCTCAGTGGATGGATCGTGTCGCAGAGCGGGTCGATGCACCCATCGAACGCTACGCTCAGACGCTCGGAAGTTCCGGCTTCGTCGTCCACCGATGCAGTCCGCTACCGGGATGGCAAGAGGGGATCGCCTACCGTCAGTCCGACCGGACGCTGTACGCGCCCGACGTGCTCGGAACTGGTACTGACTGGACAGTGGGCAGAGAACGGATCGCGCTGTTCCTCCTCGCCCGGTTGTTTCCCCCGACTGTGTTGGAGCAGTTCGCTCCCGAGCGGGTGCTCGTCGGTCACGGAGTGGGTGTTTTCGAGGACGCGTCGGTTGCACTCGAGGATGCGCTCACTGGGGCACGCCGTCGGTTCCTGACTGCTCTTCGGTCGTCGGGCATCAAACAGCTCCGGGCGCTGGTCGGGGCGTGGAGGAGGTCAAATCCGATGGTTTGAGTGTGTGTAGCGAGTACGGCCGCCAAGAAGATCGGTATGGTTACAGAACGTATCACGGACGGTCGTCGGATCGGGGAGTTGCTGTCGAGCGAACTGAGCGCCCGGAGTGACAGTCCGCTGTCAGTGCTGTCCGTTACGGACGCCGATACGGACGCCGAGGCAAGCGAGGCAGGGACGTACGCCTACGCCATCACTCGCGAGGACGACGCGACACGACTCGCGGAAGCGTTCGTGCATCCCGACCGTCTCCGGCTCGAATTCCGAACCGAGCTTGATGCCGTTTCGACGGCCGTCTCATCGACACCACTCCGCGCACGCCCGAAAGACGATCCGCCACGGCTGCTCGTGTTCCTCTCTGACGGTGCTGCCGTCAAACACGTCCTCCCAGCCGTTGCCGCGGCCGTATAACCGACAGCAGCGCCGCCCGAGACAGAAAGCCCCTAATCACCACCGACGAAAGTCGGGGTATGTTCTTCGACCGTCTCCGCGAGCGCATCGACACGATCGACAGTGTTGTCTGTGTCGGGCTGGATCCGGATCCCGGACGACTCCCCGATCACCTGCGCGACCACGAGCTACCCAGATGGGCGTTCAACCGGCGGATCATCGACGCCACCCACGAACACGCAGCCGCCTACAAGCCCAACGCGGCCTTCTATGAGGATTCCAAGGGCTGGCGAGCGCTCATCGAGACGATCGCGTACGCCCACGGAAAGGACGTTCCTGTCGTGCTCGACGCCAAACGGGCGGATATCGGCAACACTGCGCGGCAGTACGCCACGCTACTCGACGATGCCGACGCCATCACGGCGAACCCCTACATGGGCCGAGACTCCGTCGAGCCGTTCCTATCCCGGGCTGACAAGGGAGTGTTCCTCCTCTGTCGGACGTCAAACACGGGCGGTACGGATCTCCAAGCGCTGGAACTCGCCGGTGGCGAAACGGTGTACGAGCGGGTTGCGACGCTCGCAGACGAGTGGAATGAGCACGACAACGTCGGTTTGGTCGTCGGGGCGACCGCACCGGAAGAACTAGAGGCGTTGCGTTCTCGGGTTCCGGCGCTTCCGTTTCTCGTTCCCGGCGTCGGTGCTCAGGGCGGCGACGCACAAGCGGCCGTCGAGTTCGGACTGGCCGACGGCGCGGGACTCGTCAATTCCTCGCGGGGCATCATCTTCGCCGGTGAGGGCGAAGCGTTCGCGGACGCCGCTGGCAACGCCGCGAAACGACTCAAGCGTCGGTTGAATCAACACCGGTGAGAACGCCGTATCACACCCGATACGTATCGACGTCGTCGGGTTGGCGTGTGTCGTCGTCGGTCGGTTCGACCTCCGTGAGACAGTCCGTACAGAACCCCGACGCCTCGTCGTAATGGCGCTCACAGACGAGTCGACCACACCGATCACAGCCGTCGACGATCTCGTTTTGGGTACACAGTTCACACAGCCCGGACACACTCATGCGACTAGGTAGCAGCTATCACGATAAGTACTCACCGCTGCTCATTCGCTGCGATCATGTCATATAACTTGGAAAAACCGAAAGTGAGAACGGTCATCAGCGAATACGAGGCGGTAGTGGAGCGTAATCAGCTCGTTATGGGGCTTGCGATCGTGTTTGCGGGGTTAGCCGTAATAGTGGCGTTAGCTGCGATCGCTCACGCCCCGGTCGTCGGCATCCTCGCGTTGCTGTTCGGTACGGTCGCGTATTTCATGTGGTATCAAGCGTCCGGGCGACTCACACGGCGGCTCTACCGGACGGTCGAGAATCGGGCGCGCTCCAACGACGGACGTGCAGAACGCGGTGGATTCGGTGCTGGTCCCCGAGAGACTCGGCGTGGACGAACTCGCGGTGGCTTTGGCCGGAGTCGGCGACGAAGGACGGACGACCGCCGCAGGCACAACCGGACGAGAGACAACCGTGCTGATGTCGTGAACCAGTCGGGCCTGACGAACGCCCAAGCCTACGATATCCTCGATATCGATCCCGACGTCGAAGAGTCAGCGGTCAAGGAGGCCTACCGCGAGAAGGTCAAAGACGTTCATCCGGACACGGAAAACGGGAGTGAAGAAGCATTCAAACGAGTGAACGAGGCGTACGAACGGCTCACGAACTGAACCACGTATCAACGTCTTCTTCGGGGAATACGAGCTACGTCCAGTATGCAAGCATTGGCAATCGACATCGACGGCACACTGACACGCGCTGACGGGTCGCTCGATCCGCGGGTGATCGATCCGCTCCGGACGTGGCCCGATCCGGTCGTCGTTGCGACTGGGAAAGCCCTCCCGTATCCGGTCGGTCTCTGTGAGTTCGTCGGCATTCCCGTCCGCATCATCGCGGAAAACGGGGGTGCGGTGTATCTCGCAGACGACGATTTGCTTGAGTTCACCGGTGATCGAGAACGCGCCCAGCGAGTGATCAAGCGATACACCGACGAAGGCCACTCGCTAGGGTGGGGATCGGTGGATTTCGTGAACCGGTGGCGAGAGACCGAACTCGCGGTCAACATCGACCAGCAACTCGAACCGCTAGAGGAGATCGCAACCGATGAGGGAATGCGGGTGTTCGATACGGGATATGCCTACCACGTGACGGCACCGACCGTCGACAAAGGGGTGGGGTTACGGACGGTGGGCACGCGGTTGGATATCGATCCGTCATCGTTTGCGGTGATCGGTGATTCGGAAAACGACGCCGCGATGTTCGATCTCGCTGGCGTGTCCTACGCCGTGGCCAATGGCGACGACACGGCCAAGGCAGCGGCCGATCACATCACTGAAGCGACGTACGCTGACGGAATGCTCGAAGCGCTCGAAGCACTCCGTGAATGAACGTATGGTTTCCCACGGCCCACGGGCGGGAAACCTTTTATTCGATCGACCGTTAGCAGCTATCAATGACCCCTGACCGGGCCGCGCTCGATCGAGCACTTGAGCGCGGAGAGCAGGAGGGCGGCAGCATCGAGTTCAAGGAACGGCTCACGCGGGAGGTACATCTCGCTGACGGTCGACTCGAAAGTCTCGTCGCACAACTGCGCCACCGCGTTCTTTCTGGTGATGGGAAAGCGACGTATGTGGTCGGTGCGACTGACGATGGCGGTCTCGCTGGTATCGCTCCGGAGACGTTTTCCGAATCGATGGACGTGCTTTCATTGCTCGCCGAGGAAGCCGGAGCGCACATCGAAGACGTACAGACGTGGGGTGTCGGCGATGAGGGTCGGGTCGGCATCGCCACGATACGGGAGGGTGCGATGCTCGATACTGACGACGAGCACATCGTGGTCGGCACTGCAGGCCACGTCGACCACGGCAAAAGCACGCTCGTCGGATCGCTCGTCACGGGACGCCCCGACGACGGTGACGGTGATCGACGGAGCTTCTTGGACGTTCAACCCCACGAGGTCGAGCGCGGGCTGTCGGCAGATCTGTCGTATGGCGTCTACGGATTCGATGAAGACGGGCCGATACGGACGGACAACCCCCACCGGAAGCAGGACCGCGCGCAGGTCGTCGGAGCCGCAGACCGATTGGTGTCGTTCGTCGACACAGTGGGTCACGAGCCGTGGCTCCGGACGACGATTCGTGGTCTCGTCGGCCAGAAGCTCGATTATGGACTGTTGACGATCGCGGCCGACGACGGTCCGACCAAAACGACGCGTGAACACCTCGGCATTCTGCTTGCAACCGAGCTACCGACAGTCGTTGCCATCACGAAGGCCGACATCGTCTCCGAGGACCGCGTTCGGGAGGTCGAACGCTCGGTTGAGCGGCTGTTGCGAGACGCCGATCGCTCGCCGCTATCGATCGAACGCCACGGCGTCGAAGCAGCGATCGAGGAAATCTCCGAAACGGTGGTGCCTATCGTTACGACCAGTGCTGTCACCATGGACGGTCTCTCTGTACTCGATGAACTGTTCGAGCGGCTGCCCAAAACCGCAGACGGGACCGGCGAGTTCTCGATGTATATCGATCGCACGTACAAAGTTACGGGTGTCGGAGCCGTCGTCTCCGGAACGATCCGATCTGGAACTGTCGCCGCAGGCGACGAGCTTCAGATCGGACCGATGACTGATGGTTCGTTCCGCGACGTCGAAGTTCGATCGATAGAGATGCATTACCACCGCGTCGACGAGGTTGATGCGGGTCGTATCGTCGGGATCGCGCTCAAAGGCATCGACGAGAGCGCGATCAAACGCGGGATGGTACTGCTGCCGCGGACTGCCGATCCGACACCAGTCAGGGAGTTCGATGCTGAAGTGATGGTGTTAAACCACCCGACGCGCATCAACGACGGCTACGAACCTGTCGTCCACGTCGAAACGGTGAGTGAAGCGGCTGCGTTCTACCCCTCGGATCGCCAACTGCTTCCAGGCGACACCGGTCAGGCGCGCGTGCGATTCAAATTCAGACCGTACGTGATCGAAGAAGGCCAACGGTTCGTGTTCCGTGAAGGTCGGAGCAAAGGTGTGGGAACGATCACTGACGTGTCTGAAGGTTAATTTTACTGTGTTCGGCAGGCAAGCGGCTGTAACTGGACCCGAATAACGCGCCGTTTCACGCGCGATTTGGGGTCGTATCGGACTAAGACAGCCGTATATGACGATTTGATAGAATGGTGAGAACCGTTATTCGCTTACAGCCACACAAAGGAGTACAGAGCACGCTCCGAATGCGGTGCACTCACGACCTGATGTCGTGAGATCGGCTGTGACGTCGTTATGAGCCGCGTGCTGGGAACTGAGTCGGTGTAACGTGTTCGGATTGATTGCCAACCAAATTATGACTCAGAAATACCAAAATGATAACACGTCGCCGAACGCACCCAAAGAGCGCGCGACACTCGTCACGGCGCACCTCCCCGCCGAGGAGATCGCGCTCCGAGAAACGTTTTCGGCCGTTCCAGACCTCTCATTCGAGTGCGTTCAGATCGTTGCATCGGGCAACCAAACGGTATTACCGTTGTTGTGGCTCACGACGGATGACTACCCGGCTCTCAATACCGCCTTGGAAGACGACCCGAGTGTCGTATCAGCCCGAGAGTTGCTTCAGGCCGACGGCCGGCGACTCTATCGGTTCGAATGGAGTGACGACGTGTGTTTGACGTTCCGGGTGCTTCTTGATGTGGAGACAGTGCTTCTCGATGGATACGGTGATGATAGTCGCTGGACGTTCGAACTGCTGTTTCCTACACGGGATGCGCTTGGACGCACCTGCGATCGCTGTCAGCTGTACGATGTCACCTATTCGATTGAACGCATTCAAGGGATCGAAAACGACGACGGCAACACCCCCCGTCCGACCAATCTCGGACTCACGGCCCAACAGTACGAAGCGATCGCAACGGCCTACGAACACGGCTATTTCACGGTTCCCAGACAGATCACGCTCGACGAGCTCGCAACACACCTCGACATCTCCCATCAAGCGCTGTCGGAACGACTCCGGCGAGCGCACGATACACTCATCGGCGAAAGTCTCAGAAACCCTTGTCTCGGATTCGGTCTCTCTCCAGACATGGCTACCAACGCCAGTAGCGAGACGATCGAGCATCGTTCCGAAGAAGGTGCAAATTCTGCACCCGATTCGGAACGGCCAGAGACACCCATCTCGGATCGCTTCCGATCGTAGGAACGCCGGGCGATTTTCTGCACGATCCGAACACTGTTATCCGACACCGAAACGGACGATACTCCACCAAGCAATCGCATAAACGAGAATAGTATGGCTTTTCGTTTTAGCCGGGTATATACCGGCAGTGATGTAGATGGTGAATATGGATTCCACACCCGATTGGCTTGCGGCGGAACAAGAGTACACTGACGAAGTTATCGGTGCGAACACTGTTTCCCAACTGTTCGCAGAAAGCGCATCACGACACGCCGATCGGATCGCCCAGCAGTACAAAGGAGGGATCTACGATCGGTCACTATGTGCTCGTGATATCATCGACACTGCTCCATCGGGTGAGTACAGGGAGCTGACCTACGAGGAAATGCATTCGATCGTGATGAACCTCGCGGGTGGATTCCGTGACATCGGCGTCGATCGGGATGATCGGGTGGCGATCCTCGCAAACACGCGCATGGAGTGGGCCCACACCGACCTCGCGCTGTTGGCGGCTGGTGCGGTTGTGACGACGGTGTATACGGAATCCTCGCCGTCACAGGTTGCGTATCTGCTCGATGATCCCGATGCGAAGGGTGTCATCGTCGAAAACGAGCAGTTGCTAGAGCGAGTTCTCGACATGGAAGCGGAGTTGGATCTCGAGTTTATCGTCGTCATGGATACGATCACGGGGTACGACGACCGGGACGACATCCTCACCCTCGGTGAGCTGTATGAACGTGGCGTCGAAAACGGCGTCGAGGGGGATTACGAGGCGTGGATCATCGGTCGCAAACCCGACGATCTCGCGAGCCTCATTTACACCTCGGGAACGACGAGCAAACCCAAGGGGGTGAAGCTCACTCACCGAAATTTTCGAGCGAACATCAATCAGATCAGAAAACGGCTCGGTCCCCGTTCGGACCGGGACGACGACGCTTCGACGCTCGGTCCCGAGACCACTGCGTTGTCCTTTCTCCCACTCGCCCACGTGTTCGAGCGGACCACTGGGCATTTCCTGATCTTCGCTGTCGGAGGCACCGTCGCCTACGCCGAATCTCCCGACACGGTGACGGAAGATCTGTCTCTCGTCGAACCCACGTCCTTAACGAGCGTCCCACGCGTGTACGAGCGGGTGTACGACACGATGCGCGAGGAGGTTCGTGGCTCGACGGTCAAAGAACGGATGTTCGACTGGGCGATCGACATCGCCCAAGAGTACACTCAGGCGGCCGATCCGGGGAAGCGGCTCCGGATGAAACGAAAGCTGGCTGATAAGATGGTGTACAGTGACGTCAAAGAGCAGCTGGGCGGTAATCTTGAGCTGCTGATCAGTGGTGGCGGAAGCCTCTCAACGGATCTCTGTCAGATGTTCCTCGGAATGGGCTTGACGATCATCGAGGGGTACGGTCTCACCGAAACGGCCCCCGTGGTGTCCGTGAACCGACCCGAGGACATCCAGCCGGGGACGCTCGGGCCGCCGCTGGCTGGGATCGATGTGGCGCTCGATGAGGGCGTAGTCGGTCCCGACCAACGAGAGAAAGCCACCGGGGACATCGGTGAGTTGCTCGTTCAGGGATCGAACGTCACGAGCGGCTACTGGAATAACGAGGAAGCGACCGAGGACGCGTTCACGACGATCGATGAATCAGAATCGGACGACGAATGGTTCCGAACCGGCGACATCGTCGAACAGACGGCAACGGGGAGCCTCATCTACCACGACCGCCTCAAACAGTTGCTCGTGCTCGATACGGGCAAGAACGTCGCGCCGGGACCGATCGAGGAGTCGTTTGCCACCAGCGACCGCATCGAACAGGTGATGGTGCTCGGAGACGACCAGAAGTTCATCAGTGCGCTCGTCGTGCCGAACTTCGAGGCGATCACGCGTTGGGCCGAGAAAAACGACGTCGATCTCCCCGACGATCAGGAAGCGATCACCACCGACGATCAGGTGCGGGGATGGGTCGGCGAAGAGATCGAACGCGTGAACGAGTCGTTTGCCAAACACGAGCGGATCAAGGAGTTCGAACTGGTGCCCTTGGAGTGGACACCGGAAAACGACATGCTCACCTCCTCGATGAAACTCAAACGACGGAACATCACCGAGCGGTTCGACGATCGCATCCAGCGGATCTACGGCGATACCGACGACTAACGGATGTAGCTGTTCCATCGCCGTTCTGCTGTCACGGATTACTCCCACGACGTATGGATGAGATCAGTCAGTGAATCGAGAACGTACTGGGGCTGTGGTGTTGGTGTCATCCCGTCAGCTCGGAGCCATGCGGATCGCATCCCAGCTGCGTCCGCTCCTCTGACGTCGGCTTCGAGTGAGTTTCCGACGTGCACCGCGTGGGCGGGATCGACATCGAGTCGAGAGAGCGCGTCCACGAACGGTTCGGGATCGGGTTTTGATGGCGCGTCAAAACCCGCGTAGATCACGAGTTCGAACTCCGTTCGGAGATCGAGCGCCGCTAGTTTTTCTGACTGTGTTCCCGGGGGTCCGTTCGTTATAAGTGCCAAGGGGTAGTCCGCGAGCGCATCGAGAGTCTCGCGCATGCCGTCGATCGGTTCGACGTTCCGGTGATCGCGTAGTTCCTCGAACGCGAGCGCGACCCGGCGGCCGTCCGCGGAGGTATGCCCGTTTTCCACCGCGAGATCAGCGAAACAGTGTTCGCGGAGCTCAGTCATCGTATCACACCCGTCGGTGTATCGATCCATCGACTCATGGTATGCGGCCGCAGTGAACAACGGATCGAGATCGGTGCGCTCGAACGCGAGCGCGAGGACCTCAGCCGTGGATTGTCGGTATCGACAGAGCGTACCGTCGAGATCGAACGTGAACGCTTCAACCGGTGTAGCTGCCATATATTTATCAATAATGGAGGGGAAGAAATCAATTGTGATAGCCGTCGGTGGTCCGTTCTGTGTGACCGAATTCGACCGCCCACTCTAGGAGTCGACGCACGCGTTCGTACCACACCTCTTCCCAGTCTTGGCGGCGGTTGCGCTCCCACTGGGGGATCTCCGTGCGCACGCGTTCGAACACCTCGGCTGTCTCCAGTGGCTCCCCGCTGTCCTCGACCGTCTGGATCACCGTCTCGGCCGCGTAGACGCGTTCCCGGAAGGCGCCCGCGACGTCGTCAACGGGATCTCGTCGCTGGTAGTATTTCCCGTCGGCTTCGGCAACCTGTCCGAGCGCACGCAGGAACGTGATCCACTCGCGGGCCACATCACGACTGTCAATGCCGGTGTCGGCCATGAGCAGTCCACAGCAGTCGTCCTCGCTGCTCGGAACCAGTGGGAGTGTCCGTGTGGCCGTCTCGATGAACGACTGCTGCCGTAGCTCAGGAACGACTTTGAATCTCACAGTCCGAACGACTCCACCAGAATCTCCTCGTTCACGCTGCCGAACGACCGGGTCGGTCCCCCGACGACGTCGACGGTCACCTGTGCCGGTGCGAACACCGACGCTGGAAGCTCTTCGAACGCCCAGTCGACCTCATCAAACACGGTTTCGAGGGGAGTGCCGTATTCTTCGGGTGCGCTTGAAACCAGTTTCGAGAACAGCTCCGATCCGGCGTCAGATTCGACGGTAAGATGCACCTGACCGCCGTAAACGAGCGCGTCGTTCGTCCGGGCGATCGATCGCTCTTCGCTCTCTGCGACGGGCGCAACGGGTGCCCGTGACGACACCGATAGGATGTCGAGCGGGTCGTACCCCAGTTCGAACGCCCGGAACGTCGCAAGCTCTCCCGCCCGCGCGGCCATCGTTACACTCCCCGCGATGCTCGCGGTCGAAGCGGTGGGAAGAAACACCTGTCCCGCCTCCGTGTCGCACATAGTCGCTACGTGGGCCGCGACAGCCGGCGTCGGCAGCGAATCGGATTCGATCGCCAACACCGCGAAATCGAACGCGTCGGCGTACGCCAACTGGCGAAACTCCTCTTCTGTGGCGACGAGTGCACGGGCAGGACCACTCCCGAGTCCTTCATACACTGTCTCATCAGCGTCAGACGCCGATTCATCACCGATCGACAGCTCCCATCCCGCCTTCTGCGAGCAGAGCAACGAGAACGCAGGGTGGTCCGTCGAGAGATCGACTACCGGTCTGGGCGTTCCGCCAATCTCGCTGATTGACGAACTCACGGTTGCCAATCCGGCGGTTTGGATCTCTGTGAGCAACAATCCAGCTTCGGTCCCGCCGATCGCCTCGACACCGAAATCGAGCACGGTCGTCCCCGATTCGAGTTCGTAGGCGTCGATCGCCAACTCGTCGGTGAATTCGAGGGCCTCGTCCACGAGCTCGGTCGCCATCCGATTGAGACTCTCCATGTGTACACCTTCGGTGGGGGTGATAAACCGGTTGTTGGTCCGTCCGCGGCTCACCGCTCGCTCGACGCTTCCCGTCCCAGATGGCGCTCGACGCTTTCGACCTTCTCGCTTGCCGATTGATCGACCGTCCGTTTGTCGTCGATCTTCAACACGGTGCTCACGCGGTCCCCATCGACGGCCGTGTGAGCCGCCTCAACCGCCTCGAACAGTTCGCTCACATCCTCCGCCTCGATCACAGTCCCCATCGGGTTCGTCTCGTACGACACGTCGAACCCTTCTAGAACCTCCACGGCGTTGGCTATCTCCTCGCTCATACTCCCTTCCTGTACCGGAGCGACACTCAATAGCGCGATCACGGACATGGTACTCCGTTACTCCCCCAACGGCCGTAAGCGTACTGCGTCGTGACAACCGCTCGTGTTCATCGGACTTGTCACACACTTGTCTCTGACTACGCTGTCGAACCCAACACAGAGCGATCAATCACAAAACATTTATAATATTATTTATTGTCATTAAGATATGGAATATGACTCGTAAGCGTGTTATTATTATATTCGTGGTGCTAGTTATGTTGACGGGATGTTTCGGTACGGATCTCGCGGGAATCGAGAGCGATGACAGTGGCGAGCCGTCGCTGGAGCGCCAAGGTGGTGCCCCAAGCTCCGAGGACCAACGTGCGTCTGGGGATTCAGCGGAGACGAACCCGCCGGTCCAGCGCGCTGTGATCCGGAACGGCACCGTTCATAGTCAGGTCCCGGATTTCGACAGCGCACGGCAGAACCTTACTGCGGTGATCCGCGAGCAGGGCGGTTACGTGAGTGACTCGACCGAGTACACGAGCGGCTCAACCGAGACTCGACACACCAATGGTCGGATCGTGTACCGCGTTCCTGCGAAGAACTTCACGGTCGCGCTCGACCGCGTCAAGCGAGAGGGTGAGGTGATCCGATCGCACACGAACACGACGGACGTGACCGATCGAATCGCCGATCTCGACGCCCGGTTGAAGAATCTGCGCGCCCAGCGCAACCGAACTCGAACGCTGTACGAGCAAGCCAACGACACGGAGGACGTGCTCGCGGTCGGTGAGCGACTCTCCTCGGTCCAAGAGCGGATCGAACGGCTTGAAGCCCGTCAGCAGGCGCTCGAGGACCGGGTTAGCTACGCGACCCTCACCGTCAGGCTCGAGGAGCCGGTTCCGACGGACGACGCGCCGCGTGCGTGGTATGAGACGGGCGTTGTGGACGCCTTTCTCGGCTCCGTCGGCGGCGTCGTGGTTGCGGCGCGTGCCCTCCTCGTCGGGACGGCGTACGCCCTCCCATATCTCATCGCGTTCGGACTCCCGCTGGTCGGTCTCGGCGTCTTACTCCGGCGGTGGCGGGACTAACGCCTTACTTACGCCCGATCAGCCACACTCAAGCGAGAGACGCGATACCACCGCTTGAAACGAACGACAGTAATGAACCAACAGGAAAATGAAACCAGTGCGCTGGCTGGGATTTGAACCCAGGTTGTGACCATGGCAAGGTCACGTGATACCACTACACTACCAGCGCCCTCGACACTCTAACTCACAACGCTCACCAATAAAAACGTACCGGACTACGGCCGTCGTGTCACCGATTCTCGAAGAGAGGATAACACGATACTGTTGTGTGTTGGTGTCTCAGCCCTGCGTCGAAGCGCTATGCTTTTATGAGCGTATCCAGAATCTTGGGCACAGTCTAGTGGACAGTGAGGAAGCGAATCGGCATGACAGTAACTGTACTCGTGCCGTCATCGCTGGTCCGGGAAGCCCGAGACAAGCGGGAGGCGACCCGCAAGCTCGGGTATGTCGCCCGCGCGGCGACGGTGTTCCGGGTCGACCGCCTTGTCGTATACCCCGATTCGGAGGGGGAACGGAGGTGGGGTGGCGGGTTCGTTCGCACCGTCTTGGCCTACGCGGCCACACCCCCGTACCTTCGAAAGGAGGTGTGGGGACGGCGCGACGAACTGGAGTACGTTGGTGTGTTGCCACCGCTCCACGCTGTCGCACAGACCGGCTCCGGATCGAACGGTTCGGGGTCGTTAAGACAGGGAATCGTGACCGAGGTCGGATCTGACGGGCGCGTCCGGGTCAATTGCGGCCTGCAACACCCGATCTCCCTTCTCGTACCGCCATCTCGGACGGTCGAAGAGGGAGAACGCGTTACTATCAGAATCTCTTCGAGACAGCCTCTGCGTGCGCGGATCGTCGACGACGAACCGCCCGGAGTGAATGTCGAACAAGCGGAGTTAGACGAAGTCCTCGCCCGCTCCGATAGCGGATTCCGTATCGCGTCATCGCGGTACGGCGAGGTCCTCACGCTCTCGTTGCTCGGTGATCTTCGCCAGCGGCTAGTTGACACCGAGTCTACGACGGAGTCGGGCGACGATACCGATACCGATACCGATACCGATGCTGGTGCTGGTGGCCGAAAGGAGACTGGCAAGCGGACGTACACGGTCGCATTCGGTGCACCCGAGCGGGGGCTACCGGAGATCTGTGGCATCGACCCAACAGCGGTCGGCCAGCGAGACACGTCGGACGATACACGACCGGACAGGTCCCGGTTCGACCTCTGGCTTAATACGGTTCCGAATCAGGGCAGCGAGACGGTGCGAACGGAGGAAGCGATGTTCGCAACGCTTGCCTGTCTCAATCTGGAGTGAGTGTTGAACTATGCCAACGCCAAGCAGACCACGAAAAGGCTCGATGGGCTTCAGCCCGCGTGTCCGTGCTTCGAGCGAGGTGCCTCGAATCAGCACCTGGCCCGACGACGATGGACAGGTGGGGGTACAGGGGTTTGCCGGCTACAAGGCCGGTATGTCCCACGTCGTGATGATCAACGACGAGCCTGATTCCCCACAGGAGGGGATGGAAGAGACCGTTCCTGTAACGGTCGTTGAGACCCCGCCGATGCGCGCGGTCGCCGTTCGAGCCTACGAGACGACGCCGTACGGCCAGCGTCCGCTCACGGAGATCTGGACCGATGAGGTCCACGACGATCTTGCACGCGCAGTCGATCTCCCTGAGGAGCGCGACGACGGCCAGCAGCGAGAACAGACCGTTCGGGACGCGCTCGAATCGGGCGATCTCGGTGGTGTGCGTTTGATCACCCACACCCTGCCGGGAGCGCTTTCGAGCGTTCCGAAACGAAAGCCAGACGTGATGGAGACGCGCGTCGGAGGTAGCACCCTCGAAGAGCGTCTTGAGTTCGCCTTGGAACTGCTCGGTGATGGCGGCGAACACACCGTTTCGGACGTGTTCCGAGCGGGCGAGTACGCCGACATCGCTGGCGTTACCAAGGGAAGCGGGACGCAAGGACCCGTCAAGCGCTGGGGTGTCCAAAAGCGCAAGGGCAAACACGCCCGACAAGGGTGGAAACGACGGATCGGGAACCTCGGTCCGTGGAACCCCTCACGAGTGCGCTCGACGGTCCCACAGCAAGGTCAGACGGGATATCACCAGCGGACTGAACTCAACAAGCGCATCATCTCTATCGGTGATGAGGACGTGACGCCGGAGGGTGGATTCATCAACTACGGCGATGTTGATGGTGAGTACGTCCTCGTCAAGGGATCGGTGCCCGGTCCGAAACAGCGCCTCATCCGGTTTCGTCCCGCGGTGCGGCCGAACGACCAACCGCGCCTCGATCCGGAGGTTCGATACGTCTCTACGGAGAGTGACCAAGGATGAACGCAACAGTACGCGATCTCGACGGCAACGAAGCGGGGGAGATCGAACTTCCCGGCGTGTTCGAGACGACACACCGTCCCGACCTCATCGAGCGTGCGGTGCGTGCCGCACGGGCCAATCGCTCCCAGGATTACGGTGCAGACGAACACGCTGGTATGCGCACCCCGGCAGAATCGTTCGGCAGCGGCCGGGGCATGGCCCACGTTCCGCGCCAGAACAGCGTCGGTCGGCGCGTCCCACAAACCGTTGGCGGTAGACGGGCACACCCCCCGAAAACCGAAACGGATCGTGGCGAGAAGATCAACGACAAAGAGCGCACCCTCGCGATCGAAAGTGCGCTCGCGGCGACGACCGACTCCGAACTCGTCGCCGAGCGAGGCCACCAGTTCGAGGATATCGACGTCCCGGTGATCGTAACCGATGAGTTCGAGGATCTCGTCAAAACCAAAGCGGTCGTCGAACTGCTCGAAACCCTCGGGCTGCACGACGATATCGAGCGCGCCGAGGACGGCATAAGCGTTCGTGCTGGCCGTGGCACCACTCGCGGACGGAAGTACAAACGGCCGAAGTCGATCCTCTTTGTGACGAGTGAGGAGCCATCAAAAGCGGCCCGCAACCTCGCGGGAGCGGACGTGGCGACCGCACGCGAGGTCAACGCTGAAGATCTCGCCCCCGGTGGCCACGCCGGACGGCTCACCATCTTCACCGAAAGCGCGATCGAGGAGGTGAACAAACGATGACATCAACGACGAACATCATCCGTCATCCGAACGTGACCGAGAAGGCGATGGACAAGATGGACTTCGAGAACAAACTGGAGTTCGTCGTCGCTCTCGACGCCTCGAAGCCGGAAATCAAGTCGGCGCTCGCAGAGCAGTTCGATATCGCCGTTGAGGACATCACGACACAGGTAACGCCTAATGGAACGAAAAAGGCCACTGTGCGCCTGTCGGACGACGACGACGCACAGGAGGTCGCTTCACGTATCGGGGTGTTCTAACGATGGGACGACGCATTCTCGGACAGCGGCGTGGTCGCGGGACACCGACGTTCCGCGCGCCGTCACACCGATACAAAGCGGATCTCTCCCATCGAAACGAGGAGACGGACGATGATGTCATCTCCGGGACGATCGTCGATATCGAACATGATCCGGCGCGCTCTGCGCCCGTCGCGGCCGTTGAGTTCGAGGACGGCGACAAGCGACTCGTGCTCGCTCCCGAGGGGATCACTGTCGGCGAGGAGATCCAGATCGGTATCAGCGCGGAGATCGCACAGGGGAACACGCTCCCGCTCAGGGAGATCCCGGAGGGCGTTCCGGTGTGTAACGTCGAGCGCCAGCCCGGTGACGGCGGCAAATTCGCCCGTTCGTCGGGCGTGAACGCGACGTTGCTCACCCACGACCGCAACGCTGCGGTCGTACAGCTTCCCAGCGGCGAGGTCCGACGGTTGTCACCCGACTGTCGCGCCACGATCGGTGTGGTCGCAGGCGGTGGCCGAACGGAAAAGCCGCTAGTGAAAGCCGGAAAGCAGTACCACAAGATGCGTGCGCGTGGCACCAAGTGGCCGCGCGTTCGCGGGGTAGCGATGAACGCAGTCGATCACCCGTTCGGTGGCGGTGGTCGTCAACACCCCGGTCGACCGAAAAGCGTCTCTGGGGACGCACCGCCCGGCCGAAAGGTCGGTGACATCGCGTCCCGGCGTACCGGTACAACCGGCAAAGGGAAATAACAACCATGTCGAATTCGGACTACCAGATCGGCCGCGACTCCGATGAGGAGTTTACCTATCGTGGCCACACGCTGTCAGAACTCCGGGAGATGGAGCTTTCGGAGTTCGCGGAACTGCTCCCCGCACGGAAGCGGCGAACCATCGAACGCGGTCTGACCACCGAACAGCAGAAGCTGTTCGAGAAGGCGACTGAGCGCGACGTTGAGGAGTCGGCGAACCGACCGCTCCGGACCCACCTGCGTGACATGCCGATTCTGCCGGAGTTCGTCGAAAAGACGTTTGCCGTATACGACGGCGAGGAGTTCGAGCGGGTGTACGTCGAACCGGAGATGCTCGGTCATTACTTGGGTGAGTTCGTGCTGACCCGACAGTCTGTCGAGCACGGTCAGGCCGGTATCGGCGCGACACGCTCCTCGAAGTTCGTGCCACTCAAATAACATGGGAATCAGCTACAGTGTCGACGCGGATCCGGACACCACGGCGAAAGCGATGCTCCGGGAGCGTCACATGAGCCACAAGCACAGCAAGGAGATCGCCCGCGAGATCAAAGGAATGACCGCTGGCGACGCGATCGAGTACCTCGAAGCCGTGATCGCCGGTGAGAAATCCGTCCCGTTCAAATCCCACAACAGCGGCGTGGGGCATCGAAAGGACATCGACGGCTGGGACGCTGGTCGCTACCCCGAAAAGGCGACCAACGCGTTCCTCGATCTGTTGGAGAACGGCGTTTCGAACGCCGATCATCAGGGATTCGACGGCGAGGCGATGGAGATCGATCACGTCGCAGCGCACAAGGTGGGCGAAAGTCCCGGTCGACAGCCCCGAGCGTTCGGTCGCGCGACCGAATGGAACACGCCCCAGGTCGATGTCGAACTCGTCTTGAGTGAGGTGACTGAATAATGGCAGATGAACAACAATTCATCGAGAACGGTATCCAGCGGACCCAGATCAACGAGTTCTTCCAGGAAGAACTCGATCGAGCGGGATACGGCGGCATGGAGGTCGCTCAGACCCCGATGGGGACCCAGATCGTTCTGAAAGCCGAAAAGCCCGGAATGGTCATCGGGAAGGGCGGAAAGAACATCCGGAAGATCACCTCGGAACTCGAAGAGCGCTTCGATCTCGACGATCCACAGATCGACGTTCAGGAGGTCGATGAGCCTGATCTGAACGCCCAGATCGTTGCTGATCGGCTTGCAAACGCGCTCGAACGCGGGTGGTACTTCCGGAAGGCGGGCCACACCACGATCGATCGGATCATGGATTCGGGTGCGCTCGGCGCAGAAATCGTCCTTTCGGGGAAAGTCACGGGTGCTCGCTCTCGCGTCGAGAAGTTCAACCGTGGCTATATCAAGCACAACGGCGAGCCAGCTGACGACATCGTCGACGACGGACAGAGCGTCGCGGTGATGAAACTCGGTACGATCGGTGTGACGGTGAAGATCATTCCACCCGAAGCCGAGTTACCCGACGACTTCCAAGTTCACGAGGACGTCGACGTTTCCGACTACGTCGTCGAACCCGAAGAGGAGGGCGTTGAGGAGTTGCTCGCTGGCGAGGAGGACACCGCTGCTGAGGCTCAAGCTGCCGAAGACGCCGAAATCACCGAAGCGTCGACGACAGAAGCCGAGACGGAATCGACCGACGTTCCCGAAGAAGTAATCGAGGAGGCCGTCCCGGACCAAGAGGTTCAGCAACCGGAGTCCGACACGGAGATCGAAGAAGAACTCGACGAACTCGACGAGGAGGTCGAAACCGAAGCCGAGGAGCTGCTGTCCGAGATGGAAGACGAAGACGAAGACGAAGGCGAAGACGAGGAGGTGCAAGAGTAGATGGCGATCTACCGCGCCGAAGAGTTGCGAGACATGACGCCCGCCGAGCGCCAGAACGCACTGGACGATCTCGAGACGGAACTGCTCAACGATCGTGCCGTCCAAGCGACGGGTGGAGCGCCCGACAACCCAGGACGGATCAAGGAGATCCGCCGGACGATCGCGCGGATCAAGACGATCCAGCGAGAGGAAGGCGACTTCGAAACAGACGAATAGACGACAATGCTAACTGCCGAGACTCTCCCACGACACGAACTCATCGGCCTGCGCGTGCGGGTCGTCGAGTCGTCGGACCCGACCCTAGTCGGGTGTGAGGGGACCGTCGTCATGGAGACGACGAACATCCTCACCGTTAGAGCAGGGTCTCGGACGCGACAGGTGCCAAAGGCCGTCGTGACGTTCGAGTTCGCGCTCCCGGACGGTGAGTACGTCACCGTCGACGGCGAGCGTCTACTCGCCCGCCCGGCCCGACGCACCGAACGCACTGGAGGTTCACAATGGCAATAGGACTCGACGTAGCACAACCGCCGGAACCCGAGAATCCGGAGGACTACGATTACGAAACGTGCCCGTTCTACGGTAGCTTGTCCGTTCGCGGACAAGTGATCGAGGGACAGGTCGTTTCGACGGAGATGCAACGCACCGTCATCGTCGAGCGGGAGTACGAGGTCAAGGTGCCGAAGTACGACCGCCAGATGAAGCGACGATCGCGCATTCCGGCCCACGTGCCGGAAGTGCTCGAACCGCTCTCGACTGGCGATGATGTGAAAATAGCCGAAACGCGACCGCTCTCGAAGACGAAATCCCACGTGGTCGTAGAGGTCACCTCCGAGGGAGGTGAGGACTGATGCGTGCGCTCAATGCGGACGTAACTCAAGGTCTAGAAAAGGGTTCGCTCGTTACGTGTGCGGACAACACGGGCGCGCGTGAATTGAAGATCACCAGCGTCGACGGCTACGGTGGCACGAAAAACCGCCATCCGAAGGCCGGACTTGGTGATCTCGTTACTGTCTCGGTTACCAAGGGGACCCCGGAGATGCGCCGGCAGGTGCTCAAAGCAGTCGTCATTCGCCAGCGGAAGGCGATCAGACGCCCCGACGGGACCCGCGTGAAGTTCGAAGACAACGCGGCGGTCATCGTGGACGAGAATCACGATCCCCGGGGGACCGAGATCAAAGGACCGATCGCACGGGAGGTCGCAGAACGGTTCGGAAGTGTCGCCAGTACGGCGACGATGATCGTGTAGAGAACCATGACTCGACAACCACACAAACAACGACAAAATCAACGGCGCGCACCACTGCACGAGCGTCACAAACAGGTTCGTGCACCACTCTCGACGGAGCTGCGCGAGGAGTACGGTCAGCGGAGCGTCCGGGTCAATTCGGGTGACACCGTCGAGGTGATGCGGGGTGATTTCGCGGACGAAGACGGCGAGGTCGTTGACGTGAATCTGCGCGATGCGACCGTTACGGTCGAAGATATCACGCTTGAGACCGCCGACGGCGAGGAAATCGCCCGTCCGTTGGATGCGAGCAACCTCCGCGTAACCGACCTCGACCTGTCCGACGACGTTCGGGAGGCGCGCCTTACGGAGGACAACGATGAGTAAGCATCAAAAGCGACTCTCGGTACCGAAAACGTGGCCGATCGCCCGCAAAGAACAACAGTACACCGTCAAAGCCGACGCGGGTCCCCACGGTGAGGAGGGGGTCCCGCTGTTGATCGTGCTTCGAGATGTACTCGGCTACACCGACTCGAAAAAGGAGGCGACGTACGCGCTCGATCAGGGAAGCGTCCTCGTCAACGGTGACGTTCCCTCGGACGTACGTCGACCGGTCGGGATGTTCGACATCATCTCATTCATTGAGCGCGAGGAGTATTACCGCGTCTTCCCCGATGAGGGTGGACGGCTCGCGTTGACGCCGATCGACGCCGAAGACACGGACGGGAAGCTTGGAAAAGTGACGAACAAGCGTCATGTTTCCGGTGGTCAGATCCAGATCGGACTCCACGACGGTCAGACGTTGTTGACCGAGGACTCCTCGATCAGCCCGAACGATTCCATCGTTGTCGGGACCGACGACGAGGAGATCCTCGCTCATTTCCCCTATGAAAAGGGGTCGCTGGTCACGGCCGTCAAGGGACGACACGCCGGAGAAATCGGAACGATCGAGGAGATCTCGGTTACTCCTGGCAGTTCGCCCAACGGCGTCACCGTAGATCAGGACGATGAGGGCTTCGAAACCGTCGAGGAGTACGTCGTCGTCATCGACGAGAACTTCCTCCAAGAGTCCGACGACACCGACTCGCCGGAGGAAACGGAGGTGAGTGAATCGTGAGCAGTGAATCCGATGTCGCAAACGAGTTCCACGAGATGCGTATGCCGGTCGTCGAGAAAATCGTCGTCCACATGGGCATCGGCACGGGCGGCCAGAAGCTCGCAGACGCAGAGGAGATCTTAGCGGAGATCACCGACCAAGAACCGGTACGGACGGTTGCAGAACAGACCGTTCCGGATTTCAACATCCGTGAAGGTGATCCGATCGGTGCGAAAGTGACTCTTCGAGGTGACCGTGCCGAAGCGTTCCTCGAAACGGCGCTGTCGTTCGTGGATATCGAACGGTCGCAGTTCGACGAGACGGGGAACTTCAGCTTTGGCATCGAAGAGCACACGAACTTCGAAGGACAGGAGTACGATCCGAACATCGGGATTCACGGATTGGACGTGACGGTAAACCTCGTCCGTCCCGGTTATCGGGTCCGAAAGCGAGACAAGGTCAACCGACAGATCCCAGCTAGCCACCGGCTTACCGTCGAGGACGCCATCGCGTTCCTCGAAACCCGGTTCGATCTGGAGGTACAGTAATTCATGAGCGAAAGTGAACAACAAGAGCGGACCCCGGAGACGGGCGAGCACGGCACGAAGCGTACAGACCAGATTCAGGAGTGCCAGCGCTGCGGTCGCAAGCAAGGGCTGGTCGGAAAGTACGATATCTGGCTTTGTCGGCAGTGTTTCCGTGAGATCGCCCGCGAAATGGGATTCAAAAAGTACAGCTAAACTATGGCGGACAACGATCCACTCAGCAGCGCGCTCTCGGGGCTTGACAACGCCGAGGGCGTGGGGCATCTCACCCACACGGTATCGCCCGCCTCGAACATCATCGGCAGCGTGCTCGAAGTGTTCTATGACTTCGGGTACATCGACGGCTTCCAGTACGTCGATGACGGCAAAGCCGGTCAGTTCGAGGTTGATCTAAAAGGTGCAATCAACGAGTGCGGTCCCGTGACGCCCCGATACGCCGCGGGCGTCGACGAGTTCGAAAGATGGGAAAAGCGGTATCTTCCCGCGCGAGATTACGGGGCGCTCGTCGTGACCACCAGCAGCGGCATCATGAGCCACTATGAGGCCCGCAAACAGGGCATCGGTGGCCAAGTAATCGCATACGTCTACTGATGGACATGACTGTTGAAACCGAAATCGAACTACCGGACGACGTTACCGGGTCGCTGGACCATCTCGATCTCACGATCGACGGCCCACAAGGCACGGTGACGCGACGGCTGTGGTATCCAGACGTCCGTGTCACCGTCGAAGATGGCACGGTACGGATCGAAACCGACGAGAACGATGCGAACACGCAATCGACCGTCGGCACGTTCGAGAGCCACATCCGGAACATGATCCACGGCGTGACCGAGGGATGGACCTACGAGATGGAAGTGCTGTACTCACACTTCCCGATGCAGGTGAGTGTCGACGGCGGCGATGTGATCATCTCGAACTTCCTTGGTGAGCGATCCGACCGACGGACTCCGATCCACGGCGACACTGACGTCGCCGTCGACGGTGAGGAGATTACCCTTTCGGGTCCCGACATCGAGGCCGTCGGGCAGACCGCCGCGGATATCGAACAGCTGACACGCGTGACAGACAAGGATCCCCGTGTTTTCCAGGACGGGGTGTACATCACCCAGAAACCCACACGAGGTGAAGCCTGATGGCTGAACACGAGGACGAAACTGACGAATCGGACCCGCGATCGATGACCGATGTGAGCGGCATCGGTGAAACAAAAGCTGAAGCCCTTCAGGAGGCCGGATACGAATCAGTCGACGATCTGCGTCGAGCCGATCAGGATGATCTGTCGGAGGTCGACGGCATCGGCAACGCGCTGGCCGCGCGTATCAAAGCCGACATCGGCGATCTAGAAATCGAAGCGGATACCACCGCCGAGATCGAAGAGGAAGGCGAACAGCCCGAGCCAGACGAAGCCACCGAGACGGAACTCCGCCCGCGGGGTCACGCGGACAAAACCCCGGATCTCGACGAGGAGACCGAGCGACTGCTCGCACAGCGAGCGAACGAAGGGTCGCCCGAGTTCAACCGTCAAGATCATCACAAGAAAAAGCGGACACCCGCGTCGTGGCGACGCCCTCGCGGCAACCTTTCGAAGCAACGTCGGGGCGTGAAGGGCAAAGGACAGACGGTCGAAGCTGGCTTTCGGACGCCGGCCGCGGTGCGTGGCCGACACCCGAGCGGTTTCGAAGAAGTACGGGTGTTCAACACCGACGATTTGGAGGGAATCGATGGCGAGACCCACGCTGTCCGCATTGCGTCCTCGGTCGGCGCGCGAAAACGGGAGCGCATCGAGGAGAAAGCCGAAGACGCTGGCATCCGGGTACTCAATCCGACGTACGTGGAGGTAGCTGTCAACGATGAGTGATCTGAAAAATCAGAAACGACTCGCAGCGGACGAGCTGGACATCGGGAAAAACCGTGTCTGGCTCGATCCCGAAGCACAGGGCGAGATCGCCGACGCGATCACCCGAGAGGACATCCGTGATCTGATCGACCGCGACATCATCCAGAAAAAGCGGGAGAAGACGTCGAACTCTCGGGGTCGCGTGCGAGAGCGCAACGAAAAGCGCGCCTACGGTCACCTGAAGGGACCCGGCTCCCGGAAGGGGAAAGCTGGCGCACGGCAGGATCGAAAGAACGAGTGGGAAAGTCACATCCGCGCACAACGACGTCGACTGCGCGAACTCCGGGATTCGGGAGAAATTTCCCGTTCCCAGTACCGCACGCTGTACGATAGAGCCAGCGGTGGCGAATTCGACAGCGTGGGCGATCTCGAACGATACATAGAAGAGGACACATAATCATGGCAACCGGACCACGATACAACGTGCCGATGCGGCGTCGCCGCGAGGCACGCACGAACTACCATCAGCGGTTGCGCCTGTTGAAATCCGGCAAGCCACGCCTCGTTGCTCGCAAGAGCAACAAGCACATCAGGGCGCAGCTGGTGAGCACAGGCCCAGAGGGGGATCGGACAGTAGCGAGCGCACACTCTTCGGATCTAGAGGCGTTTGGCTGGGAGGCTCCGACAGGGAACCTCCCGGCGGCGTATCTGACGGGAATGCTCGCCGGCAAGCGTGCGCTTGCCGAAGGACTCGATAGAGCAGTGCTCGACATCGGACTCAACACCGCAACACCCGGAAACAAGGTGTTTGCGATCCAAGAGGGTGCGATCGACGCTGGTCTCGAGATTCCCCACAGCGAATCGGTGTTCGCCGACTGGGACCGAACCCGCGGTACACACATCGCGGAGTACGCAGAATCCCGCGATGAACCGCTGTATAGCGGTGATTTCGATGCAACGACGCTTCCGGAACACTTCGATGACGTACGCGAACGACTGGAGGATGAGCTATGAGTAACGGTTGGGAACCACAAACCCGGCTTGGAAAACAGGTCGCCGAAGGTGACATCACCTCGATGGATCAGGCGCTTGCGACGGGACTGCCGTTGAAAGAGCCGGAACTCGTCGACCAACTCTTGCCGGATCTCGAGGACGACGTGCTTGACATCAACATGGTACAGCGGATGACTGACTCGGGTCGCCGGGTCAAGTTCCGTTGTGCCGTCGTCGTCGGCAATCGGAACGGCTACGTCGGCTACGCCGAGGGTCGAGACGATCAGGTCGGTGGTGCGATCCAGAAGGCGATCGACATCGCCAAGCTGAACATCATCAACGTCGAGCGCGGCAGCGGTTCGTGGGAAGACCGCGCGGGTGGCTCACACTCGCTTGCCCGCAAGACGTCCGGAAAGGCTGGCAGTGTCACTGTCGATCTCATGCCAGCCCCGCTCGGACTGGGGCTTGCAGCCAGTGAGACCGTTGGAAGCGTGCTCGAACTCGCTGGCGTTCAGGACGCCTGGACCAAAAGCCACGGCAACACTCGGACGACGATCAACCTCTCGAAGGCGACGTACAACGCCTTGAAGAATTCGGCCCAAGCCCGTGGCCCGCGCCCGGAACAACGTGAGGTGGCCGAGTGATGCAAGCGCTTGTACAACTCCGCGGTGAGATCGACATGAGTCAAGGTGTCGAGGACACCATGTCGATGCTCAACCTCGGGCGCGTTAATCATTGTACATTCGTGCCTGAGAACGAAACCTACCGTGGAATGGTGACGAAGGTCAACGACTGGGTCGCACACGGTCAACCCAGCGTTGACACCGTCGAGCTGGTGTTAGCAACCCGTGGCGAGTCCCTCGATGGTGACGCGATCGACGAGGAGTGGGTCGCCGGGAACACCGAATACGACAGTATCGATTCGCTGGCCGAAGCTCTCATGAGCGAAGAGACGACGCTGCGCGAGCAGGGTATTTCGCCGACACTCCGGCTCCACCCGCCGCGTGGCGGTCACGACGGTCTCAAACATCCGACGAAAGAGGGCGGCCAGCTTGGCAAACACACGACCGAGGAGATCGACAGCCTCCTCACAACGATGCGATGACTAGTAAAAAGAAACGACAGCGCGGCTCTCGCACCCACAGCGGCGGAACACACAAAAACCGTCGTGGTGCTGGCCATCGTGGCGGACGTGGGCGCGCGGGTCGCTCCAAACACGAGTTTCACAACTACGAATCGGTCGGCAAACACGGCTTCAAGCGCCCAGAAAAGGTCAAAGAGACCGTCGAAACGATCGACGTTCGAACGCTCGATGAGAACGCGCCGCTGTACGCTGCCGAAGGGGCAGCCGAAGAGACTGAGGACGGCTACGCGATCGACGTGCGCGATGTCGTCGAGACGAGCACGGGCACCGATGTAGTGAAGGTGCTCGGTGGCGGACAGGTTCGGTCCACCCTTGCGGTGACTGCCGACGCCTTCTCCGACAGCGCGACCGAACTCATCGAGAGTGAAGGCGGGCGCACGATCCTCACCGAGCGCGGTGAAAAACGTCAATCCCAACTGGAGGACCAAGAGGACGAGGACGAGGAATAATGAGTTGGAAGGAGACCGCCGCCCCAGTCCTCACCCGGATGCCGACCGTCGCCCGTCCGGAGGGCCACGTCCCGTTCCGCCGAAAGCTCGGATGGACGGCCGGCGTGCTCGTGCTGTATTTCTTCCTCACGAACGTCTACCTGTTCGGGACTGGTGGTCAGGGTAGTGGTGACCCTTACGGACAGTTCCGGTCGATCCTTGCGGGCGGGCAAGGAACCGTCTTGCATCTGGGGATCGGACCGATCGTGACCGCGAGCATCGTGTTGCAGCTGTTGGGCGGGGCGAACCTGCTCGGGTTGGACACATCGAACCCGCGCGATCAGGCGCTCTATCAGGGGCTACAGAAGCTGCTCGTGGTCGTGATGATCTGTCTGACCGGCCTGCCGATGGTGTTCATGGGGGGAATGATCCAGCCGAATACACAGCTCGGCGCGCAGCTCGGCGTTGGAGTTGTCGGTGTCCAGTGGCTGATCTTCGCTCAGCTGTTCGTCGGCGGTCTCCTCGTCCTGTTCATGGACGAAGTCATCAGCAAGTGGGGTGTCGGGAGTGGTATCGGGCTGTTCATCATCGCTGGCGTCAGCCAGCGGCTCATCGGCGGTCTGATCCGGTGGCCAGGACTCGGTTCAGGTAGTGGGACCGGGTTTTTCGTCGCGTGGTTTAAGATCCTGACCGGAGAAATCCCGATCGGCCCACCGCTCTCCCCACAGGGATTGGAGGCCATCTTCATGGATCCTGGACAGATCGTTGCGCTGTTCACGACAGTGTTGATCTTCGTGATCGTCGTGTACGCCGAGAGCGTCCGCGTCGAGATTCCCCTGAGCCACGCCAAGGTGCGGGGCGCACGCGGCCGCTTCCCGGTGAAGCTCATCTACGCGAGCGTCCTGCCGATGATCCTCGTCCGAGCGCTACAGGCCAATATCCAGTTCATCGGGCGGATCCTCTACGGACAGATCGGCGGGCAGATGCCCAACTGGTTGGGAACGTATCAGACCACCCAGGCAGGGCTACAGCCTACTGGTGGGTTGTTTTACTATTTCGCTCCGATTCGGTCTCAGAACTGGATTGGAGCGCTCTCGACACAGCCCGGAGAGATCCTGCTTCGGATTGGGGTCGACCTCTCGTTCATGGTGCTCGGCGGTGCGTTGTTCGCCATGTTCTGGGTCGAGACGACGGATATGGGTCCGGAAGCCACCGCAAAACAGATTCAAGATTCGGGGATGCAGATCCCCGGCTTCCGGCGCAACCCCGGCGTGATGGAGAAGGTGCTCGAACGGTACATTCCCCAAGTGACGGTGATCGGCGGGGCGCTAGTCGGTCTACTCGCCGTCGGTGCGAACATGCTCGGAACGATCGGCGGCGTTTCGGGGACCGGGCTGCTCTTGACGGTCTCGATCACCTACAAGCTGTACGAGGAGATCGCAGAAGAACAGTTGATGGAGATGCATCCCGTGATGCGGGACATGTTCGGTTGACCTACTATTCTTTTATCCCCACTTTTTTTACGCTCGGGTGAGCTTCGCTCACCACTCACGTAAAAAACCTGGACTAAAAAACGCCGCTCGCTGCGCTCGCGGTACTGCGTCTTTTCCGCTTCCGCACCGCCATCGTTCCGCCTCCGCGCGTTACGATTCCTGTCAATCATCGATGTTTGGTGTGCCAGCCCCGTCGACGACTCGTACTAGCTCAGGACAGTGCTGACGAAACCCAGAGAAAGCGCCGCGTTAGCGGTACTGGCAGTGGGTCACCAGCATTGTGACCAGACAGACGGTCGCGCGCGCTGTGTCAGTGTCTCGATCATCTCGGTTAGTTCACGGGAATCGTCGGGAGTAAACACCGATTGGATCACGTCTCCATCACGCTGCTCGTGAATTCACAGCCCGCGTCGTTGTCGAACCAGCATTCCACGATCGTCTCACCAACAGCGCAGTAACGCGTGAACCGCACAATACTCAGCAACTCGTTGTACCCTCCCGCTGTGGAGCAAGCCCAGCTGGCGCTTACTCGATCTGGGTGGCGTGGGCACTACCGGCGGATCGGCATGGTCTACACCAGGTCCCATCGGCTACGTCGATCACCTGGTACAATTCGGCTTTCGCAATCACCTTCCGATTCTCGATGGTCGGGCTGTTCACCGACTCGCCCTGCCGATTCCAGAACCGAAACAGTGGCAGGGTCATCTTGCTCTCTCCGCGAACGAAGTGAACGGCCTATCGTTGACTTCCCCACCACACATAAATACACTTATTGAACAGAAATATTATAGTCCACCAATAACCCGTTTTTCCAGCGATTGTTCGGAGAGTACTAACGAGCCACTGGAAATCGGGCGTTGTTGTCGAGATTGTACCGGTAGCGGAGGCGGAGCGATGGCGGTACGGAAGCGGAAAAGACGCAGTACCGCGAGCGCAGCGAGCGGCGTTTTTTAGTCCAGGTTTTTTGCGCGAGGGTAGCTCCGCTACCCGAGCGTAAAAAAAAGTGGGTGGTCAGTCCGCCGAAACGGTCGGTTTCGAATCGACCATCCCCAGCACATCATCGAAAAAGTCGAGCGTATCGTGTGGTCCGGGATTCGCTTCGGGATGGTACTGGCGAGTTTTGATGTCGAGGTCGTCGCTGTCTAACCCTTCGGGTGTGTCGTCGTTGACGTTGATCTGTGTGACATCGAGCTCGCCGGGATCGGAGACAGTGTAGCCGTGATTTTGGGTCGTCATCACGACCTGCCCGGTTTGAAGGTCCCGTACCGGTTGATTGACGCCCCGGTGGCCGAACGTCATTTTCTCCGTGTCGCCGCCCAGCGTATCGGCGATGACCTGCTGGCCCAAGCAGATGCCAGCCAGCGGGATCTCGCCCGCGTACGTTTCGACGAGATCACCAGCGGCGTCGAAGTTCTTCGGATCGCCTGGACCGTTCGAGACGAAAAGGAGATCAGGAGACAGCTCCTCGATCGTCGCTTCGGTCGTGTCGTAGGGGAGCACGTGAACGGTGGCATCGCGGTCGATCAACGACGTGACGATCGAATCCTTCGCACCACAATCGATGAGGGCGACCGACGGTCCTTCTCCGTCGCGGTTGTACGTCACCGGACTATCGACTGACACCTGTGCTCCGATGTCGGTGTGATCGCTCATCGCCTCACACTGTGCGAGCTCTTCGAGCGCGTCGTCAGGGGTGACGTCGTCGCCAGCGACGACGCCACACTGCATTGCGCCTTCCTCGCGGATGCCAATAACCAACTCGCGCGTGTCGAGGTGATCAACCGCAGGGATGTCTTCTTCGGTTAGCCACGACGCCACATCGTCGGTGAGTTCACGGGCCACGACGGCACGGGGATGAACCCGATCCGATTCGAACCGCTCGGATCGGACACCGTAGTTCCCGATGAGTGGATACGAGAACGTGAGCACTTGCTCCTCGTATGAAGGATCAGTGAGGCTCTCCTCGTAGCCGGTGTAAGCTGTCGTGAACACCAGTTCGCCGCGCGTACGGCCGGGGGCGCGAGCGCGCGCAGAAACGACCCGCTCACCCTCCAGCGCCACGTAGGCGTCCGTCATTACGAAGAACGTATTCGACTATCGCCTTAACCATTGCTATTCGAAACGAGGCTACGATTTTCGTAATCGCCAAGTGGGTGGGAACGATAGTCATGATCCTCAATGGAAATGGATAGTCTCGATCGGGAGATACTCAACGTCCTCCGACGCGATGCCCGGACTCCGTACACGGAGATTGCAACGATCGTCGGCACTTCGGAGGGGACGGTTCGCAATCGAGTCGAACGATTAGAAGACACGAACGTGATCGAACGCTTCACCGTGTCGACGCGTACCGGAAACGTAAAGGCGATGGTCGAGATCAGCGTTGCAGTCGATGTAGACACGACTGCGGTTTCTGAGTGTATGGCCGAATGGAACGAGGTCGATTTCGTCTGGCAGGTCAGCGGTGAGGAAGACATCGTGCTCGTCGTTGACGCTGCGGACACCCGAGGTGTGAACGATCTCATCACGAAGGCCCGGTCCTTAGAAGAAGTCAAAAGCACCAAAACCCGCTTGATTCTCGAAGAACGGCTCGGGTGAGGTATCGAACGACGAGTCGAAGAGTCCTTATGAACCACCACCGAGGACTGAGTATGCACACCGATGATCTCCCCCCGTCGGGAGCGTCGGGAGATAGCTCCCGCCACGAGAACGCAGCACAGGATGTCATTGCCGTCGACGCAGACGACAACGAACAGGAAGTCGTCAACCGGCTAGTGGCTCATACCGGTGATGGAATCCGCCATCGAGCGTTCACGGCGCTCGTGTTCGATGGCGATGGCCACATCCTCCTCGCACAGCGCAGCCCCGACAAACGCCTGTGGGATACGTACTGGGACGGCACTGTCGCCTCTCATCCAGAACGAGGACAGACACAGGTCGAAGCGACCGAACAACGACTCGAAGAGGAACTCGGAATCACACCGAGCCAATACGAGGATCTCCGGGTGACGGACAAGTTCGAATACAAGCGATACTACCTCAACAACGGCATCGAACACGAGGTGTGTACCGTCTTGAAATGCACGCTCGATACGACCGCTCTCGATCCCGATCCCGAGGAGGTCGGCGGGTATCTGTGGATTCCGTACGAACATCTTCACGACAATCCCCGGCTGTACCGCCAGCTCCGACTCTGTCCGTGGTTCGAGATCGCGATGCGTAGAGATTTTAATTGATATTCGAAGGGCGCACCTGACATTCCGGTGAGTAACAATTGTCGGTGTTTATTACTGATACAGTTGATGTTTGTGTAATGGCACTGAGTGATATACTCACCGATCCAGATTCGTTTTTCGACCAACAAGCTACGGAACCGTCATGGTTCATCCCGATCGTACTAGTTATGACAACGTCTTTTCTGGCGGCGATCGCGGCGTCTCCAGGAGCAGAACTGTCCGGAGAGGCCATGTCGATGGTGGTCGATCACCAGACACAGGACGCCAACCAAACCCTCCAGAACGTATTCGCAACGGGAACGATGGTCATTGCCGTCGGCTGGACGTTCATCGAAACGCTCGCCGGCTGGTTGTTGTATGCGGTCGCGTTTTATGCGATCGCTCACTTCGGATTCGAGGGATCTGGGACTTTTACTGATACGATCGCGCTGACCGGCTGGGGCTACGTTCCAGCGGTGGTTAATCAGACGATTGCCGCCGTGGCCTCCTACACAGTGTTCGGTGGCGTTTCACTTCCAGAGTCGCCTTATGCAGCCCAGGAGACGGTCGCCGAACTCCAGTCCGACCCGATTCTCCTCGCTTCGGGAATCATCGGTCTCGCGCTGTTGGCGTGGAGCGGCGTCATCTGGACCTACGCGATGGCCAAACTCCACGATCTATCCCGGCGTGACGCCGCCATCACTGCTGGAATTCCCGTCGCGTTCATCATGCTCACGCGGATCAACGGAATCGTGTAGGAGCGCTCTGATTTCGTTTTTTCCGGTTCGACGATTTGCTCACCACAGCGATATTTTTCGGTCAGTTCGGGCCACACGACCGGAACAATCGTTTGTCGGCAGTAGAAATATAAGGATCGACTCACAACGAGATGTAGTACCATGATCGTGACTACCAATCTAGCGAGCGCCGTTCTGATGGGGGTGTTCCTGGTGGCGGTCGTCGGTGTCGTCATCCGTCTTCGAGCCAATCGCGGTGAGCCGACGCGCCAAGCCACGGTGGCAGACCTTCCACAGACTGCCGTGGAAACGCCTCGTTCGACCGCCGAATCCGGGCCTGATGTCGGTTCGTCCGCTACACCGATCGGGTGGGTCATCGGTTTTCTTGGATTGGTAGCTATCGCCGGTGGTGGTGCAGTCGCTTTCATCGCCGGAAACGCGCCGTCAGGCATTGGACCACAGGCCATTGGTGCGGTGCTCGTCGTCGTCCTCGGAGGGTTGCTCTGTAGCTATCTCTTTTCGGGCATCTACCTTTCGTTGCGGAGCCACGGCCGCAAGAGTGCGGAAGCGACCGGTGTGGCGCTGTGGCTGCTGGGATTGCTCGTCGTCGTCGTGATCGCCACACGGCTCGTGTTTCTCGCGTAATCGATGGTAACAGATCGTCCGGTTTGCTCTGACGGTACTACGTATCTCGTTCGCAGTGTGCTCTGGTCGTGTGGTGTCTGGCTGTTCGTCGGATCTGCCGTAGCCGCCACCGGTTCGATGGATCTATCGAGCGAGCCTGTTTCGGTGCCGTGGTGGCTGGTGCTATCGACGGGCGGGGGCGTCATCGGCGCGTCGTTTCTTATCACCTCGTTCGTTACCGACCGCGAGACGATCCGATCGGTTACTGCCTTGCAATGGTTTGTTCCTAGATGGCTAGTGCCTCGCTTTCTGAGCAGCGCCATCCGGCTGGCGAGCGTCGTGGTGCTCGTCATCGTCGTGGGCTGTGCCATTAGAACATCGTCTGTGATCTCTGAATTCGCTATTCTGTTCGTGTGGAGTGGCTGGTGGGCAGGATATACGATGTCAGTGTATCTCGTGGGCAACACGTGGCCGACGCTCAATCCGTGGCGGACGATCGCCTCGGTCGTCACCGACTGGGTCTCGATCGACCGATCGCTTCCCCAGCGGCTTGGCGTGTGGCCAAGCGTCGGTGGACTGCTTGGATCGGTGTGGCTGACGATGGTCACTCCCGTGACGACATCGCCACGACTGCTTGCGGCCGTGATCATCGTGTACTCACTGCTTACCATCGCCGGTGGTGTGGTGTATGGAGTGGCGTGGTTTCGGTGGGTCGACCCGATCGCCCGTCTCTTTCGTGCGTACGGGCGCGTGGCACCGTTTCAACGCGTGTCGTCCGGTATCGAACTCACGATACCCGGAAGCGAACTCACCGAGGGTGAGCGTGGACGGGGCGAACCCACGTTCATCATCGCTGTGCTGTGGGTGACGACCTACGACGGACTCGTCTCGACACCACTGTGGCGCGAGCTAGTGCAGGCGGCCATCGCCGTCGGCATCCCACCGGCGATGGTGTACGCCCTCGGAATGGGGGGTGGCTTCGGGGCGTTTCTGTTCGTCTATCGGGCTGGTGTACGGTCTGCCCGCCGAACCGGCCGGACGTACGTCACCGTTCAGGTCATCGAACAGCGGTTTGCCCGCTCGCTGCTCCCGATTGCCGTGAGCTACCACTTCGCGCACTATCTCGGCTCCGTTCTGGGGTTGTTGGCGGTGCTCGCTGGGGTTCTCTCACAGCCGTTCGGTGGTCTGATCACCCTGCTACCACGGCCGTCGTGGTTCGGACCGTTACAATTGCTGTCTATCCTCTGTGGACATCTGCTCGCGGTCTGGGTGGCCCACACCACTGCGTTCGACCTCTTCACCGGCAGATTTCAATCAATACGGAGTCAGTATCCCTTCATCCTCATGATGATCGCTTACACCATGATTGGTATGTGGATCGTTCTCCAACCGTCCGTTCGACCCCCAGTCGTCACATGAGTATGTCAACAAAACCCGTCCCCGATGGATCGACCGAAACCGACGAGCACAGCCGACGATCGATCGCCGAGCGAGCGAACGAACGAGTCCCGACGGCGATTCCCGACGACGATACACCAGCTGCTCGCTGTCCCTACTGTACCCGCCCGTTCGCCACTGAGCAGCTGTGTGTGCTCCACCTCGGCGAACGTCACCGAGAGCAATGGACCGACGAGCAACGCGAACGCTATGAACGCGCCTACGACGCCGAATCAAACGAGTTGTTCGTCTTTCACTTGAAAGTGATCGGCGCGCTCGTCGGTACCTTCTTCGCGTTCACATACACCTACGCGTTCGTTTGGAGCTGATCGACGGCCGTTACCAGAGCACGACCGGCCAGACGAACGTGAACAACACCCAGATAAGACCAGTGAGAACGATCGTCATGAGGAGGTTGAGGACGATGCCGGCTCGCATCATGTGTCGCTGTTCGAGATAGCCACTGCCGAAAACGATGGCGTTGGGCGGTGTGGCAACCGGTAGTGCGAACGCATAACTTGCGGCGATCGCACCGCTGACGGCGAGGAAGATCCCGGCGGCCAGTTGTGACAGTCCGAGCGTGGCGGCGAAGGCCCCGCCGATACTGATGAGCAAGGGGATGATGATGGTCGCTGTTGCGGTGTTCGAGGTCATTTCCGTGAGGAAGATGATCAACAACACGACTGCGCTGACAACGACGACGATCGGTGCGCCGGTCAATCCGCCGAACACGGTTTCAGCGATCCACTTCGTCGCACCACTGTCTGCGAGGGCGTTTGCGAGCGCGATTCCGCCACCGAACAGCAAGATAACACCCCAGTCGATATCGACGAGTTCCTCCCACTCCATCGTGTCTGCGAGGACGAGTGCGGGAATAGCGTACAGACCGACCATCACGTAATAAAGCAGTCCTTGATGCCCGCTGACGCCGAGGAAGGTCGTCCCCTCACCACCGTACAGCACTGTTGCCCACACGTCGGGAAGATACGGGGTGACGAACCGGTCAAGTCCACCGATCACCCACAGCAACGCGGTGATCGTGAAGATGTACACTACGCGCCGCCCCCGGACGGGGAGTGTGCCCTCTTCGCGGAGGTATTCACGAGCTTGTTCTCGGGCAGCTCCCACGTCGTCGATCTCGGGGGGATACAGCCAATACGTGAGGAAATACCACACGAGTGGCAAGGTTACGACGACGATCGGGAGACCGATGATCAACCACTGAGCGAAGCCGATTTCGTAGCCGAGAATTGCATCAAGTTGGGAAGCGAGTATGGCGTTCGGTGGGGTTCCGATCAGCGTTCCGACGCCGCCGACGCTCGCGGCGTAAGCCGTCCCGAGCAACATCGCGATCTGGATGTTGGTAAACCCATCGCCGATCTCTGCGAGTCCTCCATCCGTGGCGAGTTCGGTCTCCTCCTCCCGGTGATCGGCTCTCGATGCGATCTCTTCACGACCGATGATCTGGGTGAGCACCCCGAGCGCAATCGGCGTCATCATCGCTGCCGTTGCCGTGTTCGACACCCACATCGAGAGGAACGCGGTCGCGATCATGACGGCCAAAATCAACCATCGGGGAGATGTCCCCATCCGTACCATCAGATACAGCGCGATCCGGCGATCGATGTTGTATTTTTGTAACGCGTTTGCGAGCATGAAGCCCGCGATGAACAGGAAAATAACGTGATCGGCAAACCCCGAGAGCGCCTCGTCCAAACTCGGATACACGCCGAACCCGGTCAGAAGGATCGGTATTGACAACGCCGTTACAGCGAGTGGGAGCACGCCGGTTACCCAAAGAACGCCAGCGAAGTACATCGTTGCCAACGCGTACTGTCCCTGCACCGGCAAACCGGACGGCGTCGGTAACCCCGCGATGACCATGGCTCCGAACAGGGCGATGGCGAACACCCCGATCCGTCCGTGAACGTCCGAGATCCGACCGCGTATCATTGATACATGCTCCCATATTGAGATATGGAGTTAACTATTTCGATCTGTTGACGGTCCATCACCATGGCTCCGCTCAGAAATGCTCAACGATAGCGGTGACCTGTTCCGGTGAGAGTTCGGCCGCATACAGTTCGAGGAGCGTCTGTCGTCGCCGATTTGACAATGCTCGGGAGCCGCTTTCGAGCATCGAAATGTGCGCCTGTAGGATATCGTCCAGTTCGCGTTCGACAGCCCGCTGTTCGTACCCGGCGGCTATCCGGAGCAAACGCCACGCGAGCGGAGAGAGATCAGTCGGTTCGATCGATCCCGGTGCCGTCATCGATCGAATGAGATGTGGGACGGATCATAAAACGCGTGGTCACCCGCGTTGCAGGTGCGGTAGCGCCTGACGTGGTCGGCACGCCGATCCGGAATCAGGTGATCGAGTACGACGCCGCGAAGGTCAGCGCAATGGCCGTCACGAGGCCGGAGGCCACGACGTACACCACCGATCGTGGCTCGTACAGTAGGTGCTGATAGTACCCAGCCACCAACACCGCTTTGATCACTGACAACAGTAAAATTCCCGCTACGATGATTTCATAGCCGATACCGCTGAGTCCCTCGATCGCTACTTGAACGGTCGCGAACACGAACAACACGACGTATATCACGGTGTACAGTTTTGTTGATGTCATTGTTTTATATTATGTAGAACAGTGGGAATAGGAACAGCCAGACGATGTCGACGAAGTGCCAGTACAGTCCGAAGTACTCGACGGGACGCTCATCATTCAGGTACGCGCCGTTGATGGCTCTCGGGATGAGATACACCAGTATCAACAGCCCGAGAATCACGTGCAGCGCGTGTAGTCCAGTCGTGAGGAAAAACGTCGAGGCCTGAACGTCACTCGACAACCAGACTCCCTGATGGAACAGTTCGACCCACTCGATGCCCTTGTTTATCAGAAAGCCGATCCCGAGCAACAGCGTCGTGCTCAGGCCGGCGATGAGTCCCCATCTGCTGTTTTTCTCTGCCGCGACCAGCGCCAACACGATACAGAAACTGCTCGTCAGCAGAATGTACGTGTTGATCAGTCCCGGAATCGGATCGTGGGGGACGAGCGTCCAGTCGGTCCAGCCGTATCCGACCCGGAGGAAGACGTACGATCCGATGAACGCCCCGAACAGCACGACATCCGAGGCGAGGAAGATCCAGACACCGAGTTTCCCGTTTTCGATCCCTTCGAACGGCCACCGTTCCCCCCGTTCTGGTTCCGTTACGGAGAACGATTCCAGCCCGAACCCGATCATCGACACCGCGCCGAACACGACGCCGAGGACCGTGAGGATCGGGTAGATCCCGCCAGTGGTGATGCCCGACAACCCGAGGAAAAACACCAACGACGCGATGCCGATGAAGAAGGGCCACGGACTCGCGTGGCTGTCGTGGTGGTCAGGGGTCGTGCTCTCAGGACCGTCACTGCTCACTGTGGTCCCGCCGTCAGTCGACGTCTCCGGTGTGTCGTCGTCACGAAACGCCAACGAACCGCTCTCGTAGTTTGGAACGCCGGGGAAGTTCTCGAGTGGCGGTGGTGAGGGAATGGCCCATTCCGCGGTGGTCGAATGCTTCCATGGGTTACCGTCGACGGGCTCACCGCGCCAGAGACTCCAGTAGCAGTTCCAGATCACGAGAAGAAAGGCGATACCGAGCAAGAACCCACCGACTGTAGCGAGTTGATGCCATGGGGTGAACGCTGCCGGATACTCGAACACCCGGCGGGGCGTTTCCCAAGCGATGAACATCGGAAAGTACAACAAATTAAATCCAATGAAAAATATCCCGAATGTGGCCTTTCCGAGCCGTTTGTTGTACATTCGGCCTGTAAACTTCGGATACCAGTAGAATATGCCTCCCACGAGTGCCATCACTCCGGACACCATTACGTAGTGGAAGTGGGCGACGACCCAGTACGTCCCTCGCAGTTGGTAATCGAGCACGACAGCCCCCAAAAATACGCCCGTGATCCCGCCGATGATGAACACCAACAGAGCTCCGAACGTGAACAGGAACGGCGTCGTGAACCGGATCCGTCCTTTCACCATCGTGTAGATGAGTGAAAACACCATCAGATCGAACGGCAGCGAGATACCGATCGTGGTCACCATGAACAGCGTTTTGATCTGGAGATTGATACTCGTGAGAAACATGTGGTGCATCCAGACGAGGAAGCTCTGGAGTGCCACCAGTACCATCGCAAGGATGAACCACTTGCGGCCGACGAGCCGCCGACCGGTGAACGTCTGGAACGTTTCGGCCATCACACCTATCGCCGGGAAGAACACGATGTACACCTCCGGATGACCGAAAAACCAGAACAAGTGCGTCCAGAGCAGCGACCCGGGCGTCCCCTCGGCTGTGAAGTACGTCGTTCCGAGGATCCGATCGGAGCTCAGGATCAACAGGGCCGCGAGCAGTGCTGCGAACGCGAACAGCATCATCCACACCGTCAGCAGGATCGACCACGTGAACAGCGGCATCCGAAACAGCGTCAGCCCCTTCGCACGCATCCTGTGGAGGGTGGTGAGAAAGTTCACCGACGACACCGTCACGGAGATCACGAACAACATTAGCGCCAACACGGTGGTCGTCGATCCGATGTTCGGCATGTAGGTCGGGACGTTGAGCGGAGCGTACATCGTCCACCCCCCTTCGAAGCTCCCGCCTTGGAAGAAGGAAATCCCGAGCAGTATTCCCGAAAAGAGGTATAGCCAGTAGCTCAAGGCGTTGAGCCGTGGAAACGCGAGATCCTTTGCGCCGATCTGCAGGGGAATCACGTAGTTGGCAAAACCGAACGCGAACGGCGAAAGAAACCAGAAGATCATTATCAGTCCGTGCGTCGAGACCGCTTGGTTGTATCCCGTTGCACTCAGTATATTTCCGACCGGCGTCAGCAACTCGATTCGCATCAACAACGCCAGAACGCCACCGAACACGAGAAAGAATAGGGATGTGATAAGATAGAGGATGCCCACGTCCTTGTGGTTCGTCGTGAGTAGCCAGTGTCGTACCGTACCGATCGGCGGGAGCTCGTCCCGCGTAAAAAACCGCCGGAGCTGCGACACCGGGGTGTTCTCGGCTGCCGACCCGCCACGCGGGTCACCGTCGAACTGTACTGCATGATCGTCGTGTGTCTGTTGATCCTCGGTCATTGTTGTAGCGTGGTGACGACGCGCTGTATCGACGCCGCTGAACTATCGTTCGCGGTCCGGTCAGCCGGGGTCGAACCGGCGTCCGACGGGTTGCCTGTGGCTGCCGTGTTGGTTCCGGATCCCGTTTCCGCGTACCATTGCTCGAACTCGGTCGGTTCCATCACGATCACGTCTGATTCCATCACGGAATGGCCCGACCCACACAGCTCGAAACACTGTGCTTGGTAGGTGCCGGTTTCGTTGGGACGGAACCACCGCTGGGTCGTTTGGCCGGGGATCGCGTCCGCCTTCAGATCGAACGCCGGAATCCCAAAGGTGTGGAATACGTCACCCGACGTGACAGTGAGCGTCACCGCCCGATCCTCGGGAACCCGCAGCGTGTTGGTCGTATGGCCGTTGGGATACTCATACTGCCACGCGAACTGAATGCCCTCGACCTCGACTTCGAGCGGGTCCGCAGATGGGGAGGGACCTGCCTCTACGTCGACGAGCAACACGTACGCCCATCCGATGAGAGCGACGACGATGATCGCGCTGATCGTGAGTGAGATAGCCAGTTTCTTCCCGTCCCCACCGCCTTGTGGTAGCTCTCCCAACTGGAGCGGATCTGCCATTGGCTCTTCGTGACCGTCCCGTTCGCGGTACTTGTACGCATTGTACACCATATAAGAGATAACGACGATACCGACGACGGTTCCCAAGATGAGGAATACACCAAAGAGTGTCGAGAAAATATCGTTAATCGTCCGTCCGTTTGTCTGTAAGACGACATATATATGTTGATTGTTCACTGTAACCACCTGACTAGTGAGTCCATGCATCACGGACATCGATGGCACGGATCATGATTATTTCATAGATACTTATCTATTTCGCTGCCGGCGGTGGTATGACGACAGCTCTTGATCATATACTGACGGTACGGTGCGGTTATGTACAGGACGTGACGCGAATACATTAGTAAATGCGGACAGTGACGAAGACCATGGAACGCGTCAACCCTGCGACCGAAGCCGTGCTGGATCCGATCGACGAACACACCGACACGGCGATCGAAGCGGCGATCGATCGATCGGTCGATACGTATGAGACGTGGCGAGATCGGTCGTTATCCCAACGCAGGAGGCTGTTGGCGGCGGCTGGGGATGAACTTCGAGAGAACACGATGGAGTACGCCGAAATCGCAACCCGGGAGATGGGAAAGCCGATCACGGAGGCGATCGCGGAGATCGAGAAGTGCGCATGGGTGTGTGACCACTACGCCGAGCAGGCGGATTCGTATCTGGCTGATGAAGTGATCCGAAGCGAGCCCCACGCCAAGACGTTCGTTTCCCACGAGCCGATCGGTCCGGTGCTCGCGGTCATGCCGTGGAACTACCCGTTTTGGCAGGTGTTTCGGTTCGCTGCACCCGCGCTGACCGCCGGCAACACGGGACTGTTGAAACACGCTTCGAACGTTCCGGGCTGTGCGAAAGCCATCGAACGGGTGTTCGAGCGTGCCGGCTATCCCAGGGGCGTTTTTCAGAGTCTGATCGTCGGCTCCGACGCCATCGAGGGGATCATTGAGGACGATCGAATCCGGGGGGTAACACTCACCGGCAGCGAACGCGCAGGCCGTGCTGTCGGTGGGGCTGCCGGGCGGGAACTACTTCCCTCAGTGCTCGAACTCGGCGGTAGCGATCCGTTTATCGTACTCGACGACGCTGACGTCGAGACGGCGGCCCGCGTCGGTACGCGAGCGCGCACGCTCAACTCCGGCCAGTCCTGTATCGCTGCCAAGCGATTCATCGTCCACGAGGCGGTGTACGACGCGTTCGTCGATGCGTTCATCACGGAGATAGAGTCGTTGTCTATCGGTGATCCGACGGACGAATCGACCGACATCGGCCCACAGGCCCGCAAGGATCTCATGGACGATGTCCACGAACAGATCCAGCAGACTCTCAGAGCGGGTGGAACGCTCGAAACGGGGGGTGAGCCTCTCGACCGGGAAGGGTACTTCTACCCGCCCACCGTCGTGACTGACGTTCCGCACGATTCGCCGATGGGTCGTGAAGAGGTGTTCGGTCCTGCGGCGGCGGTTTTCTCCGTCCCGGATGAAGACACGGCCGTCGAGGTAGCTAACGACTCCACGTACGGGTTGGGTGGCTCGATCTGGACGGAGGATCTCGATCGTGGTGAGCAACTCGCACGTCGGATCGAATCCGGCTGTGTGTTCGTCAACGAACTCACGAAGTCCGATCCCAGACTTCCCTTCGGTGGCGTCAAGCAGTCCGGATATGGACGGGAGCTGTCCGAACACGGCATTAAATCGTTCGTCAACGAGAAAACCGTCTGGGTCCAATCGGCGGACGCCCAGGAGTGAGCGGACGACGTTTCCGAGTCGGAGTCAGGTCACTTATACTGTTGGGTGCCTTGTCACCCTCAATGACTCAGACGCGTGTGACCCGGTTGTTCGGTGGACCGGGATGTGGGAAAACGACAGCGCTTCTCGATCGGGTCGACGAAATGCTGGATTCCGGCGTACGGGTCGAAGATATCCTCATCGTTTCGTACACCCGTGCAGCGGCGGCCGAGGTTCGAGAGCGGCTCGCAGAACGTCTCGACTGTAGCCCCCGGTCGCTCAAGGGAAACGTTTGTACGATGCACGCCAAAGCCTACGAGCTGTTGAATCTCTCTCGCAACGACGTCGTGGGCGAATCTGACAAACAGGAGTTCTGTGAGGAGTACGGACTCGATTATGAGGACGAGTACGATTCTTCGCGGCGGCGCTCTTCCCGATCGACGACGATCGGCAACAAGATCATCGCGACGAGCCAGTGGCTCCAACGAACAAGCCGCGATGTCGCACAGTGGCACGCCGTTCCGTTCCAGTGGGACGTCGAAACGGTTCGTCTCCCACCGGAGATCGATCCCAACGCCCAGACAGGAAACAAGTACACGCCGACGTGGCCGAGCGACGACGACCGCATCGACGTTCCACAGACGATCCGAGCATGGCGGGGGTATAAGGGTGAGAACGATCTCGTCGGGTTCGCCGACATGCTAGAGCGGGTACAACAACGATCGCTCGTTCCGTCCGTCGATTACCTCGTTATCGACGAGTTTCAGGACATCACGACGCTTCAGTACGCCGTCTACGAGGAGTGGAAACCCCACATGGACCAAGCGCTCATCGCAGGCGACGACGACCAGGTCGTGTACGCGTGGCAGGGGGCCGATCCGACGTTGCTCCTCGAAGAAGGTGGGGAGAACGTCGTTCTCGATACGTCGTATCGATTGCCCTCCCGGATCCTCAACGTCGTCAACCGCGAGATCGATCACGTCGCCGAACGCCAAGAAAAGGACTTCCAACCCCGAACGGATGGCGGGCGGGTCGAGGCCGTGAGCAATCCTTCCATGTACGATCTGATGCGCAACGTTCGCGCGACGATCGAAGAGAGCGACGGCAGCGTCATGGTGCTCTTTCGTGCACGCTACCAGATGTTCCAATTCATGGATGAGTTCATCGATCAGGGTATTCCGTTCCGGACGATGACTGACCAGCGAATGTGGACCGACCGGCTCGCTGACTACATCCGGGCGGTCGAAGCGCTCGACGACGAGACACCACTCACTGGACTCCAAGCCCGTCGGTTGGCAGAGATGCTCGATTCGGCTGCGTTCGGTACCGGATCGCGCGATGAGATGTTTACGGCCATCGAGGACCGACAGGACGCGCGCGACGTCGACGATCTCACCGATCTGGAGATCGAGCCGTCGTTCATCAAAGAGTACGCTCCCTTCGCTCCAACCCGATCGAGCGCGGCAGACATGGCGCACAAGGTAACGAACTATCAGAAGCGCTCGATGGGAGCGTACTTCGGCGGTCCATACCAGGACGTCGATCGGGCTCGCGTTCGGATCGGGACTATCCACAGCGCGAAAGGCCGTGAAGCCGATCACGTCTTCGTCGCAACCGATCTGACCGAGAAGGTCGTCGAACAGATGGTTGCGACCGTCGAGGACCCTACGGCGGTACCGACCGTCGAGGAGTTCACGAAACACACCGATCCCGTTCCCGTCCTGACCGACAACGAACGACGCGTCTTTTATGTCGGGATGTCTCGTGCACGCAAGCGGCTTGTCCTGCTTGAAAACCTCGTTGACGGTGCTCCGACGCTTCCCATCGATGTGTTGCTCAACGATCGACCGTCAGACCACACGCTCGAAGAACTCATCGCCGAAGCGCAGGAACCGCCCGTCACGGCCAAATAACGCGATCAGGATTCGTTTTTGTTGTCCGTCCGTCCGTCGTCCGTGGTCGTGATGGAGCCGACGACCCGCTGGGCGGCGATCGCCGGTAGATCGCTCGGTGTCGTGATGTACTCCTCGGCGATGATCATCAACGCGGCGATACCGATGAACACACTACCGAGTAGGAGTTGCTCCGACAGCAGAAACTGCACTCCGAACATCCCGACCGGGAGAGCAAACGCGACCGTGATTGCGAGCGTGATCGTGTCGATGATCCCTTTGGGCATCCTGTTAGTGATGTTGGCAGCTATCCGTTAAGTGTCTATGGAACCCGCTTGAACGGAGTGCCACGTTCGGTATCCGTTTCAATTTCCCTCGATCGCGTCGATGACCATCGCAGCCGCAACGATCGCCTCCCTCGGGACATCGGACCCGTCGTCGACCGTGACAGTGTACCGATCCTTGATCGAGAATTCCCCCTGAACGGATCCGATGCGGTTCTCCTCCGCGTCGGTGATCTCGTATTCGTGGGGGATGAGATGGAACAGTCCACCGACGTACGGAAGATGGCGAAGCACGTCCACGATCTTGCTGGCGGATCCGATCGTTGCGATGACCGCCTCGGTGTCGGGATCGCGTAGCTTCCATTGGTGGGTGAACATGGTCCAGTTCTTATCGAGAACGATCACCGGTTCGTCCGTCACGTCGTCGGTGAGCACGTAGTTACCGGCGACATCGAAAACTCCGCCCGCTTGGACGGTGAACGCCGGATTGCCATCACCGTCGAGAAACGGGAATTCCTCTTTGAGCTTGAACATCTTCTGTTTGCCTTGGAGGACGAGATCGCCGTTCGCGTCGTATGCCTTGTACTTGTTCCGGACCAACGACTGAACGACCGTGTATTCGGAATCTTGCAGTTCGACTCCTTCTATGGCGTCATCAGTACCCGTTGACACACTCGATCACTATGGGTATGATCTCGAACTGATGTGGTAAATGTAACTATCGCGTCTGCACTGGTAGGGCCGACCAGCGAACGAGGACATCCGCGCGACACCAGCTTTCGTTCACCTTCACTTTCACTCCGGTAGCGCATCGTTCAATACAGTGGCGGGAGCGAGATCCGTATGAACACGCATCGGAACCGAGACCGACAGCGTTTCCCGATAACGGGTCGTTCAAAACACAATGAGTGAGTTCATCGAGGTCCGAGGAGCCGAAGAGCACAATCTCAAGGACATCGATGTGTCCATTCCTCGCGAGTCGTTCACGGTGGTGACGGGGTTGTCTGGCTCGGGCAAGTCGTCGCTGGCGTTCGAGACGGTGTACGCCGAGGGCCAACGCCGATACATCGAGAGCCTGTCAGCGTACGCCCGGAACTTCCTCGGGCAGATGGACAAACCACAAGTCGAGACGGTCGAGGGACTTTCTCCTGCGATCTCGATCGATCAGAAAAACGCCGCCAACAACCCGCGCTCGACCGTCGGAACGGTGACGGAACTGCACGACTACCTCCGGTTGCTGTACGCCCGCATCGGAACGCCACACTGTCCGGAGTGTGGGCAAGAAGTCGGCGAGCAGAGCGCACAGACTATGGTGCGTCGGCTGTTCGATCTTCCCGAACGAACGCGAGCGAAGATCGCTGCGCCCGTCGTGCGCGACCAGAAAGGTGCGTTCGCGGATCTGTTCGAGGAACTCGTCTCGGAGGGGTACTCCCGTGTCGAGGTGGACGGAACCGAGTACGATCTCACCGTCGAGACGCCCGAACTGGACGAGAACTTCGATCACACGATCGATGTCGTCGTCGATCGCGTCACGATCACCGAGGACGCCCGCTCGCGCATCACCGACAGCGTCGAGACGGCACTCACCGAAGCCGATGGCGTGTTGAAGGTGATCATTCCGGATCCACCCGAGAACGCCGAGTTGGGCGCAATAGCGCGCTCGACAGGGGATCTCTCGAACGCTGACATGGCCTCTGAGCCTGCCGACGCGGATCGGCTCGTCGCGGAGTTCTCCGAGGAGCTTGCGTGTACGCGGTGCGGGATCGATCTGCCCGAGATCGAAACGCGGAGCTTCTCTTTTAACAGCCCTCACGGTGCGTGTCCGGAATGTGAGGGCATCGGCGAGACCAAAGAGATAGACGAGGATCTCGTGATCCGGGACCCATCGAAGCCGTTGCGCGATGTCTTCGAGCCGTGGAGCTACAACCGTTCGTACTACCAGACCCGGCTCGATTCGGTTGCGGCGCACTTCGACGTGAGCCTCGACACACCGTTCGAAGAGACCGAGCCAGAAATTCAACAGGCGTTTCTGTACGGTACCACTGAAGATGTCGTCTTCAAACGCCGGACGAAAAACGGTATCCGGCGGAAGGAACAGCCGTTCGAGGGAATCATTCCGAATCTCGAACGCCGGTACGTCGAAACCGACTCCCAGAGCACGCGCGAGCATATCGAGGAGTATATGGCGACCACGACGTGCCCAGCGTGTGAGGGCACGCGGCTCAAACCTGCGAGCCGAGCGGTGCTGGTCAATGACACGGCGATCACGGAGATCAACCGAATGAGCATCGGCGACGCGCTCGACCAGTTCGAAGGGTGGGAGACGCAACTGACCAAGCGCGAGCGCATCATCGCCGAAGAGATCTTAAAGGAGATCCGCGATCGGTTGGGCTTCATGTGTGAGGTCGGTCTCGATTACCTCACGCTCGATCGGGAGGCCTCGACGCTCTCCGGTGGAGAGAGCCAGCGGATCCGGTTGGCAACCCAGATCGGTTCCGGGCTGGTCGGCGTGCTGTACGTGCTCGATGAGCCATCCATCGGCCTGCACCAACGCGATAACGACCGTCTGCTCAACACGCTCGAAGAGCTACGAGATCTGGGTAACACGCTGCTCGTCGTCGAGCACGACACCGAAACCATGCGGCGGGCGGACAACGTCATCGACATGGGACCGGGACCCGGAAAGCGCGGCGGTGAGGTCGTGGTCAACGGCGATATCGAAGACGTGATGGCGACTGAAAAGAGCATTACCGGCGATTATCTCGCGGGCCGGCGACAGATACCGGTTCCCGACACACGGCGCGATCCGAGTGGGCAGCTGACAGTTCGTGGCGCACGCCAGCACAACCTCCGAGATCTCGACGTGTCGATCCCGCTCGGGACGCTCACGACGATCACGGGCGTTTCCGGCTCGGGAAAATCGACGCTGTTGCACGACGTGTTGTACAAAGGTCTCGTCCGGCGGATGAACGACACGGACGTCCATCCCGGTGATCACGACGACATCGAGAACGTCGAGCTCGTTGAAACGGTGCGCCTCATCGATCAGAGTCCGATCGGACGCACCCCGCGGTCGAATCCGGCGACATACACCGGCGTTTTCGACTACATCCGCGAACTGTTTGCGGAAACAGCGCTGGCCAAACAGCGCGGCTACGAGAAGGGTCGGTTTTCCTTCAACGTCAAAGGAGGACGGTGTGAGGCGTGTGGCGGACAGGGAACCGTCAAGATCGAGATGAATTTCCTGTCAGATGTGTACGTTCCCTGTGAAGAGTGTGAGGGGGCACGGTACAACGACGAGACTCTCGATGTGACGTATAAGGATCGGACCATCGCCGACGTGCTCGATATGAGCGTCGAGGAAGCACACGACTTTTTCGAACACGATCCTCGCATCGGGCGCCGGCTCCAGTTGCTCCGGGATGTGGGGCTCGATTACATGAAACTCGGACAGCCTTCCACGACGCTATCGGGCGGGGAAGCCCAACGGGTCAAACTCGCAGAAGAACTCGGTAAACGGAACAGTGGCGACACGCTGTATCTCCTCGACGAACCGACGACCGGCTTGCATCCCGAAGACGAACGGAAACTCATCGATGTGCTCCAACGCCTCGTGGATGAAGGCAACACGGTCGTCGTCGTCGAACACGAGTTGGATCTCGTGAAAAACGCCGACCACATCGTCGATCTCGGTCCCGAGGGTGGGGAACACGGTGGCGATCTCGTGGCGACGGGATCTCCCGAAACCGTCGCCCGGAGCGACGACTCCCACACCGGGCGCTACCTGCGCGATCTCCTCCCGGACGTAGAACTTGAGGGGCCACGAACGGAGACGATACGAGCGGCTGTAGGCGACGACTGAATCGCGTCACTGTCACGACCGCCAGAACGCCCGAGTGAACAGCGTCAGAACGGGGATGATCTCGACACGACCGATCCACATCAGTAAGACCATCGCCGTCTTCGTCGTCGCAGGAAACGCGTGGTAGCTCCCGTAGGGCCCCGCCGAGCCGAACGCCGGGCCGATGTTGAGAAACGTCGAAGCGGCTGCGCTCATCGCTTCGAACTCCGACACCCGAAGACCGACGCGGGCGGCATCGACCACGACGAAGACAGTCAGTCCGAACGCGAGCACGAGGCTGAGCAACACGAAGCCATAGATGTCCTGGACGGTACTCTCGTCCACTGGGTCGTCGCTGACGCGGATGGGACGGACGGCCGACGGATGAATAGCAGTGAACAGCTCGCGATAAAACGCCTTGAGGACGACGAGCCACCGCAGCGTTTTGATCGAACAGGTCGTGCTCCCGACCATCCCACCGAGGAACATGCAGGTAAACAGCACGTGTTTCGCTGCGGGAGACCAGAGGTTGAAGTCCGTGCTGGCGTATCCGGTCGTCGTGACGATCGAGACGGTGTTGAACACGGCGTGTCTGATCGTCTGTTCGAGGTTCGGATCGATCGACGGATCGAACGTGAGCGCGGCAGCGACCAGTCCTGCCGCGACGGCGGTCCCACCCAGATAGAAGCGAAGCTCCTCGTTGCTGCGGAGGCGTTGGAACTCAGCCTCGGTGAGGACGGCGTAGATGAGACCGAAGCTCGTCGCGCCGATAAGCATACACGCGACGAGCACCCATTGGGCGATGGGTGAGAACGCACCGGCGCTTGCCGGTTCGGGAGAGAATCCCGCCGTTGCAACGGACGTGAGAGCGTGGGCGATGGCGTTGTACAACGTCATGTTGGGGGCCAGTCCCACGAGAAAGAGAACGTACAATACGACCACTGCGAGCGCGGTAATGGCGGCGTACAGGCCGAGAAGGATGCGTGCCGTTTCGGCGATGCGTGGCGTGAGCTTGTGGACCGTTGTGGTCCACGTCTCCGATTCCATGAGCTGTGCCCCACCCACGCCCACTTCCGAGAGGATCGCCGTTGCGAGAATTAGAATACCGAGTCCGCCGAGCCACTGCTGGACCTGCCGCCACATCATGATCGAGCGCGTGTGAGCGTCGAAATCCAGCATGACTGTTGCTCCCGTCGTCGTGATACCACTCATCGACTCGAACAGTGCGTTCACCGGATGAGCAGTCACCCCATCCCCAGCGACGAGAAACGGGATCGCCCCGACGACCGCAACGAGCAACCAGATGAGTGAGACGGCGAGAAATGCTTCACGAGCACCCAGATCGCCCTCGACCGAAACGGTGTTCAGTCCGAACGCGAGCACGAGCGTGACTGCGATGGTTACGAGAAACGGTCCGATCGGCTCTCCGTAGTAGAGCGCAATCGCCACGGGAAACAGTAACGGAATCGTGAGATACGAAAGTACAGTCCCCGTGAGTCCGAGGCTGATCCGCCAATCGACACGAATCCGCACCGTCATCGTGCCGTCTCGGGAACAGAAGCGACAATCATTATCGGATCACCAACCGGCTGCGTTTCATACATATATTTTATCACACATCATCACGACATTGCGGTGATGTCGTCGGCGAAATCGGCTTCGACGAACACCACCACGTGATCACCGGGTTCGAGAACGGTGTCACCCCGTGGAGTGATGAACGTATGATCGCGGGTAACCGCACCGATGACGGTGCTCTTGGGCAACTCCGCGATCAGTTCGCGGATAGGCCGACCGACCAACTGGCTGTCTGGACTCATCTCTAATTCCAGCACTTCGGCCAGATCTTCTTCGAGGACAGCGATGTTCTCTGCGATCCCCTCGTGAGTGAATCGGGTGATCTCTTCGGCCATCACGAATCGCGGATTGATGGCAACATCGATGCCGATCTCCTGGAACAGCTCGATGTACTCACGGGTATCGACCACCGTGATGATCCGATCGACCCCGATGCGTTTGGCAAGCACCGACAGGAGTAGATTTTTCTGATCGCTGTCGAGCGTGGCAACGACCGCGTCGGCATCATCGATGTGCTCGCGGGCGAGAAACTCCGTGTCGGTGGCGTCGTGTTCCATCACGAGCGTGTTCGGCAGTTCTTCGGCGAGTTCGCGGGCACGGGCGTCGTCTTGTTCGATGAGCTTTGGGTGCAGCCCTCGTTGTTCGAGCAGGCGGGCGGTGTGATAGCCGATTTCGCTGCCACCGACCACAACCAGATCGTCGGTTCGATCGGGCGTCTGGGCCGGGACGATGGACGAAGCAAACTCCTGAACGCTTTCGGGACTCCCGATGACGACTACGTTATCACCGGCTCGGATCGGCGTCTCTCCACTGGGGAGTTCGAAGCGGTCCGCCCGGAAAATGGCGGCAAACGTGAGCGAATCGAACCGGTCGGCCTCAGCGACAACCTGTCCGGCTATCGGGCTGTCCGGTAGTATCTCGAACTCGGCCATCTGAACGAGACCGCCAGCGAACGGACCGACGTTGACTGCCGCTGGCAGCCCGACCACCTCAACGATGTTCTTGGCGGTCTGGAGATCCGAGCACACCATGAAATCGACGCCGTATGCGCTTTCGGACCCCTCCCACGAACGGAGATATCTGTGGCTTTTCACCCGAGCGATCGTGAACGGGTCGCTCTCCGTCTTGGCGGTGGCACACGCCACCAGATTTATTTCATCGTCGTCGGTACTGGCGATGACCATGTCGGCCGTGTCGATGTCGGCTTCCCGGAGCACATCGATGTCGGTCCCATCGCCTGTCAGAGTGAGCACATCGAGATCATAGGCCAACTGCTCGGTCCGATCCTCATCGATATCAACGACGATGACATCGTGAGTCGATGATAGGCTCGCCGCGATGTTCGTTCCGACCTGACCAGCCCCGATGACGAGCACGCGCATACTGAGTATACAGTAAGTACCCTTCTGTGTGGTAAGTCGATTTCTATGTCTATGGCACCCCGTCTCGTTGGCGCTTCATACCGTACCGATGGGTTCACGAAGGGACGGACGGCAGCCCTTGCTCGTCGAACACCGTCGTGAACAGCTTCCGTTGGACGGTTCGAATGTGCTGGTAGAACGCTGGTGGCGAGATGCCAAGCGTTTCCGCGATCTCTTCGCCCGTTCGTTCGCGGGGAGATTCGAAGAAGCCGCTGTAGTATGCGGTTTGTAACACTTCGAGCTGTCTGTCGGTAACCCGGTCGAGAAATCGTGAATAGACGTTCTGCGTCGCGGATTGATCGATCGTCCGCTTCGATCGAAGTTCCACGTTTCTGAACGTATCCGTCACGAGATGAGTAATGTGGCGGCTGTCGATGGTCTCGGGAATGTCGATCACGAGCGTCGTCGTATCCGCATCGACCGACGCTCGTCGTAAGATGGCCCCGTGATCGGCCAATTCCAAGGCAAGAAATTGATCGGGAAGCCGAATCCGGAGCACGCCTCCGGTGTTGTCTGTGTTGATCGGGTGGACGTCATCGATAGCGACTAGCTCCGTTGCAGCCCGCTCGACGGCGTCCATCGACGCGCCCTCGACAGCGACGAAGAGATAGCTACCGTCTGTCGTCTGTCTGACACCGCCGTGATACGTAAGTGTACAGCCAGCCATTCGTGCGATCCGAGTCAGGACGAACAGTGGATCGTCGACCATGAACCGAACCCGTGTGATCGACGTGGTGAGCAGTGCATTTTTCCGTTCGATGGCGCTCACCGCGGAAGCGATCGTTTCACCGAGTTCTGCGAGCACCGCTTGAGCGGTTTCATCGAAGGCGTTCTGTGTTTCTGCATACACAGTCAACACGCCGTACGTGAAATCATCGTATGCAATCGGGACGCTGAGGATCGAAAGGAAGTTCCGCGATAATGCCTCTTTTCGCCACGACTCCTGTCGAAACCGATCGGCGACGTTCGTGATTCGTGTCACTGTCTGGGTGGCCTCCGCCCGGCCCGATGGTTCGGTTTCTGACTCACCGATCGGGAACGAGAGACTGTCGAGATAGCCCTGTTCCACACCAGCCCACGCCCGCGGGGTTATCGTGCCGGTTGCGGCGTCCTCGATGCCGATCCACGCGAATGCGAACCTGTCTTCAGCTGTGAGCCGCTGACAGACGGCGTGTTCGATCTCTTCGCGCGTTTCCGCTTGGACGAGCGCCTGATCGATGTCTCGAATGATCTCGTTGACCCGGTTGAGTGCCGTGAGTTCGGTGTTTCGATGCTGTAGCTCGCGCTCTTGCTCGCGCAAGCGCCGTTCCCGTCTGATGCGGTCGAGGGCGGCCTCAGCCGTGGCAGCGAGTAGGTCGGCAAGTTCACGAGTGACGGCGTCGAACTGTCCGACATCGGACGAGCCAGCGATAAAGACGCCGTGATCGCCGAGCGGAATGTATGCTCCACTCCGAACGTCGGTCGCTTGATTGTCGAGGCGAGGCGAGTCGTGTACGTCCTCGAAAAAGAGCGCGTCGTCCTCGACGAAGCTGTAGCTGGGGAGCGTTTCAGCGTCGGCCGGCACCGTCGGAAGCGGGCCGTTCAGCCGTTCCATCGGGGACGACTGGGCGATCGGTTCGAGCACGTTCCGGTCGGGATCGAACTGATAAACAGCGCTCGCTTCGACATCGAGCACGCTGGGAACGTCATCGACGATGTGATGAGCGATCTCTTGGGGCGTCTCGGCGTACAGAAAGTCCCGCGTCGTCTCTTGGAGGGTCGCTAATGCCTCCTCACGTTGTTTTCGCTTCGTGATATCCCGGCAGCTGTACAACCGAGTGCCGTCTTGGATCGAAACGGCCCGAACGTTGACCAACAGGGTGTGTTCCTGTCCGGCTTTGTCCGTGGTCGTACACTCGATGTTTTTCAAGACGCCCGATTTTTCGAGTTCGTCGGGATCGAACAGGTCTTCGCCGAGGAGTTCATCGATCGTGCCGAAATCACGGATCTCCGCTGCGGTGTAGCCGAAGATGAAATGGACGTTCGGACAGATGTACGTGAACGCTCCGTCGTCGTCAGTCACCAACACCGTGTCGGTCATATTGTTGAGCGTTACTCGGTGAAGCACCTCGGAGGAACGAAGCTCCCGGTAGAGCGAGGCTCGTTCGGTGACGTCGTCTCCCTCGACGACGATACCAGCAAGCTCGTTCTCCGGGGCTTGCACTGGGAGCGCGGAGAGTTCGATGATCCGTTCATCGCCAATGGTGGTGACGAGCCGTTCGGTCGTCCGATCGTCGATGACCGAGCGAACGAGCTGCTCGATGGGGAACTGAGACCGGTCCATCCGCGACCACCAGGGGAGATCCCAGAATCGTTCTCCGATGAGGGTGGATCCATCGGGATCGATCATTTTGAGGGCCGTCCTGTTTGCTCGCTGTAGCCGTCCCTCCGGATCGAGCACCCACGTCGCCGTTTGTGTGTTCTGAAACACCGCCTCGAACTGGCGGGAACGCTCCTGCCGCGTTTCCGTTCGCCACGCATCGCGTACGGCCCGTGACAGCCGCTCGATGAGCTCATCCACTGGAAGGGACGATGGATCGGAGACGGCGATATAGTCGACAGCACCTGCCGCCATCGCCTTGCTGGCGATCTGCTCGTTCCCCGAAGCAGTGCATACGACGATCGGCGTGGTCGTCTCCACTGCTTGGAGCAAGTCGATTCCCGTTCCGTCGGCGAGTTCATATCCGGTCAGGACACAGTCGAAGGTGGCAACGGAGCGTTCTCTCGTCGCTTCGATCGTCCGCAGACGCCGAATTGACGCGTCAGTGACGGCCGTGAGCGTCGCCGCGAGATCATCCATCCACTCGGCTGTTCCAACCACTACCACGTCTGTCGTCGGTAGGGTAGTCGTCGAGGACGCCATCTGGTCGATACTTACCTCTCCGTGTGGGTCAATCTACTGGAGACGCGGTGACCGAACGAGCGTGGTCGTCCCGCCTCGAAGGCTCACGGTTGCGAGTCGGTAGCCATTTTTATTCGGGATCGCGTTGCTGGGATCGTGCGCGTTCTCAATCACCTTGAACTGGAATCCCGCCTCGATCGGAGCGGTATCGAAACGTCCGTTAGCCACCAGCGCGCCGCGCTCGCACGAACGGACGTGTCGGTCGTCACGTCGCCGTGGAACGGGGGATCGATCCCGCGGGCGCTCGAACGCACAGTCGACGGTGATGGGCCGATCGCGTCGATCGATTTGGCACACTGTAACATGATCGGACCGGGATCGGTGGCGATCGCTCGATACGCTCGCCACGAGGACGTACCGTTAGTCCTCCATGCCCACGTCACCCGTGAGGATTTCGCCGAAAGCTTTCGTGGATCGACGGCGATCGGACCGGCGCTCGAACGGTATCTCCGGTGGTTCTATTCCCAGGCCGATCTCGTTCTCTGTCCGAGCCAGTACACAAAGGGGGTGCTCGAATCCTACCCAGTCGATGCCCCGATCCGTCCGATCACGAACGGAATCGACATCGATGCCTTATCGGGCTTTTCTTCGCTGCGATCGACGTATCGACAGCGGTACGATCTCGACGGGATGGTCGTGTTCGCACTCGGGAGCGTGTTCGAACGGAAGGGGGTGACGACGTTCTGTGAACTCGCCCAAGCGACAGACCACGAGTTCGCGTGGTTTGGTACCTACGACACGGGACCACAGGCCTCGACGACGGTGCGTCGATGGACGAGCGACCCGCCTGAAAACGTCACCTTCACCGGCTGGATCGACGACAAGCGCGGCGCGTTCGCGGCCGGAGACGTGTATCTGTTTCCCGCGAAGGTCGAAAACCAAGGACTCGTGGTACTCGAAGCGATGGCGTGTGGAAAGCCGGTCGTCCTACGGGACATCCCCGTCTTCGAGGAGTATTACACCCACGGCGAGGACTGTCTCATGTGCGATACGATTGATGAGTTCCGGGATGCACTCACGGAACTCGCATCGGATCCGGAACTCCGTGACCGACTCGGTGAGAACGCGAGAGAGACCGCCCGCGAGCACAGCCTCGATCGAGTCTCCGAAGAGTTGCTCGATGCCTACCAAGAAGTCACAACCGTTTAGCCATTCCCCCGATTCTGAACGACCAGATGCGCCCAACGGTCGCAGCGTTCACAGATACGTATCTCCCAACAGTCAATGGAGTAACGTATACGGTCAAGACGTGGCGCGACCACTGGCACCGCCGTGGTGGTCGGATGGAGATCGTGTATCCAAAGAGTGACCACACACCCCAGTCAGGCGAACACCCCGTTTCAAGCGTTCCGTTTCCGTTTTACGAAGGGTTTCGAATGGGGTTTCCTCGAATTCCCGATGCGGTTCGTAAATCGGATATCGACATCGTTCACGCACACACGCCGTTCGGTGTGGGCCTCAGCGGACTTCGGGTAGCAAACCGCGCGGATCTCCCGGTCGTCATGTCCTATCACACGCCAGCCGAAGAGTACGCCACCTATCTCACCGGTGCGCTCTCGGGGCGGCTCGTCAGCGTGGCGACCGCGTACGAGGAATGGTTTCTCGACCGTGCAGATCACATCATCGTGCCCAGCGAGAGTACTCGTGACCGACTCGACAGCCGTGTCGAGAAACCGATCACGACTGTTCCCAACGGGATCGACACCGAACGGTTCGCTCCGGTCGATACCGAGGCGTTCCGCGACCGATTCGGGCTTCCCGATGGGCCGCTGGTCGGGTACACTGGACGACACGGTTACGAAAAGCGGTTGGATGACATCCTCGATGCGACTGCAGGACTCGACGTCACTGTCGTGTTCGGCGGTGACGGTCCTGCCCGGTCACAGCTCGAAGCACGAGCGGCGACTGTCGACACTGACGTTCGGTTTCTCGGGTTTCTCGACCGCGCGGATCTCCCGGCGTTTTACTCGGCGCTCGACGTGTTCGCGTTCCCGAGTCCGGTCGAAACGGAGGGTCTCGTCGCGCTCGAAGCCAACGCGTGTGGAACGCCAGTTGTCGCCATCAATGCCGGTGCACTTGCCGAAACGATCACGGCAGGCGAAACCGGATACCATTTCGATCCGGAAGATATCGAGGGCTTCAAGCAGGCGATCCAGCGAGCGTTGCGAGAGCACGAATCGCTCGTCGAGTCCTGTCTCGATCGACGGGAAACGATCAGCGTAGAACACTCCCTCGATCAACTGGAAACGGTGTATGAGAGCGTCAATGAGGAGAGAGAACAGTAGTTCCAGCGAGTGAAGTGGAAGGTGGGATCACAGTGCTTTTTTCGGTGCTCCTCTCTCACTCAGCCATATGGCTGAGGATGAGGGGATGACGTATTCGGACGCTGGCGTGGACATCGCCGACAGCGAGGCGGCCACGGCGGCGTTGCTCGGTGCTGTCGGAGAGCACAGCGACCAGGAGGGCGACAGCGATTATGCGGGGCTGATCGACATCGGGGAGCGGTATTTAGCTTTAGCGACCGACGGTGTCGGGACGAAACTGCTCGTCGCGGAGGCGGTAGACGATTATTCGACGGTCGGCATCGACTGTATCGCGATGAACGCGAACGATCTCGTGGCAGCGGGCATCGAACCGGTTGCGTTCGTGGATTATCTCGCCATCGACGAACCGGACGATGCGACGGCCGAACAGATCGGGACGGGGTTGGCTGATGGAGCACGAACGGCAGGTATCGCACTCGTCGGCGGGGAAACCGCGGTGATGCCCGAGGTCGTCAGTGGACTCGATCTCGCTGGTACCTGTGCCGGTCTCGCGCCGAAAGGCGCGGTGTTTCCCGGCAACGCGAAGGCTGGTGACGCCCTCGTTGGCTTTCCGTCCGACGGCATCCATTCGAACGGGCTGACGCTCGCCCGGAAAGCCGTCACGAAGCAACACGACTACGCCGACCCGTTCCCTGTCAGTGACGATCAGCGCACGATCGGCGAGACATTGTTGGAGCCGACGCGGATCTACACCGACCTCCTCGATCCGCTGTGGAACCACGACACCCACGCGGCTGCACACGTTACTGGTGGCGGCTGGACGAACCTTCCTCGGATGGGAGCATTCCGGTATGTCATCACTGATCCCTTCGAGTATCAACCGGTCTTCGAGTTCATCCAAACGGAAGGCAACGTCACCGACGAGGAAATGCACCGCACGTTCAACATGGGCACCGGGTTCGTCGCCGCACTCCCCTCTGATGACGCCGAATCGATCGTCAAGAACACCGACGGACGGATCATTGGCCGGGTCGAAAACACCGATACAGAAGCGGGACAGGTCGAGATTCGGGGGCTGACGCTACCCGAAAACAACTCCTGATTCAACAGAGGCCACCCCAGACAGCCCGGGCTGCCACCCGTGAATATCACACCTGTGGTGTGTGAATTCATCGCAGTAGTGAGCCGAGAGACATCGGGAGCGTGCAGCATCAAATCGATTCCCCGTCCTCAGCAGAACGGTAGTGGCACGCAAACCGACTACGACATATGGACAGCTACGTCGGCTTCGGTGATGATGCCGGCCATCTCGCCGTTATCGATGACGATGATCGCGTCGTGGTGGTTGAGGTGCGTGTCGATCTCGTTGAGCGTCGCGTCGGTCGTGACGGTCGTGATCGACTCGCGCATCACGTCCGCGATCGGAAGGTCGCCGGGCGAAGCATCATCATTGATGCGTCGGATGTCGCTGTTGCTGACGATACCGACCGGGTAGCCGTCACGGATTACAGGGAGCTGTGAATAGCCCTCCTCGCTCATCCGTTCGATCGACTCCCGGACGCTGTCGTCGGGTGCGATCCCGACCACCGGGCTGTGCATGATGTCTTCTGCTCGGCGGAGCGATCCCCCTGCCTCGTTGAGGGCCGTGACGATCCGTCCGAGCGTCGAAAGCCGGGGATCGACATCACCCCCCTCGATGCGAGCGATGAGCGGCTGGGAAACCTCCGCCATGTCGGCGAGTTCACTCTGTGTGAGATCCAACTCGTTACGGTGTTCTCGGAGGTCCTCCGGCGTCGGAAGTTCCATATCCGAGATAACCAATAGTTATACAAAAGTGTTGTCGATGGGATGGAGTCGTCTCATTGGGTGTCTTCCTCGGTATCCGACTCTAGTTCGACGGAATGGATCACTTTGAGCGGGACGTTTCTGAGCGCACCGCCGATCTCGCTCTTTGCAACGCGCTGTGCGTGCTGTTTGCTATCGACGTTGAACACGTCCATTTCGAGGACCAGTCCCACGAGTGCGGTGTCGGCAGCGATGTACGCCGAATCGAACGGCTCACCGCACACCGGACACTCCGTCGCGCCGATCTCCACTTCCACGTAATCCATATCGGTTTCGTTGAGACGCTTTCCAGCCTCACTGACTGCCACACCGATCGCGTCGTCGATACTTTCCACGTCTCGTACGAGCCACGCTGCCTCGACAGCGACGAGATAGTTGCTCATGCCCCCGCTTAGAATTCGACCGTATCGATCTTTGTGGTTCGATATTGTGATTTTATTCTGATTGGATGGGGGATATTGGCTATTATTCTAAATGAGTATATATGTAAACAACATTAATGAGGTAATGATCTAGCGAATATTCATATGTAATACCATTATTTTGGTTAGTAATAGATAGTAAAACGCTTACACCCGGTAATAACGGGCAAGCGCGCGCACGTCACACCGATGAAGCGCATACGTTATTTCGATCAGTTCTGTCGCTCTCGTGGTTCATCCACGATTGATTCGGTCGTGTCGAAGACGTTGGATCCCCGATCCGTTCGGGCATATCCATCCGGAAACCGCACGACGGCAGCCTGTTGGAGGGCGCAGAAACGACGAAACGTATATATACGGGCAATCGGCTTCCGATGGATGAGGACATGTTCGAATGGTTTCGGTCGAAGGTCCTGTTTGCACTGTATCAAGCACTCATCGTTGCGGGTATCCTGCTGTTGCCAGTGGGGGTGCTCGCTCAGGCGGTCGGAATTCCGTTCCCGTTCCATCGGGCGCTCGGTCGGGTAGCTCCATCCCACGAGGAGTAGCGGTGTTCGAAGGGGTGCTTTTATCAGCACACGGCGGGTACCTCGTGGTAATGCGCGAACAACAGTTCACACAGGGCGTGGGGCGTGGATCGATCCATGACCGGCGTGATTACGAACCGCCGATCTACGAGCCGGAACTCGGCTCGCTGCCGGACGTTTCGGAGGCAGATGTAGAGAAGGTCAACAAGACGGGAACGACCACCATCGGTATCACGGCCACGGACGGCGTCGTCATCGCGACTGACATGCGTGCCAGTCTCGGTGGTCGGTTCGTATCGAACAAGAACGTCCAGAAGGTCGAACAGATCCATCCTCAGGCTGCGATGACACTCGTCGGCAGCGTTGGCGGTGCCCAGTCGTTCATCCGCAATATTCGTGCGGAAGTGAACCTGTACGAAGTGCGCCGTGACGAAGAGATGTCGATTCACGCCCTCTCGACCATCGCGGGCAACTACGCGCGCGGCGGTCCGTTTTTCGCTATCAATCCCGTCCTCGGTGGCATCGACGATGAGGGCACACACGTCTACTCCATCGATCCTGCCGGTGGCGTGATGGAAGACGACTACACGGTCACTGGTTCCGGACTCACTGTGGCGTACGGCACACTCGAACGGGAGTACAGCGACGATCTCTCCGTCGAGGAGGCCAAATCGGTCGCTGCGAGCGGTATCAAGGCTGCAGTCGAGCGTGACACCGGCTCAGGTAACGGCGTTTTCCTCGCCGAAATCTCCGAGGAGGGCGTTACGATCCAGGGCCACAAAGAGTTCAACGACGTCCTGTAACCCGATTCGGGCTGTTCTTACTTCTCGATTTTCGATTGTGAGCTGCGTCGTCGCGAGGGTGTTCGTTCACTCGGACTCCGACGATCGGGCACTCAAGCGTTTCCGCGTCGCGTCGGTGTTGGGCATGATCGCTCGCATAGTGGTTGCTTTGAGAAACTCATCGTCAGTGTCGAGAAGCGGAACGAGCTGCTCGACCACGTCTGCCACAGCGTTGGGTGTCGCCTCGGCGATCGCAGCGATCGCGGCCACGGCATTTTTCTGTATTATCTGATCGTCAGTATCGAGCAGTGAGACGAGCGGATCGACGGCTGAAACCGCTGCGTTCGGCGCGTGTTTCGTGATCTCCATGATCGTCCGGACTGCAAGCTCCTGTGTGGTGCGGTCAGCGTCGAGGTGGCCCGCGAGCACGTCAACCGCGGGGGCTGCGGTGCCCGGTTGGGTCGTTGCGATCGCGGCGGTCGCCCGCGCGGCCTGTTTCTGGATGGAGTATTCGGTGTCATCGACGAGCGCCGCCAGTGAGCAGATTGGCGGCATCGTGTCACCAGCGGGGGCGAGAGCGATCGATTCGAGAGCGCTGACAGCGTGCGTTCGGACGTACGAACAGTCCGCAGTAAGACAGTGTTCGAGCGCGTCAGTGGCTGGTAACGCTGCTTCGGGATCGTGGTCTGCGATCCGGGCAATCGCGTACACCGCAGTCTTCCGGACGAGTTCCTCGTGGCTGTACAGAAAGGACACCAGAGCTTCGGTGGCCGGGACCGCTGCCGGTGGCAATCCTTTAGCGATCCATCCGATACCGATCACCGCTCCATGCTGGAGATAGACGTTGTCGTCTTCGAGCAGGTCGATGAGTTCGTCTACGGCGGGCACGGCGGATGTGGGCGATCCATACGCGATCAGCACGGTCGCCTGTACGGCCAGCTCTTTGATGTAAGGATCGTCGTTTCCTAACAGGGGAACGAGCGAGTCGATCGCGGTCCCCGCAGTCGTGGGCGCATCCTCTGCGATCACTGCCAACGCTGTCACCGCGATCTTTCGTCCGAGCGTCTCACCGGTGTCGAGCAACCGATCGAGGGTAGCGACGGCGTTTTCCCGCTCCGCCTCGAGATCCTGTTCACCGTCCGAATTCTCCGGGGGAATCGCGGCGATCGCGGTGAGCGCCTCCACTGTCGCCCGCTGGTCGCGTGTCTCATCGGCGCCAAATCTGGGGAGCAGTGAATCGATACCCGGAACCATCGTCGTCGGGAGGTGTTTGGCTATCAACACGACCGATCGAATCGCGGCCTTCTGGACGGGGACTTCCTCGGCGGTGAGGTGGGGAATGAGTGAGTCAACGACTGGGATCACGGCTTCGGGCATCGTGGTGGCGATTTCGGCGGTGGCGTACAGCGCGTTCTCCTTGAGCGTGATCGAGTCAGCCTCGTACAGATCGGCTAACGTGTCGATCGCCGGCACCACTTCGTCGGGAGCCGTGGTGGCGATCTCCGCGAGTGCGCGTACTGCACACTCTTGAATGTACTGCTGATCGGTCTCTCCAGTGATCTGTGACACGAGCCGATCAACCGCCTGAACTGCCGTCTCGGGATGCTCACCAGCCAGTTCCGCGAGCGCACACGCCCCGTTTCGTCGGATCGCTGCCTCGTCTGCGTCCAAACACATCGAAAGCGGTCCCACGGCAGGAGCCACTGCGGACGGCGATACGCAGGCCACCTCGGCCACGATGGTGGCAGTTTTCTTCCGGAGGGATGTCCACTCGCTGTCAAGAAACGGCACGAGCGGTTCGATCGCAGGAGCGACTGCTCCGGGGGATTCGAGGGCGACATCGCAGAGCGCACACACCGCCTTCCACTGGATGAGTCGCTCGTCACTGTCGAGCAGTTTGCCGAGCGATTCGACCGCCGGAACGACGGTTATCGGTGCCTCCTCGGCGACGCTAGCGATCACGCGTACCGCATTCGTTCGAACTGACTCCCGCTCGGCGTCGAGTAGCGGGATCACTGCTTGTGTAGCCGGGACTACCGCTTCGGGATCGTCGCCGCTGATTTCAGCCAGCGCACGCACGACCAGACCATCCACATCGTTGTCCTCGCCAAGCAGTGAGACGAGGGGTGTGACGGCGGGTGCTGCCGCCCGTGGGGACGAAGCAGCGACCACCATGATCGCTGCCGCCACGTACTTTTGTACCACTGGCCGATCCGAATCGAGGAGGAATAACAAGGGGTCGACCGCTGGCACAGCGGTGTCGGGCACGTCAGACGCGATCTCGACGATCGCGCGCACCGCCAGCTTCCGCCCCACGGATTCGTCCGCGTTCAAAAGCGTCGTTAGCGCGTCGACCGCAGGAACCGCTGGTTGGGTTTCGCCTTGGGTGAGTGCTGCGATCGTGCGCGCGGCCTGCCCCCGGACGAACGACTCGTCGGTATCGAGCGGGGAAAGCAGTGACTCGATGACGGGTCCAACCGCCTCCGGCACGTTGCTCGTGATGACGATGACTGCACGGATGGCAGCTTTCTGGACGTTCGGCTCGTCGGCGTTAAGGAGAGAAAACAGCGAATCGGACGCCTCGGTGACGGCTGATGGCGACTCCTCGGCGACGGCGACGATCGTGTGTACCGCCGCGCTTTTGACGATCTGATCCTCGGCATCGAGCAACGGAACGACGTCTTCGACGGCAGGGACGACCGCCGCAGGGGACGTTTCGGCGATCTCGCAGAGCGTGCACACTGCGATCTTCTGCCGATAGAAATCTTCGGTGAGAAACGGTGTGATCTCGTTGACCGCGGGCGCTACAGCTTCCGGTGTGGTGAGCGTGACTCCGGCGAGGATCTCCAAAGCGGCGTTTCGAGCGAACGAACTGTCGCTGTCGAGTAGGGGAACGAGATGATCGACGGCCGTTTGAGCCGCTGATGGCGCGTTTTCGACGAGAAGTTTGAGCGCGTACTCCGCTTGCACTCGCGTCATCTGTACGTCGCCTTCGAGGAGGGACACGAGTGGGGTAATGGCGGAGGTCACGTCCCGCGGTGTGCTCTCTGCGATCGCAGTGATCGCCGTTATCACTCTCCGGTCGATCTCAGCCGATTCGTCATCCAACAACGGGATGAGCGCGTCGATGGCGGGTGCGGCGGAATCCGGTGACTGCTTTGCGACCTCTGCGATCGCGTACACTGCTGCCTGACGAACACACGGGAGATCGTCTTCTAGAAACTCGATGAGTGTATCCGTCTGTTCGATGAACTCATTCGACACTGGCGATATCTCTACGCTTTCGTCCTTGAAGATCGTGATCACGATGTGGGCGGCCTGGCGGCGGACGTGAACGCTGTTGTCCTCTGCATCCATCCCAGCGAGGATCGTTTCTGCGTGGGCCGCGACGGCATCGCGGTAGCCAGCACCGGCAAACAGCCGCAACCGTGAAGCAGCAATGAGCCGCTGAGTATTCGTCTCTCCGAGATCGGTGTCGAGCAACTGTGCTGTATGCTCAGTCTCACCTACGGACGGTTCCATCTCCGTTTCGCCGTCGAGAATCGAGACAAGGGAGGAGATTTCCGTATCTGCAACGTCGTCCGGATTAGTGTAGATCTGATCGAGGGAGATGGTGAATTCACCGGAGGGGGATTCCGGATCCATACATCCTACTATTAGAGACATGTGATAATCGTTTGGGATACGATTCGCACGGAGTAAGAATTGTCGCCGGATGCATTTCCTTGATAGCACTACATCATTACATATGTGATCTAAAATGTCAAATAACTATTTAGTAACCAGAAGGCACTTACTGTCATCCGCAGTACTGTGACTGGGGGAGCGGCTGACGTATCACGCTCGCATACCCACACTGATGTCCCCGGCGCTGTCGTACAGACCGGAGATGGTGTATCCCACCACGTCCTGTTCCCCCATTTTCCTCATAGTTCTTCATCGAGCGTTGTGATCCTGTTGAGTAACGTCTCAGGGTCGCGTGCGAGGAGTTTCACGATCGGTTCTTTACCGTGAGCACCGCCGTCAACGACGGCGACCGGCGTCCCAGCGACGGATTCGAACGCCTGCTGTGCACCCCATCCCATGGTCGAACCTTCCACGTCGGCGGTCGGTTCCTCGCTCCGGTCGTACGTACCGACGGGCCAAGAGAGCGCGTCAAGCGCGGCGTCGGTATCATCTCCGAACCGGCAGTTCACCCCGAAACGGACGGCAGGGTCGTGTTCGCGCAACGAGAGCAGAAACCGGGCCATGTGACTCGACGCGCCAAAGCGCACGCCTCGGTTCGGTTGTATCCCACCGATCGTCTTCGTGATCCGTCCTTCGACGGCGGCAATCTCCTCGATAGTCTCCGCGTAGGGGGTGGCTCCGACGACGTTCATCCCGACTTCCGGAACCAACGAGCGAACGTTTTCCTCGGTGAGCGAATCCACGAGCGCCGCGACCGCTTCCTGAACAGGCTGTCTGGCCGCGCGTTCGCGCAGCGAGACCGTGTGGTGGACCGCTCCCGGCCCGTGTCCGACGTCATGATGGTATCGAATCGCCCGTTCGAGAAGCGTGGTGGACGCCTCGACTGCTGTAGGGAGATCTATGTCGTCTCTCTCGGCCTGCCGTCCGAGGTGGGCAGTGATGGCACTGGAGAGTGTACAGCCCGCGCCGTGTGTCGCTACCGTGTCGATCCGTGGGTGAGTAACGGTGTGAGTTCGTTCGGGCGTGACGAGCACGTCGCATACGTCGTCTGTCGGGAGATGACCACCGGTGAGGAGAGCGGCATCACACCCCCGATCGAGCAGTTGCTCGCCAGCCTCGCGCATGTCACGCTCGTTTTCCGGCTCGATCCCCGTGAGCATTGCTACCTCGTCAGTGTTGGGCGTGACGAGCGTCGCGTGCGCGATGAGGTCGTCGTAGGCGTCCATAGCGTCCTCGGCCAGCAGGCGATCGCCCGATGTCGCGACCATCACCGGATCGACGACGAGCGGACAGTCGAACGAACGCGCGTGTTCAGCGACGAGTTCGACGGTCTCGGCCGTCGCCAACATCCCCGTTTTGATGGCGGCAACGTCGAAATCCGAGCGGATGGCCCGGAGTTGGTTCTCGATTTCCGCTGTGGGGACGACGAACGACGATTCGACTCCTTCGGTGTTCTGGGCAGTGACCGCCGTGAGAACCGAGGTTCCGAACGTCCCACAGGCGGCCATCGTCTTGAGGTCGGCTTGGATCCCCGCACCACCGCCAGAATCGCTTCCGGCGATCGTCAGTGTGACCGGCTGGGTGGTCGGTGCGTCCGTTCGGGTCATTCGTCGCTTCCCTCCTGTTTCGCGGCGTACTCCGCCATCGCCGCCCAGAACGGATCTTTTTCGGGGTGATCGATCGGCTCGCCGTCCACGACGACGCCGCTGCCCTCGACGACGCTGCCGACGACAGCGGCCGGAATGTCTTCCGCTTCGAGCGCATCGAGCACGTCATCAACGCCTTCAGGGCGCACCGACGCGATGAGCGTGCCCTCGCTGATCGCCGACCACGGATCGATGTCGAAAAATGCACACGTCTCTTCGACACCCGGAGCGACCGGGATGGCGCTCCGATCGACGTCGAGTCCGACGCCCGCTGCGCGCGCGAATTCGTACAGACCGCCGTACACGCCGCACTCGGTCGCGTCGTGCATCGCCGTCACCGGTCCCGCGTTGGCTGCCGTCAACGCGTCATGAACGGGACTCATGTCGTAAAACCGCTCGTTCGCCCGATCGACGGTCGCATCGTCCAGTTCCTCGCGCATGAGCGTCTCGAACTGGATCGACAGTAGTCCCGTCGCTTCGATGGCGGGACCGTTGGTGATCACGAGACGATCACCCACTCGTGCTCCATCGGGCCGAATCACGTCGTCGTGATCGCCGACCGCGATGGTCGTTCCTCCGCCGACCATCGGGTAGTTACAGCCCTCATACCGGGCAGTGTGACCGGTGACAACGCTCACACCCAGCTCGGTCGCTTCGGCGTCCATCGTCGTCCACACCGTCTCAAACGCCTCGTCGGTGATGTCGGGCGGGAGGTTGAAGTCGATGCTCAGATGGCTGGGTGGGAGTCCCGAGATCGCCACGTCGCTCATGAGGATGTGAAACGCGAACCACGCCGCGCGTTCCATGCCAAGCGATGGCATGATGAAAACGGGGTCGGTCGCCATGACGACGGCCGTCCCATCAACGTCGATCGCTCCGAAATCCACTCCATGATCGGGCCAGAGCGTCACGTCCTCGCGCTCAGCTCCGAGGTTCGGCTGGATGTACGCGTCGAAAAACGACCGATCGATCTTTCCAAGCTCGGTCATACTCGGTTGTATGACCGAGTGGTTGTTAGGTGGGACGGTTTGACGGTTGGCTCAGCTCCGGAGCCGACCCACGAGCTGTTTGAACACGCTGAGATCCAGATCGAACCGTTCTTCGAAGTCCAACAGGAGTTCGATCTCCTGTGGTTCGATCGCAACACGGACGACGACGAGCAGGTACACCAGTCCGAACACGGTGACTGTTCCGAGGAAAACGGGCACCGTCACCGTAAACAGGGTTCGAACGATCCCGTACAGGACGGCGATCGTCGTGGTCCCGAGGAGTGCGGTTCGGATGTGCGCCGGTGTTAGCGGCTGAATGCCGGTTTCGAGGTATAGTTGGAGACAGTACAGGACGTTCATCAGGACGTAGGCAACAGCAGTTGCGATCGCCGCGCCGAGAAACGAATACCGGGGAATCAACAGGAGATTGAGTCCGATGTTGAGGAGCGCGACGAGCGTGTCGTCGTACATGATGAGCCGTGTCCGACCGATCGACGTGAGCAGATCGAAGTTAGGACCGGCGATCGCGTGCGTGAAAAACGCTCCAGCGAGCACGACGAGCGCGAGCGAACCGTCCACGTACGCCGGACCGAACGTGAGCCCGATCGCGTGGGTTGGAAAGAGTACGACGACAGCGAACACCGGAAACGACGCGAGGAAGATCCACTTCGAGGTAGTTTGGTAGAGCTGTCGGACGGTGTCGTGCTCACCGCGTTCGTGGAGCTTGGAGACGACGGGCATCACGATGAACCCGAACGAACTCATCGGAACGACGAGCAGATGAGCGAGCGGATACACCGTGTTGTAGATACCGACGTCTCCCGTCGAAGAGAAGTACCCGAGCATGAACGTATCGACGTCGGAGAACACGAACGTCATCGCCGTGGAGATCACCAACGGCGTGGAGAACGCCAACAGCTCCCGACGCACAGGCGTAGCCGGGGTCCCCCAAGCGAACAGATCGGTGTCTCGCCACAGGAAGTACAGACCGACGCCCATCGCCCCCGTGTAGGCGATGGCGTAGGCCCACGCCACCCCGAGCGCGCCAAAGCCCATCAACAGGACGACGAGCACCGCCGTGAACCGTACGACCGGCAACACGATGTTCCGGATGGACACCTTCGGGAGCACCTGCTGTAGCCCCCGGCTGGTTCCGATGGCGAGTTTCATCACTGCCGCGAGCGGGATCACGAGGCCGAACACGCGGAGGACTGGCGTCACCGAGGGATCACCGAAGCCGTCGGTGGCGATCATCGGCGCAAACACGCAGACGATGCCACCGGCAGCGACGGCCAGCGGCACCGCGATCTGGAACGCCGACACTACCACGCCCCGGCGGTGGACGGAATCGTCGAACCGAGGAAGATACCGGCCAACGCCCGTGTGAAGCCCGAGCAACACGAGCGTCGAGACGACGGCCATCGTGGTGACGCCCAGCGAAACCACGCCGTAGTTCACCGGACCGAGAACGCGAGCGATGAGGAGTTTGGCGAGAAAGGAGACCCCAAGCTCCAGAACCACCCCGAGTAGTACGATACCCCCACCTGAAGCCACCCGCGTGAGCGCATCGTCCGAATCCGAAGACACGACAGTCGATAGGCACCACCCTGTGGTAGTCGTTGTGGATCCGTGTCGGTGTGATCAGGTGAACCGGTGGTCGTTTCACGACGAACGGCCCATACCCGAGCAATGCCACGGATCGCCTTGCTCCACGCCCAACGGGATTTCGCGACGGCGCTCGCGGCCACCGCCGAACGGCTCGATCCCGCCTACGAGATCGACGTGCTCTCACAGCCGCAGTCGATTCCGAGCCGTGTCGGTCGGGTACTGACCGGTCGGTACGATCTGCTCCAAGCCGACGAAACGGTACGAAACGGACTGCTCGGACTGCTTACGAAACGCGTGTACGGAACGCCGTTGGTGGTCTGTATCCGGGGATGGGACGATTATACGAACGCACACGGTCATCACAGCTGGATCGGACACCAGTCGATCGAGCACAGAACGAGGCTGGTAGTTGGCCACGCTGACTGTACCCTGTTCGTGAGCCGGACCTGTCGGGAGGCGATGCGTCGGTACTACGCCATCGGTCCGAACCGGGTGGTCGACCGGCCGTTCGACGTGGCGCGGTTTCAAGACGCCACCGCGACGGACGATCCGGGGACGACGATCCTGACGGTCACGAATTTCAGATATCCACAGAAAGCCCGAGGCATCACGACGATTCTAGAGGGATTGCGTGCCGTCTTCGAAGCGACCGAAGATCTCCGGTACGTGGTCGCCGGCGATGGACAGGAGTTCGATACGGTAGCCGATTTCGTCGCGTCGTATCCCCACCGCGATCGCGTGGAGCTGCTGGGACACCGGGATGATGTTCCCCAACTGCTCGGGGGTGCCGATCTGTTCGTCTACGTCAGCTATCTCGATGCGTTTCCGATGGCTGTCCTAGAAGCACAAGCCGCCGGGCTACCGGTCGTCTGTGGGGCGACTGGCGGTCCCGCTGAGGCAGTCGGGACAGCGGGTCGGCTCTGTCCACCAACCCCGGACGGAATCGAAGACGCCGTGAGTGAACTGCTGTCCGATCCCTGCCCTGATCGGTCGACGGACAGCAGCGAACGGATGGCCGAGTACAACGAGCGCGCGGCCCACCAGTATCTCGACGCGTGGGATGACGTTCTGAACAGATGAATCATTCGGCCGTTCTGGGTGATGTGCTAGTTACCGTCTCGATCGCGTTCGCGTAGTCGTCGGCGACGGTGGTCACGTCGAACTGTCGGGCGAACGCGCGTAGCTCCTCGGAGGTGGGAGAGGAAGCGGCGGATCGAACGGCGCGAGCGATGTCCGCTGGCGTTGGGTCACAGAACGTCACCAGCCCATCGAGACGCGATTCTGCCCGTCCAGCGAGCTGGACGACCGGGAGACCGGCAGCCCCATATTCGAGTATCTTCAGCGTGTGTGGGTCGTCGACCAGACAGACGCCGACGTCGGCGGCGTGGAGATATCCCGGCACGTCTTCGTGGGGCACGGTGCCGAGATACACGACGTTCGACTGCTCGGTCGCCGCGCGTCGAACCTCGGGTTCGAGCGAGCCGGTGCCGAGCACGACGAGCGTCCACGCCGACAGCACCGACATCGCATCGAGCAACTCGGAGATGTGGTAGACGGGTTCGAGACCGCCAACGTAGATGAGCGTTCGTCCCTCGAGCGATGAAAGCCGCTCATGAGCGGTTACAACGCGCTCTGTAGGCGGATCGGCAAAGCGATCGTACTCGACTGGAAGGTCGGTGTTCGAAACCGATTCAGCGAACTGACTCACGCGGTCGTGCTCTTCGGCGTACACGTACAGTACGTGGGCAGCGACGGCGAACGCGATCCGTTCGAGCCACCGCACAGGAACGGCCACCCACCACGGATGTGTGGTCTCGAACTGTCTGATCGGATCGACGTGATCGATGATAAGCGGTGGCCCACCGAGAGCTGACAGAACCATCCCGGCCATGGTACCCGCCCGCGTCGTTCCGATCACCGCGTCGTACCGTCCCCGATGCCACACCGCCGACAACACCGTCTCGATCGTCGTCCCACGCAGTGTTACTCGGTAACCGATCTCTTCGAGTCGTTCCGTGATCCGATGACGGCCGACGCTGATCCGTTCGGGCTTATCTGGGGTGAACCAAAGCACCCGTGGCTCACTCTTACCACACATCACCACCCGCGTCGAGTCCGAACAAGGAAAACCCGCCGATCGCTACGAATCACACCATTTTATACGGGATAATTTCTTGATAATAATAATCGCAAAACGTCTCCAACAGACATTGAATAGGAGTTAATAGGTTGGAGAGCTATCGGATAATGAAACGCATGGCCACACCAGGGGTACTTCGTCTGTTAGAGTCGTTGGCAGACGGGACGGTCGAGGAGTTTTCACCGGTAATCAACGAGGATGGGGAAGTGAGCTATCCGGACGTGGATCGACATCTCGATGTAAACGATCGGGATTCCTATTCAGTGTTAGAGTCACTGGCTCAGCGAGAGATACTGTATCGGGAGTTTCGAGAGAAAGCCTACGTTTGCCCCGAGTGTGGACGGGATGGGATGATGTATACGACCGTCTGTGCGGAGTGTGGGTCCCAGAACACAGTCGAACAGGAGCTGTACAAACACGTCGAGTGTGGTTGTCTCGCGCCAAAAAATCAGTTTCAGGTGGGAGAGGGTGAATACGTTTGTCCGGACTGTCAGCTCACTGTCCGCCCGGAACAGATGGACGTGTTACATCGACACGTCTGTCAGACGTGTGGTGAGTCTGGGGCCGGATCGGTGGGTGCCCTCCGGTGTCGGGAATGTCTGTCAGTGTGTGAGCCACAGAAGGCGATCGAATGGGTGCTCTACAGCTACGGATTCGAACAGTACGGACGGCAGTGGCTCACGACGCAGCTATCGGCCCGCCAAGCGTTGGTTGAGATGCTCGACGATCGGGGATTCACGGTGGAAGTGGATGCGTACATCCGAGACGATAGCAACGAGACGCCGGTCCATCTGTACGGAGAGGAGGACCTCCTCGGCGACCGCGTCGTCGGTGCCGTTCACGAACGACCGAATCAGCAAGACGTCGAGCGTCTCCATATGGCGGCAACACCGGTCGACGCCCGAACCATACTCGTATCGACATCTGGAACAGTTACCGAACAGGCCGAAGAACTCGCCCAGACCCACGATATCGGACTGTTGAGTTACCAACAGGACGGAACGCTGGCTCGGGAGTACACCACTGCAACACGTGCCGAAGGCTCTTCTTCTATGCTCAAACGTCTCACATCAAGCGTTCGCAGACAACTCAACTGACGTCTTATCGGCTCGCGATCGCGGCCGTGATTCCACCGCCGACGATCGTCGGGAACAGATAGATCGCGGATCGGTGAATGAGGACTGCGGCCGCAATGGTCGGTTGGTTGATCGTTACGAGCGCACTGATGATTCCGATGAGCACAAGATCGACACCACCGAGTCCCCCGGGAAGTGGCGTCACACCGGCGATCGCACCGAGAGGCACGGCGATGAGCACGACGCTCGGGGACACGGCGTGATCGAGTGCGAACAGTGACAGCCACAGACAGACGGCTTGGGCGATCCAGCCGAGCGACGACAGACCGAGCGCAAACGCCAGTTTCCGAGGGGTAGAGCCAACGCGCTCGATGGCGGTGAAAAACCCCTCGATGCGTCGCTCGATTGCTGCCTCTTCGAGTGGTTTGCGCCGTAACAACGTGTGCCGGATGAACCGCACTATCGGCGTTATCACGGCAACCGTGGCGTGTTCGAGCCGGTAGCGGTACTGCCATCCCAGATAGAATCCTATCGGAACCAGCAGTGCCAGCGCAAACACCGTGCCCGCGGCGTACCGGAGATCCCCTACGAACGTGGTGGTCACGAAGAGATACCCCATGCCACACACCGCGAGAACGATCGAGGGAATGAAATTGAGCGCATCGACACTCGCAATGGCTGCAAGCCCCGTTTCGTAGCGTCGATCGGTGGCCCGCGAGATCAACAGCCCGCTGATCGGCTCGCCACCCGCCTGCCCGAACGGCGTAACGTTGTTCGCAAACAGAACGCCCGAGAAGATCGCCGTCGATTTCAACGGGGAAATCGTCGAACCGAGCACGCCGAGTACAGTGCGGAGCGCTAACCCCCACGAAATGATCCAACAGGTCGCACCTACGAAAACGAAAACGAGAACTCCGGTGTTGGCCATCGAGAGCTTCGAGACGGTTTGGTCGACGCCGATAAGCCAGTACATCGCTGCGAGAACGAGCAGTGAACCAACGAATCCAGCGATGATCGACCGGGCGTTCTCCTTGAGCATACAACTATACAGATCCAGACCACGCCAATGAACATCTCGGTCTCTAGTCCATCCACTATGCTCCACTGGGAACGGTGGGGGATTCAGCTGTAATATTTCCGTACTCTACGCTTCTCTGTCTTCTATCGGCGAAATAGAGAAGGTGCTGACACTGGTCGATCTCTGGTATGGAGCCAGAACGCTTGTTGCCTAGCCGTGTGCGTCCTGATCCGTCGTCGGAGCCTGTCGATCGCCGCTCGCGCGTGCTCTTACTCGGAGCGATCGTTCTCCTCTGTGCGGTCGTCGTCATTCTCGGAGCTGTGGGTGATGAGCGCTCACCCCCGACGTCGAGGGAGACGAACGCGTCCATTGGCAACACCACTCCTGAAACCGGCTACGCCCTCGAGAACAACACGACAGGAACGCTCTCGGCCGGCAATACGCTGATCACTGTCCAGACACACGACTGGTTCGGTACGAACAGCGGCGAGGCGTTGATCGTCGCTCCAAACGGAACGACGATTTGGAGCTACGATCCACCCAATTCGCGCGTCTTCGACGCGGAAGTGACCAGCAATGACACGATACTCCTATCGTTTGCGACCGAACTGACTGGCGAGGACTGTCCGTCGGCCTACCGGTCCGGTGCTGAGGAGAGCTGTGTCCACAACCGCGTCGTTGAACTGGATCCGGCAGACAACACCGTGGTGTGGGAGTACGACTGGTACGACGCGTTCATCGCCCATCACGAGGTCCATGACGCCGATCGGCTCGACGACGGCCAGACAGCGATCATCGATATGGGGAACAATCGCGCGTTCACCGTCAATCGGGATGGTGAGATCACGTGGTCGTGGAACGCAACCGATCACCTCAGTACCGAAAGCGCGTTCCAAGAACAGTACGGTGGACTGCCCCAGGAACATTCTGAGGCTGATTGGACCCACATGAACGACATCGATCAGCTTCCAAACGGGAATTTCCAGCTTTCGATACGGAACTTCGATGTGGTGCTCGAAGTCGATCCTCGGACGAACGACATCGTAAACGTCATCGGCAAGCCCGGTGACACGTCCACACTAAACCAGCAACACAACCCCCAGCGGCTCGACAACGATACGATACTCGTCGCCGACAGCGAGAACCACCGAGTGGTGGAGATCGATACCGACACCGAGGAACTCCAATGGCTGTACGATGGGCCGTCAGATCGCGGACTCCAGTGGCCTCGCGATGCGGATCGGCTCCCGAACGGAAACACCCTCGTCACGGATTCACGAAACTTCCGTGTCCTCGAAATCGATTCCGAGGGACAGGTCGTCTGGCGGCATTCGCTTCGAGACAGCCGAGGGATCGTGTACGAGGCCGATCGGCTTGGTGTTCCGGAGGAATCGGCCACCGGACTCACACACAGCGATAACACCACCATCGATCCGACCCACCCACTCATCACCCGCATCCAATCGATCGAGTCGTGGGCAGGGTTCGTTTTTCCGGGGTGGGTGCGGTTACAGGAGTTGGTTGCCATCCTGTGTGGCGTCTTCGCCGGTCTCGGACTTCTCTGGCAATTCACTATCGGCTGGCTCCGAGGCGATCGGCTGCTGTATTGGAAATAGGCCCTGTGACGGTTCTTTCCGTTCGCTGCTTTCACTCAAGGCGTTCAAGCGTCCGGATCGGATGCCGCTCGCTGGGTGCGAACCGCGGCAACGTTCTCTTTAACGTCGTGAACGCGGACGATGTCGGCTCCGCGTTCAGCTGCGATGGCGGTCGCTGCGACGGTCGCGTGGAGTCGATCCCCGGCAGCGCGGTCGACGTGTTCGTACATCGATTTGTGGGAGTGGCCAACGAGCACGGGACAGCCAAGCGCGTGAAACTCCCCGATACGACCGAGGAGTTCGAAGCTTTCGGCTGCCGACGTACCGAACCCGATGCCAGGATCGACGATGATCTGCTCGCGGTCAAGCCCAGCTTTTTCGGCGAGCAACACGCGCTCGCTGAGTTCGTCGATGGTGTCCGTAACCACGTCGTCGTACGTCACGTCCGTCTCGGGATCGACCGGTGCCTCGATGCTGTGCATGACGACGGTTGGCACGTCGTAGTCGGCTGCCACGTGGCGCATATCGGGATCGGACAGCCCCGAAACGTCGTTGAGGATGTCCGCGCCGGCTTCGAGTGCCGCTCGGGCCACCGCTGCCTTGCGCGTATCGACCGACACCAGCGCGTCGTGATCGGCGAGCCGTTCGACAACGGGCACGACGCGTTCGATTTCGGTCTCGGTCGGGACGGGATCCGCACCGGGTCGGGTGCTTTCTCCACCGACATCGAGAATGTCTGCTCCGTCCTCGATCAGCTCTTCGGCTCGGGCGACGGCAGCCTCGACCGAGTCGTACGTTCCACCGTCGTAGAAGCTGTCGGGGGTGACGTTGATGATTCCCATCACCGCCACTCGGTCCTCCCACGGATACCCACGTTTCTCGGTTTCGGTCCCAATGTCGAGCGTTCGCTTGAGATCGTTCCCGACCGATGCCAGTCCGTGGGGTTGTCCGTCGAGCTTTTCGATGAGTCGCTTGAACTGGGCGAGCGTCCCCATCGCAACCACGTCTAAATACCGGGGTTCGTGCGTGTGTGAGGAACACCCCGAAATCGCACACTCCCCACCGAGGCTGAGCAGCTCTTCTTTGAGAAACCGGGCCTGTCGCGGTTGCACGCGCAGCTCGACCACCCGGTGGACGCCTTTGCCACGCATCCGCCAGATGCCGGCCCGTGTAACGTCAGCGTCGGTGAGCGCAGCGCGTGCGTCCGCGAGGGTAGAGACACGTTTTGGCGTTTGGGTTCCTACCCACCGGTGGCGGGCTTGTGCCACGGTGTACAGCGATCCCGCCACGAGCACACAGTCCTCGGCGTCGGCAGCTTCGACTGCGGATTCGACTGCCGATCTGACCGAGCGGACGACACGAACGTTGCCGTCGAACGTCCGGGCGAGCGCGTCGGCGTCCTCCGCGCGGTCGATCGCTGGCTCGCAGGCGTACACCGTCGTCGCCTCCGGGAGTGCCTTGGCCATCTTCGTGTGGTTCTTGTCGCTCAGAGCCCCGAACACGAGATGGAGTTCCTCGTAGTCGAACGATTCGAGGGTCTCGGCCGTCGTCGCACACCCACCGGGATTGTGCGCCCCGTCTAACACGAGGAGTGGCTCTCGGCTCATGATCTCGAACCGGCCCGGCCAGAAGGCTGTTTCTAGTCCGCGAACGATAGTCCGCTCGGTGACGTCGGCCACCTGTCGACACAGTGCTGTGGCGATCCCGGCGTTCACTGCTTGGTGTGCGCCGAGTTGGGGCAACGCCGCCTCGATCGACCAGTCCGTCCCGGTGAGCGTCACGGCACCGGTCAGTCCGTCCCGTCCCTCATACCGTGCTTGAACGTCGTTGTCGCTGCCCGATCCAACGGTGTGGATATCGCCCGCGACCGATCGAATCGCCTCCAGTACCGCTCCCGACTCACCGGTTACGAGCGGTTGCTCCCCGGCGACGTGGGCCTTGTCACGGGCGATTTCCGCTCGCGTGTCACCGAGCAGTGCCGTGTGTTCGAGCGTCACCGACGTCACGGCACTGGCCACGGGATCGACGACGCTCGTCGCATCGTGTTGGCCACCGATACCGACTTCCAGTACGGCGACGTCAACGTCTTGACGAGCGAACTCCCACAACGCCAGTGCCGTCTGTGTCTCGAAAAACGTCGGTGCCGATCCCTGACTCGACGCATCGAGGACGTACTCGCGGATCTCCTCGACGAACGCCGTGACTGCCTGCTTTCTGATTTTGCGACCGTCCACCCGGACCCGCTCTCGCACGTCAGTGAGATGTGGTGAGGTGAACAGTCCGACCGACAGACCGGCTTCCCGGAGCACCCGCTCGACCATCCGTGCGGTGCTCCCCTTCCCGTTCGATCCCGCGATCTGCACACACGTGAGTCCCTCGTGGGGATCGTCCATCGCGGCCAACAGCGCGCGTGTCGCCTCCGTTCCCTTGCGTGATGGGTACCGCTTGAGGTCGAACAGGAAGTTCGCGGCCTCGTAATACTCCATACTGATCGTTTCCAGACCGGCTGCTTTATGCTGTCGAACTCTCCAGCGATATCAGAACGGACGAAACGGTGGTGTGTGGGCCACTTTCCATAGATTGAAACCCACTACCACCTAAAGCGCCACTACGTGTATGCTGCAGGTTCTACGTGATCATATCATCGAGGATATGACGGCGATACTCGAAGAGTGGGAGTGTGCAGAGGTGGCGACGACCGATCCGGTCGAGATCAACGAGTACACCGACGAGGAGAAAGGACTCCTGGCGACGCCCGTCGCGTTCCAGCTGGCGTCAGAACTCGGTCGACCACCAGCCGATATTGCGTCGGATCTCGCCGAAGCGTTCCGGGACCGTGGACCTATCGAGGGGATCGATACCATCGAGACCGCCGGTGGATACATCAATTTCCACATCGACGAGGCGTTCACGACGCGGACGCTCGAACAGATCCTCGAAGAAGGATCCGACTACGGCGTCGTCGAGGACACTGTCGAGTCGGCTCTGTTCGAGTTTTCTTCACCGAACATCGCTAAGCCGATGCACATCGGACACCTCCGGAACACGGTGCTTGGCGACGTGCTCGGGAACGTACTCGCGGCGCGGGGGTACGATATCGTCCGGGACAACCACATCGGCGACTGGGGAGTGCAGTTCGGTCACCTCCTGTATGAGTTCGAACAAGCCGACGACACCGATCGGTTCGAAGAGAAACCGATCGACTATCTGCTGGAACTGTACCAGCGGTACGGCCGTCAGGAGGCCAAGCTCGAAGAAGCAGGCCGGGAGGACGACGTAGAGCAACTGCGCGATACGGGCCGGGAGTATTTCGCGGCGCTCGAATCGGGTGACGCGGAGCTGCGTGCGCTGTGGGAGCGGTTTTCCGAAGCGAGCCGGAACCGGTTTGACGCCACCTACGACCGGCTCGACGTCGATTTCGACACGTGGCACGGCGAGAGCTTCTATGTGACTGAAAGTTGGACGAGCCAGATCAGAGAGGCCGCAATCGACGACGGGATCGCAGTCGAGACCGAAGACGGTGCGTACGTTATTCCGATCTACGACGACGACCTCGCGGATGTCGAGGACCCCACACAGGCCGACGTTCGTGTCGCCGCCGATCCCGCGGACAGTGACGACTACGAGACGTTCGTGATCACCAAACGCGACGGCACGACGACGTACGGCACCCGGGATCTCGCTACGATCGCGTACCGCATCGAGCAGGGATACGACGAACTGTTGTACGTGGTCGGTAGCGAGCAACGCGAGTATTTCCAGCAGCTGTTCGCCGCGGCCAGAAAGCTCGGCTACACCGACGTTCGGTTCACACACGTCGATTACGGCCTGATCGACCTTCCCGAGGGGAGCATGTCCACCCGTGCGGGACGGCTCATCACTGCCGAAGACGTGCTCGATCAAGTGCGTGAGAACGCGCGTTCGGTGGTCGAGGAGAACGATCCCACGCTGGCGGACGAGACAGCGAGTGAAATCGCTGCCGGCGTTGCGCTGGGTACTGTTCGGTTCGAGAACATCGCCAAACGGCGAACCAAAAACACTACCTTCGACACCGAACAGGCGACGTCACTCGAGGGGGACACCGGTCCGTACGTCCAGTACGCGGCGACGCGCGGGCTGAACATCCTGCTCGAAGCCGACGAGATCCCTGCTCCGAGCGCAGTCGCCGACCAGCCGTTCAACGAGTTCGACCACCAGCTCGCCGTCGAGTTGGCGCGCTATCCCCTCGTCTTGGAACGCTGTGAAGAACGATACGATCCCGCACCGCTGGCACAGTATCTGTTGGATCTGGCGCGGACGTTCAACAAGCTATACCACGAGAACCGTGTGCTCGATGCCTCACAGGCACGCGACCGGCGGCTCGTGCTCGTGGCGGCCACCGTCGAGGTGTTCGAAACCGCCTTCGAGATCACCGGAATTCCGATGCTGCGGAAGATGTGAGCACGGTGGTCGACAGGGCAATCACGAGTGGTGAATCACCAGCTCGATCGGCTCGGTTCACGGTGTTGTGACGGACACGGCGAAGTACAACGGCGCGATGGATCCGTTTCCGGGAATGGTTCGAAGAGCAGTTCAGTTCCCCCGATGAACCGTTCACTTCCGTGTATTACGGCGTGTTCAGTGGGTTCATCTCAGTCGAGCGGATCTTCGAGTTGTCCCATCACTGCTTCGAGCGTATCCGTTGCGGTGAGAAGTCCGACGACCCGTCCATCACGGAGGACGAGGGCGATCTCTTGGTCTTCGGCTTGGAACTGATCAAACGCGTCACTGGCGTTCGTCTCCGCAGCGAGCGTCATCGGCGGGGCTGCGATGTCTGCAAACGTCATATCGCCCTGCTGGAGATCCTCGAAGTTGTTCAGTATCGACGGGGCATAGACGATGCCCTGAAAGTCGGTCAACTCATCGCCGATGAGGGGAAAGCGGGTATGGGTGGTGTTCTGGATCGTTTCGAGATTTTCATCGGCAGACATGTTCGTTGAAAGTGAAACGATATCCGCAGCTGGAACCATGATCTCACTAATGGGAAGTTCATCGGCATCAAGCGCATTAAGCACCTCCTCGCGGCGTTCCTCGGGAAGATTACCCTCATCGAGGAGCGAGCCGAGACGGTTACGGAGCTGTGCGCGCGACTCAAGCACGTCTTCTTCGGCTTCGAGCCAGGCTCCAGTCATCTCGATGCCGAACAGCTTGAGCGTCGCCTTCGCCACCCAATCCCCAAACCGGATCAACGGAGAGATCGACCACGCGAACCAGTATAGCGGGGTTGCGCCGTACCGGGCGACTTGCTTCGAGCGTTCGACGCCGAGATACGTCGGCGTCTGCTCGCCGTGTGTGAGGTGGAGCATATTGATGAGGAAAAAGCCGAGGATCGAACCAGCGCCGACAGACGCAAGTACCGTATTCTCGAAGAGCGGTTCGAAAAGCGCTGCTAACCCCGGCTCGGCGACGATTCCTAACGCGATACTCGTCCCAGAGATCCAGATCTGGCACGTCGTCAAATACAGTTCGAGATCGCTGGTCATCTCCCATGCCCGTCTGAGTCCCGGCGTATCGAACTCGGATTCGGGATACTGCCGAACTCGTGTCAGTGCAAACTCGATCGCAACGAAATACGCGTTGATTGCGATCAGAAAAATCCCAGCAGCCACTCGGAGGCTGATCTCAAGTGGTGTCATTACACGCAGATATGGAATCGCGAGGTAAATATCCACAGAAGCTCCGATAACCGGCGTCCCGGTACTGGCACACTGCCATTTATCGTTTCACAGGGTAATATCGGTCAGAAACGGTGTGCGATCACACGGAGCGTGTCATCTAGGTTTTTGACGGAGCCACGCCTATCGCTCGGTATGCAGGCCGCCATCGTCACAGTCGGGGACGAGCTCCTCGCGGGAGAGACGATCGACACCAATGCCACATGGTTGGCCGAGCAACTCGTGGCTCGGGGTGTCGACATCCAGCGGATCACGACCGTTCCAGACCGTGTTGCCGATATCGCCCGCGTCGTCAACGAACACCACGCCGAGTACGATGTGGTCCTCACCACGGGCGGGCTGGGACCGACCCACGACGACCGCACGATGGCTGGCGTCGCCGCTGCGTTCGGTCGGTCGCTCGAACCGAACGACGATGCGCTGTCGTGGCTCGAAACCCACGGCGGGTATGCCCGAAACGATCTCACGGCGGGAACCACGAAGCTTCCAGCCGGTGCACAGCCGTTACACAACGAGGTCGGCGTTGCACCGGGCTGTATCCTCGACTCGGTGTACGTCCTGCCGGGCGTTCCCGAGGAGATGAAAGCGATGTTTGAACGGATCGAAGCGGACTTCTCCGGGCCACGGACACACGTTACGACAGTGACCGCCGACGAACCGGAAAGCGCGCTGCTCGACCGACTCGAAGCGCTCAGAGACCAGTTCGATGTGACAGTCGGAAGCTACCCCGGCGAGTACGTCCGAGTCAAGATCCGGGGACAGGACGAAAGCGCTGTAGACGAGGCCGCCCGATGGCTCACTGAACGGGTTGTGACCGCGTGAGCAATGAAAGCCACGCGCCGATGAGGATGAGTCCCCCGAAAAACAACAGATAGCCAGCACCGTTGACGAGTCCGGGATACGCCGTGGACTGTAATACGAGGTTCATATTCATCTCCGTGGATGAACCCAGAAACAATAAAACGACGGGTTTACACGCTGGATGGCTGCCGATACGGCGAGTTCGAGGCGTTTTTCATCTACCACGACGTACATGATGCTGTGAGACATATCGGTGTGGTGGTGAATCCGATCGCGGGGATGGGCGGCCGGGTCGGGCTGAAGGGGACCGACGGCAAGGTCGAACAAGCTCGGTCGCGGGGAGCCGAACCTCGCGCCCCCGAGCGGGCACGAGCTGCCCTCGAATCGCTTGGATCACACGCGCCGGATCATCACATTACGACCGTCGGCGGTGAGATGGGTGCGTCGGCGGTTCGAGCAGCACTCGATGACGTTTCGCCGACCATCGTCGATCACCCACCGGTCGACACGACCGCCGACGACACGCGGCGGGCAGTCACGGCGTTTCTCGACCGTGGCGTCGATCTCGTGTTGTTCGTCGGTGGTGACGGCACCGCCGTCGACGTGGCCGAAACGATCTCGGCTGTCGGGTGTGACACGCCCATGCTTGGAGTGCCAGCGGGCGTGAAAATCTACTCCTCGGTGTTTGCGGTTACGCCACGAGCAGCCGGTCGGATCGCCGCCACCTACGACCGGACCGAACGACGCGAAGTGAACGACATCGACGAGGAGCGCTACCGATCCGGTGAGGTCCACCCCGAACTCAAAGCGGTCGTCTCGGTTCCAGTGGGCGAGGAGATCCAACCGAGCAAACAGCTCGGTGGCGGCAGCGTCGACAGTCTGGCTGCCGGATTCACGGCCGACGTTGATCCCGGAACCACGTACGTGTTCGGACCGGGCAGCACCGTCAGGGCGATCGAACGCCAGCTTGGAATCGATGGATCGCCACTCGGCATCGACGTGTGGCGAGCCGGTGAGTCTTCTGGCGAACTGCTCGTGTGCGATGGCAGCGAAACCGACATCCTCGATGCGTTGGGTGAGCACAACGTTGTCGTTGTCTCGCCGATCGGCGGACAAGGGTTCGTGTTCGGGCGCGGCAACCAGCAGCTCTCCCCAGCGGTGATCCGTCACTCGGAGGTCGTCGTCGTCGCTTCGAACGCCAAACTCGACGATCTCGGCGTGCTCCGAGTGGACACCGATGATCCCGACCTCGACGAGGAGCTACGCGGCTGGCAGAAGGTCCGTGTCGGACGGTTCGAACACCGATTGCTAGAAATCGTGTGAATTAGTATCAGTAATATCCGAAGAGGATTTCCGAGAGTCAGTATACACTTCATGAGGCATTCACTGACATTGAGACATCCTTAAGGGTGTGGAGAGACGAATCGCCGTATGGAAACACGGAAGGTCCAACGTCTCGGCCCCTCCACGTTGGCGATGACGCTACCCGCCGAGTGGGCCAAGGAGTACAACGTGAATAAGGGCGATGAGGTCTCCCTTCGGATGGGTGGCAAAGGGATGTTGGCTGTGATGCCCGAGTCCGTCCAACAGGAAGAATCGGAGGCGATCATTCACGCCGACAGCCTCGAAGCGGACGCCGTCGAGCGTGCGATCCTCGCGCAGTACGTGCTCGGACGACGGATCATTCAAGTCGAATCCGACAGCGATGAGACGTTAGAAAGCACGACGATCAACGCCGTGTACAACGCCGAGACGCAGCTCATGGGACTGGGTGTCATCGAAGAGACGCCCGAACGCATCACGATTCGATGTTCGGTCGATCCGGAGGATTTCACCCTTGCTGACCTCCTCGAACGGTTGGAATCGACGGGGCGCACGATGCGAAACGAAGCGATCCGAGCGCTCGCTCACGGTAATCCCGACCTCGCACAGCGCGCGTTGAACCGCGAGCGACAAGCGAACAAGATCTTCGTTCTCTTACTCCGTCTCATCTTCACTGCCCACCAGAATCCAAATCTGACGCGTGCACTGGAACTCGACGATGGATTTGCGCTCATCGGGCATCGCTCGATCGCAAAGAACCTCGAACTGACGGCGGACAACGCCGAAGATATCGCAGAGATCGCGCTCGACGCTGACGACCATACGCTCGGCGTCGACGACACGACGATGCGTCGTATCCGTGAGTTCACGGATCAGGTGAACGAGATCACCGAAAAGGGAGTAACGTGTGCGGTCACCCGTGACTACGAGATGGCGCTCGACGTGCGACGTCTGTTTACCGAGATCAAAGACCGCGAACAGGAGATCTTGAACGACATCGACGAGATGCCAAACCGCGATCTGCTCCGGGTACGAGAAGTGTTGGTAAGCCTCCAGCAGACCGCCCAGTATGCGGTCAGAAACGCGGAAATTGCGACGAACCTCGCGCTCAACGAGCAATCGGAGTTCGCCACGATCAAGTGAATTCACGTTCGTTAAGGATCACAGCCCAAAGCCCACGAACAGTACCGCCCAGACGGCGAGCACAGCGGAAACGGTAAATACGAGGGCGAACACGAGGATGCTCCATCCGATCACCGTGCGACCGTCAAGCGGTCCGAACGGCAGCATGTTGAACGCTGCAAGGATCAAGTTGACTGAGACGCCGAGCTGTCCGGCTTGTAACAACACCCCATCTGGGGCGACCACGACGAGTGGGAAGAAGACGGCTGCTAACAGGAGGTTGGTGATCGGTCCAGCAACGGCGATCAATCCGTTCTGTCGAGGCGTGACCTCCCGGCCCGCGTGGTAGACCGCACCGGGGGCGGCAAACAGAAAGCCCGCAAGCCCCAACCCGATTGCGAGCGCGAGCATCGTATAATCCGCGCGGAACTCCGCAACGCGGCCGAACCGGATGGCGACGATCTTGTGAGCAAGTTCGTGGAGCAAAAAGCCGACGCCGACAGTGCCCATGCTTATCACAAGCGTCACGACCGCGGTGTCGAGCGGGAACTGACCGGTCGCCCCAAGCAATCCGAACGCTACATCTCGTCGGAAAAAGAACGTGAATGCGATACCGAGCGCAAGCCACGCAGCGCCGAGATCGCGAAGCTCACGCCCGCTAAACCGTATCTCTCCGCCCCTCTGTTGTCGATACATTACAGCACACCCCGTAGCCCGTTCATGAGTATCTCGAAACTTCGTTGGGCTCCCTCCAACATCAGTTGTACGACCGACACATCTCCGACGATGTAGGGGACTGCCATCACGAACAGCCAGGTTCCGATGATGCTGCCGACGTTCGTCAGGGCAACCACGAGGATGAGCTTGAACAGTGGCACTCGGCGCATCCGGGCAAAGAGATCCATGAGCGGGCTTTCCTCATCATCGAGAATTTCGTTCAGCGTCGAAATGTCGGAGACGTTCACCGACGTGTAACGCAGTTCGACGTAGCCCGCGAACCAGCCGGGCGCAAGCATCGGGTTGAGGGAAGTCAACCACGCCAGTGCGCCGCCGACGGTCGCACTCGACCAGTGAGCACCACCCAGTCGCGAGAGGGTGAACGTTAACAGTCCGTTGAACAGAAACCACGCGCCGACGAGTTTGAGAAAGAACTCGCTTCGGACTCCTGCCATCGCTATCAGCACGAAAAAGGCCAGAAACACGAGCGTGAAGAGATAGCCGACGAGCTTATACCACGAAAAGCGTGATCCCTGTTGTTCACCGACGAGCGATTCCATGGGGGGAAGGGTTTCCGGTGCGTCGAGATACCCCTCGATCCCGGCACGGTGGCCAGCACCCACGACTGCGACTACCTCTTTGCCCGACGCCTGGAGCGCAACCAGTTTGTGGGCGATGTACGCATCGCGTTCGTCGATGAGTGCCTCGGCACCGCCCGGCGAAAACCGACGAAACTCCTCCATCATGGCAGTCACGACGTCCCTGTCCGTTAGCTCTTCTAGATCGAACTCCTCGATCTCCTCGGTGTCGGATGGGTCCTCGCCCATCCCGAACAGGAGGGTGAGTACTAGTCCGATCATCGATCCCACAGCAAGCGCAACGAAGAGGGTATCGAACACGCTCACGAGCGGTCCCGTTCCGAGCGGCGCGAGCACGAACGGACCGCCGAACGCCTCAGCGATGATGGCACCGAACAGCCCGAGCGAAAGGCCGATGTACAGACCGAACACCGGTCCACCCGCCAAACCATACCCCAGTTCACTGATGAGCCGTAGTTTCTCGCGCACCGACAGCCGCGCCCAAAACCGTTGAATCGTGACCTGAATGTCGCGGTCGACGAGCGCGACACCGAGTCCGAACTCTTCTGCCGTTTCGACGGCGGCCATCATCTCCGCACCGGGATCGATGTCGAACTCGTCACCGAGTCGAGACTGAACGTACGACAGCAGCCAGTAGGCCAGAAACTGAAACACCGTGTTCCCGTGAAGCAGATCGCCCGCTTCGAGATCGTCGGGCTGTTCGCCTTTCATCTGTCGGTACCGCCCCTCGTCCAACTCGACGGCGACGACATCCGGGCGTTCCTCTTCGATCACTTCCTCGACTTCCTCGACGCTTTGTTCAGAAACGTGGGCTGTGCCCACGACGTGAACCGATCCATCCTCCGTAGCCCGCGAACTCATTAAAGGCGCTACCGGCTCATGACGAATCAATATTTCGAGAGCAACACCGATCGATCGCGTGACTGCCAACCAAATGCTCGGTACTTATCAGTCTCCTCGCGCCGGTGCCGTCTTGACACTACAACACCATCGAACACGAGTCAAAATAATATAAATATAGAATATTTATACTATTCTGCTTGGTGTAGGTCTGATTCTGTCGTTCTGTCGCGCTCTGGATCACGGACGATCCGTGCTTTCATGATGCGTGTGTTGTCAACCTGTTCGACATGGATCGTGATCCCGTCGTATTCGATCGATTCTCCCGGTTCGACGAGCCGGCCCGCTCGGTTAAAAACGAACCCGGCGATCGTTTCGAACTCCTCGCCTTCGGGAAGATCGATGTCGAGTGCCTCGTTCACCACCTCGATGTTTACCTCCCCCCGGACGAGTGCCGTGTCGTCATCGATGAACTCGACCGGTTGGTCTTCTTCGCCTTCGAGGATCTCACCCACGATCTCTTCGACCGCGTCCTCCATGGTGATGAGTCCCTCCGTGGTGCCGAACTCGTCGATGACGACGACCATGTGCATTCGATTTTCGCGCATCTCGCCCAGAAGCTCGTCGACGTTTTTCGATTCTGGAACGTGCAACACGGGCTGGATGAGATCGTCTAGTTCGAGTTCGTCCGACGCCCCGTAGTTGCGATCACGGACGAGATCACGGATGTGAACGACACCAATGATGTTGTCGAGCCCACCGTCGTACACGGGGAGCCGAGCGTGACCGCTTTGGATACACCGTTCGATCCCCTCTTCGACGCTGGCGTCTTTCGACAGTGCGGTCATATCGAGGCGCGGCGTCATCACTTCCTTTGCGATGGTGTCGTTAAACCGAAGCGTTCGCTGGAGGATGTCCCGTTCCTCTTCGTCGAGCACCCCTTCGCGCTCGCCGGTTTCGATGATGTCGACGATTTCTTGTCGGGTGACATACGAGGTTTCGATGGCAGCGCGCCCCCCCGTTACTCTGTTTACCAGTCGAGTAAGGAAATCGAACGTGATGACGAGCGGCCACAACAGGTATTCTGCGAGCTTCAGCGGTCTCGACACGCGTAAGGCCCATGATTCGGTATTTTCGATGGCGTACGATTTTGGGGCGCTTTCACCGAACAGGAGCACGAGCGCAGTGATTCCGATCGTTGCGCCGGTGACGGCGACGCTCTGGGAAACGTGTTGAGCGAGCAATCCCGTCGCAAGCGAGGACATCGCGATGTTTACGAGGTTGTTCCCGACGAGAATCGTTACGAGGAGCCGGTGGGGGTCCGTTTTGAGCTGCTGTAACGTTCGTCCTGCGGCTTGCTCTTGGGCAAGCGCTTCGATCCGGTGGGAAGCGAGCGAGAACATGGCGATCTCGGAGGAGGAGAAGAATGCGGATAGTCCGAGAAGCCCGAGAATGCTCACGGCACCGAGCACGGCGATGAGGTCGGCTCCAAGCGTGAACTCGCCGAGGAGGGTTAGCTGTGCTTCGACGATATCGGCGTCTGGCGGCACGGTAGAGACATGCACGGCTGCTGGAATATGGCCCATTCCCGACAACCCTTCACGGTCTGGAAAATTAAGCGTTGTCATGGAAGCCAAGCGTTTAGTCCGTGTCGTCCGAATTTAGGGGTATGAGCGAATCGGAACTGCCGATCACGATCTATCGGTTGCAAGCATGTCCGTTTTGTGAGCGTGTCGTCCGAACGCTCACTGAACTGGATGTCGATTACCGTTCCCGCTACATCGAACCGATGCATTCAGCGCGCAACGCCGTCAAACGCGTGACTGGCGTTCGCACCGTTCCAGCCATCATCGACCGAAACACGGGCGTTACGATGGCCGAAAGCGCAAACATCGTCGAGTATCTCGAACGGACGTACGGTGAACGCGGAGGGCAGTAGGCATGGTAGAGTTCGATGTCGTCGATCTCGGTCCGGCCGATCATCCCACTGACGGCGAACAGGCACCGGATTTCACCCGGCCGCTCGTGAACGAGGAGTTCTGGGAAGACGTGTCGCTTTCGACGGTGTATGAGGCGGGCCCCGTGCTGTTGTTGTTTCATCCGATGAACGGCGCGTTCCCAGCAACGTATCTCTGGAACGAGCTTCGAGAGCGCAACATCGACGACCACGACCGGGTTCAGACGGTTGGACTCTCGATCTCGACGCCGTACGCACACAAACAGCTCATCGAATCTCGGGACATCGACGCGAGATTGTTTTCTGACCCATCGAACGAGGTGGCCGAACGGTACGGGATATCCCACGATCTCGATGGCATGGCCGGTATCGAGGAACCACGTCCAGCAGCCTTTCTCATCGACGAGTCTGGCATCATCCAGTACGCGTGGGTCGGATCGGAGTGGCCATCGTTTCCCGACTACGATGAAATCGAGGCGGCGATCAAAGCGCTATGACTGTGGATCAGGCTGCCCGGGTTCTCCGTGATCGCAAAGCGGCGTGCGTCATCTATCCGACTGAAACCGTCTACGGCCTCGCTGCCGACGCGCTCACGCCCGCCGCCGTCGAACAGGTTTTCGAGCTGAAAGGTCGATCACGCGATCGACCCATCTCGCTTGCAGTTCCGAATCTCGACGCCGTCGATGACTACGCTCGACCAAGCGAACGGGAACGCGCGTTCATGGCGGAGTTCCTCCCCGGACCGGTCACTGTCGTGGTCGAACGTAGAGCTGTGGTTCCTGACGTGTTGACCGCTGGCAACGATCGAGTCGGTATCCGGATTCCGGACCATCCCACTGCACTCGCATTGCTCGACCGAGTCGCACCCCTGACGGCCACGAGCGCGAACCGCAGCGGAGCGGGGAGCGCACGTCGCATCGAGGCGATCGATGCGGACGTTCGAGACGCCGTCGATCTCGTGTTGGACGATGGGGCCACCCCGGGCACCGAGAGTACTGTGGTCGACGTCACAGCAGGAACGATCCACCGTCGAGGAGCGCTCGCCGAGGAAATCGAAGCGTGGCTATCGACCACCGAGTAGCGATCGTAACGATCTGGTTCTGACCCCACACGTAGAGCGGTACTCACACGATCCGCATTTGTCGGTGTTTCGCGTTCGAGGCGGCGGTCCGTCGATGCTCGCGGCCGTCCGCAGCGCACGGCGATACTGTCCCACGCGGCGCGGTGTCAGCTCGATCTCTCGAATCACGCCGTGGGTCGCGTACTCTACGAACGCCCGTTGCACGCTCTCTTCTCGTTCCCACGCGAGCGCTTTCGCCGCCGCGACGGCACGTACCGCGTGGGGCTCCCACACGCCCCTGTCGGGCGGTTCGCCCACGGAAACGATCGACGGCGCAAGCGGCGTTTCAAGCACTTTGTGGGCGATGCCTCGCACCCGACGCCCAGTGAGAAACACCTCCCGTTCTGTCGGCTCACACAGCGCCTCAAACGCTCTCAGGCGTGCCTGCGAACAGTTCAGGTTCCGGCGATACGTTACCGGCGTGACCGCGATCGGTTCGGCGTCCAACGCGGTTTCCGGATCGAGCAGCAATGGATACTGGAAGGCGAGTTCGAAACCAGAGTGTTCGGGTGGCTCGTACGTCTCCTCGCGCCAGCGGTAGTACAGCTTTCGGGGACAGTACGCCGCCAGTGCAACATCGGTGAACGCGTACATACGGCGTAGTGGCTATCGTTCCGTATTTGAACGTTCGGACGAGGACGTGTATCAGGCTGCTATCAGTGCCCCGATTCCTGATAGTACCATGAAGAGAGTGCGGCCGATGATTCTATCCCAGATGGAAACGTTCGACAGCTGGCCTCTCGTGGTCCACCGCCGCAGCCGAGGAATGCCCATACAACCACCACAAAAGAGCAACAGCCCCCCGACGACCCAGTCGGTCCGGGTGTCCCTGAGTCCCCACGCCACGGAGACGATCCCACCCACGAACGCCATCGCTCCGAGAAAATTCATGGCCCTATGATTCTCATAATTATGCCATGAAACGAATCCCTTTTTCTTCATACCACACGCTCAAAACCCCACCACAATAGTTGTTTTCACGTAATATTACTAGCCACACAGCAGCCACAACAGAGCTACATCGAAACGTCGGTTTCCATCCCTTCAGTCGCCTCGTCGAGTCCTGTTTCGGCCACGTCTTCTGTGTGTTCACGGAGGTCGGCGTCGGTGAGTAGTTCCTCGAATTCGTCGGTGTACCGGCTGTTGACGCGGCGGCGTTTGTCTTCTATTTCAGCGACACGGCGGTAGGTCACGACAGTGGATTCCGGCACGTCGAGGCGGTCAGCGATCTCTTCGTCGGTGTGGTCCTCAGTACGCAACCGCCGAAATGCGTCCGTGTCGAACGCCACGTCGCTTTCTCGGTCACGGACGAGATGAAGATCATGGCGCGCCTGAACTACAGTCTCGCGGTCGCGGTCGACGCGATCAGCGAGTGCGGTATCCCCTGCCCCGTCGTAGAATCCACGGACGATCGTTTCGTAGGTATCGGTGGAGAGGTCGGTCTCGAACGCCAGTTGATCGTTCATTCGTTCGATCGCGTCTCGCAGCTTCGTTCGAATCTCCCGCTCGTCTTCGGTGAGCGATCCTCGGGTCTCTTCTTGCTTTTCGGTTATCGTGTCGTCGTCGGTCACATCGATGAAGATGTCCCGGAGTTCGGCGGTTTTTTCGTTCATTAGGCGTATTCACAGAGCACACGACTATTTGAATCTGTTCCCAGCACACTCAATTGGATCGATGCCCACCTTTTTGGTCCACCCCCCTTTCTCCGTTCGGGTAAGCAGAGCCCACCGCTCGCAGGATCGTAGATCACGTCCCGTATCGCCACCGTACCGCTACCGCTGCCCATCCGCCCTCCGGTCGGCTTCACTCATCTCTTCTAGCACTTGCAGGTTCGAACACGAGCGATCACGAATTTTTGAATCACGCGCGGCGGTCGGTGCCGTCGCTTCGGATGTAGGTGCCGAGTTCGTCCGTGGCGTGTGATCCTTGCGCTTTGGTCGATCTCGTGGTAGCGGCTTCTGCCGAATTCCGAATCCATTTATCTGCATTTCGATCAAACGACCACACGATGAAGTACGTCCGGTGTACGCTCCGGTTCTCGGAGTCGATGATCCATCCAGTCCACCAGTGCATCACGGAGGACGACGCGATGGTGAAAGACCAGTTGCTCCATGGCAATCGGACAAACGAGATGGATACGTTCTTGTTCTACGTCGAAGGTGGGATGGATACCTACGCCAGCGCTCTCGATCGGACGCCACAGATCCGCGAGTATGAGCTGACTCCGATCGCGCGCGCGGCGACGGGCACCGACAACGAGGAGTTCTACGCGTACGTCAAACAGGAGCCGAGCGAGACCGACGAACAGCTGTTCGATGCGTTCACGAGCGATGGCGTCATCGTCGTGCCACCGATCGATTTTCTCGGGGACGGGACGGCGAAGCTCACCGTTCTCGGAGAGCCTGCGGCGCTCAGTAGCGTGCTCGATGTGGTTCCCGACGGCGTTCACGTCGATGTCGACCGAATCGGCGAGTACGACCGACACGACGGCGTGTTCGAGCCGGATGTGACCGATCGTCAGTACGAAGCGCTCGTGACAGCGTTCGAAACGGGCTACTACGAGCTTCCTCGTCAGGGATCACTCGAAGAGATCGCACGAGAGATGGGCTGTTCGACCGCGACGGCGTCGGAACATCTCCGAAAAGCCGAGCGAAAGATCATCGAACGGTTCGTGGTTTACACCACCCAGTAAGTGGCAGGTGACTGTTCCCAAACCGCCAGAAACAACTCTATACTCCGCATGCACTGTTGATAAGACTTAACCTTCTGCTTCTACGCTCATAATCCATGATACACCTGCTGCAGGCGGATACCCTGACACGGGAGACGTTTTGGCTCATCGGGCCGATCGGCGAGGCGGTGTTTTACTACCTCGCGGCCGTCGCCCTCCTCGTGTTCGGGGCGCTCGCGTACCGTCGGTTCGCGCGGTACGCCCACGGGAGTGAAGATCCGTTCGCACGACTTGATGAGTTAGGCACGCGAATCGTTCGCGCGGCGAAGATCGTCGGATCGAACGAACAGCAGTTCAACCGGGATTTCGTCGGCGGACTCATGCACGCCTTCATCTTCTGGGGTTTTCTGACACTGTTCATCGGAACGACGATTTTGGCGATCGACATGGACATCTATCAGAAGATAACGGCGGCGTTCGGAACCAAACAGTCGTTTTTCGAGGGCGCGTTTTACCTGTCGTACTCCTTGGTGATGGACGCGATGGGGCTGTTGTTCGTCGTTGGGCTTGCCGTCGCGCTCTACCGGCGATACATCACGCGCAACGAACGACTCTGGGATCGTCACACGGGTTTTGAAGACGCCTATCTGGTTTGGATGCTGTTTTTGCTGGGCGTGGGCGGCTACCTCGTCGAAGGGATCCGCATCCTCGGGACGGGCTTTCCAGCGTTCGAGACGGTGAGCTTCGTCGGCTGGTTCGTCGCAGACGTGTTCGAGCTTGCTGGCATGACCGAAGCGATGGCTCGTTCGGTGTATCCGGTGGCGTGGTGGTCCCACGCGATACTCGCGTTCGTGTTCATTGCCTCGATCCCGCTCGGCAAACCGTTCCACATGATTTCCAGTTTCGCAAACGTCGTCACGCGCGATGAGAAGGCGGGCGTCAGGCTACCGCGGGTCCCAGACGACGCCTCGCCCGACGAAATCGGTGCGAGCGACATCGACGATTTCTCGTGGAAACAGCTGCTCGATCACGACGCCTGTACGAAGTGTGGGCGCTGTTCGTCGGTCTGTCCGGCAAAGGCGTCAGGACGTCCGCTCGATCCGCGTAACGTCATCCTCGATCTGAAACAGTACCGGATGGATCGTGACGCGGGCCGAACCGAAGAGATGCCGATCATCGCCGACGGTGGAACGAGCGTCATCGACAGCGAGACGATGGACTCGTGTATGGCGTGTATGGCCTGCATGGACGCTTGTCCGGTCGACATCGAGCACGTGACCCAGTTCACGGAGATGAACCGGCGGCTGACTGAGTCCGGCCAGATGAAAGAGACCGTCCAGGAAGCGATGATGAACGTGTTCCAGAACGGAAACACCTTCGGCGATCCTGAGCGCAAACGCCCCGACTGGGTCGACGATCTAGATTTCGAGGTACCCGACGCCCGCGAGCAAGCCGTCGACTATCTCTGGTACGTCGGCGATTACCCCAGTTACGACGAGCGCAACCAGCAGATCGCGAAATCGCTCGCAACGCTGTTCCACCACGCCGACGTGAGCTACGGGATCCTGTACGACGATGAGCAAAACGACGGTAACGACATCCGACGTGTCGGTGAAGAAGGGTTGTATGAGATGTTGGTCGAGGACAACGTGGCGCTGTTCGAAGACTGTGAGTTCGACCACCTCGTCTGTACCGATCCCCACAGCTACAACACGTTCAAAAACGAGTATCCGGAGTTCGGCTGGAACGAGGACAACGAGGTCGAGGTGTCTCACTACACTCAGGTCGTTCAGGAACTCGTGCCCGCACTCGGACTGATCGGCACTGAACTCGATTACACGGTCACCTATCACGATCCGTGTCACCTCGGCCGGTTCAACGACGAGTACGAGGCACCGCGCTCGCTCGTGCGCGAAACGGGCTGTGAACTGCACGAGATGCCTCGCAACCGCGCTAACTCCTTTTGTTGTGGTGGTGGCGGTGGCGGTCTCTGGATGGATCTCGAAGAAGAAACGAAACCCAGCGAGGAACGCCTGCGGGAAGCACTCGAAGACACCGACGCCGGCAGTGCCGTCGAGAAGTTCGTCGTCGCCTGCCCGATGTGTATGACGATGTACGAGGACGGCCGGAAAACCGGGGGCTTCGAGGAAGAGATCGAGATCGTCGGCCTCTCCGAGCTGCTCGCGGAAGCCGTCACCGCCAGCGGTTCGACCGTCACCGCGTCCGACGCCGGTGCTTCATCGGCAACTCCGGCCGACGACTGAGTATCAGGACCACACCGAATCGGCGTGGCTGACAGCCAATTCTACGAAAATCTACGAGAGTAGCAGCAACAGCACAAGACGACACTGGCTTTGTGATGGCTCGAAAAGCGTCGGTATGGCTCCTCACCGACAGTGGCTCCGCCGTCTGCGACACACTGGCAACGAACTCCTCGATCAGTACGATCCGGGAACGTGGTGCCAGCAGCGTCGCGCGATCCATGGAGGGTTGGTGGTGTTCGCTCTCGGCGCGTGTGCCATCCTCCTTTGGCAGCCGGAGATGATCGCCGATTTTCCCCGAGATCAGTTTTTAGATGGTTATGTCGTTTCGGGGTTACTCCTCATCGGACTGACTGCCGCCGGCTGTGGAGAGACGACCGATGCACTCACGTTCGGATTGTACGCGCTCGGCTACGGGATCCTCGTCGCTCCCTCGTTGTCCACCGAAATCACCGTGCTCGGTGCCATCACGTGTTTCTCGCTCACGGTGTTGCTCGCAGACACCCGCAGGACGATGGACGACGAACCACGAACGAACACCGAAGAGCAGTGATCACTCCGAGCCAGTAGCGAGCGGGCCACCTTCTCGCTTCCATTCGGTGAGACTCCCTTCGTAAAACGCGAGCTGCTCGTATCCCAGATGACGGAGCACCGTGTACGTGTGGCTGATGCGCCGGGCGGTGTTGCAGTACAACACGACGGATCGGTCAGGGGTGATGTCTCGCGTTCGAAGCGTCGATCGGATCTCCGTTTCGGGCTGTACTCCCCGCCCCGTTTCGTCGACGAGATCCATCCAGTCAAGCCGGACCGCTCCGGGGATGTGACCCGCTTCGAACTCCGATCGCTCTCGCGTGTCGATGAGTACCGCGTCGGGATCATCCATCGCCTGCTCGACGGTTTCCAATCCCACGAGTGGTCCCGTCTCAACGAACGACCCCTCATACTCCGTTGGTGTCGTGTCGGGGGTGTCGTTGCTTACCGGGTGCTGGCGGCTCCACGCGCTGTAATCACCGTTCAACAGATGCAACCGATCGCGCGGATGGCCGTACAGCTCACACGTGACCAGAAACCGTGCGGCGAACACGCCGTGCATGTCGTCGTACGCGACGATCCGATCGGTCGCTTCGATCCCAACCTCGCTTAGGAGCGACGAAAACGCGTCCGCGCCCGGGAGCATTCCGGTTTCACCCGCGTCTTCCGAGCGGAACGAATCGAATGGAACGTTTACCGCGTGTGGCAGATGACCGATGCCGTCGTACTCCCACGCGTCCCGAACGTCCACGATTCGGAGCGCGCTTTCCTCATTCACCGTCTTGGCCCCACTCTGGCGTTCCTGGTTGTCCAGACGGGCGGCAACTCGGTCCGACTCCACGAGTGTATCCATGTCGATCGCTATGTGCGTCTCGACTTGAAATCTTCACTATCAGAGATGCTCGGAGCTGAAGGCAAATATAGCCGCAACAAATGGCCCACTGGCGTACTTCTACTCTATCTGTGGGTGGCTGAGATGTTAGCAATATATATTCACTGTTCAATCAGAAAAAATTTCCGGTAAAAGCAATGAGCGGCGAAACGAGCCGACAGTAATACGGATATATCGATTGAGCGTCGAGTGAAACTGTATCATGAGCGACTACGCAAAGGACGTGCTTGTTTCTGCTGATTGGGTGGAAGATAATCTGGATGCGTTTCAGGACGATGACCCGGCGTATCGACTCGTCGAAGTGGACGTAGACACCGAGGCCTACAGCGACGGTCACGCGCCGGGCGCGATTGGGTTCAACTGGGAGACCCAACTGCAAGATCAGACGCGCCGAGATCTGTTGTCCAAGGAGGATTTCGAGTCGTTGCTCGGCGAACACGGGATCAGCAACGATTCGACGGTCGTCCTGTACGGTGACAACTCGAACTGGTTTGCGGCGTACACGTACTGGCAGTTCAAATACTACGGTCACGACGACGTCCGTCTGCTCGACGGTGGCCGGGACTACTGGCTCGACAACGACTACCCCTTGACCGAGGAGGAACCGGACTTCTCCGAGCAGGACTACACCGCAAGCGAGCCGGACGAGTCGATTCGTGCGTACAGATCCGATGTCGAGGCGGCACTCGACGACAGCGTTCCGCTGGTCGACGTTCGTTCCCCCGAAGAGTTCAGCGGCGAGATCTTGGCACCAGCCGGGCTACAGGAGACCGCCCAGCGTGGAGGCCACATCCCCGGTGCGAGCAACGTTTCCTGGGCGGCTGTGGTTCAGGACGACGGCCGGTTCAAAAGCGCCGAGGAGCTGCGCGAACTGTACGCTGACGAAGACATCGAAGACGAGGAGATCATCGCCTACTGCCGGATCGGTGAACGGTCCTCGATCGCGTGGTTCGCCCTCCACGAGCTGCTCGGCTACGATGAGGCCGTCAACTACGACGGTTCGTGGACGGAATGGGGCAACCTCGTCGACGCGCCGATCGAACAAGGCGGAGCGTAAACCAGTCGCTCTCCGTTTCGCCGTCGGACAGTCACCTGAGCGTGGCCGTGGATGTGCTCACACGACGTCACCCCGGACCGTCGTGCCGGTTTGGCGCTCGCGGTAGCGAGTCACTGCATCGGCCGCTTCGGTGGCAGCTTCGGGTTCCATCCCGAGGGTCTCAAGAGCATCCGGAAGCGTCGGAAACACTAGCTCTCCGTCTCGGAGTTTTTCGAATGCAGTATCGCTGCGCGTGCCTGCGATCCACAGACAAACGCCACGCGGATCGAGTATCTGTTTGTAGTTCTCTCTCGCGATCGCACCTTTCAACCGTTGGGTGACGTTCTGCTCGAAGCCGGTGTTACACACTTCGAGATGAATCGGCTCCTCGTCGACGAGGTGGGCGGCCAAACATCGTTCGGGTGCGGCGTGGCCGTTCGCGTTCGCGCGGAGGGCCTCGGGATTGGTTTCTGCCCACTCGGCGCTGACGGTTTTTCCGACACCTTCGATCCCGTGTGATTCGATGAATTCGGTCTCGCGGCTCACATCCCCATCGAACAGGAGATCTTTGGTGAGATAGACGTTGAGCCGCTCGATGGGATCGATACCGAGCGCGAGATCTCCATACACCCACACCTCCCGTACTGGGACGGGCATCGGTTCCCGTTCGACCGACGCTACAAGACGTTCGAGGCGGTCGACGGCCTCCGACCGGGTGAACTGTGACATACGCTTCGATACCGTCCGGACGTGGAAAACTCGTACGCCCTCTTTTTTCGCGTTCGGATGAGCGAAGATCACTGCTCGCTGGCGAGACGGTTGCTCATTCCGCTCACAGGACGGTCGATCACGCCCCATACCGCGACCGTACCGCCATCACCCAAACAAAACCCGCGCTTGAGCGAACTTTCACGCGCATCGGGGGAACGTGAATCACTCCGTGATGAGGTCCTTTTCCGTGCTCGTGGCGTCGGTCCGCATTCGGTGGTGGATGTTTTCGGTTTCGAGCAACCGCTCGAGCCGTCGCTCGAACGCTTCTTCACCGATCTCGCCTCGTGCGTACGCGTGCCGAAGCCGTTCGATCGGGGTCTGGACATCCTCCTCGGTGACAGGGGAATCCGGAGACGAGACATCGGTCGAATCCGAATCCACGACACGCCGATAAATATAATCAGCGAGGTACGTACTCCCCAACACGAGCGGCAGGAGGGAGGTGAGCGAAACGAGTCCCATCCACAGCGGAACTTGCGGTGTGAAGAATACCGGAGCGACGAGGAATGCAGTAATTACGATCCCCATCCAGAGCGGCGAGCCGAGGATTCGTCGTCCACGCTGTTCGATACGACTTTCCAATGACATGTATGATAGATGTCCTTCTTACACGATATTCGTTTCGGTTCATAAGGTGATTCTAACGGCGATCGTGACCCGTGCGTTCGTGCCTGATCCCTTCCGTCTCGCTGGCACAACTGTTTTAGTCAATAGGTACCTAATAGCACACCTGTACCGGCGAACGAACGGCGACTGAGGGGGATAACACACATGGCAGACAAACCGCACCAAAATTTAGCGATCATCGGTCACGTCGACCACGGGAAAAGCACGCTCGTCGGTCGGCTGCTGTTCGAGACGGGAAGCGTTCCTGAGCACGTGATCGAGCAGTATCGAGAAGAAGCAGAGGAGAAAGGCAAAGGCGGCTTCGAGTTCGCGTACGTGATGGACAACCTCGCCGAAGAGCGCGAACGTGGACTGACGATCGATATCGCCCATCAGGAGTTCGACACGGACGATTACTACTTCACGATCGTGGACACACCGGGCCACCGTGACTTCGTGAAGAACATGATCACGGGCGCGAGCCAAGCCGACAACGCCGTGCTCGTCGTCGCCGCTGACGACGGTGTTCAGCCACAGACGCAGGAGCACGTTTTCCTCTCGCGCACCCTCGGTATCGGCGAACTCGTCATCGCTGTCAACAAAATGGATCTCGTCGACTACGAAGAAAACCGATATCAGACCGTGATCGAAGAGGTGAAACAGCTCCTTGAACAGGTTCAGTTCGCCGCTGCCGATACGAGCTTCATTCCGATTTCCGCGTTCGAGGGTGACAACGTGGCGGAGCTGTCGGACAACACGCCGTGGTACGACGGGCAGACGATTCTCGACGCACTCAACGATCTTCCGGAGGTCGAACCGCCGACGGACGCCCCGCTTCGGCTCCCTGTGCAGGACGTGTACACGATCTCGGGGATCGGAACAGTGCCGGTCGGCCGCGTCGAAACCGGCGTGCTTGAACCCAATACGAACGTCACGTTCCAGCCCAGCGATGCGGGCGGTGAGGTGAAAACCGTCGAGATGCACCACGAGGAAGTGCCCAAAGCCGAACCCGGCGACAACGTCGGGTTCAACGTCCGGGGCATCGGCAAAGACGACATCCGACGCGGCGACGTCTGTGGCCCGGCCGACGATCCCCCATCCGTCGCCGACACCTTCCAAGCACAGGTCGTCGTCATGCAACACCCCAGCGTGATCACCCCTGGATACACACCAGTTATCCACGCCCACACGGCACAAGTGGCCTGTACGTTCGAATCACTCGACACGAAACTCGATCCGGCCAGCGGCGAGGTCCAAGAGGAATCTCCGGATTACATCCAAAGTGGGGACGCGGCCGTCGTGACGCTTCGTCCCCAGAAGCCGCTGTCGCTCGAACCGTCGTCGGAGATCCCCGAACTCGGGAGCTTCGCCGTCCGCGACATGGGTCAGACCATCGCCGCTGGCAAGGTCCTAGAGGTCGAAGAGAAGTGACCCCTGCTCGATGTTGGAGTCACCCGTAGGGGGGTTTCTGGAGCGAAACTGTAACAGCGAACTACGGCCACAGTCCGCGCACGTTGTGCGCCTCCGCGATCCGTGAGAGGGCTACGATGTATGCAGCATCTCTCCACGAAACGGATCGGGACTCGAATTCATCACGGACGGCAATCCATGCAGTTTTCATTTCGCCTTCGAGCTCCTCGTTGACCCGCTTGCGCGCCCACGATTGACGGTTGATGTCCTGGAGCCATTCAAAATAGCTGACGGTTACGCCGCCCGCGTTCGCCAGAATATCCGGAATCACTGGAATATTACGCTCGTTGAGGATGGAATCAGCGGTCGAGGTCGTTGGCCCGTTCGCTCCCTCCACTACGATGTCTGCACGAACGGCGTTCGCGTTCGTTTCCGTGATGACGTTGCCCAGTGCTGCAGGGATGAGGACGTCCACATCGAGCGTGAGCAGTTTCTCGTTCGAAATCGTCTCTTCGGCGTACTTCGTGACGGCTTCTGGCTCCTCGTCGTGTGATGGGACCGAATGGGTATCGATCCCGGTCGGATCGTACATCGCTCCGTTTACATCGCTGATAGCGACGATGTTTGCTCCCCTGTCATCGAGGAGCCGAGCTGCGTTTGCACCGACGCTACCGTACCCCTGTATCGCAACTGTGGTGTCTTCGAGTACACGATCGTAATACTCACAAACGGCTTGGGTGATCACGGCGACGCTGCGGCCGGGGGCTTCTTGTCGCCCCTGACTTCCACCGATGACGGGGGGTTTTCCGGTGACCACCCCCGGTATCGTTTCGCCTTCCTGCATCGAATACGCGTCCATCAGCCACGCCATCGTTTGGGGATCCGTTCCCATATCAGGAGCCGGAATATCTTGCATCGGTCCGATCACGTCCCGCATCTCCTGAGTGAACCGCCGCGTCAGGCGCTCTTTTTCGTTGGCACTCAGCTCCTTAGGATTGACCGCAACACCCCCTTTGGCGCCGCCAAAAGGGAGATCCATAACCGCACATTTCCACGTCATCCACATGGAAAGCCCGACACATTCGTCTCTGTTCACCTCTGGGTGGTACCGAAGTCCACCTTTATACGGTCCCCTGACGCTATCGTGTTGGGCACGATAGCCGGTGAACACCTCGACGGTCCCGTCGTCCCGTTCGATCGGGAGCGTGACCTCGTGGACTTTCGCCGGATGTCGCAACCGTCGAACGACGTTCGGATCGATCTCGAGCCGTTCAGCTGCGTGACGAAGCTGTCGACGTGCCGTCTGGAGTGCCGATTCCGTACTATCGACCGGTGGGGAGTCGTCACTCTCGATATCCCCTGTGGCCTGATGGGAGCTCATGGTCACTCGATGGGATAGCGACGGTTCCGTAACTGTCCCCCACAGTCCGGACACAAACCGGGATGAGCAACTGCTGTGACGATGTTTCCACACTCGAAACACTCATACGGACGTTCCTCGGTCGGATCGTAGGCTGGTTCTTTCATGTCAAATCTGAGAGCACCGGATCTGTAACGAACTCTCTACTAATAGATCAAAGGAGTATAAGGGTATATCCTGTAGTTGAGTAACTAAGTGCGAGGAAAATCAGCTTGTTCATTATTTAACCACCGATATGAGGTACCGGTTGAGCCGTCGACCGCGTTCGACCATCCGATCGACTGACGCTGAAACGTGGACCGAGTGGGTGTGTTTTTTACCTCGGAATTGTGAGCGATGGGTATGGACACGTTCGATCTCGATCTGTTGGCAGCTGAAGATCAGTTAGATGAGGAGGATGTCGAGAATCGAGTTGTTCTCGGAATACTCGATGGAACGACGCCACCAAGCGAGTGGATCGGTTCCATTCGGGACGGATACGTGCTCGTCCTCGCTATCGAAGGAGATCTAAACGAACTCGCCGCTGATTTCGCTCGCACGATCAAGGATATGGGTGGTCATCTCGTTCATTTCCGGGGATTTCTCATCATCACACCACCGGGAATTCACGTGGACACCGACCAGCTATGAGCTGCGTCGTTTGTCACTGCCTCCAGCCGTGTGCAGCCCCGTTGCTCCGGTTCTCCGGGCGTCATCAGTTCATCGGGAGTGACTCAACGGAGTGTGAGCCGGTGTCCGTCTGGATCGGTCACGCGAACGCCGTCTTCGAGGGACTCGACATTCAGGGGGGACTCCACTCGGTTGAGCACGGTTGTCGGTGACTGATCACCGCTTTCGATCCCGAAATCCACATGGACGCCACCGCGTGCGTTGGCGATCCCGAGCTGTGGCTCCCAGAGCTCGATGTCGAATTCGCCCGTCGAAAGACGCGTTCGCCGTCGATCATCTCCCCGATCGACGATCGTGAACCCGATCGCCTCGTAGAACGACTCGGCGCGATCCAGATCCTCGACCTCTAGTACGATCTCGAACACGCCGGTGATTCCCTCACCAGTGTCGTCGGTCGATTGACCGATCTCCACGCAGTTTCCGTCGGGATCGTAAAAGTACAACGACTTCCCGGTCGGGAACTCGGCTTCAGTGAGATCGAACGGCGTCGAGAGTCGATCCCACCAGTCGTCATACTCGGTGGCCGGTGTTGAAACGGCGAAATGGGTGTGTATCCCTCCTCGTGGGACCGACGTCGGCCGCCGAAATACGATATCTGTCGTCCCTGCCCCGAGAACGATCTCCGTTTCGTGTTCGCTGCGAACAGGGAGATCCAGATGTCGCTGGTAGAATGCCACTGATCGGTCGAGCTGCTTGACTTCGAGTGCGAGCCACCGTAATGACCACGACATAGTTAGTGTATGTATCGTACAAATATATACTAATGGAGGTACGGTCAGATACAACTGAGCGACTGCGGACGATCGTACAAACATTAAGCCTCGTGGTGTTTTTCTACTGACTACTACGATGCTGGGTGATGCGCTCGGGTTTCCGACGGCTCGGTCAGGGTGGCAAAAGACGGTCGGTGTCGGTGGAATCTTGCTCGCAGTGGTGCAGTTTGGAGTCAGGGGTGTGGTTCGATTCAGCTCGTGGGGACGGTCTCTCGCTTTCGATTCTGTCTCGATCGCTGTCGTTCTCACCACGGTCGTAGTGGTACTTTCGGGAGTCGTTCTCGTAGGCTATCACGTTCGGGTGTTTCGATCGGCGATCACCGTCGATCCTGTGCTTCCGTCATTTCGGCCGGTAAGAGGACTGCTCTGTACTGGGCTGGAGCTTTGTCTCGTCGTGTTCGTCTACTGGGCCGGATTTGGGACCGTGCTCGTCGGACTGGGCTGGGCCGTGATCGGTGGCGGGTCGCATTCGACTATCGGCGACCCGACTGGAGCCACTGGGGCACTTTCTCCGGCCGAACGGATCACCGGACTCACGATCGCACTGATCGCCGTCGTACTCGCGTATGCCTCGATAGTGGCGACAGCGCGGTTCGCCCACGTCGGTCACGCTCGGTCGGCTATCGCGGTGCGTTCGGTCCTGAGCGTAATGTTCACGTCCGAGTTCTTCGTCGGATTCGTGCTCTGGTCTGGGATCCTACTGGTGCTCGGCGGGGTGGGTGTCGTCCTCGTGTCGATCGCCGCGGGGCTGTTCGTCGTGTTTTATGCCACCGTAGCCGCGACGTACGCGCTCGGACGTGGATACCAGGCAGCGATCGATCCAGTCACGAAGTAAGCGAGGATGGAGACACGCTCGCATTGGAACAGTAAGCACTTCCCGATTACTCCGGTAGATCAGGTATGCGAATCACCCACCGGGAGCACGTGGAGGGCGAGCGCGAGCGCGAGCGGATCACGGTCGTGCCCGAGAGCACTGACGACCTGTGGCATCTTTCGAACGTGCTCGAACCCGGTGACGCCGTCGGAGGGGACACACACCGGCGCGTCAGACGCGACGACGACCAGCTCCGGGACACGGGCGGCGAGCGCGAGCACATGTACGCCACCGTCGAAGTCGAATCGGTCGAGTTCGCGCGCTTTGCTAACCGGTTACGTGTCTCCGGTGTGATCGTCGACTGTTCTCGGGAGGACCAACTCGACTTTCACCACACGCTGAACGTCGAGGAAAACGAGGAAATCGAGATCACGAAACGCTGGAAACCGGACCAACTCGATCGGCTCACAGAAGCCGTCGAAGCGAGCGAGAACCCCGATGTGGCTATCGCGACTGTTGAGGAGGGGGCTGCCCACGTCCACACCGTCGCACAGTACGGTGCCGAGGAACGCACGTCGCTCACTGGTCCGACGGGGAAAGGCGAATACGCCCGTTCCCGAATGGAACTGTTCGCGGAGTTGACGGCGGTGCTCTCCCGAATGGACGTCGACGCGATCATCCTCGCCGGACCGGGGTTTACGAAACAGGATGCCTACGCGTACATCGAGGAGAACGCGCGCGATCTTACAGAGCTGATCACGCTGGTCGACACCAGCGCCGTCGGTGACCGCGGCGTCCACGAGGTGTTGAAACGGGGTGCTGTTGAGGACGTGCAAGCCGAAACCCGAATCGCCCGCGAGGCCGAACTGATCGATCGATTGATGGAAGAGATCGCACAGGGAGCCAAAGCGACCTACGGAATCGACGGCGTCGCGGAGGCCGCCGAATACGGCGCCATCGAGACGTTGCTCGTCGTCGACGACCGACTGCGCGAGGAACGCGGCGGGGACGGCGACTGGAACCGGAACGTCAATGATCTCCTCGAAACGGTCGATCAGAAAGGCGGCGACATCGTGGTGTTCTCCGGAGAGTACGATCCCGGCGAACAGCTCCACAATCTCGGTGGGATCGCAGCCATCCTCCGGTACCGGTTGGAGTGAACGCTCACAGTTCGATACACAGCCCATCCCGTGCGACCTTGACGTCCCCCTCGTAGTGGCTCTGGATGGCTTCGAGCATCTCCTCGTGGTGACCGTCGGTGTGGGGATACAGATGGGTGAGCAACACCTGTCCGATGGTTCGACCAGCGAGGCTATCTCCGAGTTGGGTTGGTGTCGGATGATTCGACACGTCGATCTCGTCGGGAAACGAACAGTCGTGTGCCAACACGTCCGAGCCGTCAGCAAACGCGCCCAGGGCATCGAACGCCTCCGAATCCCCGCTAAACGTGAATGTCGAATCACCCTCCTCGAATCGGTAGGCAAGACAGTCCATCGAGTGGCGCGTCTCGATCGCTTCCACGTCGAACCCGCTACACGCGAACGATCCCGGTTCGACCTCTCGAACGGTGATCTCCACTTTGTCGTACAGGTACTCGTGTACGGACAGAAGCTCATCGAGTAACTCGCTCGTTCCGGGCGGTCCGATGACCGCTAACGGGTCAGTGCCCGCGAGCCACCGTGCTTTGAGTAATACAAGCAGATCTGACACGTGATCGAGGTGGTGGTGGGTGAGCAACACGGTCGAAATTCCCTCGTATCCGACATCGGTTCGAGCGAGGGCGTGAACCACGCCGCTTCCACAGTCGACCAGCAGCGGCCCGGATCGTCCGTCGTCGGAACCGGAATCCGTTGTCCGACAGTTCCGGTCGTGTTCGAGCAACAGACCGGTTTGGAACCGCTTCCCGTTGGGCAACGCGCTTCCAGTGCCCAGAAACGTAACGCGCATGAATGGCGTTCCACCGGGAGACGAATCAACGTACCGCTGGCAGATCGAATGCTTGCCCGATCACCAGAGCTGTCCGTTTTTCCACTCGATGTACGTCGCCCGAAGCATGATCACGAACGTCACCGCCACCACCAACAGCGAAACGGCCGCCCACACCGTGAGGAACGTACCACCGCCCGTTATCGCTAGTACGATTCCGACGTCAATCATCGGCTCCCTCCCTGACACTCGATCGTATCCGGGCCAGTCTGTCGAAATCGTACGTTTCGGGGAACAGCAGCGATCCCACGACGATAATGCCCGAGGAGACACAGAAGCAGATCGTCGTCGTCATGTACTCGGTGTTGATGGGAAGCGTCGGCGATTGCCACATCCCGATGAACGGGCCCAACGTTCCGTAGACCCCGAAGATCGAGGCCAACAACGTACCGACGAACACCGCGTCTGACGACGTTTTGTCCCAGAACGCTCCCAACACGAACGCCGGAACGTAGGCAGCGTTGATCGGCGACAGCACCACGATGATGTCTATCAGCGCCGGCTGTGTCCATCCGATGGCAATGACGAACACGCCGAACACTGCGGTTGCAACTTGTCCTGCTCGTATCATCCGTTCGTTGCTCGCTGTGGGATTGAAATGCTTGTAGTACAGTTCGTGAGCCGACAACACCGCCATGCCGTTGACCCGGGTGTCGAGGCTGCTCGAAAATGCGAGATAAACGAGAACGGCGAACGCCACCGCGACGGCGGGCGAAAACAGCCTCGTAATGATCAACGGTGCTACCTGATTGATATTTTCGATGGCTATCCCTTGGGCCCTAGCGACGAAGCCGAAGATACCTGTCAACAACGGGATGGCTGCCCACGAGATGCCGGCGATGACGTACGCCTTCGTCACCTGCGCTTCGTCGAACGCGAACAGACGTTGCCAAAACGAATTGAGCATGAGAATCAATCCAAAGAGGAAAAAGACCGCCGAAATCGTCCATAACAGCCCCTCAGGGGCCGTCAGTGACACGGTGTCCGGGTCCGATGTCGCCATCCCGCTGGCAATCTGGCTCGGAGAGACGGTGAGCAGAACCAACGGAACGAACACCAAAAGAAGGATGATGATTCCGAGGGTCTGTAGATAGTCAGTCGACAGCGACGACCGAAGCCCACCAGCAAGAATGTAAATCACCACTGGCACCGTCGCAATGAGCATCCCGACGTGGTATGGAATGTCGAACACCACCTCTAACAGCGTTCCCGCTGCGATCGGTAGCTGTGCGCTGTTCATGAAGACCAATGTGAAGAAAAACACCAAGAAGAGGTAGTAGTTTTTCTTATCGTACCGTTCCAGGAAAAAGTCCGTCACTGTCGTTCCGTCCGGCATCATCCGCCGAAGCCGCTTTGCCATCGGGGCAAAGAGTATGAGTCCCAATCCTCCCATCGCGTAGCCAATCGCCCCGAGATAGCCGAGTTCGTACGCGATCTGCGGGGCGGCGATGATCGTGCTGGCTGTCACCCACGACGCGAGGAGCGTGCCGATTCCGAGACCCAATCCCACAGACCGCCCGGCGACGGAATAGTCGTCGAAATCAGCGATTCGTCCACCTCGTGCCGAATAGAGACCGACTGAAAGTAGTATGACTGAAAATATAGACACTATTATATAGCCAGTGATTGTCTCAGCCATGGTACCTTATCGATCCGTTCGAATGCTGATAAAGACTGTCCTTAATTGGGAGATATCTTACAGTCACAGAGATATTAGGTTGGAAATCATATAATATATCTGTTAGTTGTTCAGTGGTGGTTGATAGAGCCTATAAGAGGTGGAAAGTTCAAGATAGCATACTATCCGTGCTATGAGAGTAACGATTGTGAAAACTATGTAATATGGTATACTTTATGAGGGTTACTGTGGTAGAAGCGTCGTGGTTCATGCCGGATCGTTGGTTCGGCACGGTAAACGCACGAGTAAAATAACCTAGCGCACGTCGATCGCGGTTATCTCGTAGCTTCGTCGTAGGTCCCCGTAATCGTCGTATTCATTTCCATCACCGCCGTTTCTGGTCACGAGATCGTACACTCCGAGGCGTGGCCGATTCCATGATCCGTGGGGTTGTTCTGCACTAATGAGTCCTTCCGGACTCGGAAGACCGAGACGCTCGACAGTTCGGTCGGTGGTCCGAACGGGGTATCGGAGACTACCGCCTGCGACACCGTCACGGACCGAATCCGGGAGATAGAGTGATCGAACGATGGAGACTGGAATCTCTGTATCCTCATCGAGGCAGAGGATGACCTCGTCCCCGTGATCCCGTTGGAGGAGGCAGTTGGTTATGGCATCAGGAGTCTGTGAGTTGTTTATCATGTCGGTTGTTGTATCATCGGACATCGGTAGCGGTCGGTGGCTGTTCTCGTTCGGTAGCACAGTCATTCCGTATCGTTACCCACTAGCTTCGGTGTCGCTATCGCCGACTCGGCGGAGGCTGTCGTAAGCGAACAATGCGTCGCCGTCGAGTGTGCACTGCTTGCACCCGAGACAGTCAAAGCCCTCGTCGTAGAGATCGTTGTAGGGGATGTCGTTTCGGTCGTGGTAGTTCCAGACGTCCTCGTCCGTCCAGTGGACGATGGGGTTGACACGGACGATGTCGTCTTTTCGGTCGAAGAATTCGAGTTCGTCGCGCCAGTCGTAGCTGTCTCCATCCCCTCGGCTTTCGGCGATCCGATAGCCCGTGATCCAACTGTCGTGGCCCTTGATCACGCGTTCCATCGTCTTCGATTTGAGCGTCGTACAGCACAGCTCCGGTTTGCGCCGATTCACGAGGGGACCGTGCTCTGCGACGAGGTCCTCGTAGCTCGATTCGGGCTCGTAACTCTCGAACTCCAAGTCGTATTCGGCTTCGAGTTCGTCTTTGACGGCCCACGTTTCCTCGAAATGGTTGCCGTGATTCATGAAGGCCGCTGTCGTGTCCCCGCCGAGGTCGAGACCGGCGCGCTCGGCGAGATCGAGGACTGCGTTCGAGTCCTTCCCGAAACTGCACGCGAACACCGGCGTCTCGAATCCGTCTTTGATTTTCTCACACACCGCTAGAGACTGTTCTATCTTCGTGTCGAGGTCGGTACCGTCGATGTCGGTGTCGATGTCGATGTCGATCATCGTGGTGTACTGGTGTCTCAGCTCGTTTTACGTTCGTGTCGAAACGGTCTGATCGAGGATCTTGTTCCGATAGCCCGTCGCCTTATAGGACAGCTCGTCCGTACCGGTTATCTGCGATGCGGCTCGGAGTCGTCGCGCTTTTTCGACGAAACTGGCGAACTGTTCGGTCGCCCCCTCGTTGTAGTAGGCTGTGAGTTCGCTCGCCGTCTCGGCGTCGAACGGTGCGTCTTCATCGGCTCGGAACGACGTATTGACGATCGGCGGATGGACGATCGTGTTGTGGCGCATCCACGACGTCATGATCTTCATCGGGTAGGTGCTCGATTTCTGGGGCGGTCGGACGACGTAGGCGGCCAAAGGCAGGTTGTGAAGCCGCCAGTCGTCACGACGGATATACCGTGTTCGTTCGAGCAGCGTCTGATAAGTGTCGTCGATCCCCGACGCGTCGGCGTCGTATGCCGCAATCACCAGCGCGTCGTTACGCATTAGTTCTCCGTGGAGGCGTTGAAGATCATCCTCTGTCCACCGAGCTTCGTCGAGATCGTCATCGATGATACATTTGTAATCTTTCCCTTCGTCAGAGACCGCTTCGACTTTCGCCGGTGTCGGACATACATCACATCCGATACACGCTTGGACGTACGCTTCCGTGAAATCGATCACGTTGAACGCCACGTTTCCCACGGGATCGATCCGAGAAATCGTCTGTTCCACGCTCGACCGCACGATGTCGTCGCGGTCTCGCGTGAGTATCACGCCGATCCGAAACGGATCGGGGGTCGACTCCGCAACCCGGGATGCTTCGGCCGTGTGTGCGATGTTTCGAAGTTGGGCCACACTGCTTACTCGGAGACCGGTTCCCATGCTCGTCTCTAGCCCGAAGTCGTCCGTGGTGACGTCACCGATATCACCACCCCAGCCGGTACCGCCGTACTGGCACGTTTTGGGTCCATTGCCCACGATGTACGCCCCATGATCGAGACTCTCGAACAAGGCGTACACGTTCGTCGTCTCCTGTCCTCCGTTGCGTTTCGAACCACACGAAACGGTCCCGACCACTTTCCCGGAGAGGAGATCACGGTCGGCAGCGAAGTTCAGAAACGTATGCATCAACGATGACCGGTCACCGAAGTAGACGGGGCTGCCGAGAACGATCCCGTCGGCCCGCTCAAGCGCGTCAGCAAGCGGTGCCATCCGGTCGCGGTCGAGATGCACGTCCGCATACGACTCATCGAGACCGGCGTAGCTGGTGAGTTTGTGGAACTCGATGTCAGCTATCTCTTTGGCTCCATACAGAGCCGTGAGAACCAGCGCATCGCTGTTCGTGACGACACGGTCGTTCTGATCGGTCAATGCCTGAACGTGTGGTTTTATTTCCCCGAGGAAATCGTCGTGGTAGATATCTCGGTGTTCGAGCTGCTCGATCCCGTCGATGAGATCCTCCGTCGATACGTTGCGGTCGACACCGTCGACAGCGTCGTCGATTCCCGCTCGGTTGCGAATACTTCCGGCGATCCCGACCACATGAATGTCACCCGTCATGTCTTTTCTCTTTACTATAGATGAAACAGCCAATCAGTTAAATGATGTGGAAAATACAGGTTTTTTTACTGCGAGTTTGTAAGGAACCCACGCAAAATGTTCTCACCGGCGTATGAGTAATGCCAGACACCGACTCTGATTCACTACATCTGTTACGTGGAGCGGGTCGATTCAAGGGTATACTCCGGTTCGATTTCGGCCATTACTCGGTCTGCGATGATCTCTGTTCCGTTTTCGAACTCCGGGAGTGGTGGGGGATTGACGACGCACTCTGTGACTTCGCGGCTCGTTTCGGCGACCGCAAATCCGTCCGTTCCTTTCAGGAGCCGAGTGACACCGCGTTGCTCGTCGGTAAACGGACGGACCACACAGGGAGTACCCGCGACGGCGGCTTCCATCACCGTCGAGTATCCCGAGCAGACGACGGTTGTGGCCGAAGCGATATACGGAAACAGAGACGCCACAGGTTCCCACGCCGAGCCACCGACGCGTGTAACGTTCCGGCCCCTCGTTCGGAGCTGCGACGCGAGTGCGGTAACGCCGCTTGAGTAAACGCTCGGTACGATCAACACGTCGATCTCCGGCGTATCGCTGTCGCCTTCCAATGCGATCGGCGGAACGCGGGTGACTCCATTTGGATCGGCGCGACATGGTTCCCAAACGGCGGGATAAAAAAATGACCGTGCGACCAGTCGGTGATATCGCGTGAGAACAGTCGTCGCTGTGCGTTCGAGCAGTTGCGTGTACAGCTCCGGCGTGTTGTGAGTAAGATAGTACACTGGCGTTCGAGTAAGCGTTGCGGCCATCGTGGCGAACATGTCGTCGGTCACGACCGCCACCGGTGATTCACGACGAAGCCACCCCGCTAAGTCGTACACCCGACGAACCGCGTTCGGAACGCTGTTAGTGATGACACCACCCCTGTCGAACTGGCGGGTGTCGATGAAATCTACTGGGGTCGGCACGTACGGCTCGTATCCGTTCATCCGAACGAATCGCGTTCCTGGACCTCCACTAGCAACTGTAACGGTTGCCCCTCGTTCTTCTAAGGCCCAAGCAACAGCAAGCATCCGCGTCGCGTGACCGGCACCCTCCGGATAGTGTGCGACGGCAATTCGTGGTGTCATCGATTGAGTTGTGTTACAGCAGGTTCAAGTAGACTTGGATATCGCCCGCAGTGATCGCCGTTCAAAAAGTTGTTTATATTATATTTATATTATTAAACAGCAGTGGATTGTCAGTGTCGCGCCATCGGGACGGTGATGGCAGCAACATCTGACTGACACACGGGAGTTAAGCCGGTGCCGAGGAAGATATCGATATGGATCACAAACACCACCGGTACGGGAAATCGACGGAGCTCCCGAGCCACGAGGTAACGGAGGGTCCCGACCGTGCTCCTCACCGGGCGATGTTTCGAGCGATGGGATACGACGACGAGGATTTCTCCGAACCGATGGTCGGAATCGCCAACCCAGCGGCCGATATCACGCCGTGTAACGTCCATCTCGACGACGTCGCAGAGGCTGCGGTCGAAGGAGTCGAGCAGGCAGAGGGGATGCCGATCGAGTTCGGTACCATCACGATTTCCGACGCCATCTCGATGGGGACCGAAGGAATGAAAGCCTCCCTCGTCTCGCGGGAAGTGATCGCTGACTCGGTCGAACTCGTCGCGTTTGGTGAGCGGATGGACGCACTCGTCACTGTCGCCGGCTGTGATAAGAACCTTCCGGGAATGATGATGGCAGCCATCCGTACCGATCTCCCCAGCGTGTTCTTGTACGGTGGATCGATCCTTCCGGGAGAACACGACGGTCGGGAGGTAACCGTCCAGAACGTGTTCGAGGGAGTCGGTGCGGTGGCGTCAGACGATATGTCCGAGACGGAACTCGCTGAACTCGAACACGATGCGTGTCCGGGCGCAGGTTCCTGTGGCGGGATGTTCACCGCGAACACGATGGCGTCGATCAGCGAGGCGCTCGGTCTTGCTCCGTTAGGAAGCGCGAGTGCCCCTGCTGAATCCGAGGGGCGATACGATATCGCACGACGGGCGGGCGAGATCGCCCTCGATGCCGTTCGCAACGACCGAACGCCCTCTTCGATCCTCTCGAAGGAATCGTTCGAGAACGCGATCGCGGTGCAGGTAGCGATGGGCGGTTCGACGAACGCCGTGCTTCATCTCCTTGCGCTGGCCGCTGAGGCGGGAATCGATCTGTCGATCGAGGAGTTCGACGCAATTTCCCGCCGAACGCCCAAAATCGTCAACCTCCAGCCCGGTGGCACGCGGGTGATGAAAGATCTCCACGACATCGGTGGCGTTCCGATCGTCGTTCGGCAGTTGTTGTCGGCCGGACTGCTCCACGGGGATGCGATGACTGTTACCGGTCGCACTGTCGCCGAGGAGATCGAACAGCTCGATCTGCCGGCCGAGGAGTCGATCGACGCGGACTTTCTCCGTCCCGTTTCCGATCCGTTCACCGAGGAGGGCGCTATCAAGATCTTGAAAGGGAACCTCGCGCCCGACGGCGCGGTGTTAAAGGCTACCGGCGACGACGCGTTCCACCATCAGGGTCCCGCTCGGGTCTTCGAAACCGAAGAGGACGCGATGGCGTACGTCCAAGAGGGCGGTATCGAGAGCGGGGATACGATCGTCATCCGGAACGAAGGTCCTCGCGGCGGACCGGGAATGCGCGAAATGCTCGGCGTAACGGCGGCTGTCGTCGGTCAGGGTCACGAGGATGACGTTGCGCTGCTCACGGACGGGCGTTTTTCCGGTGCGACCCGCGGACCGATGATCGGTCACGTCGCTCCGGAAGCGTTCGTCGGCGGACCCATTGCCGCCATCGAGGACGGCGACACCATCACGATCGACATCCCTGATCGCACGATCGCGGTCGACTGTTCGGACGCGGAACTCGATCGTCGTCTCGATGTGATCGACACCCCTGAACCGGCGTACACCTCTGGTGTGCTTGCGAAGTACGGGATGGCGTTCGATTCGGCTGCCAACGGGGCGGTCACTAACCCCAAAGCGAAGCGGGAGTGATCGGTGCTCGATCGGGACCTCCGCCTTCGCTACTCGTCTCCATCGAGTGCTGGATCGGATCCCAGATCTCGTGCGGCCGTGGGTCGTGGTGTTACCGGCCCACCACGGAACAGATCCGTGACGACGAGCCGAATGGCTTGTAAGGAGAACACGAGAATGATCGGTCCGAGAAACAGCCCATACCAGCCAAAGAACAGCCCTCCGAACACGTACGCGAAGATCATCAGCCCCACGTGGATCTTTCGGCCGGCGATGTACGGCTGGATGAACGTTTGGGGCAAGAAGTCGAGAAACAGAAACGCGACTGCAACGAACAACGCGGGGTACACCAGCAGGGTCTCGTTCGTTTGTCCTGCGAGGATCAACAGGTAGGCGGTGATCGGCACGTAGATGAGTTTGCCGACGACGATCGGAATGATGCTCGCAATCCCCGTCAACAGCGCCAACAGCGTGGGGACCGGGATCGTCACCGCAGACGGTGCAACGGCGTTGTACAGGTTGTACCACACGATGGAGCCGAGCGTGATCATCACGATGGCGATCACGTTGGCGAAGTACACCGATTCGAGATCCGTATCGACCGCGCTCGCGTACGCGTACGCCGCGCTGTCAGTGCCGACTTCCTCTCGAAACCACGCCTCGATGCGGGCACCGTCCCGAAGCAAGTAGTAGACGATGGCGAGGATCATCGCCAGATGGATGAGCGCGTTCGAGATAGCTAGCACGACCTCAATGCTGGTCGATAAGATCCCCTGAAGAGGTCTGGACTGACGGAGCTGATCAGTCAGCGAGAGCACTGTCTGGGGATCTTCGAGCAGCCGAGAAACGTCGACGTACGGGGTGATCGCTTGCCTGACCTGATCTGTGAGAACCATGTTGAGACCTTCGAGTCCGATGAGGAACGTGTAGGTGAGAAAGGCGAGTATCGGAATGAACACGAGAAACAGGGTGGTGATGGCTGCGAGTCGCCGGGCGTTCGTGAAGCGTCTGATGCGCCGGTTGATCGGCCGCATCGCGTAGTAGAAGAATATCCCGAACACGATCGTTCCGATGAAGGCGTGTGCGATGACGATCAGTATCAAGGTGAGGACGATCACCAGCGCCCACCACGGGCGCAGGCTCGGATCGCCGTTGAGAAAGCCGTTCACGGGAATCGCCTCCGTGGGTGAGCTGCTGGTGCCGTTGTTGATCGTTCCATATCGGGTTGTCGTCTGGGACCCACTTGAGTGTCTGTCCTTGCTGATTAGCTCTCGCTGTCGATCCGTTCGTGTGGTTCGTCGCTGTTGCTGGGCACACTGTTTCAGGGACTGTTCGCGGCTCGGTGAGCATCGCGGAGGCAGATGCTCACTCGTTGCCGATCGGCTCGTCGGCTCCACCGACGGCGTTGATCCGGCTGTTCAGGTCGATGGGCTCCAACCGCAACAGCACGTCGATGGTTCCCAACGGGTTGACGGCTCGCGCTGGCCTGTTCGGTCTTGTTGAACTCCCGGTACGGTGGGTATGACAGCAGTGCGTCTCGTCCGACTCGTGCATGCTGTCTCTTCCTGCCGTGTTTTCGGTGTCTGATATCTGTATGTATGAATTCGTTTATCGGGTGTGATCGGCAGATTTCAGTGCCTTGGTCAGTGCTGGCACAGTTGAAAGCAACACTCGAGATGTCGTGTATGGCCTGTTGGATGGTTTCAATGCCTTCGTCGCTGCTGGCACAGTTGAAAGTGATCAACACGTCATAACACCATACGTTTCGTGCAGTTTCAATGCCTTCGTCGCCGCTGGCACAGTTGAAAGCTACGGACTGGCGGCGGCTCGAAGCAAGTCCTCGTTTCAATGCCTATCGTCGCCGCTGGCACAGTTGAAAGCGAAGACTTTCAGAGTGTGTTTCTCCACGAGTACGGTTTCAATGCCTTCGTCGCCGCTGGCACAGTTGAAAGATTACAACTGGTCTCTACGAATTACGAACAGATCGTTTCAATGCCTTCGTCGCCGCTGGCACAGTTGAAAGAGGGGGTGAAAATCCATGGAGAACCCAAATAAAGCTTTCTCCATCGGTCTCAGCGCCACCCGTCTTCGTGGACCCCCCCCTGTACACGGACGTTATAAAGGTCCACGAAGGACCAGCAACACTGTCCGGATCCGGTCAGACGAGATCGAACTCGACGCCGTCGGTGACCGCTGTGACTACGGCGTCACACAGCTGGCAGTCCGGAGCACTCACGGTTTCCTCGCTCTCCGTTTCGACGCCGATGCGGAGCGAGGCCTCACAGCCACACGCCGGGCATTCGTCGGTTTTGGCCCAGCAGTAGCGCAGGATCGTCTCTTCGATGTCGTCGACGGCCGTCGACCGTCTGTCCGAGGCGCGTTGGGACTCGCTCTTGAGCACGTCGGTACCTTCAAGGTCGTTTGGATCAGAATCGAACATGGTCTTCTGGTCGCTATGGAGACCATCGTCGGGTGGTTAGGGCACCCGGCACCCACACAATCCGTGTGGGATTGTAACGCGGTCGGCCTCCGATCACATCGTTGCCCCGTTATGATATAAAACTCTAGGCCATCGTGTCGGTCGTGTCGATGGATTGGTTCGTATGCTCCGTGTGGGAGCGACGGCTATCGGTGATGATGGATACGTGAGCGATCAAGTTCACCGGTCGGGTGGTAGTCGTGATCGCGTGTTGATGGGACAGACGTTTGTCGTGGTGCTGGTTTGCCCATGGGAGCCGGTCGGTGTTGCGTGGTTGATTCCCGTGAGGCTACGCATCACCTGCCGACGAAGTGGCTTCGATGCCTCGTTCCGCTCTGGCACAGTGTAAAGATGCGTGTCATAAACGATATGGCGCTATACCGAGCGGTTTCAATGCCTTAATCGCTGCTGGTACAGTTGAAACATAGCGCGGGTTTGAATCCCGCTTGCGTCTTCGTCTATTCAAAGACGTTTTGGCAGTTACCACATATCCAGACCCCTTGGATTTCGTTGTTTCGTCGCTACCGCATTCCGGACACTTTTTACTCATATCCGATTGATACTTGCTTTGGGTCCATTAAAGGGGTGCGGTGAGTGGATTGTTTGCTGCAATCACTGAAGATCGTCATCGTTTTCGATCGGAACGAGTGTCGTCATGACATCCTCTAATTCCACGAAGATGAACATCTCGTTAGCGCCGCCTTCGACGATCTCGAATTCGTATTCGCCGCGGTGTTGGATTGGCGTCGGATCTTGAATAGTCCGGTCCAATGTCCCACATTGTTCTTCACTGATAGGAGCGAGAACAGTTGCCCGTTGATCCGACTGAAATAGAGAAACAACCGTTCGCTTTTCGTTTCTAATATTTCGACGGTCGTCATGAGTGCAACACTAATAATTGATGTATCAAAAATATTTCCTTGTGGCACGAGGGCCTATCACAGTCTGAGATGATTTCAATGCCTAGTCCGCCGCTGGTACAGTTGAAAGGAGACCAGTGATCTCCCCCTACTCGAAGAGGGAGAGTTTCAATGCCTTCGTCGCTGCTGGCTCAGTTGAAAGAGAGGATGAAAATCCGTGGAGCGATCCAATAAAGCTTTTTCCATCGGTCTCATTGACCATCCTCTTCGTGGACCCTCGCTGTACACGAACGTTATAACGGTCCACGAAGAGACCAGCAATCCGCATATCCACCGCTCACCACCGATCGGAACACCACTAGAAACTGGGACCGCTGAGATTCGAACTCAGGTCCAACGCACCCCATGCGCAGAGGATACCACTACCCCACGGTCCCGCGCCGTACATGGATAAATGACCCATCGGGGATTAAGCCCTTCGCTTTGCTCCCGTTGTGGGCCAGTTCCGTCACTCCATTCATACCGCTAAACGAGCACGCGCTCGGTGTCGACCACCGTTCCCGACTCCGCGTCGGGATCACCGACCAGCCGACCGAGACAGACAGCCGCTCCGTTGGGCGTGTAACACGCGAGGAGCGTGCCCTGTTCGGCGTCCTCGACCTCCTCGGCGTCGATCACGCCGGGAGCATACACCGGCGCGCCGTTTGCGACCTCGCGGGCGGCGTTGGGGGCGATCGTTACGCTCGGCAGATGCGTTAACGCCCGCTCACCGGGGGCGACGACTTCCCGTATCGGGTCCTCGTCACCGTCCTCGTAGAACGCCATGGCGTCGGTGAGATCGTGCATCGTCACCAGATCAGTGTCGTCGAACGGCACCGTCTCTACCCGGCGGAGATCGCCCATGTGTGCGCCCGTGCCGACGGCCAACCCGAGATCGTGACAGAGCTTCCTGATGTACGTCCCGCTCTCACACTCAACCCGGAGCAACGCGCGCCGATCCTCGTGTTCGAGCACGTCCAACCGGTGGATTGCTCTGGTTCGGAGCCGACGCTTGACGGCGCTCTTTCGCGGTGGTTTCTGAAGGATCGGGCCTTCAAACGCCGACAGCACGTCAAGATCCTCGGCGTGTCCGTGGAGTTCGAGCACGGCGATGTAGGCTTTGTCGCTCGCGTCAAACACCTGTGCCATCCGCGTCGCATCCCCAGTCAACACCGGCAGACAGCCCGTTACCTTCGGATCGAGCGTCCCCGCGTGAGCGGCTCGGTCGACACCCAGCCGATCGCGGAGCCACGCCACCACCTGATGGGCGGAGGGACCGGGCGGCTTGTCGAGGTTCACCACTCCGAACGAGAGGAGCTCGTCGACATCACGGTCCGTGGGCGCTGCGCGCATCGGTTCAAAAGTCGTATGTAACGCCCTCGATCGGGGCTTTGCCCTCGTCTCCGTCGGGACTGTACGATTCGATGAACGTCACGATGGTCTCGACGATCCCCGATGGTTCTAGCCGTGCGGTGTTGATCGAGAGATCGTAGATCGAACGATCGTCGATATCGATCCCGTAGATCTCCCGATACCGGAGAGCCTCGCTTTCCGCCCGGGCTTGGGTCTCGGAGCGAGCCTGTTCGACGCTCTTTCCCTCTCGGTCAGCTATCCGGGCCGCACGGATGGCAGAGGGTGCATCAAGCCACACCCGGAGATCGGCGTGTTCACCCGCCATCCAACCGGCGAGTCGAGATTCGATCACGAGAGCATCGCGGTCGCTAGCGAGTTCACGGAGTCGACGATCGAGATCCCGATCGATCTGGTCGTCCTCCTCGGCGAGTTGGTTGAATTCGAGCAGACTCATTCCCCGCTCGTCGGCGAGTGAGCGGAAAATATCCCCACCGCTTACGTGATCGTATTCGAGTGCGTCTGCGAGTGCGGTAGCAGTCGTGCTTTTACCGACACCAGCAGGGCCGGAAACCGTGATCAACATGCTCTATCTCCGGCAGTAGACCTAAAAGAGGTTGTCTTATTAGTTCGTGGACGGTGTCATCTGGAGATCGAGACCCTTCATGATGACCTGCGTGGAACCGAACGAACAGATCATATACCACATGATCCACGCCGGCATGATGAGCACGGTGTCGTTCCAGCTGACCTCTCCTGCGAACGGCATGATCACGTGGGCCGTACTCGGCAGCGGCCCAGCTCCGGTCATCCAGCGTAGCCAGAGGAACACGGGAATCGTGAGCAGCATGACCCACACCATCGGTCGGAACTGCTCTTTGAACATTCCCAACTGATCACCCATGGCTTCCATCTGTTCCTGTTGGAGACGCTGAAGCGCTTCGTCATCACCGCGCTCTCTAGCCTTCTTCTGGCGCTCCTGAAGATCACGCATCTGTTGTTGATACTTTCCCATCTTCTCGGTGTCGACCAGCTTCGACCGGAGCACCGTCGAGTACAGTCCGGTGAGTACCGCCAAGAGGAGGACTATGATATAAAACGGGAGGAACTGATAGAGCGGAGCGATCACGGTGTGGAGCGTGGACCCGATCGTGTTGAGGACGGGAGGAAACCAGTAGCCGACCATCAGTCCGAGCGCCCCGATACCGGCCAGCTTATCATACGTCGTCCAACTGGATTCCTCATCGTCATCGATTTGTCCGGTAGCGGATTTCGACTCCGATTCACCGTTAAGCGCGGCACGTACCGTTTCGGGGTTTTGGACGGCGAAGCCGTTCCCGTTGGCGCTTTGTAGCAACCCTTTTTCAATAATGCGCCCCCACTGACCGCTCGTTAACTCCCCATTGACATCAGACCATTCCACCGTTCCGCCATTCGCATCAGCCTGAGCGAGAACGGTGGAAAGTGCCTCGCCCATGCCGGAATCTTCCGCGAGGAGATCATTCACCTTCTGTTCTGCACGTGCCATTACCGGCCTTAGGATATCCCGCATTATCAACCCTGCTTTCTTCGGGTGAGAGTAGCGTACCCGTACGGACGAGACTTCGTGTCGATCGACACAGGGAAGCTGTCACTCGGTCGTGACCGTTTCGACCTGTCGGTGAAGGCTCTCCCAGACGTCCTCCGGTGACCCTTCGCCATCGATCTCGATCAGGTCGCCCCGATCCCGATAGAACTCCACGACCGGTTTCGTGTTCTCCTCGTACACGTCGAGACGTTCGTTCACGACGGCTTCGGTGTCGTCGTCACGTTGGGTCAACTCGGTTCCACAGGCGTCACACACCCCCTCCGTCTCTGGGGGGTTGAATTCGACGTGGTAGGTCTTATTACATTCCGGACAGACGCGCCGCCCCGTCAGCCGACGGAGCAGTTCCTCACGGTCGACGGCGAGAAACAACACGCAGTCGAGATCGGTGATGTCGTCGAGATACTCTGCCTGTGAGAGGTTTCGGGGATAGCCATCCAGCACGAACCCCTCGGTGTTCGACACCGCTTCGGCAACGATCTCGTTGACGACCGGATCGGGCACGAGCTCGCCCGCATCCATGAACTCCCGTGGAGTGCCGTATTCAGTCTCCATATCCTTGTTCGCGCGCAGCGCATCGCCCGTCGTAATATGTTCAATGTCGTAGGCGTCGACGAGGTTCTCGCTCTGTGTACCTTTGCCGGCTCCCGGCGGACCCAGCAACAGGATTCGAGGACGTTCGTCCATACATGCGATGCTGACGCGCGCGCCTAAAAGCTTGAAGAAACAGCTTTCAAACGTGTGGTACGTTAGTTCGGTATGGACGAGTCCGTCACACCGACGATCGCCACGTACGAGTCCGTTGCCGAGCAGTACTGTGAGCGCCATGCCGACCGAACCGTCGTCGAGCCGCTGCTGGATCGGTTTCTAGGAGGAGTTGACGGCGACCGCGTGCTCGATGTCGGCTGTGGTCCGGGCTGGGAGACCGAGACGTTCGCCCAGCGGGGCTACGATCCGATCGGTGTCGATCTCACACCGGCGTTTCTCCGGCTGGCGAGCGAGCAGACTGCGACCGGACGGTTTGTCCGGATGGACATGCGACAGCTGGGTGTCGTGGACGGATCGATCGATGGGCTGTGGGCGTGTGCGTCGTTTCTCCACGTTCCTCGCTCGGACGCGCCCGCGACACTCGCGGAGTTCCACCGAGCCCTCCGATCGGGACCGCTCGCGCTCACCGTCAAGCGAGGTGAGGGAACGGTCGCTGGTACCACGTACGATGACGACACCAGACGATTCACCCTTTACACGACGGACGAACTCACCGATCACGTGACACAGGCCGGATTCACGGTCGAGCACGTGGCTGTCGAGGACGGGTGGATCCACTGCATTGGGTGCGCGTGACTGCTTGGCCACTCCGGACGGAGGATGCCAGCTTTTCACCGTGGCCCACGTCGTTCACGTCATGTCCCAGGCACACACCAAACGCGACCGGCTCGCACTCATCACCGAGACGATCGCGGCCCATCGGAAACACGACCGTGATCGCGTCGTGTTCGAAACCGACACCGCACGATTGGAGTACGCCGATCGCACGATCGCCATCGATGTCAGTGATGGGGCACGGGAGCGTCTCGACGCCGTGTTGGCGTCGTTTCCGGTGTTCAAGATCGAACAGCCAGCCACCCGGACGGCACCGACAGGAACCGTTCACATCGCTGCAATCGCGGATCCCAAACACACTGCCGATTTTATCGAACGGATCTTTCGAGACGTGTACCAGCACGGACCGGGGTACGAACTACGAGTGTAGAGCGACACCTTTTCCTCCGATTTTGTCGTAGTGTTTCCATGTATCTCATCGTCGTTGGTGCAGGGGACATCGGAACTCAGCTCATCGATATCGCTACCAGCTCCGGTAACGAGGTCGTCGTATTGGAACGCGATCGGGAACGTGCCGAGATCGCCGCCAACGCCTTCGACTGTCTCGTTCTCAACGACGACGCGACGGTACAGGACACACTGACCGATGCCGGAATCGAGCGCGCAGATGCGATCATTTCGACGACCGACAGGGACGCGACCAACGTCATGGTCTGTTTGCTCGCCGAGGAGTTCGGCGTACCGAACATCGTTTCGGTCGTCCACGATCCTGATCACATGAACGTTTTCGAGCGAGTCGGTGCGAACACGCTGCAAAACCCCCAGCGGCTCATCGCCGACCACCTGTTTCGGTCGGTCGAACGTCCGTCCGTGATCGATTACATGCACATCGGAGAGACCGCTGAAGTGTTCGAGATTCGTGTCGGTGACGAGGCGCCGATCGCTGGCAAAACGTTGTCGACAGCAGCCAGCGAGGGGATCATTCCCGAGGATACGCTCATCGTTGCGATCGACCGGGAAGACAGCGACAATCCCATCACCCCACTCGGAGACACACACATCGAACACGGAGATCTCGTGACCGTCTATTCCGAACGAGGAGCAACGCCGGAACTCACGGATCTGTTCGGGCATTTTGAGGGTTATGAGCAAATGGTGGATCGATCGTGACAGCCCGTGTCACGCCCCAGCGGTGACGGTTGACCGAACTGACGACTACCAACGGCAGAAACACGAGATATTTGGTACTGTCGGGGATACCGAGGAGTAGATGACTCTACGGTTACGCACCGTTCTTTCGGATCTAGGCCGCATGTTACAGGCGCTGTCCGGAATGATGTTCCTTTCGCTCATCGTGCCGATCGTCTGGGGTGAGTATTACGCCATCCCCGGGATCGTGCTCTCTGGTGGTCTGGCACTCACCATCGGGCTGTCGTTCACTCACAGTGGCGAGCGAACGGAACTGGGAAAGCTCCACGGAATGATGATCGCCGCGTTGGGATGGATGCTCGTGGCGCTGTTCGGGTCGCTTCCGTTTCTGTTCACAGCGTGGACGGTTCACCTCGCTCCCCCGTGGCTGGGCGTTCCGGCGAGCGTCGATACACCGACGCTGGCAGCGTTCCGTGGACCGACCAACAGCGTTTTCGAGAGTATGAGTGGATTTACGGGCACCGGACTCACGATGACGGCCCACGAGGATCGGCTTCCACACACGCTCCAGTGGTGGCGCTCGTTCACCGAATGGGTCGGTGGCGTCGGCGTGATCGTTCTCACAACCGCGATCCTCGCCCGACCGGGCAGCGGATCGCTGACCCTCTACGAGAGTGAAGCACGCTCAAAGAAGATCCATCCGAGCATCGTGTCGACAGTGCGTACCATCTGGTGGATCTTCCTGTTGTTCACATTCCTTTCGATTTTGCTACTCTGGCTGGCTGGCATGCCCATTTGGGATGCCATCAACCACGCAATGACCGGATTGGCGACCGGTGGATTCTCAATTACGGACGACAGCATCGCAACTTACCAAAGCCCCATCATCGAATTCGTGCTCATTCCCGTCATGATTCTCGGGAGTATCGCGTTTCCGGTCCATTATCTCATGCTGCGGGGGGATCTACACAACGTCTATCGGGATCTCCAAACCCGGTGGGTGTTCATCTATTTCACTGCCGGAAGCGCCGGACTCATCGGACTGTTACACCAGTACGGCACGTACGACTCCCTCTTTGAGTCGGTTCGGTTCGGCCTGTTCCAGTTCGTTTCCGCGGCCTCTTGTACTGGATTTCAGACCGCCGGAATCGGTGAGACGTGGTCGCCGCTGTCCCAGATGACCGTCGCCTTCGGGATGTTCGTCGGAGCGTCAGCGGGATCGACGGCTGGCGGAATCAAGCTCATCCGACTACTTACCCTCGGAAAGGGGACGGCACACCGGATCAGTGATGTCTTCTATCCGTCGTCTGCGATCCGTCGGTTCGAGATCGACGGCCGGATCCTCTCGGATATCGAACTCACCCGCGAGTTTGAGGAGGCAGCCATCATCACGCTCCTGTGGTTCGTCCTTCTCGCCGTGGGTGTCGTCTCTCTGTCACTTCTCATTCCACCGGGAGAGGGATTTACCCTCGCAAACGTCGTGTTCGAGGTCGTAAGCGCTCAAGGGAACGTCGGACTTTCGACCGGCATCACTGGCTCAACGATGCCTTTCCTTGGAAAGATCGTTCTCGTGTTCAATATGTGGGTCGGTCGCCTAGAGATCATCCCAGTGCTCGTGTTGCTCCGCGCCGTTCTCGTGCGAGGTGACCGACCATGAGTCCGATCCCCTCGAACTTCCCTCTCGTCAGGTCGCTGCCGTGGAACGGTGACCATGATCGTGTCTACGAGCTACTCATCCTGTGTGGTCCGCTGGTGATCGGAGCGATCGCCCTGTTCGGCCGCTCAGTGCTGACGACCGCATTCGCCGCGGGGTATATCGTCGTGTTCGTGCTGTATCTGCTGTGGATTGGAATCAGCTCCTGAGTCGAGCTGTCGCGTTCTCGTCTCAACACCGGTGAACAGTTCTGACACGGTGGTAGGCCTCTCCGGTGTCGAAACCCGCATAGCCGCGCCTCGACAGGAACGGATATGGCGACGGTACGAACCGGAGCACGGCTCCATATCGGTTTTCAGAACCTCTCGTTGGCTCATGAACGCCTCTACGGCGGCGTCGGTGTAGCACTCGAAGAGCCACGTGTCGTCCTTGAAGCCCATCCTGCCGACACCATCGATACTGACCCAGTCGTTCAGACTGCCACGGAGCGAGCCGTTTCGTTGCTCGGTGTGTCCGGTGCTCGTGTGCGGCTGCGGCGCGCACTGCCGCGCCACGTCGGTCTTGGAAGCGGTACACAACACGCTCTCGCCACGTTTGCGGCCATCGCTCGCGCTTACGATATCGATGCTTCCGTCCGGGAGCACGCTCCGGCACTCGGACGGGGCGGACGGAGTGGCGTCGGTGTCGGAACGTTCGAGACCGGTGGATTCGTCGTCGACGCTGGTCACCCGACTGAACTGTTCACCACCGCACCGCCCGAGCCGGGGGAGTGGACCGTTCCATCCATCCTCGCCCGCCATTCGCTACCGGCAGATTGGCGGTTCGTCCTCGTGATTCCGACGGGGATCACCGGCGAACACGGCGAGCGCGAGGATCGACAGATGCGGTCGGTCGTCGAACGAGCCGATCCTACCATCGGAGAGGAACTTGCCGTCGTCCTCACCCATCAGCTGCTCCCCGCCGTCGCCGACGGAAACATCGAACAGTTCGGCCACGCGATCGAGGCCGTCGGACGACTCAACGGAGCGTGGTACGCCGACGAACAGGGTGGCGTGTACCGACCACCCGCTGGCGATCTCATCGAACGACTACGCGATGAATCTGCCGTTGCTGGCGTCGGACAGTCGTCGTGGGGACCCGTCGTTTATGGACTTGCTGACGTCGATCAGATCGATGCAGCCCGAACGGCAGCCACCGATGCGCTGGCAGCGATCGACAACGATGGCGAGGTGCTCGTGAGTGAGCCTCGAAACCACGGCGTACGATACGATTGATCCGACACGCTGTTTTTAAGTATCGAACGGGTAGTTCCTGTATGCAGTTCTGTGAGGAGTGCGGTTCGTTGATGCACACCGACCCAGAGACCGACGAAATGGTCTGTTCGAACTGCGGTGTGCGCACCACCAAGGACGAAGAACGCGCAGCCGAATTCGTCAGTACCGAAACCCAGACGTTCGACGACGTGATCGAAACCGAAGAGGGCGACGCCGACGAGGGAAAGCCCACCGCTGACGTCATCTGCGAGGAGTGTGACAACGATGAGGCGTGGTACACGATCAAGCAAACCGGCGCGGCCGACGAGCCACCGACGCGCTTTTTCAAATGTACCGAGTGTGGCCACCGCTGGCGAGGATACAGTTGAATCCGGTCGAACGCGCACGACGAAGAACGTATCCCATCACGAACCCTGAGTCACTACCGTGATCGAACCCACTCGAATCGAAGTCCATCCCGGCTGTGAGGCGGTCGTGGAGTTCGATCCGGATCTCACGTTCGAATGTGTTCCCGACTGTACGTGGTGTTGTCACCATGGGGTACTCCTCTATGGGAAAGATCTCCACGAACTCGCACAGCGGGAATCGCTCAATGACCCCGTCAAACAGCTCCGAGGTCGGGATTTCGTCCGACGCGAGGAGAAAGACCGGGACGACCACGTCGACGTCGACGACCACGCCTGCTATTTCCTCCGCGACGACGGTCTTTGTGCACTTCACGCCGAACACGAGTGGAAACCGACCCGGTGTTCCGTGTTTCCGCTCGAAGTCCACGTCGAACACGGCGATATCCACGTGAGCATCCGAGAGGAAGCGCATTCCCACTGTGACGGACTGGACGTCTCCGAACGCCGTCTCATCGATCATCTCGATGCGTTTCTCCCTCGCCTCCTCTGGGAACTCGACGACCCGACGACCAAAATCGAACTGTGACCGTGCCTCCCCGGCTGAGGCGAACGTGAGTTGGCTTTCACAAATTGTATGGGCGAACGTCACAGGATTTGATCCCGAGTCGAGTCACAGGGTGAGCACTGCCCACGCGAGTACAACCGCTCCCGAGCCGAGGACGGTACTCACGACGGCGTGGACCCGGAGTCGATCGAGTTCGGCGTGGACGGCGTCGCTCTCCTTTTGCCCGACCGCTTGCCCGATCTCGCTGCCAGTATCACACTGGGGAAGAAAGTCCATCGCAATATGGAGGAAAATACCAGTGGCGATTCCCGAGATGATAGCGTTTCCTGCCATCGAAACGGGGAGATTCAGCATGGATGCTGGCAGCGCAGCCAACCCGACCGCAGCGGCCGGAACGAGCAGCACGGACGTGGCGTTTCCACGGCGAGAGAGGCGGCGAGCAGCGGCATACCCCGCCGGTCCCTTGTGTGAGACGATGCTGAGTCCGAGCAACAGTCCCAGATCTGGAAGCGTCGCGTACACGAGACCAATGATCGCCCCCCCGGCGAGAGAGTGCGCACTGAGCTGAACGGCGACCGTTCCGAACGATTCGACGTGAGAGAGCCGGTGACCGATAGTGTGTGCTCCATAGCCCAGAAGAATCCCGACAGCGATCCCAATCCCCCCGACCGTAGCGGAAAACCCGACGGCTTGGGGGACGAGGAAGATCGAGGCGCTCGCTATCATCGCACCGCTGGCAAGCCCATACCCCCACACCAACTGACCTGCGTTCGTCGTCTCCGTGCGCGACCCCGGAATGGCCGCCCCCGCCATCGCTATGAACCCGATCCAGGAGATGACGAACACCTTCCACTGATCGTTTGCTATCCCAACTCCAGACAGACAGACGAGTGCAACGACGGCAACGATCCCAACCTGTGACGGTCGCCCAAACTGGTTGTCGAACCCCATCGAATCCGTGATTCCCATCTTATTAATAAAATAAACTCAAATGTTATTAATCTGGCGCTCCGAACAGCCGATGCCCGATGCTTTGCGGAGAACGAAACGCCGTCGGGAATGGGAGCCGGTTACTGGCTATCGAGGATGGTGTCTGCAAGCATCGGGATGAAGGTGCCGATGTCGGTGACCATCCCGACGGCTTGAGCGCTGCCCCGGTCTAGCAGTTGTGTGACCGTTGCAGGATTGATGTCGACACAGACGACGCGCGTCGTCGATGGAAGGCAGTTACCGACGGCAACGGAGTGGAGCAGCGTCGAGAGCATGAGCACCATGTCGGCTTCGTGTGCTTGTTCGCGGATGGCGTTCTGTGCCTCGATGGTGTCTGTGATCGTGTCGGGCAGTGGTCCGTCGTCTCGGATCGATCCCGCAAGAACGAACGGCACGTCGTTGGCCACGCATTCGTACATCACGCCGGAAGTGATGAGGTCGTCCTCGACGGCGTTCTCGATGCTTCCTGCTCGGATCACTTCGCTCAACGCGTAGATGTGGTGTTTGTGTCCCCGACGTGGGTGATCAAGCGTCTCGGTGTTCATGCCCAGCGAGGTCCCGTACAGATCGCGCTCGATGTCGTGAACGGCGAACCCATTGCCAGCCGACAGCATGTCGATGTATCCCTTCCGAACGAGCCGGGCGAGATCTTCGCGTGCCCCAGAATGGATGAGTGCCGGGCCACACACCGCGAGTATCGACCCATCTTCGGCTTTCGTCTGTGTGATCGCCTCTGCGATCTTCTCGATCGTCGATTCGGATGGGCGCTCACTCGAAACCCCTCCTTGCATGAACCCAAACGCTCCAGACCGTTCCCGAGGGCGCTCGGGCGGACGGACCCGGATGCCGCTCTCACCAGTGACGACGAGATCCCCTTCCTCGATGGCGTTCAACACTTTCGCCCGAGCGCGAGCTGGCTGGCCGTTACCGTTTCGCTCGACGACGACTGCACAGTCCATTTCGATCCGGTCGACGGCCAACCATTCACCCTCGATCCGGATGTCCGTGGGGTGGTTGGTCGTCGAATAAAACCCAGGCGGGACGACCTGATCGGCTGGTGCGGGTTCGACCGTTGCGTCCCGTGGATCGATGGGTGTTGCGCCGTTCTGATGGAGTTCGTGGATGATCGTTTGGAGGTCGTCGTCGGTGTCGGCGCTCACGACTAACCGTGCGTAGGATTTCTCCGTTTTTGACCGGCCGATGTCGAACTCTTCGACCTCAAACGATCCCCCCATGTCCATGATCACACCGAAACACGACTGTAACGTCCCCGAGTCGATGATGTGACCCGCTAGCTCGACCGAGCGAGAGACTGTCATACCTCCAGATTAACGAGGCGAACAATATCGGTTGTGTCTCGTATCAAGCGTGTTTGTCTCGGCCACGCCGTTGGGATCAGACGTCTACGCGTCGGTCGACGGTCCACGAACACTCGCTCTTCCGGACGAGCCGATCGTACATCGCCCGGAGTCCGGCCGATGTCGTATCGGGAAGAACATGGAGCGTGACAGTGCCGTCACGGATCGATACGCGGAACGTGTCGCTGGTCTCCTCATCGTGGACGAGAAACACCGCTATCGGGAGATCGAACCAGTCACCGTACCGATACGGACCGGTGTCGAGCACGTCGGCGAGCAACGACTCCACTGTCCCGGCCCGTCCGTCCATCGGCGTGAGCGTGAACGCAACGTCTCCTTCGTAGTGGACCGTGCGGTTAGTGTACCGCCGCTCGGGATGGACCGGAATCTCGAACGTCGGATCGTCAGCCACGGATAGGCGTTGTTCGCCACTCGATTTAAATTATTGTATATTCATCAATGCATTATTTTCTCGGCTAGGGGTGTTCGATATATCGTGGTGTCTTTATGCTGTGCGGCGGTTTATCAGGGGTATGTGTGGTCGATACAGCCTGTTCGTCGATCCGGAGACGATCGAGGAGCGGTTCGGTGTCCAGATGAGGTTCGATTTCGAGCCGCGATACAACGCGGCGCCCGGACAGCAACTTCCGATCGTATGCGATGAGACCCGAACGTCGGTCACGCGAGCACAGTGGGGGCTGGTGCCCTCGTGGGCGGACGAACCGAGTACGAATCTGATCAACGCCCGATCCGAAACGGTCGCACAAACGTCGGCGTTTCAGGACGCGTACTGGAACCGTCGGTGTCTCGTGCCAGTCGACGGGTTTTACGAGTGGGTCGACATGAACGGTGAGCACAAACGACCCGTCCGGATCACCAGCACAGATGACCAGCCGTTTGCGTTGGCGGGACTCTGGGAGACGTGGACCCCGACTCACACACAAACGGGTTTGAGTGACTTTTCGAACGGTGATAGGGGGGTGGGTGCTTCCGAGCCGTTGGTGTCGTTCACCGTCTTGACGCGCGAACCGAACGATACTGTGAGTGAGTACCACGACCGGATGCCGGTCGTTCTCGCAGAACGCGAAGAGTCGGGGTGGTTAGACGGTGTGGGGATCGATGCGCTTGACCCCACTCCCGAGGACGTGCTCCGTGGCTACCCGGTGTCGACGGCCGTAAACAATCCTGCCAACGACTCCCCGGCCGTGGTCGAAGAGGTCGATCCGTCCGGCTCGTAGCTATGGCGTTTCGGATGTGTTTGCCCCATCTCTTCGAAATCGGTTCCACCGTGGACCGAGCCCTGCGTCGCACCCTCGCCTACCGTATCGATTCGAGTCAGTAATTCGTGCCATGCCGGCGTGAATGACATAGTTGCACGTATTGTACTGATAATATTATTCAGTTAGCATCATGTTTTTATCTGTACTTTTCTAGGTGTATAAAATAAATCGAGTTCGGATAGCGAACCGTTTTTTCGGTGGGGAGCAACGCTGAGGTATGGACGTTCAGGAGATAGCGGAGCTGTCGCCAGCCGATCGGCGCGCGCTGTTCGATCGAAGCGGTGGCGTCGACGACGCCCGTGGTACCGCCTGTGAGATCATCGACCGCGTGCGCGAGGAGGGCGATAGCGCGCTCCGTGCGTATGCCACGGAGTTCGACGGCTGTGAGATCGGCAACATCGAGATCACTGCCGAGGCTGCCCGTGCGGCGGATGAGGTCGATCCGGAGCTGAAAACTCACATCGAGACGGCCGCCGAAAACATCCGGGCGTTCCACGAGACTCAGCTTCCGGAGGATTGGCGGCGATCGTTCGAGGGGCGGGAGTTGGGCCGACGGTTCCGGCCGATCGAGCGCGTCGGCGTCTACACGCCCGGCGGAACGGCATCGTACCCTTCCAGTGCACTCATGGGAATCATTCCTGCCAGTGTGGCCGGTGTCGATCACATCGCCGTGGCGACCCCCCCGGCTGAAACGCTCGATACGACGACACTCGCGGCCATCCACATCGCTGGTGCGGATTCGGTGTACCAGAGCGGCGGTGCACAGGCCATCGCGGCGCTTGCCTACGGCACCGAAACGGTGTCGGCGACTGAGAAGATCGTCGGACCCGGAAACCGCTTCGTTACCGCCGCGAAAGCCGAGGTTCGAGGCGACGTAGAGATCGATGTCCTCGCCGGACCGAGCGAACTCGTGGTGGTGGTAGACGATACAGCCGATCCCGCGCTCGTCGCGGCGGACATGATCGCTCAAGCCGAACACGATCCCGATGCAGCCGTCGTCGCCGTGACCGATGACGCGGCGCTCGCAACGGCTATCACCGACGCTATCGACGACCAAGCGAGCAACCGGACGCGCGAGGAGATCATTCACGAAGCGCTTGGTGGCGACGCGAGCGGGGTATTTCTCACCCGATCGCTTTCCGAGGCGGTGTTGTTCGCCGAAGAGTACGCACCCGAACACCTATCGATCCAAGCCGCCGACGAGGAAGCGTTACTCGAACGCATCGACAGCGCAGGAAGCGTCTTTCTCGGTCCGTACACGCCGGTTGCAGCCGGTGATTACGCCACTGGCACGAACCACGTGCTCCCCACCAACGGCCGCGCGCGGGTGACCGGTGGACTCTCGGTCGAAACGTTTCTCCGGTCGACGACCGTCCAGCGACTCGACCGGACGGCACTCTCGGAACTCCGATCGACGATCACGGCACTCGCCGAAACCGAAGGACTAGAAGCCCACGCAGCGAGCATCGAGCGACGGTTTGAGGACTGAGCCGACGACGATCCGGATCATGGGGTTATCGTTCCGTTCTATGACCAGTTCCACGTTTATATTCGCCGATCAATGATAATGTATATATTCGGTGGCTTTTATGTTGTGGGTAGATCCCAACTTTTCGAGCCATCCACTCTTGGGTATCCGAGGGGGCAGTGAATATATGGTCAACATATCGTCGTTCGGACGGGTCGAGATCGTCATCCTGCTCATCATTTCCCTAGCCGCTGGTGGTGTCATCGTTTCGACGGTGATGACCGCTACGGGGGAATCGACTGACACCGGTGATACGCACTCGCAGGCGACGGAGATAGAGACATCCGGCACAGTTACTGATGAGATTGCTCCTGGTGAGGCCGATTGGTACACTGTCGATCTCACCGCTGGAGAGGGACTTACCGCACAGATACGCTCTAACTCCCCCGGAAAGGGGGTTGGAGTCGCGTTGTACGATCCGGATGGCGTTCCCATCCAACCCACAGAGGGAGGAGATGCCAGTGAATCGAATGGGCAGCCGGTCAGCGGCGCGGTCATCGAGCGCTCCGGGACACATTACGTGAAAGTCACAGCGGATTCCTCCCGGTCCGGACCCGTCTCCTATGAACTGTCGGTGTCCACCACGAAGCTCGACCGACACGATCCAAACGAACACCAGTCACAGGCAGTGTCGATCACTCCGGGATCGACGGTGTCCGGCGTGATGACCGACTACGATCAGGAGTATTTCGCCGTGGATGCTACCGCCGGTGACGCGCTCTCGCTCGAAACCATCGCCAACGGTGGCTCCCTCGGACCGGTGACCGTGTTCGGGCCCGACGGCGAGAAGATTCATACGGCGTCGGATGGAACCGTCAACGGCGTTCGACTGCCCGACGACGGCCGATACGTCATCCATCTCGCTGCGGATCTCAAACCAACCGAAACTCTCGATTACAGTTTCAAAGCGACGACGACTGCCGAACAGACGAACACGACAGGCTCACGTCAGATCACACCGGGGAACCCCATTCGCGGAACGACCGATTCGAAACCGACCACTCACACTATCGATCTCACGAAAGGGCAAGGGCTTAGCGTCGCACTCACGCACGAAAACCGAACCGATCACAGTGAGTCGTTGTCGTTTTCCATTTCGGATCCGAGCGGAGCTGAAGTCGGTGCCACGCCTGCTGATTCCCGAGGGGCCTACAGCACCACTCCGGGGACGACCACCGCCGTCGGTGGCGTCGTCGCCGACCAGACCGGAACGTACACCATCAGCGTGACCGGGGATCCGAACACGAACTATTCGCTGTCCGTCGAAACTGATCAGATCGATAAACATGATCCAAACGAACAGCCCGGCACAGCGACTCCCATCGAGGGTAATACGACGATAGCAGGTGTTATAACCGGGTACGACCGGGACGTGTACGCAACCGAACTTCAGGCAGGGCAAACCATCACGGTCTCTTCAACCGCCCGAGGTGGATTCGAATCGGCGCTGTGGGTTGGAGGACCCAACGCGACGGCCCAGTCTCACAACAGTCAGGAACATTCGTTCGGTGAGACCACCATCACGGGTGCACCCGGAGGTTCCGATCTTACATTCACTGCCAACCAGACCGGAACCTACTTTTTCAAAGTCGCTCCCCATCCCACTACGTCGAGCGCTCCGATGTTTCACAAGTCGGTCTCCTATAAAATAACGACCGCCGTTTCGAACGACATTAGCACGCTCAACGTCTCCTCTGGCAAACAAACCACCATAACACCGACGACGATCACGGAGACGACGAACTCGACGACGGTCACCCCGACCGAGACGCTTACTGCACCGATCACGGCACCGAATCAATCGTCATCGTCGCCACTCAGTGCGGGGGATTCCACGACTGAACGTCCCATGATCAACGTCGGAACGGGTGCGCTCTTTGCGTTTGGTAGCGTGTTTGCGGCCTTTGCCTGCGTCGGTGCGATCGAGTGGTGGCGACAATCGGGTGGTCACTGATAGCACCAGTATTCATCAATAAATCAATTCGTCGCTGTTCTCGGCCATATAGAGGGTACGCGCGGCGATGTTGACCGCGTGGTCGCCGACCCGTTCGAGATCACGAATGGTAAGAAGGAGGCGCGAGACAGCCTGCATGAGCTCTTCGACGTCCTCCTCTCGATTCTGCCCGTCGAACTCCGTTTCGATGAGGTCTCGGACGACGATGCTGCTCGCGCGCTCACACAGCGCATCGAGTTCGTCATCGCGGTCGGCGATGTCGTAACACGCTTCGGTGTCCGTGACGGCATAGGCCGTCATGGCTTGTTCGACCATCTCAAGCGTGAAATCACCGATGGCCTGAATATCGACCTCGGGATACATGTCGCTTTTTGCCTCAAGGGCATACTCCCCGAGATTGGTCGCCAGATCCGCGATACGTTCGAGATCAGTGATGATCTTGAACGAGGACGCGATAAATCGGAGATCACCGGCAACCGGCTGTTGAAGCGCGAACAGATCGATACAACTCCCTTCGAGTTCGAGGTACATTTCGTTGATCTCGTCGTCACCATCGATGACCTGCCATGCGAGGTCCTCGTCTTTCTGTTCGAGCGCATCTAACCCCTGACGGAGCGCCTCCGTGACGACCTCACTCATGTACAACACGTCTTCCTGAAGCTGATCGAGTTGCTCTTGATAGCCCTGGCGTGCCATTAGTGGGTTCACTTCATCGGGAAACATATACTCCCGGGATGCAGCTTACCTCACAAGATCGATATAGATATATTATACATATATAGCACTGTGTGTATTACATAGCTATCGGTGTTACTTCGTTTACCACGGCTATCCCCCGTGATTGGAATGAACGTGGACCATTGGATATTGCTTTTGATCCGAAAATAGTGGTGTCAATCCAGATACATCGGGGGTGATGTGGTAAGATACCGTTTCATGGGATCAAGTATATAGGAATGGTATGATTTATTGTTATTCGCCCATCACTGTCTGTATGGAGACGCGAAAGGTTCAGGTCACTGGCGGGTCGACGTACACGGTTTCACTTCCGAAATCGTGGGCTACGGACAACGAGATCGAGGCGGGGAGCGTGGTGGAGTTCTACCCGGAGGACGACTCGTTGTTGTTGACGCCTCAGGGGGACCAAGAGCGAACCGAGGGCCAACTCGACATCACGGATCTCGAAGAAACGGAGTTGATGCGGACGGTCGTGACGATGTACGTGAGTGGATTCGATATCATCACACTCACCTCCGCGCGTATCACGGCCGCACAACGGCGGGCGATCAGACAGGCTGCCCAGCGGCTGGTCGGACTGGAAGTGATCGGTGAGACGAGCGAGAAGGTCTCCTTACAGGATCTGCTCGACTCTTCGGAGCTGTCGGTCACGAACGCGATCACGCGGATGCGGTTAGTTTCTCTGAGTATGTTGTCGGATGCGGTGACGGCACTGGTCGAAAACGACGACGATCTAGCGACTGACGTCATCGAACGCGACGACGACGTCGATCGGCTCTGGTATATGGTGTCGCGGGTGTTTCGGTCGGTGCTCCGGAATCCCAACGCCGCAACTGAGGTTGGGTTGCCCCGCGAAACGTGTTTCGACTACCATTCGAGCGCCCGACAGCTCGAACGTGTCGGTGATCACGCGACCAAGATCGCAGAGCTCACGCTCGAATTAGACGACATTCCCGAGGATGCCGCCACCGGAATGCTCGATCTTCGATCGGAAGCGTCTAGCGCCATCGAAATGGCGATGGAAGCGCTGTTAGAAGAAGATGCGACTGCAGCGACGGAGTTGGGCAACGAGGCCCGCAAACACGTTCAGGAGATCGATTCACTGGCCCGCCAAGCAGACGTCATCATCCGTGATCTCGATCCCCAGCCCGCCCAACTGCTCGGCTTGATCGTCGATTCGCTCTCCCGCAGTGCCGACTACGGAGGGAACATTGCCGAAACGGCGCTACAAAACGCGGCACCGAAGCCGTAGCACAACTATTGCGGATTACTCGTCCAGTAGAACGGCGTTGACCTGTCCAGTTTGTCCGGGCCGAGAGGTAACGCGCGCTCGTCCGGCGTCAGTTTCGAGGATCGCCCCTTTCGTGATGATGTTTCGGCGGACGTAGTTGGGATTGGCGCTGTTTTCTACGACGGTTTCGATCATAGCACTCATGGTTCCGTCGTCGGTCGCGACGTTTGCGGTGTCCGTCGAGATAGCACGAACTTTCGTCTCTCCTCCGCGCGCGTCGATCGTCTTGAGCGTCTGGTCACCGACGCGAGTTTCGGTTGGTGACCGACCGAGCTGGTGGAGGCGTTTCTTGCGGACGGTTCGTCGACGGCCACCGGTTCGCTTCTTCGGGGAGCGTCCCTGGTCTTTCATACCGCTATCCAGCCCGGAGACACACTTGAAACCCTCGGTCCGACCCGAAGAGACGATCGACAGCGTTAGGCTCCCGGCGGCCGGGCACACGAGCGATGAGCTTGAAGGTCGCCGTGGGTGCGCCGTTTCGAACGACCGGTCGATCGCGTCTCGAGGAAAGCGAGTTCGTCGTCGCGCTGTCACTCGACCGTGACTGGTTCTCACCGGATCAAGCCAAGCGACTCGTCGACGTCGCCGTCGTTGAGGGACTCCTCCGGCGAGACGAGGGCGAGTTAGTGGCAGAATTCTCGCCGGAGTCGATCACGATCCCCGATGGATTCTCGCCCGACGAGTCGATCCTCCGCGAACGAACGACGTTCGAGCGGATTCTCGACTCGCTCGAAACTGTCGATGAATCCAAACAGGACTCCGTCGCCGCGATCAACGGGCTACAGGCGTCTCTGGGGATCAGTACGGACGCCGCCGCCGTGCTGTACGCTCACCGAAACGGGATCGACGTGAGCGACGTGGCTCGGCAAGTGCGCGCGGAGCTGTCCGAGTCAGCGGAGTGACGATATCGTTCGGACGCGGGTACGAACGTCTTCGGCGGGTTGCAGCGTTGCCTGTGGTGCGAGTTCCGGATCGGAATCGCTCAGCAGCTCGAACTCCACGCGACGAAGCACCGTTGGAAGGACCAGCTTCAGCTCCATCATCGCAAACCTCATCCCGATGCAGTGGCGTGGTCCACCACCGAAGGGGAAGTAGGCGTACTCCGGCCGTTCGGGTGGATCCGTCCACCGGTCGGGATCAAACGCCTCCGGATCGTCGTAGAATCGTGGATTCCGGTGAAGGCGGAACTGCGGGATCGTGATGTTCGTTCCGTCCGGGATCACGTAGTTACCGAGGCCAATGTCCTCGGTCGCCGTGCGGAAGACGGCGAACGCGGGAGGGTACAGCCGGAGCGATTCGCGTACAACGTGGTCGGTGTAGGTGAGATTTGGAACGTCGCTGGGTATCGGATCGCTGTCACCCAGCACGTCGTCCCATTCCTCGCGGAGTCGCTTTTTTACCGCTGGATGCTGGGTCACCAACAGCACCGTGTACGTCAGCGCCAGCGACGTGGCTTCATGGCCAGCGAACAGGAATGTCAGCAACTGGTCCCGTAGCTCCCTCTCTGAATGACGGTAGCCGTTCGGGGTTTCCGTCGTGAGCAACAACGAAAGCAGGTCGTCCCTGTCCGATAACGGTCGTGCGTCCTCCGATCGACGCTCCTCGATCACCGCGTCAATGGTCGTTTCGAATTCTGACATAGCCCGGTCGTAGCGGCGTTGTGCCGGGGTCGGAATCCATGCGGGGAGGTACGTCGAAAGGGAACTCGAGTCTGCCTGTTCGTTGAGCGCGCTGGCGACTTCAGTGATCCCCGATCCCCGATCCTCGATAGTGAGATCGAACAGCGTTTTTGCGAGGATCACAAGCGTCAGCTCCGAAAACTGGCGGTTGATCGCCAGCTCCTCGTCATCGTCCCACGATTCGGCATGGCAGGCGGCCACGTCGGTCATGGTGGTGCCGTAGCGCTCGATCCGATCTGGTGTGAACACGTTTTGGAGCATGATCCGCTGGTTGCGCCACTGCTCGCCCTCGGTGAACAGCACGCCCTCGGGGGCGAACTCGTTGCTGGCACCGTTGACCTCACCGAGTCGGAGTTTCCGAACCGATTCCGACTCCGTGACCAGCAACTGTTCGACGTACTCGGGATGGAGCACTATCGTGAAATCCGATCCGCCGATTTCATACCGGACGACGTCGCCGTGCTCGGCCACGTGATCGAAAAAGCCGATCGGATCACGAGCGAGATCGAGCGTGCTGCCGATCACTGGCAGACCGTCCAGTTGGGGAGGTAGTTCGTCGCTCTGTTCATCTTCAGGTCCTTCGGCTGTGGAGGGCCCCATGCTCGCGCTTTGATCCGTCGGGAGAAACGCGTTCGGCCGAACTGGCTAGGGAGTTCATCCGATCGAATGAATGTAGTTCCATCAGCACGTTTATTGAACTGGTTCGAGAGTGAAATACTGTGATTTACGACTTTACCAACCCGATTGGATGCTCCATCCGATGCAGCAGTTCATCCGTGAGAATACCGTCGTTCAGTACGAGGAGGTGGTGACGTGGAACGTTCAACCGAACGCGTCCCTAGAGTACGAACTGTTCTACGCGGAGGTGACCGATGTCGACCGATATGTGGCGGCGATCGAGCGGGTGGACTCGACCCGGTGGCACCGTATCACTCGGATCGACGGCAAATCGGTGTACGTGTTCGCTTGTCAGGAGACCCGCAAAGAAGAGGTGGTACTCCGGCGTGCGTTCGCTCGCCTCGAACTCGTCGTCGTGCCGCCGATCGTCTACGATCATGAAGCCGCGATGGAGATGACTATCATCGGCGAAGGGGACGCACTCAGGGCGCTCGTGAACAGTATCCCGGGCCAGATCGATGTCACGATCAAGGAGATCGGCGAGTACGACCGGCCGAACGCGCGAGCCACGGGCGCACTGACTGACCGTCAGTTCGAGGTGCTCCGGACGGCGCTTGATCTGGGCTACTTCGAGGTGCCACGGGAGGCGTCACTCGCCGAGCTGGCCACAGAACTCGGCTGTGCGGAAAGCACGGTGTCGGTCACGCTCCGGAAGGCGGAAGCCGCGATCGTCTCCCGGGCCGCTAGTAGAGACCGGCGGAGATGAGCGTGGTTCGTTCGTCCGGGTAGAACCGAGGGTGAGAGGCCTACGGCCCAAGGATCGACCGGAACGTCCGATACGCCGTCCATCAACGTCGAGCAAGCGTTTTCGGACGAAATGCTCTTTGGCACAGCGTTTGATCTCGACGCTGCCATCCTCCTCTTTGCTGATCCGGGTGTTCACTGCCGCCTCACACCACGGCTTGATGCACGTCTCCCGAGCCGGTGGCTCGTCGTTCTGGTCACAACCGATACTTTTCTCTATGTCGGTGTCGTTAGGATCCATTGGTGTTCACCTTCCGCGTAATGCGGCCTTCGAACACCGCCGTTCGGGTGTGTCTGCACCCGGACACTTTTCGCGTGCCAAGCGGCGTTCGTGCTTCTCATCGTAATGCGTGAGTAAAAAGCTATCGAACAGGAAAGAAAACTGTCAATACTACTGATCGTCGACCCCGGTGAATGATCGCGCGCCACGTGAGCGCGGTCGCCTCGTGGGAGATGAATGGAAGCGGTATGACGGACGACGGGTAGTTCTCGAACGAACGCGTTAATATCGACCACACAACATATACGGGCTATGCCGCCAACCTATCCGCGATTGTCGTCCCATCTCGAGCAGACGAACACCGATGGATATCTGATCGAGGCTGACGGCGACGACAGCAATCAGTACTACCTGTCGGGATACCACGCACCGGACGACTTCGTTACGCTGTACGCCGACGGCGACGTTTCGCTGCTCGTTTCGGGACTCGAATACACGCGAGCGAAGGCAGACAGCGACACCGACGCGGTCAGACAGCTTTCTGAATTCGACTACTGGGAAAAAGCCGAGAAGATGGATCCGCGAAACGCCAGAAAGCTCGTGACGGCAGACTTTCTCGCGGACGCCGGCATCGAGTCGGTTACTGTTCCCGCCTCGTTTCCAACCAGCACCGCCGACGTGCTGCGCGATCAGGGCATTGACGTCGTATGGGACGAGGAGTACGTCCTTACGGCGGTCCGTGCAGTCAAAAGCGAACGCGAGATAGCACACATCGAGGAGACACAACGAGCCAACGAGGAGGCGATGGCCGTCGCCGAGGATCTTCTTGAGCGCGCAGCGGTCGAAGACGGCGTGTTACACCTCGACAACGAGGTGCTCACGAGCGAGGCGGTGCGCGAACGGATCGAAATCGCACTACTGGAGCAGGAGTGTGGGATGAGCGACTGCATCGTCGCATCCGGAGCAGCGGCGGCTCGGGGCCACGATTCGGGGTCCGGACCGCTGGAAGCGAACGCGCCGATCATCATCGACATCTTCCCTCGACACAAACGGACGAGATACTTCGCGGATATGACGCGGACGTTCGTGAAGGGCGAACCCAGCGATCGCATCGAGGAGTGGTACGAACTCGCTCACGAGGCGTACGAGGCGGCGCTTGCCACCCTGCAAGCGGGTGTCTCTGGAGAGGCGGTTGACGACGCCGTGTGTGACGTGTTCGAAGCAGAGGGCTATCCGACGCTTCGAACCGATAGGTCCACTACGGACGGCTTCAACCACAGCACCGGCCACGGCGTCGGACTTGACGTGCACGAAGCGCCCCATCTCGCACAGCAAGGTGAGGAACTCGAAGCCGGGCACGTCGTCACGGTCGAGCCGGGACTGTACGAGCAAGGAACGGGCGGTGTCCGAATCGAGGATCTCCTCGTCGTGACCGACGACGGGTATGAGAATCTGACGGAGTATCCGACGGATCTGCGGGTCGTGTAGCTGTCGATTGAACTGTTTACTCGACCGTTCGTGCACTATGTATTACGAGTAAGCTTGTACTGTCGAGTATGTCAACCGAAGAAACGACGGTCAGCGATCGTAGGATGGTTACGATCCCGGCGTCATTCTGTCAACGGCTCGACATCGAGCCCGGCGATAAGCTTCGTTGGGACATCGATGAGGAGGGATCCCTGAAGGTCGCAGTCGTCAAGCAGCGGTACGGTGCGTTCGACGACTTCGAGCCGGTTCCGATGGGTGGCGGCGGTGGTGAGACCCACGATCTCGCTGGTTACGAGGAGACGGCGTTTTCGGAGGATGCGTGATGGTAGTTGCAGCCGTGGATACCGGCGTTCTCATCGGAATGGCCGATTCCGACGACCACCGCCACGACGTTGCACGGGAGATCACCCGCGGGATTGACCACGGCGACCTCCCGACCGGGCGGGTGACGAACTATGTCGTTCTCGAAACCTTGAACTGGATACACGCCCGCCAGCACCACGAGACGGCCGTCGAGACGTACGAACGGCTCCATGAGTCCGCTGGATTCGAGATCGTCCACGCGGCACAGAAGGATTTTACCCGGGCCGTCGAACTGTTCGAGACCTACGATAGCCTTGCGTTCGGGGACGCGACGATCACGGCGTACATGGAGCGTGAAGAGATCGAATATCTCTACTCGTTCGACGACGATTTCGACGCGATTGAGGATCTTACCCGTCTCGAGACGCCCGGCGATCCCCTCTGAGACCCCTTCTGTACGATATAATCGCTGTTAACCGATTACCGCATCGGACTCTTTCCTCCTGATAATCATGATTGTCTATATAGAAATCTTCATACCTTATATTTGGAAGTTTATGTCATAACGGGGTAATGGTCGGATCGGCCTAGGAACCGCCTCGGATCAATCCGTTGTGGTAGTCGGCTATGAGCTGCGTGAGGAGGGTGGGTCGGGGATCGTCGGAGAGATCGACGCCGATCTCGGATAGGGAACAATGGATCTCTATCGTACGCAACAGAAGTGCAGTGATGAATTTGAAATGCATCACTTTTGACTACCGTGAGCGTGCCATTTCCGTTACGGTACGCTCATCGACTGAAGCAGCCACGAGACGTTGACCGTGGATCGGCAACCGTACTGAGAATAGGACCGCTTAGCCACACTCTTCACAACACCACACCGTTCTCGTGAACCGAAATCAAAACGACCGACAGATGCTGTTCCCCGAAACGATCGAGACCGAGCGGCTCCGCCTCGACCGGCTTTCCCACGCTGTCGACGTGATCGAGTATTACGAGTGCTGTTCACACCACGAGCCGGGGATCGAGGAGATCACGCGGTATCTGCCGTGGAATCCCCATGAGACGGTGAAAGACACCCACGACTACCTCGCTTCCATGGAAGAAGAATGGAACGAAGGGACCCGTGCAGAGTACGTAATTCGTCCGAAAGACGGCGAGGATGGAGCAGGTCAGATCGCGGGGAGTGCGGGCCTGTTGTGCCGGTGGGAGCAGGATCTCGGACTGCCGGCGATCTGGCTCCGGAAACGATTCTGGGGACGTGGCTACTCCGGCGAGCGCGCCGACGCCCTCCTCGAACTCGCCTTTGACCGGCTAGATCTCGGCGTGGTGGCGATCCCACTGCACAGTGATAACGAGAACTCCTACCGAGCCGTCGAGAAATACGTCAACCGACATGGCGGCCGGTACGAAGGGCTGTTGCGCAACCACGCCAGCCGGTACGACGAACCTGCCGATCACCACCGGTTTTCGATCAGTCAGACGGAATACGAAGCTCACCACGACGGCTGAGATCGGCGTTCACTCGTTCACGTAGTGGAACCACTCGTCGTGGTCGTCCACACGGCGTTCGACCAGATCGAAAAACGCCGACTGGAGATCCTCGGTGACCGGTCCACGCGTTCCCGTACCGATCTGTGTGTCGTCGACCGTCCGGATCGGTGTGACCTCCGCGGCGCTCCCGGTGAAAAACAGCTCATCAGCGGTGTACAGCTCGCCCCGGCTGATCGCCGCGTTGTGGTGGACCGTGTACCCGCGCTCGCGTGCGAGCGTGATAACCGTCTGTCGGGTGATCCCATCGAGAATGCTTTCGGCCAGCCCCGGCGTGTAGATCTCACCGTCCCGAACGAGAAAGACGTTCTCGCCCGGTCCTTCCGCGACGTTGCCCTCCTTGTTGAGGACGATCGCTTCGACGTAGCCGTTGCGTCGGGCCTCCTCACCAGCGAGCATGCTGTTCACGTACAGGCCGGTCGTTTTGGCGTTCGTCGGGATCTGGCTGGAGGCGTGCTTTCGCCACGAGGAGATCATCACGTCCACGCCCTCTTCGAGAGCCTCCTCACCGAGATACGTCCCCCACGGCCAACAGGCGATTGCGACTTGGGTCGGACAGCCAGCTGGACTCACGCCGAGGCTGTCATACCCATAGAAGGCGATCGGTCGCACGTAACACGATTCCAATCCTTGGCGGCGGATGAGTTCCGTCGTCGCGGTCGTCAGTTCCTTGCGGCTGTAGTCGATGTCGAGATCGTACGGTTTTGCGGACGCGTACAATCGATCGAGGTGTTCGTCCCACCGGAAGATTGCAGGACCGTTCTCGGTGTCATAACATCGGATGCCCTCGAACACACCGCTTCCGTAGTGTAATCCATGGGTCAGGACGTGGATCTGGGCGTCGTTCCAATCGACGAACTCCCCGTCCATCCAGATCGTGTCGACATCCATCTCAGCGAAACTCATGCCGTACTCTCAGTCTGGGGGGGTAATGAGTGTTGGCGGTTTTTGCCACGTCCCGATATGCTAGTTCATACCGTATTACAGCACCCAAACCGTCGATCACCGTTCGCTGTGTCACAACAGTCCCAACTACGATTTGTCCGCTGGGGCCACGAGCACCATCAGTTTGACACGGCCCACCGCGTCGAAATCCCTGAGGGCGTAAACGAGTTCACGGACCCGCCGGGCCTCTCCCCGACAGAACACCGCCTCCAGACACCACTCGCCCTGATGAGCATGGCTCGTCGCGCTGATAACGTCTTGAAACTCGTGCTGAACGGTGTGAAGCGGCTCGATGACGCGCTGGTGTTCGTAATCGAACGCGAGTAGCGCAACGACGGTGCCCGTCGTCGCTTCCAAGCGCTCGTGGCTTTCGGTGTACTCTCGTATGGCCTCCCGAACCGCCCGCGAGCGGGAGTCGTACCCCTCCGATCGCCACACCGCATCGAATGCTGCGAGATCCTCTTCCGGAATGTTCAGGCTCGTGCGCATAAACGATCATTGGAGGTCTAGGCAAAGGAAGCCCCGTTATTACGAGATCATCATCACCATCATAACAACATTATTATGGGTAACACTGTGATCGTGATTCATGCTCGGGGGGTCACTGTCGATAGTTGTGAGCACTATGGTGTTAGGATTTATTCATGGAGCTGAGCCCGGTCATGGCTGGCCCATCGCCGCAGTGTACGCGCTTGATCGTTCCAACCGTTGGCTCTCCGGTCTCGTTGCGGGTCTTCTCATCGGTGTCGGCCACCTCGTCAGTTCTATCGCCGTCGTCGGACTTTTCTTCTTGTTGAAGACGTACAGTGGTGTCTCCCAGTTCGGTTGGCTGCAGTACGTCGCCGGCGTGCTTCTCATCCTGCTCGGCGTTCACGAGTACCGGGCTGGTCACACGCACGATCATAGTCACGACCACGCGGGTGACACCGACCACGATCACCAACACGACACAGGTGGCTTGTCGGGTGAGGATCCGAGAGGGCTGTGGGGGATCACGAGCGCGGCGTTCGTGCTCGGGTTCGCTCACGAAGAGGAGTTCCAGATCATCGCTCTGTGTACGGGTTCTACGTACTGTCTCGAACTGATGATGGTGTACGCGGTGGCCGTGATCGTCGCGCTTCTCACGCTGACGCTGCTGTTGATCGGGGGGTTCGAGCGGTACGAGGAGCGGATCGAACGATACGCCGAGTATCTCCCGACGATGTCGGCGGCCGTGTTGATCCTCATGGGCTGTGGGTTCGTTGCCGGCGTGTTGTGAGCGATCGCGTACCGAGCTGTGCCGGTCGATACGAACACCGCTTGCCACAGATGCAACGCATAAATGGCGGGGGTCCAATATCCGGACAATGAACGGAAACGAGTTCGGTCGGCTTTTTCGGGTGACGACCCACGGCGAAAGCCACGGGCCGGCGATGGGTGTGACAGTGTCGGGCTGTCCGGCAGGGCTTGCCCTCTCGGCAGAAGACGTACAACGCGAACTCGATCGGCGAAAGCCCGGCCAGTCGATGATCACCACGAGCCGCGATGAACCGGACGCTGTCGAGATTCACAGCGGTCTCCAGGACGGCTACACGACGGGAACACCGATCGGGATGACGATCCAGAACAAAGATTCCAGATCCGGAAAGTACGAGCCGTTCGTCACTGCACCGCGGCCCAGTCACGGGGATTTCACCTATTCGGCGAAGTTCGGCACGCGCAACTGGGGGGGTGGCGGGCGCTCGTCAGCCCGGGAAACCGTTAACTGGGTCGCTGCTGGCGCGATCGCCGGGAAGATCCTCGAACGTGAGGGAATCGAGGTGAAAGCCCACGTCAACCAGATCGGTGAGATCCGAGCGCCAGACGTGTCGTTCGAGCAACTGCTCGAACACACAGAAGAGAATCCGGTGCGGTGTGCCCATCCCGAAACTGCCGAACGGATGCGCGAGCGCATCGAGGAGTACCAAGAGGCAGGTGACTCCATCGGTGGCTCGATCTACTTCGAGACCCGCGGCGTTCCGCGGGGATTGGGCGCGCCCCGGTTCGATTCGGTACCGGCGCGGCTGGGGCGAGCGCTGATGGCGGTCCCCGCTGCCACGGGCTTCGAGTTCGGATTGGGACGGTCGGCGCGCGAACGGACCGGCAGCGAACGCAACGAGGACTGGACCACCGACGAAGCAGGCGATCCCGTTCCGGTCGGCAACGACCATGGAGGCATCCAAGGCGGAATCACGACCGGTCAACCCATCTACGGCGAAGTGACCTTGCACGCTCCGACATCGATTCCCAAGCCCCAGACCACCGTCGACTGGGAAACCGGCGAACAAAAGGAGATTCAGGTGATCGGCCGCCACGATCCCGTCCTCCCACCCCGAGGGGTGCCCGTCGTCGAGGCGATGGTGAATCTCACGCTGGTTGATTTCCTGCTGTTGGGTGGTCGCCTCAATCCGGATCGACTCGACGACCAACCGGGCGAATACGACACCGCATATCACCCTCAGAGTCCCGAAAACAAGAAGGAAAACGAGTAGGGCAGCTCACCAGTAGGGGTTCGAGAGGAACCGACTCGACCGCACGCCCAACCCGATCAATCCGAGAACGATCGCGGCAACGAGTATCGTTGTGAGCGTCGTCGGTCCGGTGTACTGTCCGGTTTGGAGTCCGGTCTCGCCGAGCGTGAGCAGCGATCCGATCGTGGTGATCCCAATCACGAGTACGACGACCGCTCCGAGCAATCGTGTCCAGTTCATGTATTGGCGTTCGAAGCCGGGAGTATAAAGGTCTCGTCACACGCAGTATCTCTATAAGATGACCACGATTGCTGTTCTGTGTGATCCTCCCCGAGACGATCTCGTGTTGCCGGAGCTGCCGGCAACGTCACCGCTTTCTGCGAGTGAGGCGACAACGCTCTACACGGCGATGCTGAAAGACGTTTGCGTTGCTGTCGAAGCCAGCGGCGGCGACCTACTCGTCAACTACCGCCCGGAAGACGCTCTTCCCGACCACGGATCGGGAGCGGCGGACGGTGACGACGCCAAAGATGAGATCAAAGCGGCCATAGCGGGTTCCCTCTCAGAACCGGAGTCTGTCCGCTTTGAACGGCAGGTCGGTCAGACGTTTTCCGGACGGGCCGGAAACACGGCCACCCACCTCTTGGAACGAGAAGAAGCAGACTCGGTCGCCATCACCACGCCAACAGCGCCGTTTCTCTTCCGACAGCTGATCGACACCGCCGCGATGAAGCTGCGTCGGTCCTCGGTAGTGCTCGGTCCTGCGCCCGGTGGTCGGGTGTACTACGCTGGGTTCACCGAAACGATCGACTTCGCCGACGCCTACGACGCTCCCGCCCTTGAGACGGTAACCGACCGCGCGATCGACGCCGGCAACGAAGTGGATTTCCTCGATATGAACCCGCTCCTCGAAACCGGTTCCGATCTCCTCGACGTCGTGGCGCTGCTTCGCGCTCGACAGCGCGCCGGCCGGATCATTCCAGAACACACGACAACAGCGATCGAAGCCTTCGGGCTGTCCACCGACGGGACCGACCTACAGCGGTCCGACGACCGTTAGTATTTAATCACCGGCGGCGGTAGGAGGGAGTGAAGCAATCGTGGTGGGGTGGCGGAGTGGACTAACGCGCCTGTCTTGAAAACAGGTGGCCTCACGGCCTCATGGGTTCGAATCCCATCCCCACCGTGGTCGGATCGAAGCCATAAGACGCTCGTGTTCGTCGTCTACCATGTTGTAGGAGGGGTATGTATGAGCACTGATCCGTTTCGCCCACTCATATGGTTCTCATCGTCGAGTTCGAGTTGAGTTCGGATCGATTGCCGCTGACAGACGTCGCAGCGGCTGCTCCAAGCGTCGTTCTCCGGGTCGATGACATTCTCGTTTCTGAACGCAATCGTCCGGTCCTCGTTTTATGGGCCGAGAGCGAGACGTTCGAATCGCTCGAAACGGCACTCGAAGCTTCCGAGCGAACTACCCACAGCGTGCTCGGAACGACCGAGCAGCGTCGTCTTTACCGCGTGGAGCTAGCCGAACGAACGCCACCCATCTATACGGAGTTCATTCGGTTGGATACTGCTCCGGTCGACGCGAGGATTACGCCAAGCGGCTGGCAGGCCCGAACACGATTTTCCGACCGGCAAGCGCTCGCCCAGTTTTACGAATCGTGTACGGAACACGATATTTCATTCCGTCTCGACCGAGTCTTCGAAGCAACACCGGACACCGACGACGAGTACGGACTCACGCAGAAACAGCGCGAGACGTTGATCGCTGCGCACGAGGCGGGTTATTTCGCGGTTCCCCGAACCTGTTCGCTCGCGGAGATCGGCGAACAGCTCGACGTCTCCGCACCCTCGGTTTCCGAACGGCTGCGCCGGGCATTGGACCGACTCGTCCGCCACACCGTCCGTCTCGATGAGCACGGATAAACACCACAACGTGTTAGGCCGGGCGCTCGTCCGCTCTCGGATCGTACTCGTGGTTGTGATGTCGGACATACCACCGATGCAGATCGATACCGACGCACGGCCGTTCAGATACTACCGTCACGCCGTCGAGAAACACTGGGACCCTCACGAGATCGATCTCACCGTGGATCGAGACGGTATTGCCGAACTCGATGATGCAGCGTTCGAGGGGCTCAAACGCGCACTCGCGTTGTTCGGCGCGGGTGAAGACGCCGTCACGACGGATCTCGCCCCGCTGGCGGTCGTGCTCGAAGAGTTCGAGGATCAGCTGTTTCTCACGACGCAGCTGTATGAGGAGGCCAAACATTCGGACTTCTTCGACCGATACTGGCGTGAAGTGATCCATCCGGCTGAAGACGCTCGCGGGCACGCCCACTCTTCCCCGACCGATGAACGATGGTTCACCGAGGAGTACGACGAGCTGTTTGCGCGTAATGAGCGCGCAATGCGTCGGCTGCTTGAGGCGGACACCGCCGAGAACCGTGCGAAAGCGTACTCACACTACCACCTGACCGTCGAGGGGATCCTCGCACAAACCGGATACTACGGTTTGACACGCGAGTTCGACGCGGAGACACATCCAACGCTACCGCACTTGCCGGGGTTGATCGGCGGACTCACCCAGATCCGGAGCGATGAGGGCCGCCACGTCGGCTTTGGGATGGCGAAACTCACAGAGCTCATTCAAACCGGACGCGTGCAACCGGACGTGATAGAGTCGACCATTGGCGATCTCCTGCCATTGGTGGCAGCAGCGATTCCGAGTCAGGAACGCGACGGACCCGGGATCTCGTCGACTGACCTCATCGAGTACGCGCGAAACAAACACGACCAGCGCATGACCCAGATCACGACCGCGAGCCAGCAGCTCCCGACCGTCGAGGAGCTGACTACGCTCACGGACTGAATCGAGACGAGTGACGATTTCGTACACACGATGACGACGATTACAGCCTTCGATGCGACCAATCCCGATGGGGCCCCCAGCGAACAGGCGTTCAAACGACTACTCGAAAGGAGGAGGCGTCGATGAACGACCGTTCCTCACATTCCAATCCGCTCGCGCTGGCGCTCGATGCCCAGCGCCAGCGTCTCACAACCGCCATCGAAGCAGTCGAAACCCTGGATGTGGGACCGCTCACTCGAGACATTGCGACTGATGTGGGTCGGACTCCGAGCGAGGTGATTTACAGCGATCACCTCTTCGAACTCCACCACTACGAACCCCGCGAGAGCTGCCACGATATTCCGATCCTGTTCGTCTACTCGCTGATCAACAAGCCGTTCATCCTCGATCTTCAGCCGGATCGATCGGTGGTTCAGCGGCTCCTAGAGGCGGGCTTTCACGTTTACATGATCGGCTGGAACGAGCCGCCGCGCGAACGACGGCTCACGCTCGATGAGTACGTGAATGAGTGCATAGGAAACTGTGTGGATGTGGTCCGTGAGCGTTCGGGACAGGAGTCGATCAACATGATGGGATACTGCATAGGGGGCACGATGGCAGCGATCTACGCCGCGCTTCACCCTGACTCCGTCCTGAATCTGGGATTGATAGCCGCTGGCTTGTGCTTCGAAACCGACGATCCCGGTGGCGTGTTTGAACGCTGGAACGAGAAAGCGTGGGTTTCACCGCGTGAAATCACGGAGGCCTACGAAAACGTACCGTCAGAACTGCTCGCGCTCGCGCTGAGTGATCCGAATTCGGATTACGTCTCGAAGTTCGCTCGACTGTACGACAACCGCAACGACGACGCGTTCGTGGCGACGTTCGCCCGGATAGAACGCTGGCTGGCCGACGGTGTTGATGTCGCAGCCGAACCGTTCAGTCAGTTCATCGAAGATATCTGTCGGAAGAACAAGATCTGTCGGAACGAGCTGTCGATCGGTGATGAGCACGTGGAGTTCTCGCACATCGATATGCCGGTTTTGCAACTCACCGCCCGCGACGACCACCTCTTTCCACCGGAGACGAGCAAGCCATTTACTGACGTCATTGCCAGCACTGATACGCGTGTCGTCGAATTTCCAACCGGTCATATCGGCCTGTTAGTTTCGGAACGCTCTCACGAAAGTGTTTGGCCGGAGGTTTGTGCGTGGTTCGGACAGCGATCATGAATCGATCGCGTTCGTGCTGTCTCAGTCTGGACGTGCGACCCTTGAGGCGGTAGTGATCCCTTCGAAAACGCGATCGGCGTTCTGGATGAGTAGCGTGCCAACGACGCTCATGACGAGCACGTAGCCGACGGCGAACACAGGAATCTCCCCGCCGAGTGCGCCGGTCCCGACACTCGCCGCAAGGGTGGCGATTACGAGGGAGAACTCCCCACGAGGCACTAACCCGACGCCGACGCGCATCGAGCGTCGCCGATCGAGGCGATAGATCCGTCCCGACAGCGATCCACTGATCACTTTCCCCACAGTCGTAACGAGCACTGCTGCGAGCAGCAACCAGATGAGATCGGTGAGAAGAGTTATTTCGGTTGTCAGCCCGATCGAGAAGAAAAAGACGGCAGCAAAGAAGTCGCGTGTGGGTGTGACGACAGATTCGATGCGTTCGATGTGGTCGGTCTCGCTGAACGCGGTGCCGACGAAGAAGGCTGCGACCGCCTCACTCAGTCCGAGCGTGAGCGCGAATCCAGCGATGAGCGTCGTAATCCCGAGTATGCGCAACAAAAACAACTCGTCCGAATCGGTATCGAACACCTGCTCGACGATCGAGGAGCCGTACCACGCGATGAGTGTAAGTCCTCCGAGAAACACGAACGCTCCCCCGATCGCAACAGCGGCGTCCATCACCGTCCCGCCCCCACCCGCAACCGCGGTCAACAATGCGAGATAAACCGCGATCAGGATGTCCTCGAACACGAGCGTTCCCAAAATAGGGCCGCTTTCTGCGTTCGCGACCCATCCACTCTCGATGAGCGATTTCGAAATCACGGCGCTTGAAGAGATGTAGACGATACCGGCGAGAAAGAACGTTTCGAGGAGCGAGTAGCCAAACGCTAGTCCGAGACCGATCCCGAGACTGAAGTTGACGAGGAAGTCGATGCTGCCGATCTTTGCGATCCGTCGTCGGTCGTTCAGCAGTTGCGAAATACTGAACTCGACGCCGAGAAAGAACAGTAAAAACACGATCCCGAGTTCTGCAACGACATCGATGAACTCCCGTTGATCGACGAGCGTTAACGATATGCCCGCGATCGTTGATGGCTCGTTCGGACCGATAAGGATGCCCATAGCGATGTACGCCGGGATAACCGAGAGACTGATGCGGTTGGCAACGGTGCCAGCGACCGCGATACCTGTCAGTGCGATTCCGATTTCGAAGAGCAACGTATCTGACATTGATAGTGTATTAAGTACCGTCAGATCCGCTGTCGACTAACTCCGCGAACTGTTGCTGTTCGTCGCGGGTCCCGAGACTCACGAGGACATCGTTGGCTTTGATCGTGGTATCGGGTTGTGGATTTGCGATCGTTTCCTCACCCCTCTGAATGGCCATGATGGAGACGCCCGTTCGTTCGCGGATGGTGGCCTCTTGGAGGGACTGGCCAATCAACGGTGCCGACGGATCAACGTCGGTCCATTCGATGATGGCTTCTCCCAGCGGAACCTGTATATCGTCCATCTCGACCGGTTGGAAGTAGGCACCCTCGAGAATGGAACCGAGTTGCCGGGCCAGTTTCCCTGTCAGACTGAACAGTTTCTCGCTGTCTTGGTTCTTACCGGGGCGAAGATAGATCTCTCGTTTCCCATCGTGGTGGATGATGACGATGAGCCGCTCCTCATCGCCAAGCTCGAGTTCAAATTTGTGACCAACCCCTGGTACCTCTGCCTCATACACCGTCATACTTCTTTCAGTATCCGTAGTCCGATAAACAGTACGTTCTTTGGGCTCTCCCTGATGTACGAAGACGACAGTCCGTCCCGAAATAGGACCTGCCGATCATCCGACCCATCACCCACAAGGTACCGTCGATCGACTGTTACATGGTACATCAAATCCCTTGTAGTTCTTCTCGGATCTCCTTCGTTCGTTGCGACTGAAACCGGTCATCGACGAAAATCCGGTCATCCTGAGCGCCCTCCCGTGGTAGCTCGGTTTGAACCGTTTCCTGATTCGGTGTCACAGTGACATCATCTCTAACCGCTACGTTCGAATCGATCACGTCGGTTACATCAGCGAATACGTAATCCAACCCGTTGTCAGTCCGGTTTATGATCGTCTTCGTTATTTCGATATGACAGAGGCAAGGCAGCTGTGAGGAGGTGATATCCACATTCGATGTATCGATCATCTGTGTACACGATCGCGGAACGAACAGCCCTCTCGCTATCGACAGCTCGCCGGGTGGTTCCTCATCGAGAACGACGATCTGTTCGTCGTCTTTAATACTGTACAGATATGACATAATATATTATACAACATTCTAATTTAAATATTTTTCTCCCCCCATACTATTATTTTATACTAAAATATGAGATTACTGTCTCTATGGATGTGAACGATGTTCTGGGGACAGGACACCGGATCGGTTCGATTACGTGGATTTTTGCGGCCCGCGACCAACGTTCGACTATGCAGATCGGTATTGTTGGGCAACAAGACAATCCACGGGCGGCGTCACTAGCGGGAGATATTCGGGATGCCGTGGACGTTTCTGTCGTCGTCGATGAGACGACGGGCGAAACGCTCGGTACGACCGGTATCTCCGTCGATGAAATGTCCCAGTGTGATCTCGTCGTGAGCATCGGGGGCGACGGCACGTTTCTCTACGCCGCACGCTGGATCGGTTCGACCCCCATCATGGGTGTGAATCTCGGTGAAGTGGGATTTCTCAACGCCACCGCACCCGAAAACGCCGTGCCGACTGTGCAAGAGATGATCGAAGATCACGAATCCGGCGATAGCACCGTTCGGACCCTCGATATTCCTCGACTGAGCGCGACGGGGGACGGATGGACGCTCCCGCCCGCGCTCAACGAGATCGCGGTCATGGGTCCTAATCGCGGTCCCAACGGCGGACTCACGACAGAAGTCCGGGTCGATGGATCATTGTACACTGGTGGCCACGCCGATGGTGTGCTCGTTGCTACCCCAGCTGGCAGCACCGCGTACAACCTCAGTGAGAGCGGACCGTTGGTGCATCCGAACGTGTCGGGTATGATACTCAACGAGATGTGTGCCAGAGACGGGATGCCCCCGTTGGTTGTCGATCCCGACGCCGTGGTATCGATCCGAGCTGACGATGCCCCCGCTGCGATCGCCGTCAGCGACGGTCGGATCCACAAGGAAGTCGATCCGCCGGTCGTGATTACCGTCTCGGCGGACGCGCCACCGGTACGGATCGCTGGTCCCGAGATCGATTTCTTCACAGCACTCGGGAAACTCGACTGAGTGGGATCACTGGGCAGCCACGATGTTGCTTTCGCAACCCCTATTCGGTCCAAACCCATCAGATGAGATAATGAGCCAGCAGCTGCCGGACGTGCAGGCGTCGAGTCCAACGGTGAGTATCGGACTCAATCGCGTCGGCGTGACCGGTGTCGAAAAGCTCGTCGAAATCGATCGTAACGGTGATCGGCCGATCGTGTTGATGGCCGAGTTCGAGGTGTTCGTCGACCTTCCCAAATGGCGGAAAGGTGCCGATATGAGCCGCAACATGGAGGTCATCGATGAAACACTTGAGATCGCTGTTGATGACACCGCCTCCGGTGTCGAGGACGTCTGTGGGACTGCGGCTGAGCGACTCCTCGAAAAGCACGACTACACCACACAGGCGGAAGTACGGATGGAAGCCCGATATGTGGTTCACGATCAGACGCCGGAATCTGATCGGCTCACCCAATCTACGGCTGACATCATCGCCAGTGCCACCGCGACTGACGAGGAGACGCGTGAAGAGATCGGTGCGCGCGTTACCGGGATGACCGTCTGTCCCTGTTCACAGGGCATGTCTGCCGCACGCGCACGAGAGACGCTGCTTGATCTCGGCGTCGACGATGAGACGATCGAGCAGTTCCTTGATGCGGTCCCGCAACCCGGCCACTCCCAGCGCGGACACGCGACGCTCACCGTCGAATCGTCAGGAGCACCCGATCTCGACGTTATCGACATCATCGACGTGGCCCGCGATTCGATGAGCGCACGGATCTACAACCTCGCAAAACGCCCGGACGAAGACCACATGACCTACGACGCCCACGCGGATGCGAAATTCGTCGAGGACTGCGTCCGATCGATGGCGGAAGGCGTTACCGAACGGTTCTCTCACCTCTCGGACGACGCCGTTATCACGATGAAGCAGTCCAACGACGAATCTATCCATCAACACAACGCCCACGCCGAACGTGTCGCGGACATGGCCGAACTGCGCGCAGAACTGAACGGGACTCAGGACTGAGGACCGAACGGGAAGCCCGGTATCGATTGCTACCGGATTGTGCCGGTGCTACTCAGAACGTGAGCGGTTCTGCTTCCTCCCAGCGGGGTTCGAACTCCGCACGAACGTCACTGGCAAAGCTCCGGTCTTTGAGATTGATCATCGCAAACCGATCGGAGCCTCGGAGTGGGTGTGGAACCTCGATACAGACTTCGGTGTCGTCCACGATGGTGAACGTGCCGCTGACGTCGTCACTGGTCCGACAGTCGAAGTTCCGATGAGGTGATAAGCTGGTGCGATAGCGTTTCCCCACCGACGATGGAAGGTCATCGACGAGCGCCGGACGCATGAGCAACGACACCTCGATATCCCGGTCGAGCGCTTCTTCGAGCGCGGCAGCGACTCGTTCGCCGATCGAATCGATGTCGAACCGCTCGGAGACGGTCGAGGCAACCATCACGACCCGATCGTCAGCGGCAGCGATCCGCTCGACTAGCAGATCGTCAACCTCTTCGGGACCGACCGCGGCCGTCCAGAACGTCTCTTCGTGTGGCTCGTTGCTGTCGAGGGTCGCGGTGAGTTCGTCGACGATTTCCTCATACTGGTTTTCCTTTTCGGCAAGTTCGCGCTTTTTGTCTTCCAATAACCGATCGAGCGCGGTCGACGGTTCGACAGCGACGTACTTTTTCGGCCGAGAAGCCGTCTGTGAGCGGACGAGATTGTACTGCTCGATACTGTTTAACACATCGTAGATGCGCCCCATCGGAACTTCGCTAACTTGTGACAACTCCTTTGCCGTTGTCGGTCCGGTTTGCAAGAGCGCTCTATAGGCACGAGCCTCGTATTCTGAGAGGCCCAAATCTCTAAGGTTTGCCATTACGTAGTTCCATCTTCCCGCTTCGATAAAAACACATCGGGAGTTTACTCCTCTTCAATGAGCGAAACGAGTGCTTCGGGAGACGTTACAGGATCGGATCGCTCCCCATCGGTGATGATAGTCGCCGTTTCGTCCGATGGATCGTCGAGGTACACGACCTTCTCGTGGTCGGCGACACGGAGTGCCGCTCGGTGAAGATCACTGCCGGGATCGTCTGCGACCTCGATCACGAGCGGCGGCGTGATGAGTCTGCTGACAGCAGTTGCGTATCCTGCCACTTCCACCCCCATCCGGTCGTGTGCACCGGCGACAGCAGACAGCGCCGTTCGGGCGACATTGCGGTACGCCTCGGTTTCGGTGAGGACGGCGAGATCGACGAGCGCATCGGCGAGTTCGGCGGTCGCATCGAGCGGACGAAGCGGTCGATCGAGCAGTGCTGGTCCCTCCTGTGGCCCATCAAGAAAACGACCGTCCGAATCTCGACGCTGTTCGATCGTCCAGTCGGCAATGGCTTTTGCCGGCTCGATGTAGCTGGGATCGAGCGTCTGGGCGGCGGTCGTCAGCGCACCCAACAGTCGGGCTTGATCGGCGAGCAGACCTTTCGTTCCATCTTCGTAGTGACGAACCGCCCCCGATTCGAAGAGTTCCTCAAGCACGTACGAGAGCGTCCGCTCGGCGTAGCGTTGTGCCCCCTCGTCGTCGGTGACGGCGTAGAACTGACACAACGCATCGATCGCCAGTGCGTTGCGGCCTGCAAACACTGTTTCGTCGATAGAGGGCTGCTGTCGTGCTTCCCGATCGGTCGGATCGAGGGTGTAGTAGTCGCTCGCGGTTTGGCTGCCCGCGAACGCGGCTCCCGTGTGGAGCGTCGTCGTGAGATAATCGATCGTTCCCCGTGCCGGGTTGCGGTACTGTTCATCACCGGTGTACAGATACGCGGTCGTAAACGCCCGACAGACGGCTGCATTGGTATCGAGCATCTTCTCCCGATGGAGATCGCTCCAGTCCCGGCTTTCGGCGTAGCGGTAAAAGCCCCCGTCGTAGGTGTCGTACAGGTGCGTGGCAATCGCCTCGAGCGTCCGTAGCGCACGCTGGCGGTCGCGTTTGAGCGCGAATTCCACCGTTCGTGGGAGCGGAAACTTCGCGCTATCACCCCAGCCACCGAACTCCTCGTCGTAGGCCGCCTCTAGCTGTCCGTTCATCCGCTCTTCGATACGCTCATCGAGTTCTCCGTGGGGGGGTTCTGTGTCCCGGAGCGCCCGTGGAATCCGGCCTGCGTCGTCGGTCCACGATTCGCGGACGCGTTCGAGCACCGATCGGAGAGTTTCGGTGTCTAGGTACGTCGCACCGGTGATCACCTCACCCGCCGGCGTGAGAAACACCGTCGAGGGGAATCCGCCCATCGTGTAGCGGTCGCGCACCCGGGGATGGCGATCCGCATCGACACGGATCGGTACGAAATCGTCGTGAACGTTCGCCGCAACTGCCGGGTTGGAGAACGCTCCTTCGTCCATCGTTTCACACCACTCACACCACGGCGCGGAGATAGAGAGCAACACCGGACGATCGGCGGCGCGGGCCTCCTCGAACGGCGCCGGTCCCCACTCGTGCCATTCGATGAGCGTATCGGTTTCCATGTCAAGTAGTCCACCTTCGGCAGGAATGGGTGTTACGTTCCACGGGAGAGTGCTGTCCAACCCCCCGTTCCCGTTTCTCATCCGGGCAGACATACACATCCCATCCTCGTCGCCCTCCGCGTATCTACTGGCGGAGCCGGCGGCAGTTCGTCGACGGCCCGACAACATCGCGCTCGCAGTCGAGACTCTCGATCAAACGATACGATTCACCAGCGAGAGACAGAGCGCACGAGTGAAGTCGTGGTGGTGTGAAGCGGAAGATATGAGCGCTACGAAAGGCGACGTTCTCGGTCGGATCGAGCGATCGTCGACGACCTTCGCCATAGCGGTCGGTGACGTCGTGTTGATCGGACTGTTCGTTCTCGCGGGTGAACTCAGCCACTACACCATCGCTTTCCTGCTGGCCAATCCGGGCCGAATCACTGGCACCGCACTCCCCTTTTACATCGGATGGGTGATCGCGGCGCCCGTGCTCGGAGCATACAGCAAGAGTGCTCGTGAGACGCCGCTTCGAGCTGCACTCATCGGTGGCGGCGCGTGGATCGTCGCCGCGCTGATCGGGCAAGGACTCCGCTCGACTGCCATCTTCCACGGAAACTTCGCCATCACGTTCATGTTCGTCTCGATCGGTGTGGGGCTCGTGTTGTTGGTCCCATGGCGGACGGTGCTCGCTGTTCGTCTTTCATGACTGTTGAAAATTCATAGAACTAGTGGGTGAGATAAAACCACCTCTGCTCAACTGCAACCGATAGATGTACTTTCACTACTCGTCGGCCATAATGGCCTTGAGTTCTTTACGAGATTTTGGCGGGTCACTGTCGTTGTCGCTTTCGTCGACATACGCGCGGGCGCGTGCTTCGACATCGATGTCGTACATCTCGATAAAGTCGATGACGCCATCAAATTGTGCCAGCGATCCTCGGTGGTAACCTCGGGATTCGGCTTCTTCCAACTCGTTGGTGTCTCGGTCGGCCAGTGATTTGGCCGCTGTTTCCTCCGGCGGGACAAATCGCTCCCGGCTGTCACAGAGGTACCAGCACAGGTGGTCGAACATGTCAATGATGTCTATGTCTTGTGCCATAGGTTGATCACGGCGTTGCAGCCGCGTGGTTCGGTTTATCCGCGATAGCAGATACATTGTGGGTTCGTCAAACCACGCGACTGAACGTTTGGTCTGTCTCTCCGTTTCGAAATAGATGGCAGTCCAGCTGTCAGTCGAACCAACTGCTCACAGACGTATATCTTTCATACGAGCACTGTTCGGCAGATCACCCGTTTCGTCGGTAGAGAAACAGCCCGAGTCCGCTGGCGACCACGGCGATTCCAGCGAGGATGACGAACAGCGCCCACGGGGGGAAATACGTGAGCGCGACACCAGCGAGGGGGGTCCCGAGTGCGCCGACGCCAAACACGCCGAGATACGTGTATCCATACGATAGCCCGCGCAAGGACGCCGGGGTGTACTTTGCGACGGTCGCTTGGTAGAACGGCTGGACGAAAAAGAGACAGAATCCGAGCGCTGCCAACAACACCAGTATCGGAGCGATCCCGATCGCCACGACGGGACGGAAGAGGAGCGCGAGCAGTACGAGCGCCCCGTATCCGCCGACCAATCCGAGTTCGAGTGGCATCCGATCGGTGAGTTTCCCCCCCACGTACTGCCCGCCGACGCCTGCTGTGAGTAGGCCCGTATACAGGTAGTTCGACGGCTCGATCGTTCGTCCGTAGAACTTGACCGGTGCGATGGTGTCGATCTCCCCGAGCACTGCCGGGAGGAAGGTGAGTATCCCCCGGTAGTACAACCCCGACAGCATCATGAGACAGAACACGACGAGAAACGCACCCACGAGTAGCGCTCTCGATTGGGTCACAAACTCCGAGAATGAAGCGATCCCGGGCGTCTTCTCAGGGTTCGTACCCCCATCGGTGGCCGGTGAGACGGCAGCCATCTCGTTTACGTCGATGCGGAGCGCGACGGCCACGCCAACCAGCGCGGGCAGGGCTAAAATCAGTGCGACGACGCGCCACTCGTCTCCGAGGAAAAACAGCAGGACTGTGGCGAGAAACGGACCGACGGCCGTTCCCACATTGCCCGCCGTCCCATGATACGCAAAGGCGGTCCCGCGCTCGTGAACCCCGCGCGTGATGAGCGACAACCCCGCAGGATGGTAGAGACTCGCCGCGATCCCCCACACGACGAGCGCGATCGTCACGACGAGGATCTCCGCCGACATCTGACTGCCGAACGCCGTGATCTGGCCGAGACCGACGAGACCGGTGATCGTTCCAGACAGACCCAACAGCACGAACGACCCACCCATCCCGAACAGGGACGCGAGGATGAGCGGTTTCGAACCGCGACGATCGGTCAACACGCCGGCGAGCGGCGCACCGATACCGAACAGCGCCGTCCCGATCCCGACGACAGTTCCCACGATCGCCTCCGTCGTCCCGAACTGCACCAGCCAGATCGGAATGAACACCGGCAACACGAACTCGTAGATGTGGACCATCGAATGCCCCAACATTACCAACCCAGTGATCGCCCGATCGTTGTGATTCACGCGTGAATCTCCGTACGGAACCGTTTTAACGTTTCTACAATCGTGGTTAACGCCCTAAAACAGTATTATCGAGATTATTGCCGTTTTCGGTGCGAGAAACGACGGATACGTTTCACAACTGTAGTACAACCGTCATTCCGACGCCCGACAGCAGCGTTCCCATGACGAACAATCCGATCGACTACACCATAGATCAACCACACAGTAGCCTGACACCTCACACGCTCATCGGCGTTCACTGTGTACACACAATGTATGAGTAGTAAGAACGTCAGTCTGAAGTCGTATGTATGCGATCGGCTGCGGACGTACAAACGTCCAGATGAGCGTTTCAGTGACGCGATCGATCGGATATTGGATGATACACAGCCGGACTGGCGGTCGTTCGTGGGAACGTTCACGAAAGCAAAGATTTCGTGAGCCTGATAGAAATCTTCGATTTCTGGTGACGTTATCCACGAGAACGCCGAGTAGGCGGGTGAACTGATCGAGCAGCGTCGTGATCGACGTTCTCAACGACCGTGGTGACGTACCAACCCAGCTTGAGGCGTACGCCGATCCGTTTCATGCACTGGCGATACTGTTCTCAGAAGTCCTCGAAGGACTGTACGCGAGTGGGAAGTCGGAAGCAGTTGCGGCCAAACATCTCTCGTGGCTTTCACTGCTTGCGTTCACATTCGAAGCGGCCCGCGAGGCAGCACGGGTTCGTCAGGAACTGCGCCGACGAGGTGAGGTGATTCCGGATGCAGACACGTTCATCGCAGGAACGGTTCGCGCTGAATCGGGAACCCTCATCACCACCGATCAACGTTTCGAATCAGTGCCCGATCTGGACTGCGACGTCCTGTGAGCGAGCCGTTCTCACTCCTCGTGGAGATGTTCGGCGACAGTCGCAGTGAGCGCTCCCGAGCGGACCAACTGTTCGATCGTCTCGATTTCCCCTGAGAGCGGACGGTCGTTAGTGAGTGGATCCACTCGCTCCCGGACGTGGTCGTACGCCCGTTGTGTGCCGTCACCGGGTGAGAGATCCTCGACGAATTCGAGTGCTTGGGTGCCACACAGCAACTCCACTGCGACTACGCGAGCCGTGTTTTCGAGTACACGACGGGCGTTGAGCGCGGCCTGTGCGCTCATGCTCACGTGATCCTCTTGACCGCCGCTGACGGGCGTGTTGTCGGTCGAGGCCGCGCCCAACGACCGGTTCTCGTTCAACAGAGCGGCGGCGGTGTACTGGGCGATCATACAGCCCGACTGCAGTCCGCTGTTCTCGGTAAGAAACGGAGGTAGATACTCAGCTTGGATGTTCGGATTGAGAATCCGATCGACGCGGCGTTCACAGATGGCAGCGAGATCCGTCAGCGCGGTCCGGACGTAATCCAGACGCAAAGCGAGGGGCTCGCCGTGGAAATTGCCCCCCGAGATGACGCCAACCGACTCGGTGCCACTGGCCCGGTCGTCGGTGTCGGCGGCCGAGAAGATCAGCGGATTGTCCGTCGCGCTGTTGAGTTCCACTTCCACCGCGTCTCGGAGATGATCGATGGCGTCACGGACCGCGCCGTGGACCTGGGGCAGACACCGGATGGAGTAGGCGTCTTGCACACGGTCACAGTTGCGGTGGGACTCGACGATCTCCGAACCGGCGGTGAGGGCACGGACGTTCGCCGCGCTGACCGACTGGCCAGCATGGGGGCGCACGTTCTGGATCGCGGGATCACACGACGCCGTCGTCCCCATTGTCACCTCCGTCGTGAGTGCACCAGCAACGTCAGCGCTGTCGATCGTCCGTTCGGCATCCACGACGGCTAGTGCCCCAAGACCGACGGTGAGCTGTGTCCCGTTGATGAGCGCCAACCCCTCCTTGGCGCGGAGCGACAGTGGTTCGAGATCGACTTCTGCCAGTGCTCGTGTTCCGGAGAGACGATCCCCATCAACGACGGCGTGACCCTCACCGATGAGCACGAGCGCCATGTGTGCGAGCGGGGCGAGATCACCGCTCGCGCCGAGACTACCGCGGGATTTGACGACCGGATGGATCTCCTCGTTCAACAGCGTCACGAGATACGCAATGACGCGCTCGCGGACACCGGAATAGCCTTTCACCAGCGCGTTGAGCCGTGTCACCATCAGCGCACGGATCTCCTCTCGTGTCAGCTCCCGGCCGCTTCCGGAAGCGTGGCTCCGAAGCAAGTTCATCTGGAGGTGGGAAAGGTCCTCTGCGGGGATCCGTTCGGTGACAAGCTGTCCGAACCCCGTGTTCAACCCGTACACCGGCTCTTCTTCCGTGACGACGGTCTCGACGCGGGCGCGCGACGTGCGAACTGCCTCCCACGCATCCTCAGCGACGGCCACCGGTTCGTCGTCGCGGGCAACGGACACGACATCCTCAGGTGTTAGTGAATTACCATCTAGTTCAATGACCATCGATCACCACCTCCCCAGCTTTCAGTACGGTTTCGACGAGGTTGATACCGAACGTGTAGGGAATATGAACGTGGCTCGGAGCGTCGATCAGACAGAGATCGGCCGGTGCACTCGGACCGAGCGTCCCCAGACCGCTGTCAGCCCGGTCGAGCGCGCGTGCACCACCGTGTGTGGCAGCCCCGAGCGCCTCAGCTGGCGTCATCTCCATGCCGAGACAGCCGAGTGCCACGGCAAACCCCATGCTCGGTGAATGACAGTTGGGATTGAAATCCGAAGCGAGCGCGACGGACGCGCCCCGATCTATAAACGCGTGTGCATCAGCGTACTCGGCACCGAGTGAAAACGCGGTTCCCGGCAGTAAAACGGGTGTCACCCCCGACGCTTCGAGCGCGTCGATGTCCGCTTGCTCGGCGTGTAGGAGATGGTCCGCACTCGTCGCACTGAGTTCGGCGGCCAGCTGTGCACCGCCCAGTCGAACGAACTCTTCGGCGTGAACTTTCGGCGTGAGTCCGTGGTCCATCCCAGCGGTGAGCACCCGACGCGACTGTTCGACGTCGAACACGTCCGCTTCACAGAACACGTCGCAGAATTCGGCAATGCCCTGACGCTCGATAGCTGGCAGCTGTTCGGTGATGATCGATTCGACGTAGTCGTCTGCGGTCCAGCTCTCGGGCACTGCGTGGGCACCCATGTACGTCGGTACTACGTCGATCGGATGGGTATCGTCGGCACGCTCGATCACCGAGAGCATCCGGAGTTCCGTCTCCGAATCCAATCCGTAGCCGGATTTTATCTCCACCGTGGTGGTGCCATGGGTGAGCATTACGTCGAGATACCCTAACAGTCGATCGAGCAGTTCCTCTTCGCTCGCGTTTCTGGTCGCCCGGACCGTTCTGAGGATGCCTCCGCCCTCTTCAAGGATCTCCTGATAGGACGCACCGCGGAGCTTCGCTTCGAACTCATCCGAGCGATCGCCAGCGAACAGCGCGTGGGTGTGTGAATCCACGAAGCCCGGAATCACCGTTTGCCCGCTCGCGTCGATGGCTCGCACGGCGTTTTCCGGCGGATACGCCCGCGTTATTTCCTCGGTCGGTCCAACCGCGACGATCGTCCCGTCTTCCATTGCGATCGCACCGTCTTCTACCCGGTCGAGACCGTTCTCTCCCGGTCCGATGACGATTTCGCTCGCCTCGTGAATGATGGTTTGTGTCATGTCGTGTCCTCCGTGGTCCATGCGCTCAAAACGTGAGCGATCGCGCGCGCGCCAGCAACAGCCGTTCGATCGCCCCGATCGAGCGGCGGCGCGCACTCGACGACTTCGAATCCCGCGACGCGGTCGTCGTTTGCGATCGTTCCGAGCAGCCGGTACAGTTCGCGGGTCGTGAGTCCACCGGGTGTTGGCGCGCTCACCCCCGGAGCGGCCGTGACATCTAACACGTCGAGATCGAGGCTGACGTACAGTTGCTCTACGTCAGCCACCGCATCGATGGCAGTTCGTGCGGCCGCCCGTAGGTCCTGACCGACCTCCTCGGCGGTCACGACGGTGCCTCGTCCGTCGAGATATTCGGCGTAGGTGGTGGTGTTCTCGAAGTGACGCGCACCCACAACAGCAAACGCGTCGAGTCCGTCGTCGAACAGCTGACGGTACGGCGTGCCACTCGACGGTGCGCCGGAACGACAGTCGAAATGGGCGTCGAAACTCACGATCCCGAGCGATCCAGACGCCAGTAGCGGGCGCGCGTTGGGATACGTGAGCGAGTTATCGCCACCGAGAAACACCGGGCGCGCGTCGAGCGCGTGAACGTCTTCCGTGATCGTCGCGACGGTTTGCTGTCTGGCCGGTACGTCCGCCGACTCGGAGAACCGAACGTCTCCGAGATCACCGACCGGACCGACGGTCCCACGGGTGAGATGATGGGTTTTCGTTCCGTTCAGTGCCGAACGGAGGTGAGAGGGACCTTCTTGGGCACCCTGTCGGCCGATGACGGCCCGGTCCGTCGGTTCACCGAGTACCACAGCCTCGTAAGTGGCTGCCTCGGTCAGCGTCGTCGCTTCGGTAACGTCTCCGAACTGTTCGTCGTTCGGATCCGTCGAAGGACCGTGCCAGTCGAACTGGGTAGTAAGATCAGTCCCTGTCATCGCTCAGTCTCCATTGGGATGTGAACGTCCGATCGAGTCGCTTCCTCAACCGCCGTTTCATAGCCCGCGTCGGCGTGTCTGATGACCCCCATACCGGGATCGGTCGTGAACACGCGTCGGGCGGTTTCTGCCGCGCGGTCGGTGCCGTCAAGTACCACGTGATTGTTGGCGTGGACGGCGTTTCCGATGCCAACGCCCCCACCGTCGTGAACGCTCACGATGTCCGCACCCGCAGCGCAGTTACACAGCGCGTTCAGTATCGGCCAGTCGGCGACCGCATCGCTGCCATCACGCATGGCTTCGGTTTCGCGGTTCGGGCTGGCAACGCTGCCCGCATCCAGATGATCCCGGGTCACGACGATCGGTGCCTCGATCTCGCCGTCGGCCACGAGTTCGTTGATCCGCAGTGCGAACCGCGCGCGTTCGGTGCGTCCGTCCTCATCCGTCTGGTAGCCGAGCCAACACACCCGACTCGGCAGTCCTTGGAACTCGACCTGATCGGCTGCGAGATCGATCCACCGGTGAAGGTGTTCTTTGTCCGGGAACAGATCGAGCACCGCCTCATCCGTTCTGTGGATATCTTCGGGATCTCCCGACAGCGCTATCCACCGGAATGGTCCTTTTCCCTGACAGAACAGCGGACGGATGTAGGCTGGAACGAACCCGGGAAAATCGAACGGTGTCGGTGGCGTCTCTGTTTCAGTGGCCCATTCGAATGCTCCGTCTTGCCATCGGTGTTCGTCGACCTGTCCACGGATGTTGTTGCCGTACTCGAAGGCGATGGCACCCTCCGACTGGAGTCTGAGGATGGCAGTGACGTGTCGTTCCATCGTGTCGAGCGCCGCCTCGACGTACGCCTCGGGGGTTTCCGATCGGAGTGTATCGGCCTCCTCGACGGTGTATCCACTGGGGTAGTAGCCGTTCAATTCGTCGTGAGCACTCGTTTGATCAGTGACGACATCGGGAACGAATCCCCGATCGTCCATCGCTTCGAGCATGTCCGCGGCGTTCATGTGGACACCGACGCTGTACGGTTCGTCCGCATCGGCGGCGCGTCGTGCCCGTTCGATCGCGGTGTCGAGATCATCGGTTTTCTCCATGCAGTAGCCGGTGTCGATCCGTCGATCGATACGGTTTTCATCGACTTCGGCTGCGATGCAGACCCCGTTGTTCATGGTCACGGCAAGCGGCTGTGCGCCACCCATCCCGCCGAGTCCACCTGTCGCTACGATTCGTCCCCGGAGATCGCCGTCGTACTGCTGACGGGCCAACTCCGCGAGCGTCTCGTAGGTGCCTTGGATGATCCCTTGGGTTCCGATGTACGCCCACGATCCGGCCGTCATCTGCCCGTACATGATCAATCCATCGGCCTCTAGCTCGTGGAACTGCTCCCACGTGTCCCATTTTCCTACGAGATTCGAGTTGGCGATCAACACGCGGGGGGCTCGTTCGTGCGTTCGAAACCGTCCGACGGGTTTGCCTGATTGGACCAACAGCGTCTCCGAATCGCCGAGTTCCCGGAGTTCGTCTACGAGCGCATCGTAGGCGTCCCAGCTCCGAGCAGCCCGCCCGGTCCCGCCGTACACCACGAGATCCTCCGGTCGCTCTGCGACTGCCGGGTCGAGATTGTTGTTCAACAACCGCAACGCAGCCTCCTGTCGCCATCCGTTACATTCGATCTCCGTTCCTGTCGGTGCGCCCCGGTACTCTTGCCACTGTTCGCTTGGCTCTCCGATCGAACCATCGGTCGGGTCGTCTCCCATGTGTTGGTTGTAGGGTTCTGAGACATACGAGTATCAACCCTCCATATGGAGGGGGATTTTTAGTAGAGGCGCCGTATCGTAGATATGCACGAGGCGATCATCAGCGTCGACGGAGACGGCGCGTACGCGGATGCGACGGCTGGGACGGATGCACGGATCGAACTCTGGTGTACCGAACAGCGCGATCTACTGTCGGTCGTCGGTCCTTCCGAGCCGGTGTTGCGTCGGATTGAGTCGGCAGTTGGGATCAGCGACTCCATCGCACACGACACGGCAGCGGTCATCGTCACCGAAAGCTGTCTAACCGAACACGGAACGGAGACGATCGATCCGTATTTTGATCGCCACAACTGCTTGTTGTTGCCACCGTTGCGGTACGAAGGGGGGATGAAACAGTGTCGCGTGCTCGCGCTTGATCCGAGTTCACTCACCGCGTGCTATCGAGATCTCACGACCGATAACGTGTCGGTGACCGTCGAATCCAAACGCGCTGTCGAGATCGTCTCGCCATCGCCATCGCCGACGCTTGAGCGAATCGTTCCCGAACTCACGGAGCGACAGCGAGATACGCTTTCGATAGCCTACGAACACGGCTACTACCGAATTCCGCGCGAGACGACAACCCAAGCGATCGCAGACCGCGTCGGTGTTGACCGACGAACTGCAGAGGAACATCTTCGGCGAGCCGAGAATAAACTGATAGATTCAATTATACAATATATTTAACTAATGGACTAAACACCATGTTGGATAATGGTGTACACACCGCCATCGCACAATACTAATAATACTAATTTGGTTATTTTGGAATCAACCCACTAGATTTTCATATCAAGATCAGCAAAGTCTAAATGAATATCTTAGTATTGGCCGATTCAGCAGCTATTCGTGGGTACTGCCATATTATAGCCTATAATACATATATTACTATACTATTAATAATATAATACTATTTATAATAGATATAACGCAGTAGATATAGTATGGGCGGCCTCTCTATCGTGTTACAAACTCGCACGGTCATTAAGTGACATATGAGAACTAATTCAGTGATGACGCACGATATTCTCCTACCGATGAAAGCCATCTCCATGCCGTTCGTCCTCTAGCTGTTTTTCGGTCGCATTCGAGCCGTAGAGCGCTGGTTTACGGCTCGCTAACACTGGATCGACGATCGGCGTTCCATAACTGGATCCGAGATCAAGCCAGTGTGTATCCGATTTAATGTCGATGTGGCACAAACGAACGGGTCCGTTACAGCATTATTATTGTAACGGACATGCGGATTCAAACACGGAAGCGACTCTTTGAGTGGGTCAGTGCGACACTAGTATGATGAGATATATCCGGTATTACCGGACGGGTTGTGGGGTCAGTCGGTTTCATGGGAAGCCAACGCGCGATCGAGAGGGAAACAAGACGGTCGGGAAACACGGATGACACCGAATGACCCGCTGATATCGGAGACGCAGACGTCAGTACCGGGTTCGGACAACCCCACTTTTCACGCGGTAGAACGTCATTGGGATCTACTCGGATCCCAAGGGCTGCTGTTCTAGGGCTACATCTCGTTCACTGAGACAGCATCCGCCATCATCGGAAACGTACTTTTGGTCGATCACACCATCCGATACACTTCCTCCATCCACGGGTCGGACTCCTCGATGAGGATTGACGCCATCACCTCGTCCCAATCGGCCTGTGCTTTGCTCTCTGCCATGACCGTCCGAATCGCCTCGGGATCCTCGACTTCCAGGTAGCCGAACACGTGCCCTTCCTTCTCGAAGACGCTGTACGTTTCCACCCCGGCCGCCGAGTCGAGATACGCCGATTCGAGTTCGGTCGGCACGTCCTCGTGTTCGGTTCGATACGCCGCTCGCTGCCCCTCTTCGATGCGGTAGTGAAACGCGATTCGCTCCATCCGGTTCTCGATTCGACAGCGCTGTTCTTAGTTCTTCGGGGGAATTTCCTCTGTAGATAAGGTTTAGTACGAGGACGTTCCACGTCTCTTGCATGTTCGACACACATACACATGCATGGGGTCCGGCGAGTGCGGAGCATCCATGGGTGAACGGCCCGCTCTTGGATCGCGTCGATAGCTTCGCTGTCCACACCGTCTACACCGCTGATCGGCTTTTGGCTGACATGGATCGAACCGGCGTCGAGCACGCCGTCGTCGTCGGCTATCCCATCTGTGAGTGGGTGGACAACTGGTACACGATACAGGCCACGACGGAACACGACCGGCTGTACGGCGTCGTGATGCTCGATCCGTTCGCCGCCGGCGCCGCCGACCGTCTTCGTCGGTGTATGGCAGTCGACGGCGTTCTTGGGTTCCGACTCGGCGGGGCCTGTCCGTACGATCGGATGTGGGAGACGTTCGATCCGAGCGTAACGTGGCTCAGAGACGCGATCGAGGAGACGGCATTTTGGGAGGCAGCCCTCGAGACGGACGCGATCGTACAGATACTCTGTGACCACCGCCAGTTGGATCAGGCCATAGCACTCGTCGAGTCGTATCCCGAACTCACGTATCTGTTCGATCACTTCGCACACGCGGGTCCGAAGACACCCCTTGAAGACGGAACGTTCGCCCGATTCGCCGAACTGGCGGCGTACGACAACGTGGCAGTGAAGGTTTCTGAGATCCCGCACCTCTCGGAGACGACGTTTCCGTACGAGGATATGCACGATCACGTGCGATGGCTCCTTGAGACGTTCGGCCGCGAGCGCGTCGTCTGGGGATCCGACTATCCCAACGTCAGCGACGTCGCAAGCTACGACCAATCGCACGAGTGGCTTCGATCGGTCGAAACCCTCTCGCCGACGGATCGGAAATGGATGACCGAAACCGCCTTTCGTCGGCTCGTCGATCTGAACTGAGATACGATCGGTGCTGCTTCACCCTCCGCTGAAAGTTTTCATCGACGAAAGATTTTAGCCCTACCGACTGAACGATACTGGTAGCGCACAATGGAAATCACAGATGTCTCCGCGACAGCCGTCAGTACAGAATCGTGGGGTGAGTTCGTCGAATTCCCACTCGTTACGGTAATGAGTGGCTATGAGGAGTACAACAACGCCGAAGGCGACAATCCACAGGCCCGCCGGAAGTGGATGGGTCCGGTCGGCGACGTCGTCGTCGAGGTGGAAACCGATGCAGGCATCACCGGCGTCGGTCACGGCAACTGGGCGACCGGTGCCATCGCCACGATCGTCGAGGAAACGCTATCGAAACTCGTCGTCGGGGAAGATCCAAACGAACGAGAAAAGCTCTGGGACGTGATGTATCGTGCGACGATCCCGTTCGGTCGGAAAGGTGCTGCCATCGAAGCGATCAGTGCCGTCGATCTCGCGCTGTGGGACATCGCTGGGAAAGCAGCTGACAAACCCGTCTACGAGTTGCTCGGTGGGCCCGTGACAGAAGAGATCCCTTGTTATGCGAGCAATCTCCACCCGGTGGATCTCGACACGCTCGAACGGGAGGCTGTCGACTACGTCGAACAGGGATTCGACGCGATGAAGATGCGCTTTCAGTACGGTCCCGAAGCCGGACGGCGCGGTATGGAGAAAAACGAGGAGATCGTCGCAACAGTCCGAGACGCCGTCGGTGACGACATCAAACTCGCGGCCGACGCCTACATGGGATGGAACGTCAGATACGCCAAGAAGATGCTCAAGCGCCTCGAGAAATACGACTTGGCGTGGGTCGAGGAGCCGGTCATTCCCGACGACATCGACGGCTACGCGGAGGTCCGGGCGTCGACCGACATCCCGATATCGGGCGGTGAACACGAGTTCACCCGATGGGGCCACAAGGAACTTCTCGAACGCGATGCGGTCGATATCCTCCAACCGGACGTCCATCGATGTGGCGGACTGACTGAACTCCGTCGCATCGACGCCCTGGCCAGCGCCCACGACGTGCCGGTCATCCCACATTCCGGAACGAACCCTCACCTCCACTTCATCGCAGCGTCGAGCAACGCCCCGATGGCCGAGTATTTCCCCATTCCAGAGTGGTACAAAGAACAGCAAGAGGAGAAGGACTCGACGTACGCCGACGCCATCTACCGGGATCCTCCCGCTGCGGAGGCTGGCGTGATCGAGTTGCCCGACGGTGTGGGGCTGAGCACCGCGCTTAACCACGAAGCGCTCGAACGGTTCGCCGTGGAATAACCATGTCCGACATCAGCTTCGAGTACAACGTGCCCGTGTTCGCCGGTGCGCCGGTCGATGGGACAGAACCGACCCACCGTGACACACCGGCGTATGAGTCACTCGACTGGGCAACGACGCGGGAGGGAATCGAGACGGCAGAAACGCTGGGTTTCGACGCGGCGTGGGCTCCCGACCACCTCATGCTCGGTCGAAATCACGCCGAGTATGAGTGTTGGACGCTGTTATCGGCGATGGCTGGCTTCACCACGGACATCAACATCGGTTCGCTCGTCCTCTGTAACGACTACCGCAACCCCGCGCTGGTCGGGAAGATGGCGGCAACGCTCGACGTCATCTCGGAGGGCCGACTCGAACTCGGACTCGGTGCTGGGTGGCACGAACGCGAGTACGATGCCTACGGCTGGGAGTACCGCGACGGTTTCGAGCGATTGTTGCGTCTTGACGAATCGATTCGGTTGATCAAGCAGCTGTGGGACGCCGGTAAGGAGGGGGCACGTTTCGACGGCGACCACTACTGTATCGAGGACGCCTACTGTGCCCCGGGACCCGTACAGGATCCACATCCACCGATCCTCGTCGGTGGTCAGGGTGAAGACGTGACGCTCAAGCTCGTCGCCAAACACGCCGATATCTGGAACACGGACGTGTTCAACGGCGATGTCGACACCCTCGAACGCAAGATCGACGTCATCGAACAACACTGTGAGACGGTCGATCGGGATCCCGATGAGATCGTATACTCTTGGGACGGCCACATCCTCTGTACCCGTGATGAGGAGAAGCTGGATCGGCTGCTCGATCTGATGACGCCGATCCAGTTCGAAGAATCGTACACCGACCAGCCCGACATCACGCGCGAAAACGCAGACGAGTATTTCATCGTCGGCACGCCCGAGGAGTGTGCAACGGCCATCGAACGGCGAATCAACGCTGGCGTGGAGAAGTTCATGGGGTGGTTCGTCGACGCTCCCGACACCAGCGGGATGGAACTGTTCGCGGATGAGGTCATTCCCGAGTTTCAATAGCTCCGACTCCGACTCCGACCCCGACTCATTCGGTCGGTGATCGATCAACGAGCAGTTCGATCGGGTGGGTCGGTCGGCGTTCGAGGAGCGAATCCAACTGTTCGAGACAGGAGGTTCCGCTCGCGACGACCGTTCGCTCGCGGGTCTCTGGAGCGGTGAACTGATCGCGCAACTCGTCGCCGACGGCCATGCTCACGTCGAAGTACTCCGATTTGTACCCGAAGCTACCCGCCATGCCACAGCATTCGACGTCGGAGGTCAGAACGTCGAAACCACACCGTTCGAGCACGGCGACGGTGTGGGCTTCGACGTCGAGAGTCCGTTGCTGACAGTGGCTGTGGTAGGCGACTTCTGTCCCGTCGCCGTCTCGTAACGGCGCGTCGTCGGCTCCGTTTTCCAGCAGGCCGAAGACGTATTCCATGATCTCGTAGCTGTTGGTCGCAAGTCGCTCGTGGGCTGCCGGATCGAGCAATCGCTCGTACTCCCGCTCAAACATTGCCAGATCGCTCGGTTCGATGACGACCACGTCGCGCCCATCGGCGATGTAAGGTGCGAGGGTATCGCTGATGCGTTCGGCGTGGCTGCGTGCTGTCGTGATCATGCCCTGTGACAGAGGCGCGCGTCCACTCGATGGCACTGACGGGACGGCCACGTCGACGCCCAGCGCTTCGAGGACGCGCACCGCTGTGGCTCCGCGCTCGATCTGGACGTGGTTCGTATAGAGGTCCGGATACAACACGGCTCGTCGCCGAGGGGTGTCGACCGTCGTTTCACGATCCTGAAACCGATCGATCAACGTCCGTCGGTGGAACGTTGGGAGGTCACGCCGGGGATCGATGCCGAGCAATCGGTGTAACAGTTGGCGCGAAACAGTCGTCTCGGCCAACCAATTCGAGACCGGTGCCAGTGTGGAGCCGAGCCGTGCGACCGTCTCGAAATTGCCGAAAAACCGCTTCTGGAGCGGCGGGCTCCCCGCTTCGTTATCGGGCGTGAGTCCGTCGACCAGAAAGTCGAAGTTCTCTTCGTGGCCCTGATTGATCCGGTCTCGCACCACGGTGTTGATCCACGGAATGTCGATGTTCACTGGACAAGCGTCGACACAGCGGCTACAGCCGGTACAGAGATCATTGAACTCCCCAGCGACGTCGAGTCCCTCGATACCGGCCTCCCAGCCGGTTGCGATCCCGCCGGAGTACGTCTCACCACCGAACGCGTGTCCACCGACCTGCTGGAAGTTGGCACAGACGTTCGAACAGGCCGAACACCGAATGCAGTACAGCGTCTCTCGCAGGTCGTCATCCTCACGCATCGCCATCCGACCGTTGTCGATCAACACCACGTGAAACTCCCGGTCGTCGTCGATCTCCGACAACGGCGTCTCCTCGTCGGTGTCGTCGATCACCGGCGTCTCGACTGGCGGCGTCAACAACGACACGTAGGAGGTGATGTCTTGACCGGTTCCCGAACGACCGATCAACTCCACGAACGGCTGTAGATCCTCGACCGTCGGAACGATCTTCTCGACACCCGCGACCGCGATGTGGGTGTCCGTCCCAGCGACGGTTTTGCGCGCGTTCCCTTCACTCGTGACGAGCGCGATGGTTCCGGTGTCGGCAGCGATGAAGTTGGCTCCCGTCATACCCACGTCGGCCTCCTGAATCCACTCACCGAGCTTCTCTCGTGCAAAGACAGTGAGCTCTTCGGCCGTTTCGAGCGGTTCTGTGGGTGAAAACACCTCCTCGAACAGTTCGGCGATGGCGGCGCGGGATTTGTGGATGGCAGGAGCGACGATGTGTGACGGCGTCTCCTCGGCCACCTGCAGCACCCACTCGCCGAGATCCGTTTCGATGACGTCGTGTCCGTCGGCTTCGAGCGCCTCGTTGACGTTTAGCTCCTCCGATGTCATCGACTTGCTCTTGACAACTGTCTTCTCGGAGCCATCGCCGACAACCGTTCGAACGTACCGATTCGCATCTGCGGCGTCGTCCGCGAGATACAGCGTTCCACCGTTGTTCTCGACGGTCGAACGGAGCTGATCGATCAGTTCGGGCAGCCGATCGATGGCGTCCTCTTTTATCGTCCGGGCCTCGTCTTTCACCGTTTCGTACTCGTCAAGATCGGCGACGGACTCGTATCGACCTTGATTGAATCCCTGTGTGTTCGTCCGGACGGCGTCGCCCTCCGTGGCCATGATCTCCCGGAGACGGTCTGTGTCCGACACTGATCAGCCCTCCACGACGACGACGCCGACGGTGCTCGGTCCGTGAGCGCCCGTCACCAGCGAACCCATGTCTGCCGTCGCGCTCGGTCCCGTAGCGACGATCGCGCTGCCGTACGCGTCCGGCATCTCTCGGTCGAATCGGTCGAAGGCGTGTTCCATGTCCGCTACGATGTCCTGCTCGTCGACGATCGCAATGTGGTGATCCACGTACAAACTCACCAGTTCGCTTCCAACTGCCGTCGATGGAAGGACGATCGATCCGTAGTCAGCGATGGCGAACGCTGCGGGTGTCACACCCGTCTGTGCGGCGTGAAGTTCGGCTGGCGTCGGATCGACGGTGACGGCGTCCGGGATGGAAACGTCGTCGCGGTCAAGCGCAACCGCGACGGTATCACCGACGAGCAACTCCGCGATCGCGTCCGTCACGCCCGCCGGTGGAACGCGCCTCGTTTCGACGCCGACGCTCTCCAGAGACTCCGCGAATAGCTGCTGTTCGGTCGACATGGAGGGAAAATGGAACTGCGCGAGTATTTAGTTTTGGGACTGTTGGGCCACGACGGGGTTCGTGAGCGTTCCAATGCCGTCGATCTCGATGTCCACTACGTCACCGGGTTCGAGTAGCTCCGGTGGTTCGCGGAAGATCCCGACGCCACCGGGGGTCCCTGTCGAGATGACGTCCCCGGGTCGCAGCGTCATCGCGGCGCTGATGTATTCGATGAGTTCATCGACGTCGAAGATGAACTGCTCCGTGTTTGATTCTTGTCTTGTTTCGCCGTTGACGCGACAGGAGATATCTACGGCGTTCGGCTCGAAAAACGCGTCTGGAACGAGCGTCGGTCCCATCGGGGCGAACGTGTCGTAGCTCTTCCCCCGCAGGAACTGCTCGTCTTCGAACTGCGCGTCGCGCGCGCTCACGTCGTTGACCGCAGTGTAGCCGGCGACGTACTCCCGAGCATTGGCAGCGTCGACGTCCTTGGCTGTTTTCCCAATGACGACGCCGAGTTCGACCTCGTAGTCGACCTCCTTGATCCCTGATGGGTGGACGATGGGATCACCGGGGTTCGTAACGGCGGTCGGAGCCTTTCCGAACAGCAGTGGTCGCTCGGGAACGTCCTCGTCCTGTTCGTCGGCGTGGTCGTGGTAGTTGAGTCCCACACAGACGATCTTGCCCGGACGGGCGATCGGAGCGAGTCTCGTGACGTTGTTGAGGGGGATTGCACGGTCGTTGGCTGCGTCGAGGCCCTCCGTGACGACACGATGAAACCCCGGGTTGCCGAATTGGGAAATCGAAACGTCTTCACGGAGTCCTGTAAGTGGAACGACGGTGTCGTCCTGCTGGACGCCCCACTGAGGAGACCCGTCGACGACGTATCTCGTGAATCGCATCGGGCTCCTGTACAAGGACATGAAAATTAACAGTTTCGCTGTCGGAATCCGGACGGAAGGTTGCTGGTGTACGATTAAGAATAGGTGAGGTTGACTTCGATGACGTTGGCGCTCCGCCGGACCAAGTTCGGCAGCTCCTCGGTGAACGTTTCGCCCATCATCCGACTCTTCGGACCGGAGACGCTGATAGCCGCGATGGCACGACCATCGCTGTCAGTGATCGGAGCCGCGACACACCGCATCCCTTCGACACGTTCCTCGTCGTCGAACGCGTAGCCCCGCTCTCGAACGTCCTCCAGCGTGTCGAACAGGCTGTCTCTGTCCGTGATCGTGTTCTCAGTGACCGCCACGAGACCCTGTCGGTCGAGAATGTCCTCTACTTCCTCTCTGGATCGATGGGCGAGGATCGTCTTTCCGAGTGCTGTCGTCTGCAATGGAACACGCATCCCGGCGTACGTGTCTAGTTGTACCGCGTCGGCCCCACGGTCTTTGTAGAGGAACACACCCCAATCGTGCTCCTCGATCATGAGGTTCGCGTGTTCGTTCGTCTTCGAAGCGAGATCTTCGACTTGTGGCCGGGCGACGTTGTACACTTTCATCCGGGTGCGTGACTTCTCACCGAGATGAAGAAACCGGGCACCCACGTGATACGTTCCGTCGTCGTTGAGAAGGTACTCCATCTCGGTGAGCGTCTGTAAGTGATCGTGTATCGTACTGGTCGGCATACCCAACTCACCGGCAAGCTCAGACACCCCGGCACCGTTCAGTTCGTGAAGCGTCTCGATGATCTCGAACGTGGTTTTCGTCGCCTGTACTGATGTATCATTCGTGGCCATGAACGTCGTGTTCATAGTCATACATGATAATTGTTCCGGTGACACCGGAGGCGATCGATGAGACACCCTATATCTGGGACATCACTGTGATATACATATACATATACATATTCTATGTCCTCTCCTGGGATATTACATCAACATTATTATAATAGGTCAAGTTGAATGGTAGTATGGCTGGTCGTTACGATAATGGTTGTTATCGCACGTACCCCGAATCTCCTATCATCTCATTTCTAACCATTCATATGATCTATATATTTGTAGTCATATTATCGCTGCTGTCGGTACGTCCAGTTGTTTTGACAGACCGTTACAGCTCTCGGACCAGTATCCGGTCTTCGATTTCATGGCCAACGTGTTCGATCGTTCGTTGTTGATAGATCTCGAACCCGTGTTTCTCATAGAACCCGTGAGCAACGTCGTTTTCGGCCATGACGGCGAGCCACACCGAATCATAGTTCCGTGCCCGGAGATCCGCGAACAGTCGGCTTAACAGTTCGGTACCGATACCGGCTCGCCACCGGTCGGGATGGACGTACAGTCGCCCCACGACTGCATCGGCTGGACCGTCTTCACTGGGACCACCCTCAGCGAACCCGATCACCTCCTCCTCAACCGCCAGAATCATCGTGGCGTCGTCGTCTCGAATGGCCGTTTCGAGATCGTCTCGGTCGTACCATTCTGTGAGCATGTCTTCGACGGCGTCCACACCGATGATGGGTGCGTGAACTGCGTGCCACGCTTCCCGTGCGACGCGTTGAACCGCCACGGCGTCCGCGGGCGTCGCCGTTCGAAATTCCATTTTTGTAATGGATGTCGATCGTCGTTTTAAAGATACCGATGGATGATTCTCATTCTGGCTCGAAGACGATCTTTCTGAAACGTTCGGAGGCCGCCTGTGTGAGCGGATCGACGCCAGCGTGCTCAGTCATCGTCTCGCCCGAGCACGAACGCCGTGAGCGCAACGAGTGCAACGATCGCAGGACCAACACCGAATCCCACTCCGGTGACGCCGCTACCCCCGGTAGCATCGGGTGATGAGCGATGTGTCGGTGGATGGGAGTTGACTAGGGGAGTGTTCTCATCGGGTGTTTCGGTCGTCGGTTCGGTCTGGCCACCGGATTCCACACTGATCTCGACTGGTTCGTCCATATCGATCTCGGTCGTCTCGCCGGTACCCGAACGGACGAGCCAGCGCTCGATCTCGTTCTGTTCGGGCGGACCTTCCCATTCTTCGAACGGATAGTTCTCGGTGTCCTCGTTGAATCTCATATCGACCGTGATGGTGTTGTTCGCCCGTTCCAGACCCCGGAACGCCGCTCCGTCGGTTCGGTATCCGTTCGTGAACCACTCGATGTGGCTCGACTGACGGCTGTGTCGAAACACGTCGTCGCGGTTGTCGTACGTGTCGTCTTCGACGACCCACTCGCCGTTCTCGGGCAGATCGGAGAGATCGGCCGTGATGACCGCTCCCCCGCCGTCGGTATCACTGAGTTTGTCGTGAAGAAACACGAGGCTCAGCCCCTCGATCCCGTCGTAGACGAACAGTTGACTGACCTGATTCATCTGGATGTCGTCCGTTCCGTAGGAACTGTACTGACCCTCCGGGTCGGTGGCTGGTGAGCGATAATCGTAGAACGCCTCGACCGAACGGGTGCCGTCGCCGAGTGGCGTGACCCGTATCGAGTCGTTGTCCTGTGTGAAAACGATCACCGGAGTCCCTGTTTGACTCACCGCTGGCGTCCCCACCACCGCCACAACGACCACCAGCCCGATGACTGAGCCGACCACGGTCCGTGGCGTGTTCATCTGTCGCCCCGTCGCTGGATCAAGCGGCGTCCACGTCGACCACGTCGTAAACTGTCGTGGTCCATTGCTACGCTGTCGACGGCAGATGACCGTGTAACGACAACACGACACATGTAACGAACCACGGCAGCCGATGCAAAAACAGATGCGCTTGTTGACAACGAACGGTACTGACCCTGTCGACATAGAAATCAGTTCGATGTTAAGTCAATCGAGGGATAACCGAACGTCCGAGATATGTTCGGACTCTTCTTTCGTTACGGGAAGGGGTCTCATACCATCCGAGTTCAAACGGGTTGTCCGCACACAACCCGTCAATTGTCGATTTTGAGGGGGCTGATCCGATGAAAACGTCGTGGTACGTGGTCGATACCGGTGTGTTCTCACCGTCGATCCCGTCGATCGAGACATCGATCCCTGTCGCTCTTTCGACCTACTCGCGGCCAACAGTTGTCCAATCCTCGCCGGTCGTGACTGTGTCGTTGGGTGGTATCCCGACTGACCGGTTTCGGTTCACTACCAATAGAAGCCGAGCGACCTTAGCGCCTCAATTCAGGTAAAACATCATCATCAATATCTCTTTGCTGCCGTTCCGTTATCTCCGTCTTCAATATTTTTGTCATTTCCTTGGATACTGACGTGCGATTCCACTGACTGAACCGTTCCAGTCGTTGTTCCGTGGCAAGGTACATCTCTTGTAACCGTCAGTGGTAATACAATTCAGCCCCGAATAGAGCGTGTGACACACAGCCCGACCCTGAAAACCCTTCAGATCCTGACCGGGGTGTTTCTCGTTCAAATCCTCGCCGGATTTTTCCATGTAGGATACGGTCTGTTCGCGCTTTCGCTGCCGCTTTCGGTTGCGCCGTGGACCATCGTGGTGAGCGTCTACGCTCACGCCGGTATCGTTCATCTGGTCGGGAACGCGCTCGCACTCGCCCTCTTTGGACTCGCTGTCGAACGAATAACCACACCAGTACGCTTTCACCTGTACTTTCTCGTTTCTGGCGCGCTCGCTGGCATCACCCAAGTGACTGTGTCGGGGCTGTTCGGGCCATCGGTTTCCGTGATCGGAGCCAGCGGTGCGGTGTTCGCGCTGCTGGGATACGCACTCACGGGGAACGCACTGGCCATCGGCGTCCTCTCACGGCTGAGCCAGCGCGTTCAAGCAGGTGTGTTTGTCCTCATCGCCGTCGTGGTCACGTTCCTCACTGCTGGTCCCGGTGTGGCGCTGTTGGCACATTTCACGGGACTCGTCATCGGTCTCCTCGCTGGGCGCGTGCGGCTGCTCCACACAGACGAGAACACGGACCCGACGACCGCAACGAAGTTGTAGCAACAGTTGATCCTCACTGCGGTCGGAGGCACGGGAGCGTTCCGTCGACCTACTGGGAATGTTCGACGAGGGGTGTTCCGTCGGCACGCGGACCGAGCTGTGGACCAAACGGTGGAGCTGTCGGATTGATCCGCCGTCGTTCGGTGTAGTCGGTCGATCGTTCGACGGGCACGCGTCCGATGGAAGTGATCATCTCGACGTACTTTTGGAACGAGCGGGCCTCCCCATAGCCGCCGCCAGCGCGCTTTGTGATCTCTTCGGAGAGGATGGTTCCCATGAAGTCATCAGCACCACACGAGAGCATCTTCAGTCCCAGCTCATCGCCGTATTTGACCCACGAAGACTGAATGTGATCGATGTTGTCGAGAAACAGGCGAGCAACAGCGATCATCAGTTCGTCTTCCTCGGTGGTCGCTCCGGCGTCGATCATTCCCTCCTCGTACAGGGGGGTGTTGGGGTGGATGAACGAGAGGGGAACGAACTCCGTGATGACGCCGGTTCGGTCTTGAAGGTTCCTGACGCGTTCGAGGTGCATAATCCGGTGCATCTCGTTTTCGACGTGTCCGTACATGATGGTCGCCGTCGTCGACAGCCCCACATCGGCAGCGGCTTCCATCGCGTCCATCCACTCGTCGGTACGCATCTTGCCGGGACAGATGACATCGCGTACTTCGTCGACGAGGATCTCCGCGGCTGTCCCCGGTACACTGTCAAGCCCGGCCGCTTTCAGCCGGCCGTACACCTCCTCGTAGTTCCACTCCGTTCCACGACGAGCGTGGTAGGCCTCTTCGGGTGTCATCGAGTGGAGGTGTACATCGCCGACAGACATCGCTGCCATCTGTGCCGTGTACGTGCCCGGGTTCTTCTCATAGCGCTCAGGGGATTTGTAGTTGAGATCTCCGCGGTCGTTGCCCTCGAGTATTTCGCGGTGCTCTTCGTCCAGCGCGAACGCTGGGTGCAGCCCCGAGACGGAGGTGACTTCGTAGATCCCTGTATCGAGCGCGTCAGCGACGATGGCGCGCGATTCTGCCGGTGTCTTGGTGAATCCGTCGTGTGCGGCGTCGTTGTCCCGCAGAAACTGCTTCGACCGATCCTTGAAATTGCAGAACAGACAGCCCGTGTTACAGGCCGTCGTGACGTTGTTGTTGAGATTGGCGACGAACGTGACCTCGTTGCCGACGATCTCCTCGCGCCGCCGATCGGCGATTTCGAGGACCACCTCCTTCCGACGGGGATCGATCCCATCTTGCTCCGTTCCTGTCGTGAGAAGCTCGACGCCGTCGGCGACCGTGAGCCGATCGCCTGCACGGGCTTTCGCTACCGCGTTCTCGAAACTTTGATCGGTTTCCGGTCGATGGGTAAAGCCAAACCGATTCCGTGGAACGTTCGCCCGAATCGGTGAAACGCTCGTCATATTTTTGGATCAGATGGACCTACAAAGTATCTTTCGTTCCAGCCAGTAATGACAACATACGGGCCTGCAGTCAACGCCCCCTACCCAGCAGGGAAGCGCACGTCACCCCATCTCGGCTTCGACGTTTTGCTCCATCCGATCATCGGGATCATCGATCGGTCCACTCGGATTGACGTTGTGCAGTTCCTCGGGCGTTCCGAGCTGCACCGACTCGTTATCGACGCCGTTCCGGAGGTGGGTCGTTCCGCGATGCACGTAGATGGAATCGGAGAGGTGGAGTTTGATCGCCTCCAAGAGGGCGTCGGCTTCAAGGGGCTGTCCTCGGCGTTGGAGATCGGTCTCTGTAGCGCCGTCGGGAACGTCGAACACCCGTTGTGTAATGATCGGTCCTTGATCGAGATCGGTCGTTGCGTAGTGTGCAGTGACGCCAGCGATTCTGACTCCCGCGTCGATTGCCTGTCTGTACGGTTCCGCACCGGGGAAGGCTGGGAGTAACGACGGATGGATGTTGATGATCTGTCGCTCGTAGCGAAACACGACCTCGGGACCGAGGATCCGCATGTACCGCGCTAGAACCACGAGATCGACGTCGTACTCCGAGAGCAACGTTAACAGCCGTTCCTCGTCGGGCGTGCCGCTTTCATCACCGATGTCATAAAAGGGGACGTCGTACGCTGTGGCGATGTGTTCGAGATCGGAATGGTTTCCGATGACGACCCCGATCTCAGCGTCAAGCTCGCCGTCTCGTTTCGCCTCCAAGATCGCCTCCAAACAGTGGGATTCTTTGGTGACGAGTATTCCGAGCCGTTTGGCCGTCGACTCCGTAGGAAACCGGATCTGTACGCTTACGCCCAGATCATCCCCGAGTTCGTGGAGATCCTCGCGGAGCGTTTCCGGCCGACAGACCATCCCGGTGGTGTCGACGTGCATCGTCATCCGGAACAGACCGTCTTGAACGGCTTGATCTAAGTTCTCGATGTTGATACCGCGTTCGAAGAGGAGATTCGTGATATTCGCTATCAGCCCCGTGTCGTCGGTGCCAACGATGGTTATCTCTGTGTACTCTTGTGCTTTCATGGAGAATATACCTCGTATCGTCCGGTGCTATTATATTAGGGGCGGCTGTCGATATAAAAATCCATCGTCTCGGGTCGAGTACGCCCACTGTGTAGTGGTATCGAACGACAGCCGGTCCACCAATGAGAAGATCAGGTCGTCTCCGTTTTCATTCCCTTTTTCAGTACTATTGGAGTGATGATAGCATCAATAACTCCGATAGCGAGCACCAGCCACCGCATCGTTCCATCGAGGAAGGTGAACGCGATGAACGCCAAAACCACAAACCCACCGATACCTGCCGCGTACGGAAGGATCGTCTCTAACTGATCACTCATAATTCTAATATCTTCGAATAGAACTTTATGTGTTTCTATCTATCCGAATGCATTATCGTATCTACTGCTGTGTTCGGTGGTTCTCGTGGCGGAATGGGGGCAGTTCGTTCGATCGAGGCTTTTTCCCTATCGGTTCGCTACAACCCGTATGGTCTCCCCGTTCGAGGTACTACAGATCGACGCGGACGCCGACGATGCCGAGGTCGAACGTGCGTATCGGCAGCGGGTGAAGGAGACCCATCCGGATCAGGGTGGATCGATCAGCGAATTTCAGCAGGTACAATCAGCATATACAATGCTCACCGGTGAGGACGTCGAGGACGGTCATCCCGATGACAACGCTGGACGAACGGATACATCTCGGGTGGAATATCTCAACTACGAAGTTCTCGACGATCACGGGTGGAACTTCGACGACGAAAACCTGTTCGAGAAAGCAACCGCTGTGGATCTACCACCGGCTGACCACGGGCAGTTTCTGGTCCACCCCCACGAATCACTACTCGAAGCGGCCGAGAACCGCGGCTTCGTGTGGCCGTACGCCTGCCGCGGCGGGGCGTGTGCCAACTGCGCGGTCGGCGTCCTCGAAGGGGAACTGGAGATGCCGGTCAACACCATTCTGCCCTCGGAGATGCTCGAGTGTGGAATCCGTCTTTCGTGCAATGGATTCCCGATCACCGAGACGATGAAGGTCGTCTATAACATCAAACACCTCCCACGTCTCGACGACCTCCGGTTGCCGCCTCGTCCGTTCGAAGACGCCTATGACGACTGACGTTCCCGTACAGACGCGGCTCCTGCTGATAGCGGGAGCGAGCCGATCCGGAGCAGACCTCTCGGAGAGGTCTGCGCTACGCGAGGTTTTCGGCTTCGATCGTCTCCCAAATATCCGTTCCCTGTTCGGTGATCCCATACACCCGGCCTTTCTTCCGGTCATCCGAGACGAGCAACTCGACAAGCGTTTGTTCGCGCAACTCGCCGAGTGCTCGTGAGATGTGCGACATGGACAGCTCCGTGTCTTCGGCAAGCTGTGACGGCGTTGCTGGTCGGTTCACCAGATACTCTAGGACGGTCACACGATACGTCGAGGCGAGGACGAAGCTCACCTCATCCCATTGTGGTGCCATTCCATACCACGATGTATAGTTTGTCTGCTAGCCACTTGAGTACTCGGGCCATACTCGGCGGAGAACAGGGAACCAGTGTCAGTCAGTCAATCCGTAGCCGTGTTTGAACAGCCATACGTCGAATGCGACGACGATCACGGTCGCTCCTGCGAGCACGGTGAGGGACACCAACGGGCCGATGTCGCTGAAGTCGAGAAACGCGAACCGGACGCCCTCGACCATGTACACCATCGGGTTGAGCAGTGATACGGACTGCCAAAATGAGGACAAGGCGCTCAAGGGGTAGAAGACCGCGCCGAAAAACACCAACGGTCGAATGATGAACTGATTCATCACGGTCAGGTGGTCGAAATCCTCGGCCCACAGTCCGCCGATGACGCCAAATCCCGCGAACAGCAGCGTGATTACGAACACGAACGCGACGATGTAGACGGGATGTGCGAATTCGACCGGCGTCATCGACGGAATGAGGTTCGTGAACAGTACACCGACCCCTGTTATCAACACGGCGATGAGCGTACCCCGAAGCGCGCTTGCTACGACGTACGCGAGCACCATTTCGGTGTAAGAAAGAGGTGACGTCTGGACTTCATGGATGTACTTGTTCCATCGTCCGTGGAAAATGGAAAACGAGGCGTTTTGGAAGGCATCGCTGACCGCGCCGAGTACGACCAGTCCCGGGAGGATGAAATGGATGTACGTAACGTCGCCACCGACATCGATGCGTCCACCGAGAATCACGCCGAACACGATTAGATAGAGGGAGTTCGTGATGGCCGGCGGAAGAAACGTGTTCCGAGGACGGCGAACGAACCTGAGTATCTCCCGGTGGACAAGCGTCCGCAGTCCGGCCGAACCGATGCTCATAGCATCCCCTCCGGTGTGGCTAACTCTGGATCGGACGTCGGTTCATCGTCGGTGCCGGTCAACGAGACGAACACCTCTTCGAGCGACGTGCGCGAGATATCTAGATCGATCACGGTGTATCCCTGCCGATCAAGACTACGAACGAGCGCGGGTGCAACCGCCCCGCCTTTGGGGGCTGTCACCACGAGGGTGCTGTCCTCGATATCCATCTCCTGGATGCGTTCGTCGTCGATCTCCGGGAGACGAGCTGGAGGAGATTCGAGACGGAGACGAATCGTGTCGTTTCCCCGTTCCATCAACGACTCCGGACTCGCGACGGTGAGCTTCTGTCCGTCATCCATGATGGCAACCGTATCACACAGACGCTCGGCCTCCTCGATGTAGTGGGTCGTCAGTAAGATCGTGGTTCCTTCGTCGTTGAGCTCAGTGATGATCTCCCAGAGGTCGTGGCGAAGCTCTACGTCCACACCGGCAGTCGGCTCGTCGAGGATGAGCAGATCCGGATCCGAGACGAGCGCCCTGGCGAGCATGAATCGGCGCTTCATCCCGCCCGATAGCCAGTCGAACCGGGTGTTGCGCTTGTCGTAAATTCCAACCGTTTTGAGCGCCCTGTCGGCGCGTTTTTTTGCCGTTTCGCCGGTAATACCGTGGTAGCCCGCCTTATGAATCAACACTTCTCGAATCGGGAAAAATCGGTCGACATTGAACTCCTGAGGTGCGAGTCCGATCCGATCGCGGGCTTCCCGGTACTCCGTCTGTACGCCGTGACCGAACACGCTTGCCTCTCCCCCTGATTTACGAACGAGTCCGACGAGGATGTTGATGAACGTCGTCTTTCCCGCGCCGTTAGGTCCGAGCAAGCCAAAGAATTCGCCCTGCTCGACAGAGAGAGAGATCCCATCCAGCGCTCGAACGCTGCCGTAGCTTTTTTCGAGATCCGTCGTAGAAATGGCAAGCGACACGAACGGATATACGGCGGGCAAACGATTAAACGTGTTGTATCGATCCGGTGTCTTCGATAAGCGGTAGCGCGGCGTCTCCTTCCTCAAAGCGCGGACGAGGCGAAAAATCTGGTTTGAACTCGGACGATGCGATTTCCTATTTCGATACACGACCCGCCGACGGAACACCGTTCAGCCATGGGATTCGGTGGTGCCGGAAACGACAGTATAGATCACTATTGTCGACTCTATATCATTCATTCCCATCATATTATTGTATAGTATACCGTTGTATCAGAGTTCTCAATACATATCTTACCCGAATGTACCAATATTATAAACCTCTTTAGGATCGATCTGCTTGTAGTTTGGTGATGGCGTACGATCCAAACGTGCCTAAATCGGTGTCACGACGGACGTTCCTGGTGGCATCGGGAGCGATCGGTGTAACGTCACTTGCTGGATGTTTATCCGATAACACCGGAGCGAACACCGATAACGATTCTGAGAATGGGAACTCACAGCTGTCGGGTGACATTCGTATATCCGGGAGTAGTACCGTGTATCCCATCGCTCAGGCGATAAGCCGACAGTTCCAGACAGATCACTCAGAGGTCAGCTTCAATCTCACGAGGGATGGGAGCTCTGGGGGGTTCACGAACGTCTTCATTCCGGGCGACAGCGACATCAACAACGCGAGCCGGCCGATTTCGGAGGAGGAAGTACAGCAGTGTCGGGACAACGGCTTCGAGCCGGTTGAGTTTTTCATCGCGCAGGACGCGCTCACCGTCGTCGTGAACAACGACAACGACTGGATGGACTCGATCACGATCGAGACGCTCAAGGAGATCTGGTCCCCCGACTCAGCTCCGAAAACGTGGGCGGACGTCAACTCCGAGTGGCCCGACCAGCCGTTCGATCTGTACGGTCCGGCGACGACGTCAGGCACGTTCGACTACTTTACGGAAACGGTCGTCGGTGAGGAAGGGAAGATCCGCGATGATTTCGAAGGAACAGAAGAGGATGATCTCATCGCTCAAGGGATTCAGGGCAACAAACACGCGATGGGCTATCTTCCGTTCGCCTACTACACGAACAACCCGGACACGGTGAAAGCACTCGATCTGGGTCAGGGCAGTGGCAATCCAGTCGAACCAAGTTTGGAGAGCGCACAGAACGGTAATTACCCCTTGGCTCGGCCATTGTACTTCTATGCCAATATGAACAAACTACAGGACAAAAAGCATCTCCAGGAGTTCATTCGATTCTACGTCAATCAGGCCGACGAGGACTTCGTTGCCAACGATATCGGGTACGTTCCGAGCAGCAAAAAGATGGTTGATGACAACGTGGCTAACCTTGAATCGGGGAGCAACGGCGAGTATAAGCACAACTAGCGCCGACATGAAGTTGGACAATCATTTCTTTAACGATGAGTGAACGATCGACCCCAGCGACAGAGCGTGCAGATGGTTCCTCCACAGCCGGGTCGGATCCGGGGACAGAATCGTTACAGCGAAACGAGTTCGTCGTTCGGAAAGAGAAGCTATACGGATGGCTCATCGCCTTGTGTGCGGTCCTAACGGTGCTCGTAACCGTCGGAATCATTTTCGCGCTTTCCGGTCAAGCCCTAGTATTTTGGGGAGAGATTTCACCGATCGCGTTTTTCACCGGCACGAAGTGGAGTCCGATCATTGACAACGCCTATGGGGTACTTCCGCTGGTGAGTGGGACGCTTATCGTTACTCTCTGCTCGGCACTCATCGCACTCCCCATCGGTTTGGCCGCAGCGATCTATCTGAGCGAATACGCGAGCGAACGGGCACGCTCCGCGCTGAAGCCTGCACTCGAAATCCTCGCTGGTGTTCCGACGGTCATCTACGGCTACATGGCGCTGGTGTACATCACTCCCCTGTTTCAGGAACTGTTTCCGTTATCGGTCCAGCTGATCCCCTCGTGGCTCCCGATCGTTCCCGAGTTCACGCTGGCTATCCCTGCAGTACAGACGTTCAATGCTCTCTCTGCGAGCATAGTTGTCGGGATAATGATTATCCCGATGGTGTCCTCGATCAGCGAAGACGCATTGGGAGCGGTGCCCGACAGCCTTCGGCAAGCCGGATACGGGTTGGGATCAACGAAGTTCGATGTCTCGACGAAGATCGTCGTGCCTGCGGCCACCTCCGGGATCGTCGCCTCCTACGTGTTGGCGATCTCGCGCGCGATCGGTGAGACGATGGCCGTGACGATGGCAATGGGAATGAGTCCTCAAATGCCTCATTTCCCGAACGTTCTCACCAACCTCGCTGACTCCAGTCAGACGATCACTGCTGCTATGGTACAGATCGCTGGGGCCGATTCGCTCGGTCACGGTCCCACGTACGAGTCGATGTTTGCGCTCGGACTGACGTTGTTTTGTATTACACTTTCGATGAACGCACTGGCTGAACTTGTCAGACGACGCTTCAGGGAGGTGTATGAGTGATGGCGACCGATGAAGCATCCGCTGACAGCCTGCATGGATCGACTGGCGTTCGGCTCGAACGGCTGAAAGGTCGTCTCTTTGCGAGCGCGCTCGTAGGCGCGACACTCGTCGGTATCGTCTCGTTGATGGTGTTGTTCGGGTACATCGCGTTCGATGCCTTCCAGCCGTTGACCGCCTCGACCCAGTGGTATCTCATCTATCTCGGTACACTCGTGACACCGACCGCGGCGTTCACCCTGTACGCCCGCCGTCACCCGCCCGTCAGGGCGGTGAACACGAAAACGTTCGCCGTCGTCTGTGGCTCGCTCCTCGTGAGCCTTCTCGGTTACGTCGTCGCTGAGGCACTCGATCCGTACGACGTTCTCCTCTACGTGCTGTTTGGAGCGCTCCCACCGGTTATCGTCCTCGCGTACGCTCGACAGTCCGCAGATCGGACGTACACCGGGCCAACGATGGTGGGATCGATCCTTGTCGGGATCGCCCTCGCTGCCGGTCTGTACGGCGTGTTCCGTCCTATCGTCGGCATCGTCGCTCGATGGGTCGCATACGTGGGTTTCGTCACGCTCCCCGTTGGAGCGGGTACGGTCTCGGTCGTGTCGCGTCGGGGGTCGCTTCGTGAGGCAGCACTCGCTGGAGCCATCGTCGTCGTCGGAACGCTCGCTGTCGCCGTCGGTGCGCTCGTGACTGGGATCGAACCATCGTTGCCGGTCGTGCTGTTTTCCGGAGCCGTCGTCCCGATCGGCTACGTTATCGGCGACACTGTCGTGAACGAACCGGAGGGTCGGATCGGCATGTTGGGACCGTTCGTGTTCCTCGGCGGTGTGGTTCTCGGTGCCGTTCTCGAACGCAGCTTCGGCGTACAGGGTCCTGAAACGTATCTCACGCCGACGCTCTTGTTGAACTCGTGGCACGGGCAGGATGCACTGGCGGCGGGCATCTATCCCCAGCTCGTCGGTTCGATCGTGATCGTCGGCTTTATGTCGCTTCTAGCGTTTCCGGTCGGTGTCGGAGCCGCGGTGTACCTAGAGGAATACGTCCACCACTCCGGGTGGCGCGGCCGATTGGCAGCGTTCTTAGAGATCAACATATCGAACCTCGCTGGGGTTCCGTCGGTCGTGTACGGACTGTTGGGTCTCGCGTTGTTCCGGAACACGTTGGGATTCGGGACGGGCGTCGTCGTTGCCGCCGCTGGAACGCTCGGGTTTCTCATCCTCCCGATCGTGATCGTCTCCGCCCAAGAGGCGCTCCGATCGGTTCCGGATTCGTTGCGCCAAGCCGCTTACGGGATGGGTGCCAGCCGATGGCAGACGCTGCGTACAGTCGTCATTCCGGAGGCGTTTCCCGGCATCTTGACCGGCACGATCTTGGCTCTCGCCCGGGCGATCGGGGAAACCGCGCCGCTGGTCATCATTTCTGTCGCTACCACGACGTACACGCCACCGGAAGGACTGTTTTCGAGTGCGGCTGCCCTTCCGCTCCAGATTTTTGCCGCTCGAAGCAACGTCGATCCAACATTCAGACACGGCATCGTTCCGGCTACCGCCGTCGTGTTATTGGTCCTGATGTTGGTGATGAACACCACAGCGATCATCCTCCGAAACCGGTACAACAGGGATACACATGAGTGAACACGAACCCACCCAAGCACGAGCATCGACCGCCGACGCTGAAGCCACAGTTGGCGGAGATGAGCAGTCGATCGGAACGCGCACGATCATCGAAGCTCGAAACGTAAGCGTGTACTACGATGGGGAGCAAGCGCTCCAAACGGTTGATCTGGAGATTCCCCGGCGACAGGTGACGGCAATCATCGGCCCGTCGGGCTGTGGAAAATCGACGTTCCTCCGGTGTATCAATCGGATGAACGATCTCGTCGATGCTGCGACCATCGAGGGAGAGCTTCGATTCGATGGTACGAACATCTACGATCCCGATGTCGATCCAGTCGCGTTGCGTCGCCGAGTCGGGATGGTGTTCCAGCATCCGAACCCGTTTCCAAAGAGTATCTACGACAACGTCGCTTACGGACTCAGGATTCACGGACGCACCGACAACCTAGACGAGCGAGTCGAACGGGCACTCAAGCGAGCAGCACTCTTCGAAGAAGTGAGCGATCAACTCGAGAAGAGCGCGCTTGCCCTTTCGGGCGGCCAACAACAGCGGCTCTGTATCGCTCGCTGTCTCGCGGTCGATCCGGAGATCATCCTGATGGATGAACCGGCGAGCGCACTCGATCCCGTCGCCACGTCGAAGATCGAGGATCTCATCGACTCGTTAGCCCAAGAGTATACGGTGATCATCGTCACCCACAACATGCAACAGGCCGCGCGGATCTCGGACCAGACGGCGGTCTTTCTCACGGGCGGTGAACTGGCCGAGTACGACGACACGGATACGATCTTCGAAGATCCCGACAGCCAGCGGGTTGAGGACTACATCACCGGTAAGTTCGGGTGACTGTCGTGACACGGGAACAGTACCAACAATCGCTCGAAACACTCCGGGAGAACGTCCTCGATATGGGCGAACTCGTTACGGATCGTCTCGATTCGGCTCTGTCGAGTCTTGCTACTGGCGATGAAACGCTCGCACGAACGGTCATCGAGGGCGACGAGGAGATCAACGACACGTATCTCGCGTTGGAACAGCAGTGCGTCGAGCTGTTGGCATTGCAACAGCCTGTTGCGAGCGACCTGCGGCTTATCTCGGCGTCATTCAAGATCATCACGGATCTAGAGCGGATCGGAGATCTGGCGACCAACCTCGGGGAGTACGCGTTGGCCGTACGACAGGACTGGCCGTCCCGAGTAGCCGTCGACGACATTGGCCGTGACGCCCTGTCTCTCCTCGATCGAAGTCTGGACGCCTACGCCACCCAGTCCGCCGACGCGTGCCAGGAGATCGCCACGGACGACGATAGGATCGATGCACTTTGTCAACGGGCGAATGAGACTGTCGTGCGCGATCTCATCACGCACGAAGCCGACGGTGATGGTCCGTGGGCAGTCGAGGAGTTACTCGATGAGGTGTCACGCGTGTTATTGACGATCCGTGACATCGAACGGATCGCCGATCACGCAGTGAACATCGCAGCACGCACCCTGTATATGATCGAGAACGATCCCCGCCTCATCTACTGAACAGATCGTCTTTCCATCGATCCTAAACCCTCCACGCGCTCCGGTGTGGTTACAGGATCGAATGTATGCGTCTCTCGATCATTCAGTATTCATTTTGATATATTTTTCGCACGTATAGTTTTATATTTCTCTCTCTATTCTCTGCTATGTCATGTTCGTCTCGCTATCGTGGGTGCGTAGACAGTACTTATCCGAGTACATCCCCAACGGTCAATGATGCCAGACGTCACACTCGATAACGAGACGATCGAACAGCTCGATTCGCTTCGGGTCGAAGACGAAAGCTACGACGAGATCATCACCGAACTCATCAGTATCTACCAGGCGACTGAGCTGACTCTTTTTAAAGCGGGTGATGAAATCTGAGATAACATCACCTGTTCCTGGATCCACGGACGAACAGCGGATTGTCAGTCGTTTTCGTCAGGCGAAGTCGTCTCACCGAACTCCATCAGTCGGCTCTGGTCCGCCGATACTGCCTTGACCGCGAAAGCGGGAACAGTAGCTGGCTATGGAGTGGCGCACTCTATGTAATACATATAATAATATCTATACAATTATGGGAAAGAAATATGTGATATGATATCTTAGCCATGAATAGATATGTATGACTTGACTGGTTTCCAACGAGACCTGTTGTACGTTATTGCAGGCAGCGACGACCCACACGGACTGGCGATCAAAGACGAACTCGAAAAGTATTATGAGAAGGAAATCCACCACGGCCGATTATATCCAAATCTCGATACGTTAGTGGGAAAAGGGTTGATCGAGAAGGGCCACCGCGATCGACGGACGAACTACTACACGGTTACGCGTCGAGGCCAGCGCGAGATCGACGCACGTACTGACTGGCAAGCGCAGTACGTCGATCCCGTGGCCTGAACCGAGTCTCGCTACATTATTGTAGTTTCGATGGTGTGTTGTGCGCTGACTATTACATTTTGACGACATAAGACACATATTCATCCGATATCTGGCAGTGGCAGCAGTCTGTAGAGATCGACCGGAACCGGCGCACGACGGTGAAATCAAAAGATCGTGCGGACGCTACCCACGAGACGGGACCGATGGATCACCGATTTACATCACTTATTATTGATGAGTTGTGTGGGTGTAATGACATCGACGTCTTTCTTCTCGATATGATCGAGGATCTTCTGGAAGTCCGCTTTCGGAAGCCACCCATCGCCGTCGCCGATCTCGTGGAAGTAAAGAACGGCGAGCTGATTGAACTCATCGGCCATATCGATGATACGGCGGGCCCCTCGGATGGACTCCCCGTTTATCCGAGAGATGAACGACGGGTTACTCGGGGCCTTCGCGTTGTTTGGACTTCCTCCCTGAAGGTACGCTGTCTCGAACATTTCGTCGATATTTTTGAGTGCCGCGTTGTTCAAGCGATGGTTCGGCAGAACGAAGTGTTTCGCTCCTTGCTTGAACCCCTGTACTTTGAGGTACTGTTTGACTTGTTGGAGGGCCTGTTTTTGCCCCTCGTCATTTATAGTTGACAGGGCTTTGCCGTAGTGACCGATGATGTCCCATCCTGCTTTCGACATCTCGCGCATCTGCTGATCGGTCACGTAGTTCTCGCCATTGACCGCGTCCGGAATGATCGCTGCCGACCCGGGCCACCCCCGCTCTTGCAACATCGGGAAGGCGTTCTCGTAGGTGGTGTAGAATCCGTCGTCGAACTGGAGCATTACTTTCCCCTTGTTCGCCTTGGGGACCTTCCGAAGATCATCGACCAACACCTTGAACTTCTTGCCGTCCTGTCGTGGTCCGACCTGAATCTCTATCTTCGTCACGTTACCCAGCTTGGGATTCCCGTTTTTGTCCGTGTAGCCGAGATCGAACCGAACCCACTGATCGAGCTCACGGGGGAACTGACGAATCGCTGTAACCATGGCGCTCTCAGCCGGTGCGATGACGTTCACCGCGATTTTCATGCGACTGTCTTGGAGTTTCAGATTTGGCTTCTTTATCTTCGCTGCCAGCGAGAGATCGTGTTTGGACAGATCGAGTGCACTTTCCCCACCCGAATCGGAGAAGAACGTTTTGGTGATCTTGGCGACGTTCTCCCCTTTCGGTTCGAGCACCACGGATTGGTCCCCTTGGAATACGTCGTCAGTGGTGGTCGACAGCTTCCCTGCGGCGGGTTGCCAATCCTGAACGTTACTGAAGTCGACAACAGATTGCCCCGGTGCGTTGTTTCCACCGTTTCCGCCACCACCGTTGGTGGTGGTCGTGGTGGTGTTGCTGGTGCTGTTGTTAGTTCCCCCGGGATCAGCGGGTTCGTTCCCCCCACCTCCGCCCGGAAGAGAGGAACACCCGGCTAGCGACACTACTCCAGCGGCACCAACCGTCGTGAGAAATGCACGGCGAGTAGATTCTTTTCCCATACGATAGCTTCCAGCACAACGTACTATATGTTTTGTGAATCACCGATCGTTTACCGTGCTGTCGACAGATCCATGAGCATCGATTGCTGTTCCAGTGAAACAAACAGTATGTGCGTACCAGTCGTACCGACTGCCAGCACTTCCCAGTCCTGATCGTGCCCTGTATAGTAGTTCGACTGCTGAACATCCAAAAAGATCGGTGATGACAGCGAGCGACGGTCGAACCACGCTGTAAAATGATGCTATCTGCTTTCGATATCGGATGAGATGATCTAAGACTAATCATTAGAAGTAACAACTCGATCTGATGCAGTGTTCCATGTTCTTTATTATCGTGGTGTTGATGTGTCCAGACCCGGCTCCGCGTGGCAAGAAACGGTGAAACTGTTGGTTCATACTGGACCGACCGCTCGAACAGTATCGTATCCACCATTTATCAGAATCGTCTAAAACCGCATGTGGCTATCGGAGAACATGATAACTAGATAGTATCACATCGACATCTAGTGCCACTTCCTCGTCGGGAGAGCTACTTTCGTATGAGTGAATTATTTTACTGATGTAGCTACCGGAGATAGTTCTTATCTGGATGTCGTACAGATAGCAGAAATCAGTTTGGATATGTTCAGTACATTGCCACACACTAACAATAACGTGTTAGGCAGACCCCGATAGCGTACGCGTGCTGAGACGCGTTCGATCCATTACAGACGTATGTGTGTAATGAGCACCTGCAAAGGTCCGTTCACGAGAGATGAATACGTTCGGGAACTCCGACCCATGACCGAGACAGTGGGTGTTCACGGTCGGTGAACGGTTCGGGGAGCCGTTCTACCCCCATCCCGGATCGAGATGGATATCTTCGGGCGATCGCTGTTGTGAGTAAACCTCTTGAACTGACTGCTTTCGGGTGTTCTCTCTGTAGGAGTACCGATCGTCTCTCACTCGTGAACGTTTCGTGCTCGGAGTCGCCCTTCTCTTTAAACAGTTACCCACTACTCTCGTGAATCATTCCCACACCTTTCGCCCAATATATCATTAATATTTTAATTACCGAAATTATTTTATAGTAATAGGTTATTATTCCAATCAGCGTGGAGAGCAAGGGGACTGTATACCCACAGTAGTATCGTTTGCAAATCGAATGACAGATACGACTACACACGACGATGAACGACTCACGACGCGACCTACTTCGGAAAGTATCGACGCTTCCCATGGTGTTGTACGGGATTAGCTCGACAGCAGCAGCAGCGGACTGTAGCGACGTCAGCACATGGGACGCCACGACGGCTTATGCCGGCGGTGATCGAGTGGTGTCCGGCGGTGCACTTTGGGAGGCCCAGTGGTGGACTCGTGGCAACGAACCGGATGAAAGCGACGATGTCTGGGGGAAACTCGGCGACTGTGACGGGCCCGGTGGTGGAAACGCTTCGCCGACGGCTGCGTTCACGGCCACGCCGTCGTCGCCCTCGCCGGGCGAGTCAGTCACCCTTGACGCCAGCGATGCGACCGATAGCGACGGATCGATTCAGTCATATGAATGGACGTTCGGCGACGATACCACTGCAACGGGGCAATCAACTGACCACACCTACGCCGCAAGCGGCGAGTACACCATTACCCTCACCGTTACTGACGACGATGGGGCGACCGATTCGACCACACAGACGGTGTCGGTCGGTGACACCACGAGCGAGTTCAAGATTATCGGCTACTATCCCGGCTGGAAATCCACATCTGAGTACGATTACTACCCAGAGGATGTTCCGTGGGACAAACTCACTGACGTGAAATACGCGTTCCTCGGCGTCGACGCCCAAAACGGGATCCCAACGATCATGAGCGACCAGGATCGGAAAAACCTCGAAGCGTTCAAGGAACTGAAGTCGGGACCGGCCTCCGATACGCGGATCCACGTTTCGATCGGGGGCTGGGCCGATTCGAAGGGTTTCAGCGAGATCGCTGCGAGTCAGGACACGCGCCAGAGCTTCGCACAGCGATCGGTCGAAATCGTACGTGAATACGATCTCGACGGTGTTGACATCGACTGGGAGCATCCCGGAAGCCAACAGGGCAACTGTCAATGTGGGAGCAACCAGGACTACGAGACCCACATCGATCTGCTGAAGACACTCCGGGACGCGCTCGATGCAGCCGGTTCGGAAGACGGGCGGAAGTACTGGTTATCCGTCGCCAACGGTGGGTCGGACTGGAACACTGGCGGACTTCGACACGGTGAGATCGGTGAAATCTGCGATTACGCGATGATCATGGCGTATGATTTCACTGGGTCGTGGATGGATGTTGCAGGACTGAACGCGCCGATTTACGGTGACGCTCACCCCACAGAGAACGCACAGTACGGGCAAACGTATCACAACCAGTACTACGTCGAATACGCTGTTGATACGTTGTGGGCCGGTGAGCACGGCGAGACTGGATACTGGCCGGGTCAATGGGAGTATCCACCAGCACCACCTGCTGAGCACGACGAGTTGGTGTTAGGGCTGCCGTTCTATGGCCGTGGTTTCAACGGGACTGAACTGTACGGAGGCTACACCGGGCTTCCGGAAGGAACGTGGCACCATCTGCTCGAAGACGGGGCAGAGCCGACAGGAGCCTTCGACTTCGGGGATCTCGAAGAGAACTACATCGACGCAGACGGCTGGGAGCGCCACTACCACCAGCCCGGTGAGGTACCGTACCTCATCAACGAATCGGAGAACACGCTCATCAGCTACGACGACGAACAGTCCATTGCGGAAAAGGTTTCCTTCGCCAAAGAACGAGGGATGCAGGGTGTGATGTTCTGGGATCTGGCCCAAGACTGGAACGAAACGCTCCTCGACACGATCAATCAAACCGTATAAATCGGCAAACGTCTGATCAGCGACAGCCATGGGACCACGACCGCCCTGTCTGTCGATCCTATCCGTTATCCCGTTCCTTGCAACGCGTTTATTGACTCACTGTCATAACACCCTACCGCCAAAGCGCAGCTCTGTTCATACGAGGATTCGATATGCAATTATAACTATGCATGGTGCATGTGAATCAGCAGCTATGGCGCTAGCGTACGGTGTAAATGTCCTGTCGACGCTCTTCTCCCGGTGTGTCGAAGCTCGCGTATTGATTGATTAGATACTATAACTTGGAACCGCGGCTGTCTTCGATCGGGAACTCGTCATCTCCTCCGATTGTATTGTTCTATAGAACAGAACGTTTATTCGGGAAGATACTAAAGGAAAAGTCATGGACGCCAAATATCCGGTGCGGACCACGGAAAAAACGCTCGCTCTGATCGAACAGTTGATGGAGCACGGTTCCTGTGGGGTGACCGAACTGGCAAACGGGCTTGATATGGGTAAGAGCGCTGTCCACAATCATCTGACGACACTTCAAAAGCACGGGTACGTACAACAGAGCGACGACGAATATCAGCTCAGTTTGAAATTCCTCGAAGTCGGCGGCCGTATTCGTAAGTCGATGGAACTGTACCAGGTAGCCGAACCCGAAGTGAAGTCGTTGGCGGCCGAAACGGGTGAACTCGCTAATATTCTCATCGAGGAACAGGGGATGGGCGTTTACCTGATGCGGGCGAAAGGAGCTGATGCCGTGGATCTCGACACGTACGCTGGTCTCCGGACGCGTCTTCACACGACGGCACTCGGAAAAGCGATTCTCGCTCATCTTCCGGAATCACGGGTCGATGAGATCCTCGATCAACACGGTCTCTCACAGAAAACGCCTAAAAGTATCAGCACGCGTGAGGAGTTGTTTCAGGCGCTCGGTGACATCCGCGAGCGCGGATACGCTATCGACGATGGTGAGCGTCTCGAAGGGCTTCGGTGTCTCGGTGCTCCCGTCAGAACGTCCTCGGGAGAGGTGTTGGGTGCGATTAGCGTCTCGGCTCCCGCGAGTCGCGTTAGCGACGAGGACCTCCACGGCGATCTGCCCGAAAAGGTGCTTAGTGCTGCGAACGTGATCGAACTCAACATCAACTATTGAGGCCGTTCTATCATTTTGGACGGCCACTGAAGACGCTTCGATCCGTCTTCTGGCGCTTTGGTCCGTAGCTCTGGATGCATACGTGATTATGGAAGCGTCGTCGACGATACACGGCGCGTACCCGTTCTGTATTTCAGAATTTGGATCTCACGCGTTCCCCCTATCCGCACATCTGTATGGGCGACCGAAGCGGTACTGAACGTGGGAAAACGTCAGAGGGACTAGATGGTCTCAGTAGTTGTCGTAGACGGTCTTTTCGATGGTGTAGAAATCCAATCCGGCGTCGCCTTGTTCGCGCCACGTTTCCGAGGACGAACGTTTGAACCCACCGAACGGCACGTGGAGTTCGAGACCAGTGGTTTTCTCGTTGACCTTCACGACGCCCGCTTCTGCCTCCTCGACGAACCGGTTGGCTTCCGTATGATCGTCGGTGACGATGCTGGCAGAGAGCCCGTACTCGACGCCGTTAGCTACTTCGAGCCCTTCTTCGAAGTCCTTGACCTGCAACACGGCGACGACGGGACCGAACACTTCCTCTTGGGCGATACGCATGTCGTGTTCGACGTCGGTGAAGACGGTCGGCTCTACGAAATACCCGTCACCGAGATCCTCCGGAACGCCGCCACCTGTGGCAAGTGTCGCTCCTTCGTTTTGGGCGACATCGACGTATTCGAGGGTCGAATCCCGTTCGTCGGCGCTCACCTGTGGACCCATCTCGTGGTCAGCGCCGGGACCGATGTCGATGGTCTCCGCCCGATCGACCAGCTCCGAAACGAAGTCGTCGTACACGTCTTCGTGGACGATGGCACGGGAACACGCCGTACAGGACTGTCCTGTGGTTCCGAATCCACCCGAAGCGACGATATCGGCGGCCTCTGCTGGGTCGGCCGACGCGGAGACTACCGTCGGGTTTTTCCCGCCTAATTCAGTCTGGATGCGTTTTCCGGCGTCGGTCGCTTGGTCGTACACCATCTGACCGACCTGACTGCTGCCGGTGAACGAGACGACATCGGTGTCCTCGTTCTCGATGAACTCGTTGCCGACCTCGCTTCCGGGACCAGTCACTACGTTGAGCACACCGTCGGGGAGTCCCGCTTCTTCGAGTGCTGCCGCCATTTCGATGACGACGCCGGGAGCGAGTGATGCAGGCTTGATGACGACACTGTTACCCGCAGCGAGCGCGGGCGCAAGCTTCCACGCTGGGATAGCGATCGGATAGTTCCACGGTGTGATGAGCGCGGCGACACCGACCGGTTCCTTCCGGATGTAGAGATTCGTACTGGGGGCGCTCGCACCCTTCACCGTTCCGCCGAGATCAGCTGCCTTGGTTGCGAAGTAATAGAAAATGTCGATCGCGCGCTGGACCTCACCGGCGGCTTCCGGGCGGGCTTTCCCTTCCTCGGCGATCAGGAGATCAGTTAGCTCTGATTTGCGCTCTTCGAGGAGCGCTCCAGCCGTCCGAAGGATGCTCCCGCGCTCGGGACCGGGAGTGGCTGCCCACTCCGATTTCGCATCGGCTGCGGCCTCGACTGCTGTCGCCGCGTCGGCCGCGCTGGATCGTTGATACTGTGTGACGACCTCACTCGGATCTGCAGGATTCGTTACGTCGATCGTCTCGTCTGTTTCGGTCGAAACCCACTCGCCGTCGATATAATTCTCTCGTGTCTCCACCATTAGGTGGGTATTCTCGGTTCACTCATACTATTCTTACGGTTTTTCGAGCGCAGTCATTCCCCCGTCCACTACATTTTTGGCGGTTGCCTCGAACTGGAATAGCATGGCGATCGACGACTATTTGCGGAGTCTGAGAGACCGAGACTGGCAACGGCTGGAGTCGGGGACGCTTCGCCTCGCCTTGGTCGGTCTCGGGTGGTGGACGCGCGAGCAGGCGATTCCGGCCATCGAGTCGGCAGCGTTCTGTGAGACGACCGTCGCAGTCAGCGATAGCCAGGAAAAAGCCGCGGACGTGGTGGCCGGGACGGATCGGTTGGAGACAGCGATCACCTACGAAGAGTTCGTGGCCGGCAACGCAACTGACGAGTACGACGCCGTTTACATCTGTACGCCAAACGCACGTCATCTACCGTACGCTGTGGCGGCTGCCGACCACGGGAAGGCAGTTCTCTGTGAGAAACCGATCGAAGCAACTCAGCAACGCGCCGAGGAACTCGTTACGGCCACAGAGGATGTTCCGCTGATGATCGCCTACCGGATGCAGACCGACCCGCAGGTGCGCCGGCTGCGCGAACTCATCGCGGATGGCGCTATCGGTGATCCAGTCGTCGTCCACGGCCATATGGGCCAACAGTTGCTCGATGTGGTGTCGGGATCGCCCGACCAGTGGCGTCTCGACCCGGAACTCGCTGGGTACGGCGCGACGGTGATGGATCTCGGTATCTACCCGCTCAACACCGCTCGGTTCGTCCTCGACGCCGATCCAGTGAGTGTGACTGCACAGATGCACTCGGAAAACGAGGCGTTTCGAGACGTACCCGACCAGCACGCCGCGTTTACGATACAGTTCGACGATGGGACGTATGCAGCCTGTACGGCCAGCCAGAACGCGTATCGCTCGGGACAGTTACGGATCGTCGGCACGGAGGGAGAGCTCCGACTCGAACCCACGTTCCTCGGCGAATCGCCCCAGCAGCTGACGCTTCGATCGTTCGATGGGAGAACGGCGGAGATAGACGACGGTCGTCGTGACGTGTTCGGTGATGAGATGACCGAGGAGTTCGACTATTTCGCCGACAGGGTTCTTCGTGAGGAACCGTTGTCACCCGACGGCGAGCACGCACTCGTGGACATGCGGACACTCGCAGCTATTTATGAAGCGGCCGAGACTGGCCGTGAAATCTCGGTGACGTAGCGGGATCGAAGCGGTGTAGTACACCGCTCACGCGGTAGAGCGCCCTTGCTGTTCGAGGATGTCGACGAACTCGTTCGTGAACTCGACCGTCCGGGTCGGAAGCCCGTACCGGTCAGTCTCCATGTCGTACTGCTGGAGTTTTGAAACCGTCTCTTCGGTGTGTGGAAGCGTCGTTACCGTCTCACGAACATCGATCTCAAGGACTCCCTTGTCGGTGTTCAACCACGCCTGTGTCCGTTGTTTCTCGTCGTATTCGATGGTGTACGTTTCGCCACCGATCGCGGCCACGATGTCGTCGATCGTTCCGATCTCGATCCGTTCGGTGTCAGCACTGAGAAACAGCGTGTCGTCCACACACTCGGGTTCGTACCGTGCCATCAGTACGGTGTGTCGCCGTTCACTAATAGCGTTGTCGCTGTTCGTTCCCTCGGGAGCCGACGGTGTCAGCTCGGATCGTTCCGCCGGTGGGCACCCTCCAAGGGTTCGCTGTCCCAGTACTCGTGGTCGGGATGTTCACGGAAGCACGCGGCCCTTCCGTCTCCGCCGTCGATTTCCTGTAGCTCCGGATGTTCGTTGCGACACGCCTCTCGGGCGACGGGACAGCGGGTGTGGAACCGACAGCCCGAGGGCGGATCGACCGGATCCGGCACATCGATCTTCCTGATGGGCGGATCGTCGGCTTCCATGGCATCGAGATCCAAATTCGGCGTCGCCCACCGGAGCACTTCCGTGTAGGGATGGCGCGGATCGTGAATGAGTCGCTCGGCCGAGCCGATCTCGACGATCTCACCGAGGTACATCACGGCGATCCGTCCGTCGCCGTGCTCGGCGAAATACCGTGCGTTCGAGAGATCGTGTGAGATGAACAGAAATGAGGTGTCGAACTCCGACTGTAGTTCGAGCATCAGATCCATGATCTCGATGCGCAACGAGACATCGACCGCACTGATCGCCTCGTCGGCGAGGATCGCGTTCGGATTCATCAACAACGCCCGAGCGAGGGCGACACGTTGTTTTTCGCCGCCGGACAGCTGATGTGGATACCGGTCGATGAAATCCTCCGGCGGCGTCATGCCGACCCGTTCGAGCAACGAGTAGATCCGGCTCCGTCGCTCGTTCATGTCGGCGTTTGGATGAGTGTGTCGGAGCGGTTCCGAAAGGATGTCGGCGATACGCCGGTTGGGGTTGAGCGCGCTGCCCGGATCCTGGTGAATGATCTGGAGTGCCGACCGGATCTCGTCGGATGAGATGGTGCTGTCGCTGGTGTCCGCCGTCCAGATGTCCTGTCCTCGGTATTCGATCGAGCCGCCGGTCGGACGTTGCAATCCGATCATCGTCTTACCCAACGTCGTTTTGCCACAGCCGCTTTCGCCGAGGAGACAGACGAGGTCCTGTTCTTGGATGTCGAGCGAAACGTCATCGACTGCTCGTACGGTGTCGGGATCGCTGCTGAACCGTTCGAGCAGTCCCTGCTCTTTCGTGAAGTGGACATCGACGTCCGTGAGCGACAGGAGCGGTGGCTCATCTGCCCTCGTATCCCGTCGTTCGGGCGTCCGGTCTGATGCCGCGTTCGTTTGGCCTGCATCGTACCAATCGCTCGTCGTTCCGACGTTGAGGGAAATCTCCTCGCGGGCCTCCGTCCAGTGGTGACATGCCGTTCGGTGGTCGGTACCGAACTCATCGAGAACGTCGAGTGGTGGGTCCTCGGTTCGGCATTTCTCCGTTGCAAGGTCACACCGAGGATGGAACCGACAGCCCGACGGGACGCTCACTGGAGCAGGACCTTCGCCATCGATGGGTTGCATCTCCACCAGTGGCGCGTCGATGTTCGGCGTTGCGTTCAACAGCGCCCGCGTGTAGGGATGGGCTGAGTCGCCGATGATATCGTCACGTGGACCGATTTCGGCGAACTGGAACGCGTAGATGATTGCCATCCGATCGGCGAGCGACGCGACCAGCGGGAGATCGTGGGTGATGAAGACGATCGTCAGATCGTACGTCGCTTGGAGGTCGTCGAGGAGTTGGAGGATCGACCGCTGCATCAACAGATCGAGCGCGGCCGTCGGTTCGTCCATCACGAGCACCTCGGGGTTCAACACCATGCTCAGGGCGATCAAGGCGCGCTGTTGCATCCCGCCCGACAGCTCGTGTGGGTACGAATCGAGCACCCGATCCGGTTCGAGATAGAGGTTTTCGAGCAGCCCTCGCGCGAAGTCCATCCCTTCGGAGACGTTCTTATCGTGGGTTCGGAGTGTCTCCGTGAAATGGGTCCCGATCTTCATCGTCGGGTTGAACGAACTCATCGCGCCCTGAAACACCATCGACACCTCTTCCCAACGGAACTGACGAAGCTCCTCGTCGCTCAATTCCAACACGTCGACGGTCGATCCGTCGTCCCGGTGATAGCGGATCTGTCCGCTGAGCACTCCCGGATCGGGCACGGCATCGAGCAACGCGGAGGCAAACATCGATTTTCCGCTCCCGCTTTCGCCGACGATGCCGAGGACCTCGTGTCGGTCGATGGTGACGGTAACGTCGTTGAGAACGTACGTCTCCCCATCGTCGTAGGTGACGCTCGTATCGTTGATTTCGAGGATCGGATCGTCGCTGCCCTCGTCTGATGCCGTCTGATTTCCGTATGCACTGTCAGTAGACATTCACATCAACCCCGATGTCGTCGTGTCGCTTTCCTCTTCGATCGATTCCGATTCGCCGGTGAGACGGGTACGGACCTGCGGGTTGAACACCCGGTCGAGTCCTTGGCTCACTAAGATGAGTCCGAACGTAAGTCCGACGATGGCGACGATCGGGACGAGAAGCCAGTGGAACGCCTCCATGGTGAGCAGACCGCCCCGTTCGTACGCGTAGTTCAGCGTGACGCCCCAGTTCTGCCCGGTGTACGGTAACACGCCGAGGAAATACAAGCCGACGGACGCGAAGATGGTGTAGCGCGCGGCGAGCACGAAGTTGACCATCACATACGGCATGAGGTTCGGCAGCACATCCTTGAGGAGGATGCGCGGTGTGCTCGTTCCCATCGTTCGGGCAGCTTCGATGTAGCTCGATTCCCGGATCGAGAGCACCTGTGACCGGATCGAACGACCCAACCCTGCCCAGTAGTTGATCGTGAGGATCACCCCGAGAAAGATCGGGTTTTCCGGTTTGAACGTGATCGCGAGCACGATGACGAGCGGCAGGCCCGGAATCGCCATGAAGAAATCGGAGATCGACGTGATAATGTTGTCGACGGTTCCGCCTTTGTACCCGGAGACTGTACCGACGAGGACCGCGATCCCGGTCGCCCACACGCCGCCCGCCAACACCATCAACAGGATGAACGGCGTCGAATCGATGATCAGAGCCAGCAGGTCGACGCCGGACTGTGTCGTTCCCAGCGGGAACTGCATGGTCTCGAAGGGTTTGAGGAGCGGATCGGCCTGATTGGTCGAGGGGTTGCGCCAGAGGCCGAACACTTCGACCATCGCCATAAGCCCGTAGACACTCAGGATGAGGAGCCCGATCCGGGTGCGCATATCCGCCCACGCGATGACGGCCGGCTCGTAGATCCAGCGACGGCCGAACTCGCGTAGCCGTTCGCGGCGGCTCATCTCCACCGACGACGCCTCTGACCGCCAGTCGATCTCGTCCGTAGAATCGGCCTCAGTAGCCATCGGTATCACCTGCGCTGATGCGTGGATCGATCAGTCCGTACGTCAGATCTGCGACACACACCGCGACGACGAGGGTGACCGTGATGACGAGGAAACAGCCCATCATCAGCGGGTAGTCGTTCGCGTTGACGGCCTCGATCAGGTAGTAGCCGAGTCCGGGATAGGAAAAGATCTCTTCGAGCACGACGGTTCCCCCTAGGCGAAACCCGATCAACAAGAGCAGCCCGGTGTACATCGGCAGGATGGCGTTCTGGGCAACGTATCGGGTGGCGATGCGGCCATCGGAGAGCCCGCGCAGCCGAGCGACCTCGACGTACTCCTTGCCGAGCACCTGAATGCTGTTACTCCGCATGTTGAGCGCCGTCGATCCGATCCCACCGATGGTGAACGCGATGATCGGAAGAGCGGCGTGGTGCAGAACGCTGGTGAAATACTCGAGCGTAAAGCCTGCTTCGACGGTCCGCGCGACCGCGTTCCCGGTCGGAAAGAGTTGGAACTGGTACCCTAGGAAAAACAGGAAGATCACCGCGAAAATGTAGTACGGGACCGCCATCAAGAAGATCGAACTTCCCGAAAATACGGTGTCAAAGATCGAACCCTCCCAGTACGCCTGAACGGCACCGATCAGCACGCCGATGACGAACATCAGCACCGTCGAAACGACGACCAGAAGCACCGTCCACGGGAGCGCCCGCGCGATGATTTCGAGAACGGGAGCTCCATAGGAGATCGATTCCCCCAGATCTAACTGTACGACACCGACGAGATAATCGAGATACTGCTGCCACAGCGGCGCTTCGGGCCGAATGTTCTGGAGCGCCTGGATGCGTGCGTCGACCTGTTCGGCCGGAACGCCCTGCCGGAGGAGCTGCACTCGCAACTGGGTGAACGGGCCACCAGGGAGCAGACGGATCAACCCGAAGCTAAGCGTCGCAACCGCGAACACGGTGAGTGGAATCCGCAGCGTTCGTCTGAGATAGTAGTTCATGATGTTTTTCGATCGATATGGTCTGTGGTTTGTGAACTCATCCGTCGTACTGTAGTTCGCCTTCGTGAGGCCACCAGAACTGGGGCCATTTGACGTTTCGGTTCGGGCTATCCTCGGCGGCGACCGTCCAGTTGTCGTTCGTTACCCACGACTGTTCATATTTGGAGACGAGTCCGAGGAACGGCAGTTCGATGTGGCTGTGCCAGGCCGATCGTTGGACGTACGGTCTCGACCCCTCGTCACTGGGCTGCTGGGCGATCTGTTCGGTTTCCTCCAACGGCGTAAGCGTCATCTCTCCGCCGTCTCTCCCGGGGATCGTTTGTTCGGATTGGGCTTTCTCCCGGTAGTTGTGACCGCCGCCGATCTCCTCCTCCCAGAGCTGGTAGCGCAACGGGAAGTACGGGAACGCCGACCGTGAGCCACCCGGTAGCCAGTAGAGACTTCCCATCGTGAAGTTGCTGTTGGAGTAGTGGCTGAACCAGTCGTTCGTCGGCAGCGTGCTGATCGTGAGATCAAAGCCGAAGCTGTTCAACTGGTCGACGACGGTATCGGTCATCGTCGTCCAATCGGTCCAGCCCGCGGGAGAGTAGTACTCTCCCCCGATCGTGCCGTCCGAGTTCTGCCATTTCCCGTTCTGTTTGGAGTAGCCAGCGTCTTCAAGTAGTGTGGTCGCTTTCTCAGTTTGGCTCGATTTTGGACCGTACGTTTCGAAATCGTCCAGCCAGTCGCCGAGCCAGTACTCCTGATCGCGGGGCGCGATCCCACAGGGTGTCTGGGAGACGAACTTCGACCGCGGCCCGGCGTTGTCGACGATCGCTTGGCGATTGATGACGTGTGCGACCGCCTGGCGAACCGCGCGCTGGCCGAAATGCGGATCATTGTGGTTGAACACGATGCCGTACCCCCATTTGGCCGGAATGTTGATCTCCACAACGTGGTCTGGGAACTCATTGACTATCTCTGGGGGCACGAACAGGCTCGACGATGCATCGATCTCCTTGGCCGTGCTCAACGCCTGGTGTTGGGCGCTGTTCCCGCCGAAGCTCTGGAGCAGATACGTGTCGATGTTGATGTTATCGGCGTTGTAAAACTCCGGATTTGGTTCGAATTCGAACGCCTGCTTGCCTTTGCTCACGAACGAGAACGGCCCGCTTGCGACGGGATCTTCCCACGCCCATTGTAGAAACTCGGACTCATCTTTGTCGAGGAATTTCTCGTGGGTTTCTTTTTTCGTATCCACAAAGAAGTTCGTGAGTTCGAACTTGATGATCTGAGGGTTCGTGGTGTTCGACAGCAGTAGTTTCGCCGTTTTGTCGTCGACGATCTCATAATCATCGAGATAGCCCCACAGCGACGTCCCGGTTTTCTTCGCCAGTTGGAGCTGTACGTCCAAATCTTCGGTCGTCCATTCATCGCCGTTATCCCACGTTAAATCGTCCCGGAACGTGAGCGTAGCCTCTTGTTCGGTGACCTGTAGATCCTTGAGCGCTCCAAGGAGGAACTTCTCTTCGTTAAACGAGTATTTCAAAAACGGTGCAAAGACTGCCCGTCCGGGGGGCCACCTGTAGTTTTGGATCCCAGAAGTGTTGAAGTGGTGATCGACCGGATTACCGGTGAAGGCGTTTCGAAACGTGGCAGTATCCTGACCGCCACCGGATTGATTTCCTCCGGCGCAGCCGGAAAGCATCGCCATCCCGGATGCCCCGGCCACTGCTAACATTTCACGACGGCTAATCATGCCGTCGTAGTCGCTCAAACCGCTGTTAGATTCCATAACATGGGATACGTAACCATGGTTGATAATAAACATTGTGGATGATCATCACGTTTTGATACGATGTTGGACACCGATCCGGGATTAGCGGATCTTCGAGGACGATCGGGGATCGACAGCGCACTCGGACGTTTTAATGACCAGCACAGTTTTACAGATCGCCATCGATAGGTCGATCGATCGATGAACCAGTACGACGATTGTTGGCTCCGATACAGCTGTGTCGTCGAGGGCGAGCGCTTGGATTCGTACCGACGGTGGTGTACGCATGCGTACGTCGCCGAAACGGCACCGGAACTGAACGCGGTTCGAGACGAGTTGCGGCGGGCACTCCCCGAACTGCTCGGAACCGATCCCCACCTTTGGCAGCATCCACCGACGACGGTCGAGGGATTTCTCGCCATCGGGACTCCCGCGGACATGGAGATGATCGCCGAATCGGTACCGGTCGATGTCGTTCACGATCTCGACGACGGAGGGTTTCTCATCCGGTCGGTGAGCTGGGACGGCATGGACTGTCTCGTCGTAACCGCGCCCACCGATCGAGGATTGGTGTACGGAACGTTCCATCTGCTCCGATTGATGCAGATCGGCGAACCGATCGAGGAGTTGTCCGTCCGCGAGGAACCGGCGTACGAACACCGAGTACTCAACCAGTGGGATACCCCGTTTCACCGGTCGGTCGAGCGTGGCTACGGTGGAGAGTCGATCTTCGACTGGGAACGACTGCCCGATCTCCGGCCGAGATACGAAGCGTACGCCCGTCTGCTCGCCTCGGTCGGGATCAACGGGATCGTTCTCAACAACGTCAATACGACCAAGCCCTCACGAGCGAGCGCAAACGACGCGTTCGAGGCGTTCGAAGGGTGGCAGCTGCTCGAATCACGCCGCCTTGAGGATCTCACCGGGCTCGCGTCGATGTTTCGGCGGTACGGAATCCGGACGTATCTCTCGGTCAATTTCGCGTCTCCGATGCTTGTCGGAGGTCTCGACACCGCGGATCCAGAGAATCCGGACGTTCGAGCGTGGTGGCGGGAGAAAGTCGACGAGATATACGACCTCATCCCGGATTTCGGTGGGTTCTTGGTCAAAGCCGATTCGGAGGGTCAGCCCGGTCCGTACGACTACGACCGCGATCACGTGGCGGGAGCGAACGCTATCGCGGCAGCCCTCGAGCCACATGGCGGACGGGTTTGGTGGCGAGCATTCGTGTACGGCTCACACGAAGACCGGGCGGTGCAGGCGTACGAAACGTTCGAACCGCTAGATGGGGCGTTCGCCGACAACGTCACTGTTCAGATAAAGAACGGCCCGGTCGACTTTCAACCCCGTGAGCCAGTGTCGACCCTGTTTGGTGCGATGTCGGAGACGAATCTGGGATTGGAGCTACAGATCACTGGGGAGTACACTGGGCAGGGCGTGCACGCAACGTACCACCTCCCGATGTGGAAGGAAGTACTCGAATTTGACACCTACGCCGACGGTGAGGACACGCCGGTTCGGTCGCTGTTCGAAGACGACGGCGCGGGGATCGTGGGCGTCGGGAACGTCGGGGAAGACCACAACTGGACGGGACACTACCTCGCTCAAGCGAATCTGTACGCCTTCGGCCGTGTCGTGTGGTCTCCTGATCGGTCCACTGAGGCGATCACCGAGGAGTGGATCCACCAGACGTTCGGCACCGACGAGGACGTCGTGGACACCGTCAGCGAGATCCTTCAGCACTCCTGGGAAGCCTGCATTGACTACGAAACCGGTGGACTCGGTCTCATGCACATGATGCACAACGGCGAGGAGTATCTCGAAAACCATTATCATCCATCGCCGAAGGAGTGGCCCGGCTACCACGGCGCGAGTGAGGACGGTATCGGTGTCGATCGGACCGAAAGCGGGAGCGGCTACGCCGCGCAGTATCCGCCACCGATCGCAGACCGCTATAACTCCGTTCGGACGTGCCCCGAGAAGTACCTTCTTTTCTTCCACCACCTTCCGTGGGAGTACGAGCTGACTGACGGAACGACGGTCGTTCAGCGACTGTACGACAACTGTTTCGCGGGCGTCGAGGAGATCGAACGACTTCGAGAACGGTGGCACGGACTCGATGGAGCGATCGACGATCGACGGTACCGCCACGTCGCAGAGCGGTTCGACGAACAACTCGCACACGCCAAACGATGGCGGACGGTTCTCACGTCGTACTTTTATGAGTATTCCGGTGTTCCCGACGAACAGGGTCGCATCCGAGACGAGTAACGTCTGTCCGCCCGCTCACCGCCGTGTTTTTCACGTCGCCGACCGATCTCATTCTATGTCGAACCGTTCCGTGCTGCTCGATCTCGTCTGTGCCCAGCGTCGACAGATGAAGCTACTGCTCGCGCTCTTGATCGCCTGTGGGCTGCTCATCGGGCTGTCAGTCCTGTACGTTGGGCCGGGCGACGCGTCGTTTCCCGTTCTCGTCGTTGATATTGTCCTCGTCGTCGGTGGCTTCGTCTTCTTCAGCACGGCCTTCTGGTACTGTACAAACCGAGCGATGGACGAGTGACCGTTCGGGCGTTCGATCGCACTATGTGGTGTCGGTGAGGAAGTTCGCCGTCTTCGTTGCGAGCGATCGAACGGTTTCGTCGGCCGCCGTTTCGGCGACGGTTCGCAGTTTCGGAATCGCTGCGTCGTCACCGAGATAGCCGAGCGCACGGATGGCCCGCGCACGGACGACGGTGCTTTCACGATCGAGGCAGTCGATCAGTCGATCTCCGAAAGGTGCGACGACCGTCGGATCGATGGCCGCGAGTTCAGCGAGCGCATCGACAGCGCCCCCGGCAACGACAGGATCCACGTCGTCCAACAGCGCACCGAGGCTGACGGCGCTGTCGAACACCGATCGTGGTTCCGTCTCGGTGACTGCGACGACGACGTTGATCAGCGTTCGCCGCCCGGCGATCAGTCGGTTCCGCTCGGCTGCCTCGTGTCGTTGAAGCGTCTGTCGCGTCACACGGTCGGTTCCGGTGCTAATATCCGTCGTGGTGTGATCCGGTTCGGTGTCGTCGAGGGAATCGAGCAGCCGCTGCGTGTGTGGCGCGACCAGCTCCGGTCGCTCCACGACGAGCTTCCCGAGAACCGTTCCAGTGGTCAGTCGAACGTCGACCACGTCGCTATCGAGTGCATCGATCAGCCCCGAAACCCTGCTGTCGAGTGCGTGTGGGTCGTCTTCCACGACGGCGTCGAGGATGCCGATCGCACGGAGCGCGATCGGGGCGTTGTCCTCACCGGCTAGCGATGCGATCGCATCGAGAAATGGCACCACGGTATCGACGTTCTGCTCTGCGAGCGTTTCACAGACGTTCGCACCCCGCTGTCGGATCAGCGGGTCCGAAGACGCGAGGGCCCCATGCACGTCGGACTCGTCGACAGCGCCGGGCGTAACCGACTCAGGATCGACCTCATCGAGCGGTGCGGTAGAATCCGTGGTCATATCACCATCTATGTGGCATGGAGTAAATACGTACGGAATCTCCCTCCTCTGCCAGTGCAACGAGAGAATCACCCCTGCCGTGGTGTGATATTCGTCTGCTCTCATCTGTTGGCGATACTCTTTTAACGATATCAGTGCATCAACGTGTATGCGGTATTATCGACTCTCCGACGGAGAGCATGGGTCGCGCTCTGGATCTCTCGTCGTCATCGACGACGATGACGACGCGTATGACTTGACGACGGCGTCGGACGATCTCGGGTCGTTCACTGAACTCGCGCGCGCGGCGAACGCCAGCGATCAGTCGATCGATGCCATCGCCCGACGCCGAATCTCCGACGCCGAATCTCGTGATCTCGACACGATCGATAGGAATGCTCTTCTGCCAGTTATTCCAGACGAAGTGTGGGCGGCAGGCGTCACATACAGGATCAGCGAACAGGCTCGCACGGCTGAGAGTGGGAAGCCGGAAGTGTACATCGACGTGTACGACAGCGAACGTCCCGAGCTGTTCTTGAAGGCGACAGCCTCGCGGACCGTCGGCCCTGGGGATGCCGTCGGCGTTCGAGGTGACTCGGAGTGGGACGTGCCGGAGCCGGAGTTGGGCATCGTCCTCCACCGCGGGGAGGTAGTCGGCTACACGATCGGCAACGACGTGTCGAGCCGGGACATCGAGGGTGAAAACCCCCTGTACCTGCCCCAAGCGAAAGTGTACGATCGCTGTTGCTCGCTCGGTCCCTGTGTTGCCAGCCCGGAATCCGTCGAAGACCCCCACGATCTCACGATGTCGCTCACCATCGAACGTGACAACGAGGTGGTGTACGAGGAAACCACCTCGACCGGCGAGATGGTGACCACCTGCGATCAGTTGGTCACATATCTGCGACAGCACAACAGCCTCCCAGAAACGCTCGTTCTTCTTACCGGCACCGCGCTCGTCCCACCGGAGACGTTCACGCTCCACGAGCAGGATCAGATCACGATCGACATCGATCGTATCGGACGGCTCGTCAACGACACCGTCGTCGTTTGAACGGGACGGTGTTCAGCGTTCGGCGCCTGACACGCCCGTCTTAGTGAAGTACGTTCGTTCGGGCAACGGCACGGGTTTCGTTTCCGTCACCTCGAACGAGGCTGACGTAACGATGTCGGCTGCCGAATGGCCGACCCGGAACTCGTACGGACCCGCCTCGACGGCAAGATCGAGATTTCGGTCGTGGTAGGCGAGTTGTGAGGCGTCGACTTCGAAACGGACCCGTTTGGCCTCGCCCGCATCGATGTGGACGCGTTCGAATCCGACGAGTTCCTGAACCGGACGCGCTTGATCTGGATTCTGCGCGCTGGCGTACAACTGTACTACGTCGTGGCCCGATCGATCACCGGTGTTCGCGACGGTTATCTCGGCGGTCACCGTTCCTGTCGGTGGAAGCTCGTCGGTCGACAGCGAGAGATCACCGTACTCGAAGTCGGTGTAGCTCAACCCGTGGCCGAACACGTACAGCGGATCACTCCCCGTGTAGACGTACTCCTCGGTCGCGGTGTTGGGCTTGCGACTGTAATGGATCGGGAGTTGTCCGACGGTGCGCGGGATGGACACCGGGAGATGGCCACTGGGGTTGTGTTCACCGAACAGCACGCTTGCGACCCCCTCCCCGCCCTGTTCGCCGGGGAGCCACGCCTGAAGCACGGCAGGGACGCGCTCGGCGATCCACTCGATCGAGTGGGGTTTGCCACTCACGACGACGACGATGAGCGGCGTGTCTGTCTCGTGACATCGCTCAACTAGTTCCTGTTGGACACCGGGAAGACCCAGATCCACCACGTCGCAGCCCTCACCGCTCGTCGGGACGCTTGGCCTGTCGTCGTCCCCCTCGGCATCGGAGAAGTCCACGGCAGAGCGAGCACCGACGAACGCAACGGCGACATCGGCATCGGTCACAGCGTCGACAGCCCGGTCGATCCCGTCGGTATCGTGGCCGGTCGTTGTACAACCCCGTTCGTAGCGCACCTCGAATCCGCAATCGTCACTCCGGACGCGGACGGCATCGAGGGGGGTCGTCGCCTCGAAGTCGATCTCCTCTTCGGGATAGTGGGCGGGGTAGGCGTAATCACCCATCAGCTCTTGGGGATCGTCCGCCTTCGGGCCGACGACCGCGAGCGTATCCAACTCCTCTCCAAGGGGGAGCAGGTCGTCCTCGTTCTTCAACAACGTCATCGATTCGCGCGCCGCCCGCGCGGTGAGTTCCGTCGCCGCGGTTCCGAACGGATCACTCGCCGTCTTGGGATCGACCGAAGCGTCGTCGAGCAGTCCTTTCCGCGCTTTCATGCGCAGGACGCGCCGAACGGCCCGGTCGATCGTTTCTTCGTCAAGCTGGCCTTCCTCGACGGCAGCACTGAGATGTTCTCCGTAGCAGTCCGTGTATGGGAGTTCGACGTCGATCCCAGCCTCGAGTGCGGTGATCCCTGCTTCCTGCCGGTCGGCAGCCACGCCGTGCTCGCTCCGGAGGAATTCGACGCTGTAATAGTCGGAGACGACCGTTCCCTCGAAGCCCCACTCTCCGCGGAGAACGTCGGTCAGTAACCAGTGATCGCTGGCACAGGGCACGCCGTCGATGTCGTGGTAGGCGTTCATCACGGATTCGGCATTCGCCGTTCGAACCGCTGCCTCGAAGGGGAACAAGTGGGTCTCACGGAGTTCGCGACGACCGAGTGACACCGAACTCCGATTCTTGCCGCCAGCGCCAACGCTGTGGCCGGCGAAATGTTTCAACGTTGCCGAGATCCCATCACCATCATTCTGGAGTCCGTCGACGTAGCTACACGCCATCGACGCGACGAGATACGGGTCCTCGCCGAACGTCTCTTCGACGCGTCCCCACCGAAGATCACGCGCCACGTCGAGAACCGGGGACAGGGCGTGTGCAGTGCCGATCGCCTCCAACTGGCTCCGGATGCTGTCGGTGATCTCCGCGAGAAGATCCGGCGACCACGTGCTCGCCACTCCAATCATCTGTGGGAACGTCGTTCCTTCAGGACCCATGTAACCGCTCAGACACTCCTCGTGGGGAATGGCCGGGATGCCGAGACGGGTCTCCTCTTGAAGATACCCCTGTATATCGTTCGTGCGTTCGGCGGCCGTCTGTGGCGACAGTCCACCCTCACCACCGAGACGCGTCAAGTGCCCGATCCCGTTCGAGAGGTGTTCGTCGAGTGCTGTTTCGTCGAGGCGACCACGCTCGTCGAAGAGCGCATCGGCGTTCACCGATCCGAGTTGTGCCGCTTTTTCCGTGAGTGTCATCCGTTCGAGGATCTGTTCCACCCGATCGGTGGTCGTTCGACTGTCCCCACCGTCTGGATCTGGTTGCATCACCAGAGTTCTTTCCATCACACGTCTTAACGGTTCGGGTGTCGATAACCGTGAAAGACGGGAGATATCCCCCCTTCCGTCTCCCCTGGTGTTCTCTATATGAGAATAGCGTGGTTCAGTGACGATAGACGCAAACGACGCTAATTTTACCATCTACCACTCTGATATATCTACGTCGGACACGCCCACTCTCGGGCTTCCTGCTTGTATTCTCGAATACAGAACAAAATGGCAGTCTCGCTGTCGTTCGGATCGCATCAGGTAGAATTACAACCGTACTCTTGTAATGGAGAGTGCTAGTCGCACCGGTTTCACCGCTGTGCTCGATACACTGAACTGGTAACTGGCGATCCCGAACTCTGATGGCTCCATGGCTGTTCGCCCAGTTCGGTACTCATCGATCTCCGGTATGTGATCACAACGGGTCGGTTTCGACCGTGCCATTGAGTGAATCCAAGCGTTCTTCATGGAAGAATGAACCGTCACGAGCCGAGAACGACGCTTTCCCCGGCCTACCTCCGTTCGAGAAGGATGACGATTCGGCGATGGATCGCCGTCGACATCAGCGTGAGAACGATGAACTAATAGTTACTGATAGATAATACCTATAGCTATGATGGATTGTGGAGGCCAATGGACGGCCGTCCGGTGAGTAGCCGATGCGTTCGTGTTCGTAACGGATTCCTACGTCGTGGATACATCCACTACATGTCTTCTGTATACTCTTTGAAATACGCTGTCGCATCTACCAAGAATTTGTCTTCTTTCGACATTTCATATTTCGTATTTGGATGCTCCTACTTTCTGTACCACAGATGACCAAATAACTGTCCCCTGATAGGCGTTCCATAAGGACGGATTGAAGTCCGTGCCATCATCAGAACGGGTAGGCGATGCTCGGACACCGACGTTTCGAGACCGATACGGTCATCACGACGGAGACGTTCCCGTGACGGACCACATCAAGACCAGCCGCTCCTAACGGCTGGAGCGTCTCTCGACGCTGTTAACGTCGCTATCGTCTTAGTTCATGGACGAGAGGCGACTGCCCGGGAGATCGTCCAGATGGCCAAAGAGTTCCCACACGAGGATGTCGCGTATCTCGCTCTCCAAGCCGCTCACAACATGGTATCCGAACGCGTTTACGGCTCCTGTCGAATCGAACGAATCCGGCCGCACGTCGGGGTTGCAGGCGATCGCAGACGCGGTCGAGCGGGCTAACGAGAGTGCCATTCCACCAGACCACGTCGTTCTGCTCGGATTCTCTCACGGCGGCTGTCTCAGCAGCGAATTCGTCGCACGAAATCCCACGCGATATGGTGGTCTCGCGGTGTTGAGCGGCAGTCTCATCGGTGAAACCGTTGCGCCCGAGAACTACGACGGAGACCTCGAATCGACGCCCATCTTTCTCGGCTGTAGCGACGTCGATCCACACGTTCCCGAACAGCGAGTTCACCGGTCGGCAGCGATCTTCGAACAGTTGAACGGAGACGTGACCAAGCGACTGTACGAGGGAATGGGGCACGGTATCAATGGGACGGAGATCGACCACGTTTCCGGTATGATCGCTCCGCTCGTGGAATGACGCCGGGGCAACCCGATCCAGACAGTCGCGTACGGCCGGTGTTTTTCGTTAGGAAACGTAGTAACAGTGATGTCACCTGGTGTTCCGAGGGGTAGCTGAGCTATAAATAGCTCTCTTCCCCTATCAGATGGTGATGGCACCGACCACGCGCGGTCTTCACCACGTGACTGCGATCGCTGGCGATCCACAGGAGAACGCTGAATTCTACGTCGAAACGCTCGGTCTCAGATTCATAAAAAAGACAGTAAACCACGACGATACGTACACCTACCATTTCTACTTCGGCGATGGCGAGGGAACTCCCGGAACGAACATCACGTTTTTCCCGTGGGGTGACCGAGGTCGATCAGGACAGTTCGGCGCAGGACAAACGAAGACCACGGCGTATTCCGTTCCCTCGGGGTCGCTCGACTACTGGATCGACAGACTAGAAGCACACGGCGTCGACGTTACGGAGCCGACCGATCGATTCGGTGAAACAGTCATCGAGTTCGAGGACCCGGACGGCATCACGCTCTCGCTCGTCGCAACCGACGCCCCTACCGCTCATCCGTGGGAAGCGAGCCCCGTTCCGGAACGACACCAACTACGCGGGTTGAACAGCGTCACTCTAGCCGTTAATGAGATCGAACCGACCGCCGATGTACTGACCACGGGACTCGGCTACGAGTTCGAGACCGAGGAGGATGGACGACACCGATACCGAGCTACTGACAGCGGATCAGGTTCAACCGTCGATCTTCTCGAAACGGATCGAGCACGCGGTCGGTCTGGGATCGGCACCGTTCACCACGTCGCGTACAAAGCTCAGGATACGACCGAACAGGAACGGTGGCGCGAACATCTGGCTGATCAGAATCTACGGGTCACTGAGATCATCGACCGAACGTACTTCCAGTCGATCTACTTCCGCGAACCGGGCGGAGTTCTCTTCGAGATCGCGACGACGGAACCCGGATTTACCGTCGATCAAACGGATGACGAACTCGGAGCTGATCTTGCGCTTCCGGAGTGGCTGGAACACGAACGCGAAGAGATCGAGTCACACCTCCCGTCGTTCGAGACGCCATCGAGGATCTAACGACAGCCATCGACAGCGAGACGACACAGCAAAGGCAGGCACAGTAGTGATACCGTTTATCATCCTCTGATAAAATGCAATGGCTCTTGCAGAAACCGTCTCCAAGATCGACCGCCTGAGCGACCAACAGAGAGAATGTATCGAACGGTGTCAGGAGGCAACCGAGGTCTGTGAGTGGTGTGCCGACGAGTGTACGGACCACGGCGAGGAAATGGCACGGTGTCTCCGTCTCTGTCGGGACGTCGTCGATATCGCGTCGCTTCACGCCCGGTTTATGGCCCGCGATTCCGGCTACAGCTCGGAGCTCGCTGGGATCTGTGCTGACCTGTGTGAGGAATGCGCCGACGAATGTCGCCGTCACGACCACGACCACTGTCAGGTCTGTGCGGAGGTTCTCCCGGACTGTGCCGAAAGCTGTCGCGCGATGAGCGCCTGATGGTGATGGGGTGAACGACGAACGATCGGGAGCCGGTCGGAAGCGAACCACTACCGACTGGACGTCACATCGATGACCGATGGTCGTCGAACGTTCGCAACGGTGTCGTTTCGTCCGCAAACGGGACGACACCGGCAAGCCGTCGGCGGGCGTGCCTTCCAAAGAGTTGGATGAACGACGCGACGCCCTCCTCGCTCGCGGCGTGGGCGTCGACGTAGGTGTACCGGAGTCGCCCCACGAGCGACTCGGATGACCGATCAGTGCTCTTTTCAGCCGTCGTCAGTTCCTCGCTCAGTACCTCGTAGTAGCCGAGTCCGCCATGGCCCTTGGCATACTGATCCGCGCGGATGCCTCGTACGATGACCTTCGTGTTATCGGTGGGGAGAACGGTCTCTGGACGCTTCGTCGCCTCGAACGCGTCGGCCCCATCGGACTCGACGGCCGGCGGGTCCAGATCTACCGATGCGTCGGACGGAACGAGTTCCGTCCACGTTTGGCTCGCGTTCGACCCCCGGAGTGTGTCGAGCTGTTCGGTTGAGAGCATCGATCGCCATCGCTCCGGTGACCGAAGCAACGCAGTGCCGTCAACGCTCTCGAACGCCTCGTATTCGGCGGTTGGAGCCGTGGCTGCTTCATCAGGAAGCATCGGACGAACCGCGTGGAACACATCAACGTCACGACTGAGAAACCGCTCGAATCCCTTCTCTGTACTGACGGTACTGACCGACAGAGCGACGTCGTTTCGTCGAAGTGTCTCATCGAGATCTTCGGAAACTGGCGCAAGAGTCCGGTCTCGCGCGACGGTGACCGACGCGGACGGCTCCCCGTTGACCGTGCGGCTCAGGCCCGTGACTCCGGATACCGCAACACCGGTCGCGACGAGAACGTCTCGTCGCGAAAGCCCCGAGAAGGTGCGTTGGTACGGCATCTCAGTTCACTTCGTTGTACATTTCTTCGATGACCTTTTCGAGATCCGGTTTTCCGCCGCCGGGTTGCTCGGACAGGAATGAGAACTCGCCTTTTCCGTCGGGAGATTCACCCTGCGTCCATGGCTGTTCTGGGTCCTCACTTTCCCCACAGAACGTAGACATAAATGCGTAGTTGTACTTCTGATTTTCTTCTTCTTGTGGGAAGCTGCCCGGGATCGGCATGGGTTCCTCGAAGCACTCTTCGAGGACGACGCGCCACTGGTTTTGGTGCATGGTATCCCGGGCGATGAGATACGAGAGCATATCTTTCATCCCGGGATCGTCAGTCATCTCCCACAGGCGGGTTGCCAAGAGGCGCCCCGTCGATTCGGCCATCACGTTCGCGTACATATCGGCGGCCATATTGCCGCTTGCGACGACGTAGTTGCCGCTGAATGGAACGCCGTTACTGTCGACCGGCATCGCATGGAGGCCCGCCGAAAGCGCCTGTCGGGGCTGTCCACTGTCCATCATGGTGGCGATGATCGGATCTTCTCTCGCGCGATCGCGGTCTTTCTCGGAGGCACCCTCTAAGTTCTTCGCCACGGCGGTTGCAAGCATCTCGATGTGTCCGAGTTCTTCAGCAGCAGTCTCCATCAACATCGTCCGGAATTGATGTTTCTTTTTAGGAACTGCAAACGCCTGAAACATGTACTGGAGGGCAACGCGCATCTCTCCCTCGACACCACCGATCGCTTGCTGGAGCATCTTCGCAAACTCCGGATCCGGCTCTTCGACGCGTACCTCATACTGAAGCTCTTTACTGTGGTGGAACATCTGTATCCATTACGATCGGTGACTACCTGTAGCGATATTTATTCTGCCTTCATACACTTGTAATCATTATAAAAATAAAAAGAAAATATATGAGTGAACTCGGATCCGAGTAGCTGTCGGTGCCAGAAAACAGTAGTACGAGTCGCGTCCGAGTAGCGCTTCCATTACATTCGTACCCCTGTAAAAGCAGGCACGGATACTACGTCATGATACCGATCCTAAGCCGGTCACAAACTCCCTCGTTCCGTACGCCCGCTAGTGAAACCTTGCGGTGGGTTGGGCGCGAGTGCTCCCATCGGACGATTCCCTACTCGATGACGAACCGGGTGGCCCCGTCAAGCGTGCTGTCTGGGGGTTTGACGGTGATGTGCGCCATGAAAGAGCTACTACATTCGTTCAGACGACCTTGATCGCAGCATATCCGAGCAACGCCGAACGGGAGATCGACACTGGAACCGTTCGGTCGAGTTGTGTTCTCCGTGTAAGGAATGGCTACGTGTTGGATCCGACCCACGTCCCGAGCGTGAGACCGTAGATGATATGACTCACGTGGAAAATGAGCTGTTCGTTCGCTTCGAGATCCATGTCCAACAGCCGTTTTAACACGATCCGTTCCCCGAAGACCGACAGGAACAGTCCGAACGCGATCCCTCGAAGGATTCCCTGCTGTTCGTCGGTGACGTCCGAGCCGGTTCCGCCGGGAGCACAACACAGTATGAAAGCGATCCCGCTCGCAGTGCCATACAACAGATGGAGCACGATACCTTGAACCGTATACTCCTCGGGCGGACCCGCGGCGACGTACTTCGCCCAGAAGTTCGCTGTTGGGGGCAGCGAGCGCGTGATCGGTATGCGAAACGCCGTCATCACGAAGGTCCCGATGATTCCGCCTTTCACTCCCCGTCGGATGGCGTCGAATCCGCTCGCTGCTGTCTGTGTTGCCTGTTCGGATCGATCTTGTCCGACGGCTTCGAGGACGTTCGAAAACATGAGATTCCGTCACCGATGACTGTCAGCAGCCAGTTTGATAGCGTTATCGGTCCGGGGATCACGATCGCACCACGTCCCGATGTCCGTGATGATCGATAGCACCACTGGGACTTATTGTCGTACATCCCCTTACGATCCTACGGGTGCTACGCGTGAGCCAAAAAGAGACGACCACGGACTCACAGGACGACTCGGAGAAGATACCCTCCCGTGAAATGTGGGCCAAACGGTCTCCTCAACAGGAACAAACGGCAAAGAAGACGACTCAACGATCCGAGGAGACAATCAGCGATCGGTCGGGAGAGCACGTTCGACTCCGGGTGTTCCGCTACGATCCCGATGTCGAGGACAAACGCGAGCCACGCTTCGACGAGTTCGTCGTTCCGTTTGAACAGGGAATGACGGTGTTGGACGCACTGATCTACGCCCGTGACACGTTCGATCCGTCGTTGACCTTCCGACACTCCTGTCGGCAGGCGATCTGTGGCTCTGATGCCTTTTTCATCAACGGTCGACAGCGCCTCGGCTGCCGGACACAGATCGAGGGACTTACAGAACCGATACAGGTCGAGCCGCTTCCACATCAGGAGGTGCTAAAGGATCTCGTCGTCGACATGGAACATTTCTACGACCAGATGAAGGCGGTCGATCCGTACTTTCAAACCGAACAAAAACCGGATGACGCGCTCGAAGAACAGCGCCAGCGACCGGAGAACCGCGAAAAGATCAAGATGAGCACGCGCTGTATCTGGTGTGGAGCGTGTACGTCCTCCTGTAACATCGCGTCCGGAGGCAACTATCTCGGTCCGGCGGCGATCAACAAATCTTACCGATTTCTGATGGACGAACGCGAAGGTGAGGACCGCAAACAGCAACGACTCGAAACGATGGAAGAAGAAGTGGGGGTGTGGCGGTGTCAAACCCAGTTTTCCTGCACTGAAGTTTGTCCGAAAGACATCCCTCTGACCCAACACATTCAGGAGCTCAAGCGTGAGGCGGTCAAGACATCGCTCAAATTCTGGTGAGCCGACCCCAATCGATTACGGTTCGTAGCCCGGAGACTGCTTTTCGATGACTGTAGTCGCATCCGCCAACTGTTCGCCGGTCAACGAGACGACGTCATCCAGTGAAACGATGCCCACCAGCGAATCGGAGCTATCAACGACTGGGAGCCGTCTCACTCCCTCCGCAGCCATCGTTCTCGCTGCCGCGAGGCTATCCTCGTCTTCTTGCAGCGTCACCACTCCATCGGTCATTATCTCCTCGGTGGTTACTGCCGAGACATCTCCTTGGTGGTCACCTGCTGCAAGCGCGATCTGGCGGTCGGTGAGGACGCCCACCACTTTGCCCTCGTCTTCGACGACGAGTGATCCGACGTTTTCTTGATTCATCCGCTTGGCGCAGTCGCTCACGGCTTCATTTTTCGATGCTGTTACCGGATCGTTTGAAATCTCTTTCACGGGCATGCGTCACTAGCAGTATCCTCCCAATCCGGCCTAAGTACCACGCCTGTATCTGCCACGACGTGTTCGGAACGGACGGAGACACTCCTGTCAATCTTCAGTCCAGTACATCAACGCCTCTTTCGGTTCACCACACCCCGTACACTGGTCCGGCAGTCCCGATTTGATCTGTCCCATCTCGCCACACTCCGTACACCGCCACATCAGTTCTCCTTCTCCGAATTCGTGACCGGAGCGGGCGTGTTCGACCGTCAGACTCTCGACACCAGTCCGTGTGGTCACGAAAACGCCTCCTTCTCCGATCCCACGGATCGTTCCGATCGGGTCGCCGTCTTCGGTGTACACCGTTTGTCCAACGCCAAGTGTCTGTTCATCGGCTCCAGTGTCCGGTTGTTCCCCTTCCGGTGGCGTTTCCCCATTCATAGTCGATTACTCGTCGCCTAGTCACTTAAATCTCTGCCCCGCTGCTTCCTGAAAGCGCTGGATATGCGTGGAAAAGACGTATAGAGCCGACGGCTCCAAGGGAGGATATGCCCGAAGATGATACCGATCGTGAGGGGGGTGTCGACTTCACAGACACCATGCCGATCCTTGAGGAAGCGTCGTATCCGATGACAGTCGAGGAGCTGGTCGGAGAACACGGCGACCACGAGGTGGACCGAACCAACGCCGAGCCAATCACGCTCAGAGATCTGTTCGACCCGATGGGCGAGAACACGTTCGAGTCGCCCTCGGAGGTCCGACAGATGATTCTGAACCTGATGCCGAAAGAATCGGTCGGTCGTGAAGGGTACTCCGACCGCGGTGGCGCGACCCCCGAAGAAACTGCGGAAGTCGATCGGCAGAACGAAGACGAATCGGTGTGATTTGCGTGTTTGGACGGGGTTTCACTCCGACGATCGGGACTCCTCACTGATATTTGACAGCGTGTTCAAGGCGTTTTCCTCTTTCTGATGGTACTGTTCGAGCAGCTCGGCGACATCGTTCATTCCGAGGTCGGTGCCTACGACACGCTCATCCCACGCTTCCGATCTCGTAATGTTCCGTCTTCTGTTCGGCCGAGAGGATGAATCGATCGAGAACTTGTTGATCGAGATCTCGGCTGGCGAATCCGTCGTGGTCTTCGATCAGTTCACCGACCGCTTTATTCAGATTTTCTTCCGGTTCTATTTCCATCATCTCAAACACCTCTTCGAGTCGGTGAACGTGCGCTTCTGTTTCCGAACGGTGTTCCGAGAAAGCGTCCCGTAATGCGTCTTCGGAGGTCTGTTGCTATAGTTCCGCGAGCGTCTCGACGGGTTCAGTCGCGTGGTTGCTCCGTATCCCACTCCGTGTGTTCCTGTCGGAAGATGTCGATCGCATCCCGTGCTTCGGCGATTTGGGTCTCAGTATCGCCGCTGGCCGCATCGAGGAGTCCAGCGAGCTTCTCCTCGATCGGCGTGAGCCGGTCGACTTCCGTCGCTGGATCGGTGTCCTGTGTCGTTTGTTCTTCGGTGAGTTCCATCAGACCTTCATCGATCGAAGCGAGCTGTTCGCGGACGGCTGCGTTGTCGGTCGTCTCCCGAGCACGCCGAACGGACCGGCGCGCGACTGATAGCTGATCGATCATCGCTCGTTTCTCGGGTAACCGGCGGCTTAGTCACGAGGCCTGTATTCCCCTGCTGAGTGCGTTCGAGCGCCATACCGAGGATTCCGACGCGAACGCCGCAGTCGCAAGCTGAAGCACTATTGGTCAGGCATCCGTTTCCGTGAGGCGTCGATCCCCTCGTGGTTCAGCATGATGAGCATTCCTCTTGCGTTCGGCTGGCGTCGCGTTCTGTTTGCTAACTGGCCCATCGAGCGCGATTTGCTCGCTCGTCACCTACCGGAGCCGTTTGCTGTTCATGAATACGACGGTACGGGATGGCTGACGATCGTTCCGTTCGTCAACACAGATACGCGACCGCTCGGCGTTCCACGGCGTCTCGGAATGGACCTTCCGGAGTTGAATCTACGGACGTACGTCGTCTGTGACGGTGAACCCGGCATCTATTTTTTCAGTCTTGATGCTCCCAGCGTGCTCGCCGTATTCGGAGCACGGCTCACTCATCGTCTGCCGTACTACTACGCTCGGATGTCCGTCGACTACAGCACAAACGGGATTTGCTTTCGAAGCCGACGACGGCATCCGGGCAGCCGCCCAGCGAGTTACGCAGTCACGTACCGACCGACTGGTTCCTCGTTCACAGCCGAACTGGACTCCCTCGGTGCGTTCCTGACCGATCGTCGCCGCCTTTACACCCAGTCACAGGACGGACAGATCCGATACACCGATGTCGAACATGGGCCGTGGATACTGTACGATGCAAGCGTCGAGACAACTGACAACACGCTCTTTCGGGCAAACGGGTTCGGCCCTCCTGACACCGAACCAGTGTGTTACTACAGCCCCGGTGTGGACGTGGTTACGACACCCAGCAAGCGCTGGTAACAGACGGTGGGTGGGAATGAATGGGGGGTCACCGGTGTACTAGTACGACGGAAGGATCTCGTTCTCATAGAAATCGAAGAACCTCTCCTGATCGGGACCGACCTGATGAACGTACACGTGATCGAAACCCGCATCGGCGTACGTTTCGATCATCTCGATGTGATCGTCCGGATCGGGCCCACAGGCGACGAGTTCGGCAACGTCATCCTCGGAAACCATCTCCACGGCCTGCTCGAACTGTTTTGGTGTCGGGAGCAGCTGTCCGAGTTCACCAGTGAGTGCGACGTTCGGCCACCACTCGTGAGCGATTTTACGGGCTTCGGACTCCGATTCGGCATAACAGACCGTCATCTGTCCGTAGCACGGGCCATCGTTCGTTTCCGTGAACGTCTCGACCAGTGACTCTTTGGGAGCGGTGCTAACGAGTCCGTCGCCGATGTCTCTCGCCGCTCGGGTCGATTTGGGTCCCGTCCCAGAGACGTAGATCGGCGGCGGTTCTTCTGGGAGCGTGAACAGCCGGGCGTTCTCGACGGTGTAATGGTCCCCTCGGTGGGTGACGTTCTCGCCGGTCCAGAGTTTCCGCATGATCTCGACCGCCTCAATGAGCATCTCCAATCGAACGTCGAACGGCGGCCAGCGCTCGCCAGTGACGTGCTCGTTGAGGTTCTCGCCCGTGCCGACACCGAAGAAAAAGCGACCGTCGAACATCGCTGCCGTGGTGGCGACTGCGTGAGCCGTCACTGCCGGATGCATTCGCACGGTCGGACACGTAACGCCCGTTCCGACATCGAGTGCGTCGGTCGCCTCGGCGATAGCACCGAGCGCACTCCAGACGAACGGCGCGTTTCCTTGTGTTGAGGTCCATGGATGGAAATGGTCCGAAATGAGAGCATATCCAAAGCCAGCTTCTTGGGCACGAACCGCGTTCTCGACCAGCGTGTTCGGTCCCCGTTCCTCGCTACTGAGCGTGTATCCGATGTTCGTCACGGTCGATCACCCTGAGCCGTGATGAAACCCATCGGACCGTCAGCGGGCTGTGCGTCGTCGAGATCGATAACGGATGGATGTGACATTTTCGATTGGGAAGTGCTAATTCGGCTGCGTCGGTTGGCTCTCCGAGCTGCTCTACGAGACGGTAGAGCCGGAACTACGGCTGATCGTGGCTGACAGCCGAGCACGATCCTGGGACTAGGGTGGGTCGACGGGAACGGATCGCTCCGGTGTCTACCATCGGTGTCGCGTGATCGTCCCTTCTGATCGCATCGTTACCTACCACGGCACCCTACAAGAATGTTCGGCCGACCATGGCTGGTCATCGTTCGGGAGATTATTCGTGTGTCTCCGTCTCGAAACGGAACACCGTGACGTACGACCCGATGTCGGATGGAACGCGCTCTAACATGGAACGTGGAAGCGTTTGCAGGGCGTTCCGATCGTCCCATCCGAGCGTCGTCATCGTGGCATCATCGAGAGTGTCGGCGGGGTCGATCGTCACGTCCTCAGCCACGACGCCATGGATAACGCCGAGTTCGTCCCCGTTCTCATTGATAATCGGCAACCCCGTGTCTTCGGATCTCACGCCCCGTGGAGACGTTTCTTTCGTCATGCCCTGAGATCTATGCTCCGTAACCGTAACGACCACGCAGGAACTGGCAGGCGTTTCAGGGATCCGTTAGCTACGGCTGGTGCGCTTCGCGCCACCGATCCAACGCCGCTATCACCGGGCTACTCGTGATACCGTGGATGAGCATCGAGCTGAGCACGACAGCACCGATGAAGGCCCACAGTTGATCGGTAGCGAACAACGCGAACTCCTTTTTTTGTATCTCGTAGATCCCGTGACTGAGGTAATAAAATGATCCGATGCCTCGAATCCCGAACGCCGCGATGACGAACCGTTCGTGCCACGCGTCGGGTGCGCCGATCAGCCCGATCAACCCCGCCAGCGGCCGGACGATCAGTACGACCGAAATGGCGAGGAGCACCTGCAACACATTGAGCGGGGCGAGTAGGCCTGTCGTGAGTGCACCCCCGAACAGGACCAGCACCGCTGCCATCAGCAGCCGTTCGACGACGACAGCGAAATCGTGAAGCGCCACGTAGTAGTCGTCTTTCCACTCGAAGTGGCGCAGCGTGAGCGCACCGACGAACACGGCGATGAAGCCATACCCGTGCAGCAGTTCCGTTATCCCGTACGTGATCAACGTCGCAGCCAGCGCTTCCGTTCCCTCCATCACCCGAGCCAGTTCGGTACTCGATGGGTGGTGAAAGATGAACACTGCGGTGAGATACCCGATAGTGATCCCGACGACGACCCCCACGGTGATCTGGTACACGACGTCGACGAGAAACCACTCCATCAGCCAACTGCTTGCTCCGATCGGATGGATCGTTCCGATGACCGGTAGGTGGAGTCCGGTCGATCCGGTGGCTGCCGTCGCGGCCGTCACGATGGCGAGGTTAGTGAACGGAAAGGCCAGCCCGTCGTTGAATCCCGCCTCTGAGGTGAGCGCGAACCTGATCGATCCCTCTTGTTCGTCCGGATCGATGTCCGCGTCGGTGTGGGTGGTTGGAGGCGTCGCTTGAACGTCCGAAGCCAACACGGGATCAGTCGGTGCGATGACGGCCCCTACGAGGATGGCGATGGCGGGATGGACATCGAGGAACCACCATGCAAGGAGGGCAACGAGCAGGATCGTCAGCGGCATCGTGATACCCAATAGCCGCCACGTCGGGATCCAACTCCGCCAATCGAACGGCCGGTCGAGTTTCAATCCGGCGCTCATGAGCGCGATGATGATGACCAGCTCGGTAAGGTGTTCGGCGATCCGTGGGTGAGCGATCGGATCTGGTGGTGGAATATCGATGGGAGCGGAAAAGAGAACGATCCCAAAGATGAGATACAGCAGCGGAAACGAGATCGGTTTTTCCGAGAGCAAACGCGGAAGTACTGCCGCTCCGAGGAGGGTGACACCGACCACGAGTAGGACGATCTCGTATACAGCCATGATTAGCGTCGTGGGACCGTCCGCAGTGATTGCCCGCCTGGTCTTCCGATAGCGCGTGGTAGAACGCCAGCTGGTTGGACACCGTCGTAGGACATGAACCTGTATTCGACCGGCAACCACAGTAAGGGTTCACCAAGCAGTGTCAAGTCGATCCCCCGCACCCTTTGCGATGACGTCGCCCAGTATTTACCGGGTGAAGGACCTTCTGATCTGAGTGTGTCGATTTACTTTTGTCATAACACCCGGTGATCGATATGGATGACACCAACGCTCCGGACGACAGCCCCCCGACCGGACTGGCAGGGCAACACGAGCCGATCTGGTTCGATACCACCCCCGAAACAGGGTATGAAGCACTTGATGGCGAGGTGAGCGTCGACACTGCCGTTATCGGAGGCGGAATTGCGGGCATCACGACGGCGTACGAACTCCGAAACGCCGGTCAGTCGGTTGCCCTGATCGAGCGCGATCGGATCCTTCGTGCAGTCACGGGCCACACGACGGCAAAACTCACGTCGCTACACGGCCTGCTGTACGCCCACCTCTGTGAACACGTCAGCCAGCAACACGTCCGTCAGTACGCTCGTGCCAACGAGGCGGCAATCGACAGGGTCGAGACGACAATCAAAACGCACGACATCGACTGTGAATTCGTGCGCACCCCAGCATACACCTACACCGAGTCCGAAGACGGGCGCCAGAAGATCCGAGCGGAGGTCGAAGCTGCGCGTGATCTCGGGCTTCCCGCTTCCTACGTCGAATCGACGGATCTGCCGTACGACGTGGAAGCAGCCGTCGAGTTCACCGACCAAGCGCGGTTCGATCCCCGACGATATCTGCTCGAACTCACACGAACCCTCCCGGGCGATGGCAGCCACGTCTTCGAACAGACGACGGTCCAAGACGTGACGGACGGCTCACCGTGTCGCGTGACGACCGACCGCGGTGAGGTGACCGCTGACGATGTCGTGATCGGAACGCACTTCCCGATCCGGGATCCTGCCCTGTACTTCGCTCGGCTCACTCCCAAACGCTCGTATGTCATCGGTGCGCGCCTCGCTGCTGATCCGCCTGAGGGACTGTACTACGATCCCGAGGAGCCGTATTTTTCGGTGCGGCCACAGCCCGCTGATAACGCGTCGATGGTGCTGATCGGCGGGCAGAACCACCGAACGGGTCACGGAGACAGCACGATACAGCACTACCGCCGCTTGGAGCGTCAAGCCCGCGAACGGTTCGACATCGACTCGATCGAGTACCGGTGGGCGACACAGGATTACGTCGCCATCGACCGCGTCCCGTTCGTGGGACGGCTCGCGCCCCAGATGCGCCATCTGTACGTGGCGACCGGGTTCGGTGGCTGGGGGATGACAAACGGTGTTGTCGCTGGACGGCTCCTCAGCGATCTGATCCTCGGTCGAGAGAACCCCTATCGCCCGGTGTATCGGCCGACACGACTCCACCGTGGGTCTTCCCTCGGACGGCTGCTTACCCACAATACCCACGCTGTAAAACACCGAATCGGAGATCGAATCGGTAGTCCCCCTCGTCTCGACCGTGCTCAGCTCGATCGGGATGAAGCGACAGTCCTCACCGAACAGGGAGATCCCGTCGCCGCGTACCGCGACGAATCGGGACGGCTCCACGCCGTCTCGGCGATCTGTCCCCACATGGGATGTCTTCTCACGTGGAACGACGGGGAGAAATCCTGGGACTGTCCGTGTCATGGATCCCGCTTCGACCTCGATGGCACTGTCCTCGACACACCGGCAGTAGCGAACCTCGACCAGTACGACCACCTGATGCAGGACGAACGATGAATGACCTCTCCGATCTCACTACACCCAACGCTGTGGAAAAGCGTCCCGGAAAGCAAAAGGCGGTGATTGATAACGACCGCTCGCTCACATTCATCCACGATGGATGATGTCGAGAGACCACTCCTCTCGATGTTATTCGCCACGTCATGACCATGGAACCCGATTTCGAAACTGAATTCGAAGAAGCGCTTATGAACGTTCCCGGGGATCAGTACGACCGATCCCGTTTTGTTCCGGGCAGTGGGTCGCTCGACGCGGAGATCGTTTTCGTCGGGGAGGCCCCGGGTGAACAGGAAGTCAAACAGAACGAACCGTTCGTCGGACCGGCGGGGACGCGACTCCGTTCGATGTTCGACGACGTCGGTCTCGACCGAACGGAGCCGTACATCACGAACCTCGTGAAGGTTAGACCACCGGAAAATCGCAATCCCCGCCGGGCGGAGATCGACGCATGGAAACCGCTTCTCGACGTGGAACTCGAACGCGTCGATCCCACAGTCGTGGTACCGCTCGGGACGTTTGCCACCCGCGAGCTGCTCGACACCGATCGGACGATTTCGGCCCTCCGGGGGCAAGCCTACGAGCGATCCGGTCGCCTCGTCGTTCCAACGTACCACCCAGCAGCGTCGTTCTACGATGAAAGCACTGTAGACGCGCTCGCGGAGGATCTTCGCTTGGCCGCAGACAAAATAGGTTTATAGCATACCGAGGACGATCGCAGGGCACATTTTTCCCGTTGCCCGTCGTCGGTTCGGTGTGCGTCTCGTTCAGATACTCGTTTCCGATCACCAACGCGACACCGTCACCGATGTCCTCGATGCGGAGGAAATCGACTACATCCGACAGCGGGTCCAGACGAACGATCCCGATGCCACCAAGTGGCTCATCGAGTTTCCGGTGCCGACTGACGCGATCGGGTACGTTTTCGATCAGTTGTACGACGTAGGGATCGACGAGGACCAGTACACCACCATCGTAAGCCTCGAAGGAGCGGTGACGCCCAGAACGGAATCGCTTCTCGATCGGTTCGCGAGTGATTTCGACACGTTGACCCGCCTCGAACTCCGTTCGAAAGCCCGAGACATCAGCTATGATCTGCGGTCGTTTCTCGTGATGATCTTTCTGAGCGCGATCGTCGCAACCGTGGGGCTACTCATGGACTCTCCGGCGGTCGTCGTGGGATCGATGGTTATCGCCCCGATCATCGGACCGGTGATGACTACGACTGTCGGTGCTGCCACCGGTGATCGGGAAATGCTGTTGCACAGCCTTCGGAATCAGGCGCTCGGCTTCATGGTGGCGATTCTCGGGGCAATGCTTTGTAGCGTCAGTCTACAGCTCGGTGGGATCGTGCCGAACACGCTAGACGTTTCGACGGTCGAACTGATCTCCCTCCGGAGTGCGCCGAGCTGGCTCACCGTCCTGATCGGCGTTGCCTCCGGCGCCGCTGGTGCCTTTGCGTTGACGACCAAAGGCTCTACGTCACTCGTTGGCGTAATGATCGCGGCTGCACTCATCCCTGCGGCTGCGACCGTCGGTATTGCCGCCATGTGGGGCGCGCCTCGGCTGGCCGTCGGTTCGCTGCTGTTGTTGATACTTACACTTCTCCTGATCAACGCGAGCGCGTTCGCCGTGCTGTGGTGGTTCCAGTATCGTCCCCCCCGCCAAGGATGGCTCATTTCGGTCGACGCCGGAACGTGGGTAGTAGTTGCGACGGGGATCGTTTTGCTCGTCCTCACGGTTCTCACGGCAGGAGCCTTCTATCAGCAGAGTTCGTTCGAACAAACAGTCAATCACGAAGTGCAGACGACCCTCGATGATTCCGAATACGAGTCTCTCGAACCAGTTACGATACGAACCGAGTACAACGGTCCCGGTCCGTTCAGCTCCCCTGAGACGATCACAGTCGTCGTGAGCCGGATGGATGGCGATAACAACCCCTCTGGAGTGGCAGAAACGATCGACAAACGCATTACCGAATCGACCGGTGAGAACGTCGTCGTTCGCGTTCGCTTCGAAAACTACCAGTACTCGGGCGCTGAATCACGCCCGGATATCCACAGTCGGTGACCATGGATCGCTCACTGGTCGTCAATGTACCGGAATCCGGTGACGGTTATCTCCCCGCACGTCGGGCAGACACTTTCGACTACACCGTCGGGACGCCGATCGGCGAGGGTGGCTGGAGCGGATAGTCCGATCGACTGCCGGCGTTGGCATTCATCGCAGATAATCGTCACCGTCGTTGACGATCCTGTTTTCTCCGCCGGGGTAAGACCACTGTTTTGGGCCATTTGTTTCCCTCCCCCTGCTGTCGAACAGGCAGGGCAATTACAAGTATGATACGGACGATCAAGTTTGTATTGGTGTCGGTGGAAGTGAACCCTTCCACAAGTGTAGCCATTTCCGCAGCTCCCCGATCGATACAGGAGGTAGCTGGATGCTAACGGGGGTGAATTTCATTACAAGCGCATGCTTGTAAAGACAAGTTCACGTGTAGGCGTTGTTCAACACGAGCGTGATCATCCAACGATACCCCATTCTTAGGGCCGTTCACGCGGAAATCGTTGGCCGCTGACGTCCCCGTCGCCCGAACGACCGCCGCGACGGATCGTCGACCGCTCACGACACACGACGGTCCGCGACCTTGTATTGGAAGACAGAACGAGTAGCTTTCGGAGGCTCGTCAAATCATATATGGCGTTCATCGACACACTGGTCGTATTCGTGATCAGTCTGCTCGTCGGAGCAACTGGCATCTACATCGGTGCACGGATCATCACCGACACAGAGAGCTTCACGTATGCGATCATTACAGCACTCATCGCTTCGGTCGTGTGGGCCATCGTGGGTTTCTTCCTCGGATGGATCCCATTTCTCGGCCCGCTCCTCGGGCTACTGGCGTATCTTGGCGTGATCAACTGGCGCTACCCCGGCGGGTGGCTCAGCGCGATCGGCATTGCGCTGATCGCGTGGGTCGCCTCGTTGATCATCCTATACGTGCTCGCTATCCTCGGTATCGTCACGCCCGACGCGATCGGCGTCGTCGGTATGTAAGGGGACGTAACTCTTCCGAACGGCGGCGCTGTGGCACACTCCGTTGTATAATACGATCACGTAGTGAGACGTTTCCGACAGATGGTTCACGGGGTCTGATAGACATCGATTCGTCGATGATCGCGTGGGTGTGACGACCACCGGAAACGCTACCAAAACGGTGCTTTCGTATTCGTCCCACGTAGTGACCGTATGGGCCACGCCGAACTCGCAGAGATGCTCCGCGACGATCCGGTTGAGCGGGATCTTACCGCGCTTTCTGACGGCAGCACCGACGTGTACTACCGCATTATGGACGCACACGGTGACTATCTCAGTTCGCGTGAGGCGTTCGATGAACGGATCGCGGCCGGTGTCTCGGAGACGTTCACCGCCGATCGATCGACGGTGACGATCGGGGGACGAGCGGTGAATATGGCCCATCAAGCGTATGAATTCGGCGATACGATCGCTCTACGCGGTCATCTCGACGATCATCGATTCGCTCTCCTTCGAGACCGTCTCGATGGGCCGGCGACGGTGTACGTGTACGACTTCGATGGTGATCTGACGACCCAGTCCCAGACGTCCGTCGTTGCGCTCTGTCGTGCCTTGGAGACGCTCGAACAGTCCTACGACGTCGTGGTCAGCGCAAACGGTGCTGAGACCGCGTACCTACGCGAGGCCCTCTCGATCGAAGAAGACGATCCCGAGGCGATGCTCCGACAGTTCCGGAACGAGCTCGCGGGATGAATCGGACTCCCCGTCGGCCGTCGCTGCAAATACCAGGCTGATGCTTTCAACGATAGATCGTCTTCAGTCGACTATGCCCGAGACACCGTCCCCGGAGATGGTCGAAGAGAGCGATAACTACTACCACGTCAGATACAACGATCCGGATCAGTTCGATACGATACGGACTCCGGATTGGGCGGCAAACGCAGCGGAATCGGTTTCACAAGGAAGCGAAGTTCGTACCGGACAAACAGCAGATTCCGACGATTGGCTGGTCGAGAGCGTGCTGATCCCGACTGAAGGAGTAGACGAAGACGGCGCGAAAGAACAGGCCCAACAGATCGTCGAGAAGCTCGAATCCTAAACAGGATGTCCCTCGGACTTTTGCTTGTGCTTCCCGTACACCCAACAGCAATGTCAGATACATCACTGGAGAACGAGGAATCGTCCACGAAAGCCCGAATGATGATCGAACCTGACGCGTTGCACGAGGGAGAGGACGAACTCTTCCTCGACTGTCCACAGTGTGGTTCGACCACGACGATCTCTCGGATACTCAATAAAGGCCGTTGTTCTGGATATTTGGATTCAGCACAAGCAGAGTCCACAACCGAGGACGAACAGCTCCTCGATCCGATCTGCACTGCGAAATTGTCGCTCGAACTCGTCTGGACATCTTGATCCGTTCGAGCGGATCGACCTGCTACTCGGCTGTGCGCCACCAGCTGAGCAGCTTCTTGGTCTGTGAGGAGGAACGATTCCGTCGTTCACCGGGGTGCTTTCGAGATTTGTCTTCGAGGGCGTTTCCTTCCGCGATAGCGGCCGCTTCCTTGAAGGCCGGGCGGGCACCGTACTCCTCGGCCGATCCCACGAACCGCCCTTGATCGGTGAACAACCGAACGGTCACGAGCAACAACGGCGTGCCACGCTGGCGCTCTTGGTGTTCGTGAAAAACGACGTTTGCTTCTAAAATATCCATATTTTGGTATTTTTCATCGATCTTCTCGATGCGAGAAGAGATATCAGCGCGAGTAAGGCCTCCTTCTAGATGTTCGACACCGAACACTTGGATGTCCATGTAGCTCTCTTCGTCGACCGTCAGCGCGCGCAGAACGTCGGTCGTCGTCATAATGCCGGTCGGAGTGCCGTTCGGGTTGGTGACGACCAACGAGGAGTATTCGGTACCGAGTATCTCATCGACGGCTTCGTTGAGCGGTGTCTCGGGGGTAACGGTGTAAACGGGGGTCGACATCACATCCCGGGCCGGGAGATCAAGCATTCGAGCAGATTCGCCCGAGCGATCACCGAAGCCGGGATGGCTTCGGTAGCCCGAGGACGATCCCGCGCCGGCGTGACCATCGAAGCCGTCGGGCGCGCCACCCCGGTTGCGATCCATCTTCCGCACGATGAACTCCACGAGGTCGAAGACGCTGATGAGACCGATCGCTTCCGTCTCCTCGATCACCGGCACGCGAGAGATGTCGTTTTCACGGAGCACGTTAATGACCCGACCCAGAGTATCGTCCGGTTTGACCGAGATGAGATCTCGAGTGAAGACGTCCTCCACGTTGAGGGCGTCTAGATGCTCCAACACGAGATTGAGGATGGCATGGTCGGTAATGACGCCATAGAACTGTGTTCCCTCATAGACGGGCAACAGTTTCAGTTCGCTTTCGACCATCAACCGCGCCGTTTCGCGGACATCCTCCGTCCGACTGACCCGTGGGGGACTCCGAACGATCGTCCGTAACTTCTCTTCTGGGTCGTGGTGGGAATCAAGCAGTTCCTTTCGTGGAATGACTCCTTCGACCTCCTCGCCCTCCACGAGGATGGCGTTCGTCAGTATCTCCTCGTCGAACGCCCCCCGGAGCTTCGACACCCGCGTCTCTGGATCGAACGATGCGTGCTCGGTCGTCACGGCCTCAGAGATGTCCATGGCTAGAAGATGTGTTATCGTACGAAAAAAGTCGTGTGGTTGCAGTGACTGCTGTGGCGCGTAATCTCATCGGCGGGACTATCTTCCTTCGGTCCCGATAATACGCGATCGCAGACAGCTCACGCCAATCCGATCACTACGGTCCACACTCGATTCATAAGGAGTGAGAGACACCGGCATAATGGACATCATTCCCATGATCAACCCAGACATTTCCAAGCACGACCATTACAAGCATACGCTTGTAATAGGAGTGGATTATACACGTAATTTATAGTTATGCTATTAAATAGCGCGCGATGATTGCGTGGATCTGGTGCTTCGAGGCATGGTTTGATAACGATAGTGTGAGTGCGGTAGTGACTGGTCGTCTGAAAACGTGATCGGTGACCGAGCGCCACGGACTAGTATCACGTATCTATCATCGATATCAGACGAATCAGTTTTCGGCGGTAGTTCGTTTCAGTGCCAGATGAGCGAGGATCCCAACGACGAATGCGACGCCGAGATTCACGACGATGGCCACCACACCGATAGCTACTGAGAGCGAGCGGTTGGTTGACTGAAGGACGCTCGTCGCCAGCGACGTCCCGACGATCACGAGTAACACGCCAAGCATCGCCAGCGGAAACGCGCGTAGCAGCGGTGCCGTCGTGAAGAAGGCGATCCCGAGATACAACATCCCGCCGACGACGTTGGCACCGCCCGTTCGTGCCCCGAACTCGTGTTTTCCCGCAATCCCATCACAACCGTGGCACATCGGGATCCCGCCGATCGGAATCACCACAAGATTCGTCGTTCCCATGCTCGTCGACAGCTCGTCGGGCGTGATCTCTTCTCCGAAGCGATCGGCGATCAACAGCGAGCTTGCGAGTGCCGCGTTCCCGATCGTCATCGCCAACTGCGCAACCACGCTATCCACGGTGGCCCACGTGATTCCGAATGTGAGCGACGCTGGCGGTGGTCCCGGCCAGTGGGGAGCTGGCAGGCCGGCCGTTCCGAGGGCGATCCCTATCCCGACGGCCAAGACGACGAGCGCGCTCACGTTTTTGGAACCTGCACAGACGAGCACGACGACGATCAGCGATCCCACACCAGCGAGAACCCACCCTTCGCTAGCGAGTTGGAGACCGGTTTCGACGAGGAGCATCCCGACCGCGAACTGCACGCCTCGGACGACTGGCGTCCCGATCCAGCGTTCGACAGTTGCGAGGACGCCACCGAGACCGATCACGAGGAGAACGACGCCCAGTATCATTCCGGCAGTGGCGAGTTCGGCGTACGTGAGCGTTCCCGCGATGGCGAGAGCAGCCAACGCCTTCATCGGTTCGACCGAAACGGGCAGGCCGTATCTGATACCCCAGACGATCTGGAAGATGCCGAAGGCCAACAGCACGTGCGAAACCGAGACACCGGTTACGAGTCCGAGGGCAACGACGATCGGCAACACCGTGATCGAATCACCGATCGCTCCCGTGACCTCGTTCGAGCCGAAGGCGAGTCGTCGATTGTCGATCCGATCGAGGAAAGACACTGTTCGAACACCACCCGTGTCCCACACGCTTGAGGCGCAGGGATCGTCACTGTTCAGCAGATCACTGTGCGATGCTTACCGAACGATGGTAACGGGTACTGATGACCGACGAGTAACCGCTTCGGCGACGCTTCCGAGGAGAATACGACTCGCACCGGAACGGCCGTGGCTTCCGATGACGATGTGATCCATCCCGTGGTCGTCGGCGTACGCCACGATGGCGCGTTTGGTCGATCCGGTTTGTATCTCGGTGTCGATGGTGACGTCGTGGGCGTCGGCCTGTTCGGTCGCCTCCGCCAACAGCTGTTGAGCCTCTTGCCGTCGTTGCTCTTGAATGGCCTCGTGATTCACCATCCCACCTTCTACCCCGCCGTAAGCGTACTGCTCGGCAGGATCCAGAACGTGAATGACAGTGATGTCGTCTTCGGCGTGTTCTGTCAACGCATAGTCCAATGCCTCACGCGATTGCTCGGAGCTATCGATCGGAACGAGAATGTTCCGGGACATCGATGGAGGTTACGACGTCGAGTCGTAAATATTGTCCGCTGGGTGAGCAATCGACGGAAACGTCCGAGGATCCACCGGCCACACAGGAGCCATGGATGATATACCGGACGCGATCGATCCCTGACGGCTGGATATGTTAGCTCGGCACTCCTTATATAACCCTTGAATATCGAAGCTTCTATATCCGTTGTTATCAATGACAACGATACAGCAATACTCGGGCACACATGACTGAAACAAACATCGTCGTCGATATCACGATCCCAGCCGAGAGTTTCGAACTGGGACAGGTGTTCAGCGAGTTTCAAGACCTCACCGTACGCCTTGAACGAATCGTCCCGCTTCGCTCCGAGCCGTTGCCGTTGTTGTGGGTGTCACACGACGACCGATCGGCGGTGCAGACGGCGCTTCAGGATCATTCCCAAACTGAACTCGTTCGGATCATTTCGACAGCGAACGACGAAGAGCTGTTCGAAGTGCAGTGGCAAGCGGAGATCGGCGGACTTATCCAGATCATGATCGACGCAGATGCCCGCCTGCTCAAAGCCGAGGGTACCACAGAAGAGTGGCGATTCCGGCTTCGCTTTGCGACCCACGAGGATCTCACGGCGTTCAATCAGGCCGTTACCGACAGTGGCATTCCGCTGTTGCTTCGGCAGCTGCATAGTTCGACCGACTCGACCGACGAATCGTCGTTATCAGCCAAACAACGAGAAGCGATCACGATGGCGTATCGCCGGGGGTATTTCAACGTGCCGCGAGACAGTTCCGTCACTGAGCTCGCTGATGCGGTGGACATCAGCGATTCTGCGTTGTCTCAGCGCCTCCGTCGCGGTCTCTCCGTACTGGTACGAGAAACGCTCATCTCTAACACGGCAAGCGAGAGAACGACGGGCTGGGAATGACTGCTGGGACCTTCACTACTGAAGGGCCAGTGAGCAACCGATCCTCCGGGCAATTATTATTCTATGGTTGTGGCTGAATTAATAGACGGACACTCAAGGAAATACTTACCGGGGTAGTACCCAATCAAACAGTCATGGGTATCCGAACCGAACGGAACGCGACCCGGGTCGCTGGGATCGGTCACCGAGACGAAAGTACCCTCGTGTGTGGACGTCTTCCTACCGAGGCGTTCGCACTGCACGAAACCTTCAGTACGATTCCGGATCTCACCGTCGAGTGTGCCCCGCTCGCAGCGGCAGGCGAGACGGCCAATATGTCCATGTTGTGGGCCAACACGGACGAAGCTGATCTGATAGATGTCTTGGAGAACGATCCGACCGTTTTTGCTGCCAAAGAACTTTGCCGAACCGAGGACCGGCACTTATACCGGGTAGAATGGACTCCTGACGTTCACCGTTGCATCGAGATCCTCCTCCAATCTCAAGGTATCTTGCTCAGCAATCGAGGCGTCCGTTCGGGATGGTCCGTCGAAATCCTCTATCCCACCCGTGAGGACGTCCGGACCGCGATGGAGTGCTGTGAGCGGTACGAACTGTCCGTTACGATCGATTCGATTCGGTCTCTCGATTCCGATCGGGCGGTCGAGTGTGGGCTGACACCGGCACAGCATACGGTTCTCACCCAGGCGTGCCGAGACGGATATTTCGACGTTCCACGGGAGATCGGGCTCGAGGAACTGGCGGATAAGATGAACGTCTCTCACCAAGCTCTCTCCGAACGGTTGCGTCGTGGGCACGACACGCTCATCAGATCCACACTCATCGAAACGTCCTCCGTCTCGCCGACAGCCCCCTCATCGACGTTGTCCCTGTAGTTCGGTCCTCCGGGACGATCGACATGCATTATCAACCACTATGGCTAACCGGCCGTCCCTACAACCACAATTATGGATTTCGATACGTTCCTCGGCGAGGTTCAGCAACGAGCAAAACTCGCCTCGCAAGGAGAGGCACTCAGGATAACACGCGCAACACTTACCACGCTCGGGGAGCGGCTCGGTTCGGGCGAAGCGACGGATCTCGCGGCCCCACTACCCATGGAGATCGACCGGTTCCTCACGGAGGCCCAATCTGAACAACGGATCGATTACGACGAATTCGTCGATCGGGTCGCAGACCGTGCCTCAACGGACCAGTCCGACGCGAACTTCTACGCGCAAGTCGTTCTCGATGTCGTCGCGGACACCGTGCCCGAAAGCGAATTCAGGGACGTTCGAGACCAACTTCCGAGCGAATACGACAATCTATTCAAGCTGTTGAGTTCTGAAAACTATTAAACGCCCGGTTGGGCGTCGATGACCGTCTGCGTGTGCGGGAGCCGCGGAAATTCACTTGTGGTCTGGTCCACTACTCGTTCGCATGGGAGACCCCACTACAGCAGCGCAAAAAGACAAGTACGTGGCGGTGATCGATCAGGAGAAGGTCACCGACGAGGTTCGAGACATTGCGCTGAAATACGATCCCCTGAATCAGGCGGGACGAGACGAGGGGTTTCACTTGACGGACAACGGAGAGCTACACATCGATGACGAGGCAGTGATCGAGGAACACAGGATCGTCGCAAACAAGATCCCGAACGACGCGATCGAAATCGTTCGTCTTCCTGCCGAACGTGGTGAGTTGGTTCACCAGTTCGGGGACAACGGGTTTCGTCTCTACGAACTACCTGGACCGGCCGAGGGGCGCGTTGTCGGCTTGCTCGGTCCGAACGGTGTCGGCAAATCGACCGCGCTCGGAATACTCAGCGGCTCGTTGAAACCGAACCTCGGAGATTCCGCAGTCGATCCGGGATGGGACACCATCGTTCGTGAGTTTCGCGGCACGGCCGTACAGACGTATCTCGAACAGCTCCGGGATGGGGCCGTTCGGACAGTGTACAAACCCCAGCGGATCGATCGGGTGCACGATCAGTACGACGGGACCGTTGCTGAGCTCCTCGGTGAGCGCGACGAACGGGGCGCGTGCGATGAGCTCCTCGAACGCCTCGATCTCAGTGCGCTCGCTGACCGGCGCGTCGACAACGTTTCCGGTGGAGAGTTACAGCGTGTTGCGGTCGCGGCGACGCTCGTGGCCGACGCCGATACGTATCTGATCGACGAACCGTCGTCGTATCTCGATGTCGATCAACGGCTGACCGTCGCCCGAACGATACAGGAGTACACCGAGGATTCCGTGGCGCTCGTCGTCGATCACGACCTCATCACGCTAGACGTCGTTGCCGATACGGTTCACGTGGTGTACGGCGAACCGGCGGGGTTCGGTGTCGTCTCGCGGCCGCTTTCGACTCGACGCGGGATCAATCAGTTTCTCGAAGGCTATTTGCGCGACGAAAACGTCCGGATCCGAGAACAGGCCATCGACTTCCTTCGAGATTCCACACGTTACGCCGATCATCGAACGGACACGTTCGAGTTCCCGACGTTGAAGACGTCGTTCGAATCGTTTTCGTTGCGCATTGAACCGGGAACGCTTCGTGAGGGGGCGGTTCTGGGCATCCTCGGTCGAAACGGGCTGGGAAAAACGACGTTCGCAAAGCTGCTTGCGGGAATTCTCACGCCGGATGAGGGCGAGCTCGGCACTGACGTCAGCGTCTCGTACAAACCCCAGTATCTGCAACCCGCCTTCGAGGGCACGGTAGAAGAACTGTTCGCCAGTCACCTCGGTGTCCACAGCCAACCGTACGAAACCGATCTTTGGCAGTCGTTCGACCTCGATTCATTATCAGAACGAGCGGTGTCTGATCTTTCGGGCGGTGAGCTACAGCGAGTGAGTATCGCGCTCGCGCTCGGTCGGGACGCACAGCTGTACCTGTTAGACGAGCCGTCTGCGTATCTCGACGCCCGGCAGCGAACGGCGTTCGGTGCGACGCTGCGCCAGTTCGTCACCCGAGAGAACGTGTACTGCCTCGTTATCGAACACGATCTGCTCCTCCTCGACTACGTTTCTGATCAGACCATGGTGTTCGAAGGTGATCCTGGAACACGAGGGATCGGTCGGTCCCCGCGGCCCGTTCACCACGGGATAAATCGGTTCTTACAGACCGTGGGCGTGACCTTCCGGAAGGATCCAACTACCGGCCGCCCCCGGGCAAACAAACCCGGAAGCCAGAAAGACCGGGAGCAGAAATCGTCCGACAACTACTACGTCGTGTAGATCTCCCACCTGAACGACTGCTTGCAACTGCCGGGTCTCACTGCGCTTCGAGAAGTTTGTCGACGTGCGATCGAAGGGATCTCCGGAACGTTTTCCGGCAGAACCGCCCTGTGGAACACGTGGGAGGCTCGTCGGCCTCCACTGCTCGTACGATGAGTGTAACAGCCTCCTCGAGGGAAGCGAACAGCCGGTCGGAACGACCGTCGAGCACCTCCTGTTGGCCCCCGCTTGCGGGAGCGAACGCAATCATCCCTGCCATGGCGTACTCGGCGACAGTCATCCCAAAATGCTCTTTTGGCTTCATATTCAGGCCGTATCTGTGTGTACACAACAGTCGTTCGAGCCGGCTGCGTGTGACGTTCTGTTCCACGACGACGTACGGTCGTTCACGGGCTTTGGCGGTGATCCGTTCGGCGTAATTTCGGTACGCCCGTGGTGTGGCTCCGACGACGTGGAGGTGAAGATCGTATCCTCGTTCGCGGAGGCGATCGATCACCGTGATCGCATCGAGCACTCGTTTGTCCGGGGCGAGTCGCCCGGTCACGACGATCCCCGCCTCGCGATCCGACCACGGACGGTCACACGGGATCGGCCCGACAGGGGGAAAGCACACGGTCGGCCGGACGCCGTAGATCGTGTCGACCACTGACGCTGTCCACGAGGAATTCGAAAGCAGTGTGACGTCGTGATCGGCCATCTCGGCACGCGTGGGACCGGCGAGACGACTCCATAGACGGTTCAGACGGCCCGGAGCAGCCTCGGGGAGTCGGTGGAGATTGAACTGGGGATAATGGACGTACTGGACCGATGGAAGCGATAGGGAGAACTCGTTTGCCGTGCTCACCGCGAGATCGAATTCGTCAGCAAATGATCGAAAAAAGCGGTAGAGCACGACACTCCGGAACGCGAGTTGTGGACCGATCCACGGAACGCCAGCCGAAAGCGTCCTCGAAATCGCCGTTGCGACTGGTGGCATCCTGACGGTGAGGTCCGCGACGGAGACGTCAAATCGATCCGCGAGCGCTACTGGGTTCGTCTCCGAGACGGTAACCAGTGTGACGTCATGGTCGGTCTGGAGCGCCTCACAGGCAGCGAGACAAACGGCGTCAGCTCCACCATGAAAATCGAGAGTGTTGTGGAGAACAGCAACGCGGGCCATATACGGCATTCGTGTCGACTTTCAATAACTCTACGCCCTCCACCTTTTTGCGTTTCCACCCGAAAGGTCCGTCGTGAAGTGTGCGTTTGTTGGTGCGGGATCGGTCGCAGAGGACTACGCGGCTGGTCTCTCCGAATCACCACTCGAACTGACAGCAGTCTGTGATCTGGATGTTGATCGAGCCGCTCGACTCGCTGCCACCACCGGGGCAGTTCCCTACGCCGATCTCCAGGAGTTGCTCGACAACGAGACTGTGCCACTCCTCGTGAATCTCACGAGCCACGGCGCTCACGCGGCCGTCACGAAGCAGTGTTTAATGGATGATAGACATGTCTTTAGCGAGAAACCCCTCGCGTTCGACGTCGAAGCGGCCCAAGCGCTCCTCGAAACTGCCGAACAGCGCGAACTCGCGCTAGGGTGTGCTCCGATCAACCACAGGGGTGGTGCTCAGCGCCACGCCGAATCGTTACTCGGTGACGGACGTCTCGGAACGGTTCGCCTTGGATACGTTCATGCACACGTCGGTCGGGTGACGGAGTGGCACGACGATCCCGGCTCGTTCCTCGAAGCGGGACCGTTGTACGACGGCGCTGTTTATCCGCTGACGCTTCTCGTCGCGTGGTTCGGCCGCATCGAACGCGTTCGGATCGCAGACGCGCTCGACGTATGGCCCACACGAACGTCACGGTCGCCCGATAGAGCCTCCCACGTGGAGGCGACCATCGAGTTCGCAACCGGGCTGGTGGTTCGGCTCACGGCAAGCCTGTACGCACCCCACCGAAGCCGCGAATTCAATAGCCTCGAACTCCACGGCGACGGCGGCTCGCTCTATCTCGCAGACAGCGGAGCACTCGATACCGAGACTGATACCGTTTCAGTCGGGGGTTCGGGACGAACGTACGTCGCCGCACCCTGTCAGTTCACCCGGCGCGAGCAGCGGTATCTCGACGGTCCCGAGCGGCTCGCAGTCGCCATTGAGCGCGGACGGCGACCGACGACTGGGGGCCGCCGTGGGCGGCATATCGTCGCAGTCTGCAATGCCATCGAAGCAGCCGCATCCTCGGGTGAGCCGGTGTCGGTTGCTGACCATCCCGTCTCGTCTCGAACGCCTCGTCCACCGCCCGTTCGTCCCGTTGCGGACGATAGGTCGGTTCTCGACGGAAGCGAACGCACTGCCGGGATCCGACTGCCACCGATCGGTTTCGGGTGTTCGCGCTATCGGGATGGTGAGTACGTCGACCGACGGAACTCCATCACGACCGCGCTCGATGCAGGCTATCGGCTGTTCGACTCCGCAGAACTGTACGGCAACGAAGCGCGGATCGGCGAGTTGCTCGCTGCCCCCGGCGCGCCCGACCGTAGCGGGCTGGTTCTCGTGAGCAAGGTTTGGAACACGAACCACGGTCACGTGGCGGAAGCCTGTGAAGGAAGTCTCGACGCGCTCGGCGTGGAGTCACTCGACTGTTATATGATTCATTGGCCCACGGCGTGGGCGTATCAAGGTCCATTGCGGAATCTCGCCACGAAACCACCGACCGAACAGGAAGCGATGGCCTTCCCGACCGACGACGATGGGCAGCCGGAGACGGTGGACGTGTCACTGACTCGGACGTGGCGACGAATGGAACGGCTCCACGATCGCGGACTCGTGCGGACGCTCGGGGTCTGTAACGTCTCGGTGGAGCAGTTGACGACCATCGTCGGTTCGGCTCGCGTTCTACCGGCTGTCGTACAGATCGAGTCACACCCCTACCGTCCCCGGACCGAACTCGTTCGGGCGTGTCACCAGCGAGGCATCAGGGTGATGGCCCACTCTCCTCTCTCCGCGCCGGGACTCCTTTCCGATCCGATCCTCACGTCCATCGCCGAGCGACACGGGCGGTCACCTGCGGCAGTCGTGCTCGCGTGGAACGTCCAGCGCAGCGTCGTTCCGATCCCGGCTAGTATCGACCGTGATCACATCGTTGCGAACCTCGCGGCTGCTCGGCTCGAACTCACTCCCGAGGACTGCGAACGGATCGCGACGCTTGAAGATCCGGAGTTCGACCGATCCCCGTGACGACGACCACTACAGCCAGTCTTCGACGTGATTGGACCGTCGCCGTCGTCCTCTTTGCGTTTGCGCTACTCGCCGGAGCGGGCGGCGTCGCCCTCGTTACGGCACCCCCTATCGCAACGCAGTGGTTCGTTCCTACGACCATCGTCGGGATCTTTGAGCTTCGATTCCTCCAACAGCATCTCGACACGAACCATCCTGTCGATACGGAGATGGGGGTGTACGACACACTCGGGCTCGCAAACGCAGTGACGCTTACCCGCGGTGCGGCCTTTGCGGCTGTTGCTGGATTTGCTGTCGTCGAACCGACACCAGCTCTGGCGTGGGTGCCAGCATTGCTCTACGGCTCGGGCTGTCTGCTCGATTGGGCCGACGGACTCACAGCCCGCGTTCTGGGGCGAACGACGGTGCTCGGCACGAAGCTGGACATGGCGTTTGATACGCTCGGCTTTCTGGTTGCTCCCGTCGTTGCCGTGCTCTGGGGTCGGCTGCCCGTCTGGTATCTGTCGCTTTCGGCCGCGCGGTATCTCTTCAAGGCTGGTCGTGGACTGCGCCACCGACAGGGGAAACCGGTCGAAAAATTACCGCCAAGCGCAGTTCGGCGGCCGCTCGCAGGAGTACAGATGGTGTTCATCACTGTCGCGCTAGCCCCTGTCCTTTCACCCAAGACGGTCGAAACGCTCGCAATCGTCGTCCTTCCGCCGTCTTTGCTCGTGTTCCTGCGGGATTATCTCGCCGTGGCGGGCTACCTCGATCGGCAGAAGGAACATTATTGATCGAGATGTACAGTGGGTGTGAACACCACAGGCAACTGCGTGGTCCCGTTTCCGATCCTCCAGATCGATTGGGGATCGTCCACCGCCATCCCTTATCTACGGCGGTCGGTTCTCGATGGGACCGTTCGCGGTCAAGTCACCGTCGAAACCGGTGTAAAACGCTCATCAGCGGGGGCTGACGTCCCCATACCTCGACCACCACTGGGGGATGACCGATGAATCGGCGGTCGCTCTATTTCACCGCGCCACACGAGACCGAACTTCGGACGACGACGTTCGATCCGGCTGCGGATGAGGTAGTCGTCGAAACGCGCATTTCGGCCATCAACTGCGGCACCGAACTCCTCGTTTATCGCGGAGAGGTCCCTACGGAACTTCCAGCCGATAAGACCATCGATGCACTCGATGGTGATCTCTCGTTTCCTCTCCGGTATGGGTACGCTGCGGTCGGTGAGATCGTCTCGACCGGTCGAGCGGTCACTGACGACCGCATCGGCCAGCACGTCTTCGCGTTCAATCCCCACGAGTCTCGGTTCGCGACACAGCCCGATACCCTCGTTTCGGTACCCGACGACCTGACCGGGGAAACGATGGCAATACTCCCCGCAGTCGAGACGGCGACGTCGCTCGTGCTCGATGGCCGTCCGCGCGTCGGGGAACGGGTCGTCGTCTTCGGTGCAGGCGTCGTCGGACTGTGTACGATCGGGGTGCTTTCCGCGTTTCCCCTAGAGCGACTCGTCGCGGTCGACCCGCTCTCAGATCGACGTGAACACGCCCAGAAAATGGGTGCTGACGAGGCCATCGCGCCCAATGATCTCTCAGCAGTCACGAGAAACGAGGACGGGATGGATCTCGTGTACGAACTCTCCGGTCGACCGGCGGTGCTCGACGACGCGATCTCCGTGGCGGGGTATGATAGCCGTGTCGTCGTCGGATCGTGGTACGGGATCAAGCAAGCACCGATCGATCTCGGAACGAACTTCCACCGCGATCGCATCACCATCGAATCGAGTCAGGTGAGTACACTATCACCCGAGCTTCGTGGCCGCTGGAGCAAATCACGGCGGGTCGACACCGCGCTCGATCAGCTTCGAACGCTTCCGGTCGCGTCGTTGATCACCCACCGCATTCCGTTCACAGACGCACCGTCGGCGTACCGACTGCTCGACGAGGGGAGTGAATCCCCTTTACAAGTGCTTCTGACTTACCCATGACGAACACGAACCACACGTACGAACTCGCGGTCACACGAGACTTCGTCGCACAGCACTATCTCACTGTCCCCGACCCGGGGGCTGAGGGTGACGTTCATAGTCACCGATACACCGTCGAACTGCGGTTCGCTGGACCGACGCTCGATGAGTACGGCTACCTCGTCGACATCGACGCCGTGAACGCTGTTCTCGACGATCTTGAAGAACGATACCGGGACGCCAAGCTCAACGATCTTCCCGAGTTCGAGGGAACCAATCCGAGCGTCGAGCGATTTGCCCGGTTGTTCGGTGATCGCGTCGAAAACGAGATCCCCGAGCCGAATCCGACGGCTCTCGTCGTCCGTCTCTGGGAGGACGATTCGGCGTGGGCGAGCCACCACCGCTCTCTCGACGGATGAATCACGCCGATCCACAGTATCTCGATTCGAAACAGTCCGTCGATCGTCGGGCACTTTCCCCACGGGTTCGAGAGCGCCTGATGGCTGCTCTTCCGGACGATCCGCGCATCCTCGAGGCCGGGTGTGGGACGGGCACGATGGTCGCTCGACTCCATGACTGGGGCGTCGATGGCGGAACGTACCGCGGTGTCGATCGGTCGCCGGCAGTGCTCGAACACGCCCGCAAACAGCGGATAGCCGAATTCGACGCCGAGCCGATCGACTCGGGATTTCGCATCGAGGGGTTGGTCGTCCGATTCGAACAGGGTGATGCCCTCTCGGCGTTCGACGGCGAGAACGCCGATCTCCTCGTTGCGGCCTCGTTCCTCGATCTCGTCCCGATTCGAGTGGCGTTCGACGCCTTCGAAGCCGCTCTTGGACCGTCCAGCCTCGTGTACGCACCACTCACGTTCGACGGCCGAACGATCTTCCAGCCCGATCACCCAGCCGACGGAGCGATCACGGCGGCGTATCACGACGCCATCGATGAACGACCCGGACGCGACACTCACGCAGGGCGACACGTGCTCGATCATCTCCGCGAGCGCGATGGCAGTCTGCTCTCAGTCGCCTCCTCAGATTGGATCGTCCGACCGCGGGATGGGACGTATCCCGGCGAGGAGCGAACGTTTCTCGCTGCGATCCTCGGCTTCGTCGAGACCGCTGTCGGCGATCGTTCCGAGGCGAACGACTGGCTCAAAACACGACGGCGACAGCTCGAAGCCGGAACGCTGAGCTACGTCGCCCACCAGTATGATTTCCTCTACCGTACGCCCGAACCGTGATGGTCCTTACCCATATCGCCGTCGGGATGGCCCTATCGCTACCCGTAGCGGTCGTCGCGCCCGATCTCGCTGCTAGCACTGCCGTTGGAGGAGCGATCGGGGGAGCCTTCCCCGACGTAGATCTCTTGTTCGGAGACCACCGACGGACGCTTCACTTTCCCGTGTTGTACTGGCCGCCAGCGATCGCGCTCGCTGTGGTCGCGCTGGTGGTGTCACCGATCACGATCGTGGCTGCGGTCGTGGTCGGGGCCGCGGCCGTCCATTCGGCGAGCGACGTGCTCGGCGCGGGTGAGGAACTCCGGCCCTGGGAACGGACGAATCCGGACGCCGTCTACGACCATCTCCGTGGGCGGTGGCTCCGAGCCCAGTACATCGTCCGATACGACGGGGCACCCGAGGACCTCCTGCTCACAGTGGCGTTCTCGACGCCGGTCGCCGTGTGTCTCGATGGGCTGCCACGGTGGATTGCGGTTTTGACGGTCATCCTCGCCCTTCCGTACACGATCGTTCGAAAACGGCTTCCGAACCAGTTCGAGAAGATCCTGTAATTCGGCGCTGTGCCGGTCACGGACGGGAGACGATCGGACGGCTACTCGTCACGCCGGTAGAGAACGACGAGAACCCCGATCAAAAGGAGCTGAGCGATCTTATCGATACCCTCGATCGGAGAGACCGCTGGATCTGAGCGCTGATTGATCCAGAGATACAACACGATCTGTACGGCGACGAACGGAACACCGATCACATAGAGCGAACGGCGGTATCCCCACAACAGCAGGCCGATCCCCACGAAAAAGCCCATTCCCGCGAGCAGAAACGTGACGGGCAACACCCCGGGAAAAGACATCACACCTAACACTAGATGTATTACACCGGTGATGATCGAGAGTCCAATGGCGATCCAATGAGCTGTGGTGAGTGACTCAGTATCGATCTCGGATCGGTTCATTGTAGTATATCATCAACTGATGCTCAATAAATCGACCGTCCACAACACCGCTCATTCGTGTATCTACCGCGTTGATTCACGGATATCATTATATAAAAGATTTTATTGATGCTCGAATGAGATAGATATCTGTCCAATCTATCGCAGGTCCAGATCCGAACGGACCTCGTCCTGTTCTGGAGTGGTGTCGCGTGTAACAACAGGTATTGTTAAATGGATTGATAATTCTTATTAGCGTCTGTCGTTGATCGTCGGACGATGAGTTTTCGAACGTATCTTCCTGACTCGGTAGTAGATCTGTTCGATGGACAGAACGACGCTGAGCGGTCCACGGAGCAGGCTTCTGACAGTCGCCAGTCGGTTCCGTCTCGGTCGGGCGACGGTCACCCACGACGCGCTCGTCTCGCAGATTCGATCGTGTTTGGCATTCTCGGGGCGGTGTTTGCGACATGGGCGGTGCGTATCCCGGCGGTCAGTGGTTCGCTTGCACTTTCGGAAGGGGACATCGGGATCGCATTGCTCGGACTCGCGTTCGGGAGCATCATCGGACTGCTGACGAGTGGCGTTATCGTCACACACTACGGCGGTCGAAACGTCATTCGCGTCGGACTCGGTGTTTATAGCCTCGCACTCGTGGGAATCACAGTTACCGATGGGCTTGCAACGCTCGTTGGGGTGGCGCTCGTGTTCGGGTTCGGAAAGGGTGTGACCGATGTCGCGGCCAACGCTCAGGGCGTTCGCATCGAACGGGCCTATCCCGGCCAAATCATGGGGAGTTTCCACGCACTCTTTAGCGGTGGTGGATTGGTCGGTGCAGGATTCGGCGCGGTTGCGACCAGCGTCGGTCTCTCCGTTCGGATGCATTTCACGCTCGTCGGCGTCGTCCTGCTCGTTACCGGACTCGTAGCGAGCGTATGGTTGCTTCCGAAAGCCCCTGACGCAGGAACGGGACGTACTGTCGTACTGCCATCCCGAACCCTGATCGGCTTCTGTGTCATCGGCTTCTGTGCGCTGTTCATCGAGGGCGTCGGCAACGATTGGAGCGCCGTGTATCTCGAAACCAGTGCCGGTGGCACCGCAACTGTCGGTGCTCTCGGCTTCGCAGCGTTTTCCGGTACGATGATGCTCGGTCGGTTCCTCGCGGACCACGCCGTCGAACGTGCCAATCCGAAGCGATTCCTCCGCTTTACGGCGGTCGTCGCTGCCATCGGGATCGCACTGACGCTCGTGGCTCGACCGTTGATCACAGTGGTCGGGTTCGGAGTGTTGGGTCTCGGACTCGCTGGCATGATGCCGGTTGCGCTGAGTCTCGCAGCGTCCCACGATTCCGGGCTACCCACGGAACAGGCGATCGCCGCCGTTTCGACGGCAGGCTACGGCGGATTTGCAGTCGGTCCGGTGGTGATCGGTGCCATCGCGGAAGCGACCTCGTTGCGTGTCGCGTTCGTCCCTGCGCTCGGGCTGACCGTTCTCCTCGTTGGTGTCACGGGACTGCTCCCTACTGTCGTTCGGTCAGTCAGCGAGGGCGAGACGCCCGCCTGAGACGTTTTAATTCGCATACTGCGATCAATCGATCCGATCGACCGTGAATCGTTTGCCAGCGATGTCTTCTCGGTGTGCACCACGTCCGCCGACAGTGTAGACGGTCTCTTCCGTTTGGAAGTGGATCTGTGCCTCAGCAGCGAGTTTCACGAGGGATGTACCCTCCGTATCGGTCTGAGACCCTGTGTAGTTCACGGCGATGAACTCTCCCGTGAGCTGGCACTCCCGGCCGGACTCGGTGACGATCCCACGAATCCGTCCCGTTATTCGTTCTTTCCCTTCGAGGAGGGGTTCGAGGGCACGAATGCATTCGGTGATCTCGACGAACGAGTATGGGGGCTGATCGTTCCGATCGGTGTAAATCGTCTCGTACACCTCCCAAAGCCGTGTCAGGTAATACCAGTGAAAAACGTACGCCGTCGTGTAATCGTCCACGAGGACGCCGTATTCTTGGGTCAGCCGGTCCGTCGTCGCGTAACACGCCTGTTCCCGGTCGACTAACACGAGGAACGGACCGGAGAGTTCGCGTCGCCGGACTTCGGTGCAGACGCCCTCGAACGCGGCTCTGTCGAACGGAAGCGCTTCGTCGGCGGGCGAGTAGAGCGAGAGATGCACATGAACACCACGGTCGTAGGCCTCCGCCAGCAGCGGCTGCAGTGCCCTGAATCGGCTGGGCGTAGCTGCCACCTGAATGTGATCGTGGGCCGTCTCGATGGCGTCACGGGCATGGTCGAACACCGTTCGTAACTGCTGGACCAGGCTCACGTTACTATCGGTAACTTCCGGTTCCTGATACCGTGTTTCGATCTCCTCGATCGCAGCTTCGTACCGCTGGACGGCCGTTTTGAGTCCGGCAAGAGCGTCGTTCGGACTGTTTGCCCGAGCGTACAGCCGATCACGGTCGTACACCGTGACGTATCCTTGCTCCTCAAGCGCGCGGAGCACGTCGTAAATTCGAGGTTGTGGAACCCCGCTCGTCGATGCGATCTCACTCGCGGCCGCAGATCCCCGCTCCAGTAGGGTTGCGTACGCGTCCGCTTGATATGGAGACAGCCCAGCATCTTCGAGGACGGCGATCAGTTCGTCGGTCTCCATTCCCGATCACAGATTCTTTCGGGATACACATAAATACGTGCATGGCCCAGTTCGTCCCGAACACGGATATATTCCCGTCTCATACCCATAGAATATAGTTACTTGGCTCCGATAGGTTGATGTTTTAATGGGAAATACTATGGACATCATGAAACACGTTTCAAACACTCCGAACGTTTCGGAGCCAACACGTACTGGGGAATCGTTCACCGCTACACTCATGAGGCTCAAACGTCGTGGCTGTTGTGTGCTCGTGACTGGTCAGGTAGATGAACGGGTTCGAGCCGCCCAATCCCGTCGGCTCTTCGGTGAGTGTGATGAGTCTCGACAGCGCGTCCTGACGCTTACGGATGCGACACCGGGTCTCGACGCTCAGTATCTTCCCGAGAACATAACTCCGACCCATTCGAGCGTAACCGAGCTTGATTACACGGATGTCGTACGCGATGTCGCTGGTACGGTCGATCCGGCGTTCGAACACTCCCAACCGGATATCGGCTTGTCCGGGTCGATGACCGGACTCGGCGCGATCCTGTACGATTCAGTCAGAGAGACTATTCGAGACGACCGGACGAAACCGGGGGAGCTTCGGCTCGGCATCGCAACGCTTTGTGTTCTCTTGGATACCGACGGGCTTTCTGCGACTGAAACGTTCATCCGTGCCCTCCGAACTGATATCCTAGCGGTGCGCGGTATGGGCCACTTTCATCTCCCGGGTGCACCCGATTCTGAAACGCTCGCTGCGTTGAAATCGCCGATCGACATCCATATCGAACTTCGTGAGTCGAATGGGATCGTCGAACACCAGTGGCATCTGCTCGAAACGGATCATTTGACCGATTGGCTACCCCTCCGACGATGAACGGAATCGAGCTCAGAGACGCCGTTCGCGTCGTTCCCCGGTCGGGGTCTGAGCCGCCAGCGCTCGATCTCGTCGACGACATCGAGGGGGTTCGGGCCCAACTCTCGACGAGTCGACGTGTGCGGCCAGCACGCTGTCCGAGTGCTCAGTTTCGATTCCCCGTGGATGTGGCCTACGAACTGTCTCCGCTTGCGATCTGGACCAATCAGTCCAATCCGGTACTCGTTCAGGGAGATGATGGACTCGTCTGTGCCGAACTCGCAAAGCACGAGCACGCCTCGTTGTCAGCAAGGCAGCACACTGTTGATATCGCTTCGTTGGGTCTGAAGGTGTATCTGCGCGTTGAGGGCGAGATAGAGATTTCTCACACTGACGAGCGGGGCCGGATCATCGACTGTCGAGGGGCTGAGACAGTTCAGTTGGGGCTGCGATCGTTTCACGACGCACCGGCGGCCACGGTAACGACGACCGACCAGCCTCGGGATGTCATGCGTGCGCTGTCCTGTCTGGGTTCGGCGCTGAAAACCACCTCCTGTGAGCGGTCGTTTCCGACGCTACGGGGTCATCCTCCGCTGTTCGAGCGCGGTGAGTGCTTTCAGGCGGCCACAGATCTAGAACGGACCAAGGAGACGGCGAGCGTCCGCATCGAGGTACCTCCCACTCTTGAGACGATCTATCCGGTCGCCCCGCTGGCCTACTACCTGAACGCCGTCGTCATTCCCGGGGAGTCTCCGCGCCTCGTGGCTGGCGACAGCACCATCCCTCTCGATCGCGGCGAGGGACTCGAACACGGCGTCGCTCGCCTGCTCAAACACGTCTTCACGCTCGATTGCATCACGCGAACGGAGGGGCTGTATCAGCTTCCACTCGGGGAACGCACAGCACTCGAAGAACGCCTCTCGGATACCATCGCGATCGATTTTGCAACACTTCACGAACGATCCCTTGCCAAACAGGTGCAGGAGTATCTCTCCGTCCCGTTCGATCTCATCGAAGATCTCGTGCCGCGCTGGCCGGTGACCGCCGACGTTCGACCGGTTGGGAACTATCTTCCATATCTCCCGTTCGTCGTTGCGAGCCTCGGCACCATCCGGTGTCTCCCGATGAGTTGCCCGTGGTCGCCTCCTTCGGATTCCCCAGAGATCGAGGCGTTCTATCGAGCGGCAGATCACGCGACCTCGTGTGAGGATGAAACACGCAGTGGAACTGGTGAGCCACTGGTGCGGTCGGGATCCCCAACTCGCTCCTCGGAAAACAGCTTCGACAGTGCCCGTTCATCGGTTATCCATAGCCCCCCATCTTCTGAGAGCATCGCCCAGCTCTGGCTTGCAGATGGGTACCCGATGCAGGGTACAAAGCCGATACTCTCCGCGTTCGAGCGCCGATTCGATCAGGTCACAGCGACTGAGTACGAAGTGGCAGTGATCAGCAACGACGTACGGATGGAGGCCGAATCGGACGTCGCCGAACTGTACGGACAACGGGAGCAAATGGATTTCGAAGTAACAATACGTGAACAATTGTCTTGTGCCGATCTTCGAGAGCTGTTTGCCGAGGAGTACGATCTCGTCCACTACGTGGGACACGTCGACGCAGACGGACTCCAGTGTGAGGACGGCTGGTTGGACGCTTGTACGCTCGAAACAGTCAATACCCGGATGTTCGTTCTCAACGGCTGTCGCTCCTACGAGCAGGGCAAGGCGTTGGTGGAACGCGGTGCGGTTAGCGGGCTGTGTACGCTAGCGAACATCGGTAACACACCGGCCACCCAGATCGGTCGCACCGTCGCACGACTACTCAATGGCGGATTCAGCCTCAGTGGTGTTCTCGATATCATCAGTGAGGATTTTCTCACCGGACAGCAGTATATGATCGTGGGCGATCCCAGTAGAGCGGTCGTGAAACGACACGATGGTACCTCAATCCTCGCCGAAATCACGTCCGCCTCAGATGGCGACGAGTTTCTCGTGGATATTCACGGCCACCCAACGATTCGCTCACCGGTCGGTATGCTCTATGCGCCGGCCATAGACGAAGAGACGTTTTATCTCAATAGTGGTCACATGACGACGGTCACCGCTTCCCGATCAGAAATTAAAGAGTATCTTCACCACGATCGGTTTCCCGTTCGGATCAACGGATCGTTTATGTGGAGTGATGTGGTGTCTCTTGACTCGATCGAATGACGCACTGATGGTTAGGTCCGACAGCGAAGTGGTTCACGGCCCGGGGTAGGTGGCCTCCCGAGCGATCACGACGCCACTCTGTGAGAGTACTAACAGGACCGTCAACAGTGCAGACATTAATTTTGGATGCTTTGCCACGCGCGCCGCGATTGTGTCTACGAACATTGCAATTCTATAAACTCACTACTTGAAAAAATATTTATCTAATTGTTTTAAATAAAAAGATGTCGGATGAGAATAGCGCGTGCCGTTGGCGCCGCGGCCGACACCATCGATCGACCGGATTCGTCAGTACCACAATAATGAACAGACGCTATCCTATCCGACGGCGGCGATGATTAGTAACTGCCCACTGATAAATACGATCCCTACGCCGGCCCGCGTGTTTCGGAACGGATACGCCGATCAGCGTCTGTATTTTTTAGGAAATCAAGCGTCGCCCGGTGCGGGTGTGTTCTTTGGTTCTTCGTCGGGCACCCGCGAGCGGTTGCGAAACGACAGCAGTGCGAGCATGATCAATCCGACCAATCGGAGTCCACCAGTCATGTAGAACGCTGTCACGGGACCGGGGAGTCCGAACAGACCGAGCAGCTCATCAGCCACGAGCAAGGACAGATCCGGCACCATCAGCAGGATCGACGCGATGGCGTACGCCACCCGTTCGAAGCGATCGATGGACGCGTACTGGTGGCCAATGATCGTCACACCCAACGCGTACACCCCGAGGAACATTCCGAGAATCGGTATCACCACTTCGGGAACGAAGTAGCTTAGTGACGTAACGTCCGATGCCGTCAGAACTCGGGCTCCGTTGTCTGTCTGGCGCAACAGGAGGATGCCGGGCGAGAAAACGAACGCGAACGGGACGAGGATCTTGTTCAGCGAGAGTAAGAACGCCTTCGTCGCCGTTGCGAACTCATCGGCTTTTGCGACACCCGCCCCGGCGAATGCAGCGACGGCGACCGGTGGCGTTACATCGGCCATCAGTCCGAAATACAGGATATAGAGGTGTGCCCCGAGAGCCGGAATTCCGAACGCCTCTAGGGTCGGGCCGAGCATCGCAATCAGGATGATGTACATGACGGTCGTCGGCATTCCCATCCCAAAGATGATGGCTGCGATCCCTGAAAGCAACAGCAACAACAAAAACGACTCGCCACTGACGGTCAGGATGAGCGCATTCAGGTTCGGTCCGAGCCCGGAGACGCTGATAACCCCCGGGATGACCCCTGCTGCAGCGACGGCGATGACGACGGTCGTCGCGGTCCGGGCCCCCGATTCCATCGATCGGAAGATGAACGTCCCAAAGCGATACAGCGTCGTGTCTGCGAGCGATGGCCGACCGATCTGCTCGGCACTCGCCTGTGCCGTCGCGTCGACCTGTTCGTCCAACTCGAGTAACGGTGCGTCCCGCTGTGGCCAGACCAGCAGAACGAGTACACTCACGAGAATCGTGATCGTTCCGAGATCCGACACTGCGGCGTACGCTCCAGCACTGAAAGACAGTCCGCCCGGCGGGTCGGCGATTCCGAGGAGGATCTCACCGGCGGTGAGGAGTCCGGTCCCATAGACCGTGTACGCCACACACTGCGCGAGCGCAAGCCCCACGATCCCGCCAACCAGGGGCAGCCGCGTACGCTCCTCGTAGGCGGCCAGCAGCGAAATCAGCGCGATCACGGCCACGATCGTGTACCAGCCAGCCCGGTTGATCGAGAATCGGGCGACGATCAGGAAATACAGCAGGAGGACGAGCGGAAGTAGGTAGAACCAGCCTTGCCTGAAATGTTTGCGGGGATCGGGCAGGTCGACGCGTGAAAGACCACCGATGTCGCCGTTTCCAGCCTCGAAGTGGACCATCACCCACATCCCAAAGAAGAACGCTAGAGCTGGCAGCGTTGCAGCGACGATCACGTCCGGGTACGGCGTTCCAGTGAACTCCACGATGAGAAACGCGGCCGCGCCCATTACGGGAGGTAGCACCTGTCCGCCCGAAGACGAGGAGGACTCGACCGCGCCCGAAAACTCCGGCGAGTAGCCCGAGCGCTTCATCAGCGGGATCGTGAACGCACCCGTCGTTACCGTGTTGGCGATCGACGACCCCGAGAGCATCCCCATGAACCCACTAGAGACGACGCTGGCCTTGGCGGGACCGCCCTTTCTGGTTCCGGTCAGCGAGTACGCCAAGTCGATGAACCACTTCCCAGCGCCGCTCATTTCGAGGAAGGCACCGAAGAGGATGAAGATGTAGATAAATCTGACGCTGACGGAGACGGGAGTGCTAAACACGCCTGCCTCGGTCGTGTACCAGAGGTTGTACACGATGTCACCCCAACTCTCGACCGGGATCGACAGCGCCCCGAGGACCGAATCACGCGGGATGTGATAGCCCCAGCGGGCGTAGACGATGAACAGCCCGACGAGTGTCATGAGCAAGGCACCGAGCGCCCGTCTGGTCGCCTCAAGCACCAACAGGATGCCCAGTATCCCGAGTAGATACGCGTACGATATTTCATCGAGTGGGAGACCGACGGCCGCTACTGTCGTTACGATCGGCTCCAAGACGGGATAGACCTCCTGAATCGGCCGGGCGGCGTGGATGCCGAAAATTGGAAGGCGGCGAATTTCATCGAACTCGGTAACGATGTAGTGGGCAGGGAGCAGCGAAAGCACCGCCAACAGGATGTCGATCGGGGTGATACGTGTTAACGAGGAATCGACGGCTGCCCAACGAACGCCACGAGCCAGCCGATCGGTGAGCTGCGCGAGGGGATGGTCTGCCCCGAACTGGTCGCTGACAGCGGGTGCTACCGTACCGAGTCGGCGGGAAACGAAGCCATCGCCTTGACTCGAGGGAAAGAGCAAAAACCCGAGTACCAACGCGAACGTGACGTGAATCGCGTTGACCTGCAGTTGTTGGAGCGAGGCGATCTGAAACTCCCCAACGAAGGGAAACGCCACGCCGAATCGGTACCCACGGGCCGCGATCCACATCTGGAACGCGGAAAACGCAATGGCGATCAGTGTGATGACTACCAGGGCCACCCCGCGAAGCGTGCGGCGATGTTCGATCTCCTGGAGGATCTCTTCTTGCTCTTCGTCGGAAATATCGTCCGCTTTGGATGTGTCGACACTCATAGTCGAAAACGATTATTATATGTCATGTTCTGGTACGACCGAACTATTTAACGGTAGCGTATCACCGATGGATCGGTCGGTGAGCGAGATAATGATCGATCCCTCCGACAGTTCAACCAGATCGTACTGCTCGTCGCCGACGATCAGGGTGTGGTCCGCGATCGAACCGGGCACGACCGGGAGCTTCTCGTAGGACTCGTTGGCCTGAACGACGAAGCCGTCGTCGGTTTGCTCAACCGGCTCGGTCGCCGGTAAGCCCGCGCCGTAGGAGTGAAACACCATTTTATCCATCTGTAAGTCGGTCCCGTTGACGACGTACACGTCCTGAACAGGAGTTTTCTCGACGCTGTGTGTGTACGAAAGAACCACTTCGTCGCCATCGTTGACGGGCACTTCGAGGAGATGCTCACCGGAATCAGCGTCGGCGACGACCAGCGTCGTCTCGGCCGATGCGAACGAGGCCCCAACGGCTGTTGCTACCAACACAGCGAAAACGATGACGGGAATGTGATGTTTGTTCAGCCGATCCATGGATGGTGTAGTGACGATTATTAGTTGAAGTAGGCTTCTGCGCCGGGGTGGACCGGGATCGGCATCCCGTCCTGGGCGGTGTCGACGCTGATGAATTCCTGTTTGTGAGTGACCTGATCGAGGTTGTCGAAGATGGCGGTCGTGACCGCCTCGACAGTTCCCTCGTCCATCGCCTCATGGGTGGCGATCATCGCCTGAACTGACACCGTCTCAACGTCCTCCTCGATTCCGTCGTACGTGCCCCCCGGAACAGTGTCCTCGGCGAACCACTCGGCCTCGTTCATGAGGTTCTCCCGAAGCCCTCCCGAAATTTCGACGAGACCGATGTCCTCAGTCGTTGCGAGCTCCTCGACAGCACCGACGGGCCAACCCCCGACGACGAACGCGGCGTCGACATCACCGTCGCGAATCTGGTTAGCCGCCGTCTCGAAGTCGGTGTTCTGCTCGTCAAACTCCTTGACGCCCGCCGTCTCAAGGATCTGCAACGCGTTGACTTGTGTTCCGCTGCCGAGATCACCGGTGTTGACCGATTTTCCCGATAGATCTTGAATCCGTTCGAGACCCGAGCCTGCTTGGCTGATGACGTGGATCGTTTCTGGGTACAGCGTTGCAACCCCGCGGATGTTCTCCATCGACTGGCCTTGAAACTCCTCGAGACCGGTTCCGTTGTGCGCGAAGTGCGCGATGTCGTTTTGGATCAGTGCGAAATTGGCGTCCTCGCTGTGGAGGCTCCCGACGTTCTCGACACTGGCGCCCGTCGACTGGACCTGAAGTGAGTAGGGCGTTTCCGCGTCGACGATCGACTTGAAGTCGCCCGACAGCGGGTAGTACGTTCCGGCGGTCCCGCCCGCATGCCAGGAGAGCGGCTCGCCGTTTTCCTTGGATTCTGTCTCTGGGGTTGGCCCGGAACCTGCTTCGTCTTCGAGGCAGCCAGCGATCCCAAAGAGCGCGAAAGTTCCAGCAATTTCGATGAATCGTCGTCGTTCGTACGACATTACTATAACAATATATTGAATCACTATATATCTGATCTACTTTTGCTCAACTAGGTACGCGGTCGCCGGAGTGGATCTGTCGCTGTCGATTCTGCTACTCCTCTTTATGGCGGTAGAGAGGAAGCTGGAATCCGAATCCCCTGTTTTGAAGCTGCCACTTGGTTTCGAGCGTGAACCACGTGAGTGCCACGAGGAGTCCGAGTGTGACGGCAGCGAACTCGCGAGCACCCATCCACACCGGGCTGACGAAATAGATCGCGTTGGTGATCCGGTGGGGCACGTTCGACTGGATGGTATCGGTGACCGTATCGAGGAGGCTGGACCCCCCGCCGTCACTTTCAGCGGCGTCGGCCGTTCGAGACTCGAAACCGAGGGTTGCTGCGCTCTCTCCCCCCGCGCTTTCGGCACCCGTTTCGAGCCGTTCGGCCTCGTAGGGCAGTGTCGACTCGACTTGCCACACGATCTCTCCGTTCGGTGCGATCTCCATCACCCGGTTTCCGTGGGTGTCGGTGACGAGTGTGTTACCGTTTGGCAGGCGGTCGGCGTCTCGTGGCCACTGCATTCGTCTGTCGGACCACTCCCAACTCTGAGTCCAGTTGCCGTCTTCGCGCTGGAACTCTTGAATCCGTCCGTTCTCCGAATCGGCGACGACGACGGCCGGACCGCCCCTCGATTCGGGAATGTAATCGGGGTTGTGCTGTTCGAACATGACATCGTAGTCGTCCTCAGCACCAAGGGTCCAGTTCTCCATAAGTCCCTTCTCGGGATCGATGAACGCGACTTGGTCTTGGTTCCGGAGGCTAACCATGACCCGTCCCGCGTTCGTCCCCTCTTCGATGTACTCGACGTCGTTGAGGTGTGCCCAATCGTGAGGGTACGGCCCACCACCCTCGACGGGATAGTCGCTTTGGGCGTCCCACAGCCACTCGACGATTTCCGTTTCGGTGTCAACGATGAACACCTGATCGTCAATGATGTCGGCGATCAAAACGTGTGTTTCGTTGATCCGATCCGCATCGTGCCATTCACCGGCGGTTTCCTGGTGGTCGTAGCGTTCATACAACACGTCGACCTCGCCGGTCTTGAGGTTGACACGCTCGAGGACGTTTTTCGCACACGGGGGATTACTGCACGTTGGTCCTTCGGTGTGGATCGTATCCGTTGCGGTGTATTCGACGACCATCGGATTCTCCGCGACGGGATCTGCGTCGAAGTACTTCGTGTGAGTGTTGTTGTAGTATACGATCTCACCGTTAGGAGCGTAGGCGGTGATCGTCCCTTGCCGCCCCGACTCGGTAACGACCGTGTGGTTGTCAGTCGGCGGTGCGTTCGGTGTAGCCTCTTTAGAGGCGGTCGAAACACCGCTTGAGGCTGCAGTAGCGAGTACGGCAGTCGAAAAAAGGAGTGTGACGACGAACACGGCACGGAGCCGGTTGCGAGAGAGCGCCGATCGGATATCCCGGCGTGATGGATGCCAACGATCGATCACAGTACAGTCACTCCCGAATGTCGCCACGGTGTCTGGGAAACCATCGAGTTTCGATTCCCGAGCAAGATATTAGGATTTTGTGAATTATGCTGGGCTGAAGACAGTGCCCGGACGATGCGAGAGGTCCGTACCAGACGCAACCGTCAGGTGAGGTCAGTCGGTATCGTCGTCCTCGTCGTCGTCGAGTTCTCGTTTTATCGTGTCTAACTCCTCGTCGACGCTTATCTCCTCCTCGGAATCTGGATCGGTGTCGGGTTCGTTCACGTCGATTCTGATCGCACCGTCCGCCGAAGCCGAATCGTCGGTGGTTTTCTCAGTGCCGTTTTTTTCAGTGGTTTCGGTCGGGTTCGTGAGCCGTTCATCGATCTCCTCGCTGAGTGTTCGAGCGTCGTTCAAAAGCGCCCGTGCGTCCTCGTTCGATGGCTCTCCGTGGAGCGCTCCCTGAAGATCCGACAAGGCGCCGTCGAGTGCGTCGAGTGTTCGACGGCCGGTCTCCTGAACGCGTCGGTCCCCCCTTTGTTGAGACGCTTCCCGTTGTTCCCGACCGTTGACCAACCCGAGCAGCCCTTGGAGGAGTTCGAGCGCGCGGATGTGCGTCTCCAACAGGGAAATGAGCGTCGGGATCGTGTGCTCTTCGGTGAACCGGAGAAACCGACCGGGCGATGGGAGACGACGGGATTGGGGTTGATGCTCGTCGGCGAGGGTGTCCTGTAGCTCCGAGAGCGTCGTCGAAAGCTCTACGAGCAGTTCTTCGAGATCCTCGTCCTGTCTGTCCATACTGTCACTCCGGGCTCCGACGTGAAACACGTGTCGGGGATTCGGTGGTTGAGATTGCCAGAAGCTTTATAATATATACAGATAATACTATGCAATATTGGGATGGATGGGGAAAATACAACCAGAGCCTTTGCTCGCTCGCTCGCTGCGCTCAAACGACAGGGATGTAGCTTGCTCATTACTGGCCCGGTCCGTGATGGCTCCCATCTCCGCCTCTCCCAGCAGTTGCTGGGCGATATCAAAACAGAACGCCGGTGGCGGATCGTCGTGGCGACCGACACCGAAGGCATCGAAACCCGCTGTCCGAAACTGGCCGATCCGCGGCAGTACCGGTTCATCGACCGACGTCACACCACGCGGAGCAGCGCGGTCCAAACGTGCTCTCCTTCACCGGTGAATCTCTTCGAGTTGGCGCGCGAGGTCTCTGAGACGGTCGATGAGTTTGAGGACGATGCTGACGGACTGTCTTCCGGAGAACTTCGGCTCTGTGTCGACTCGCTTTGTCCACTCCTCGATATCCACAGATCCGAAGCTCTCACCCGGTTCATCGATAGCACGACCGACCGCATCTACGAAACGAACGGTATGGCCCATTTCCATCTTCCCGTCGATCCCGAACAGCCGATCGTCTCGGAACTCCTCGACTGGTTCGACGTACACATCGAACTCCGAGACGGCAATCACCGGTGGCACCTCCTCGATGACGACATCCAAACCGGCTGGCTCAGGATCTAGGCTAACCAAAACCCTTTTGGATTTAGGCACGCCTAATCACCGGTAATGGCTACGTCCGAAACCGCAGTGGAATCCGCCGAGGCGATCGTTACCGCACACGCGACTGCGCCCGAGAAAACGGTGTTCGTCGAATCCGGCAATCACGACGCGTGGATCGCAACGGATCTGGCCGTCGATCTCGAACGATAGTTCGGTACTTCTGAATCGGCCGTCTGTCCTAGCCTCAGCTTTCTCAAAAAACCGTAAAACAAGCGGAGCGGCTACTGCTGTCACGAGGTTCGGACGGAACTGACCGGGGAGAGTGGTCAGTGGGTTGCTTCGTCGAGGACCAGCGTATCGTCCTCGAGGTAGTGTTCGATGTGGTGAGCGTCTTCTTCGACCTCTACGAGGATGTCTCGCAGCAGTTCCCCGGTCGCGTAATCGCCGAGGTTGTCCGCAAGTTCGATGTGATCTCGAAGCGACTCGATGATGTCGCCGTACATCTCGAGGTCGTTCGCAAGCGAAAGCCGGAGGTCGTACACGTCTTCGCCCTCGAACGAGACCGTGGCCCGTTCTGCTTGGGTGGTCGGGCCAGCGACCGGCACGCCACCGAGCGCCTGGGCGCGTTCTGCGATCTCGTCGGCTCCTCGCTCCACCGTCTCGTAGGCCTCTTCGAGGAACAGGTGGAGGTCCCGAAACTCAGCGCCTTCGGCGTCCCAGTGATGCTTTTTCAGCTGGTGGTACAGGACGTAGGCGTTCGCAAGGTCCGTATTCAGTGCATCGATGATCTGTTCGGAACGGTCGGTATCGATTCGGAGATCGTTCTCGGTCACTGTTCCCGCTTCCTGTCGGATCCGCCCTTCTTGTGTGCTCATCTCACTCGGCAGTACTCGCGCCTATCACTTAAATCTTCGTGAGACAGGAAATAATCTTCGGCTAACCAAAACTACAGTTTCACAAGTGCGACCAGTAACACACACATCGAAAACTCACGTCGATAGGGAGAGCGATAACACGGTCTCGTTCGTCGGTCGAGAGGAGATCGATCGCACAGCAGTGGAACCGAGAGGCTACTCGCGTGATTCGTTCAGGACTTCGGTGTCGTCGTGTAAGACGACGACCTGCTGTGGGGGTTCGTTTTCGAATTCGAAGACGGCGTCGTATTTGATGTCCGTTAGGCACATCGAACAAGGGCTGTCGCTCTCGCGTTTGTAGGACTGTATCGAAACGGTGAGCATCCCCGTCTCATTCACCACGCGTTTCAGCTTTGCCGTGTAACACGAATCCGACCCGGTGATAGTTCCAGAAACGCGGATGCGGGCTGTCTCGAACGACGCGCTGCTCTCGTTTGTCCCCGCGCCACATTCGGTGGAGACCACATCGAACGAGCGGTTCGTGAGAGTCGGGCTGTCGGCGTCAGTTGCTGTGTCGGTATCTCCCGTGTCAGATCCCGAATCGTTCTGCTCGGATCCCCTACTGCTCCGTCGAGTGATACAACCAGCCAGTCCGAACGTGGCGCTTCCACCGATGATTTTGAGAAGCGCGCGTCGGTTCATGGTGTACTCTGTGTCACTGTTCTACAAAGGTGTTCGGAAATAACAGATGATTGTTTGATCTACTGTGGAATCGATCCGGCGGATCACGGACAACGCAGCTACGGGCCGAGCGCCCCACGAGCAGCGAGCGGATCGAGGTTCGGAAGCAACCGTTCGCTCGCCGTGTCGATGAGGTTGTCCCGTTCGACCGATGGCATCGTCAGCACGGGCGCGTCGATCATCGATTCCAGCGCCTCCGGATTCGATCGTTCCGCGATGGTGGTGCCCTCGTACTCGTTCAGCACGACCGCCAGCACCGGAACGTTGCGCTGTTGTAGCGCTTCGATCGTCAGCGCGGTGTGATTGAGTGTGCCAAGTCCCGAGCGCGCGACGAGTACCGCAGAACAGTCGAGATCGGCGACGAGATCAACGACCTCCCGGTCGTCGGTGAGTGGTACACGCAATCCCCCGATCCCTTCGAGAACGCCGACAGCGACGTCCTCGAACGCGGCGACCGTCTCCTCACGAATCGATTGATAGGAGAGATCGGTGCCTTCGCGCTCGGCCGCCACGGCGGGAGCCAGTGGTTCCGTGAGATATCTGAGACAGACGGCGGCATCGGGATCGTCACAGACCGTGGCGATGACGTTCGCATCGTCGTCAGGGGGAAAGCCCGTTTGAGCAGGTTTTACAGCCCGAGCGTCGCATCCGTGCTCACGGAGTGCACCCACCAAGCCGGCAGTAACGATGGTCTTTCCGACGCCTGTACCGGTGCCGACGACGGCGATCCTCATCGTTTTTCCTCCGCTCGTTCGAACGCCGCTACGCACTGTTCGACATCGCGTTCGGTGTGGGTTGCCATCGGTGCCAATCGAATCCGGCTCGTCCCGTCGGGCACCGTGGGCGGACGGATGGCAGGCGCGATGATGCCCGCTTCTTCGAGGTGGGTGGCGAGTTCCATCGCCTCGGTCCGGTTCCCGATCAACACTGGGACGATGTGTGTTGTTCCTAACACATCGAAGCCGAGCGATTCCAATCCGGTACGGAGCCGTTCGACGTTGTCCCACAGCTGTGTGCGCCGGGAACCGTTTCTGGCGATCGAAAGCGCCGTTCGTGCCGCGGCCGCGGCGGGCGGTGACAGGCCGGTCGAAAAGACGAACGAACGCGCGGTGTTCGAGAGGTGTTCGATCACCGGCCCGCTGGCAGCGACGAACCCACCCTGTGCAGCCAGCGCTTTCGAGAGTGTTCCGAGCTGAACGTGCACCCTGCCGGTGAGTCCCTCGCGTTGGACGATCCCGCCACCATCTTCGAACACGCCGGTCGCGTGGGCTTCGTCGACCATCACCCACGCGCCGTACCGTTCTGCAACGTTACACACTGCTCCCAGTGGAGCGACGTCGCCGTCCATGCTGAACACCGAATCGGTGACGACGAGCCACGATTCATCACTATCAGGGGCACGATCGGCCATCGCGTCAGCCAGCGCGGTGGCGTCACAGTGGTCGTAGACGACGATCTCCGCGTCGGATAAGCGACAGCCATCGACGATGCTCGCGTGGTTGTACGCGTCCGAAAACACCACGTCCGGATCGAGCGCCGTGATAGTGCCGACGTTCGCCGCATACCCCGAGGAGAAGACAAGCGCCCGTTCGGTCCCTTTCGATTCGGCCAGATCCCGTTCGAGCGCGCGGTGGACGGGCGTATCGCCGGTGACAAGCCGGCTTGCTCCCGCTCCCGTTCCGATCGAATCGGCGACGGAGCTGGCGGCGCGTTGGACGCGTTCGTCGGTGGCTAGTCCGAGATAGTTGTTCGACGCAAACACCATCATCTCCGTCCGTTTTCCGAACACCGGTTGATCGGCACCGGGATCCTCGGCGTATCGACTTCGTTCACTCACCGATTCGACCGGGGTGAGATCTCGTCGAAGTCCCCGCTCCTTGCGGCCGTCTATCCGTGCTTCGAGATCGAACCCCCGGTCGGTGCGATCGGCGAGACGAGAGCGTTTCTCCCGGTTGTTGGTCATGGATTGGCCATCAGTTAGAATCCCGGCAGTAGCTCTGCCGGACCGAACACGCCGTAGACGCCGTTTCGGTTCATCCGAACGCCCGTTTTCAGGTAGCCGATTGCCGGCCCGTTCACGTTCGCTTCCATGCTTGTCGCATCACCGAGTTGGAACGTGTTGGTCGCGCGCTCGCCGTCAAACGTCGTTCCAGTCACTTTCACGGTCGTTGTCGTGGGCTTTGCATCGTTGCGAACGTCGAGGACCCCGCCGACAGAAACGTCATCCGAATCGCAGATCCCCGCCCGTTCGAGCAACACGTCGTCAGCGTGTTCCATGTCGGTGAACTCAAGCATCCCGTCGTGGTCGTCGATCACCGCCTCGATCTCCTCGTCGGTCATCTCTCTAGCGGTTTCGATGTCGTACTCATCGAGGTGGGCGATGTCCTCCCTGACCGTCCCCCGGTTGTCCTCGTAGCCGGATTTGAGTCCCACGCCCCACCGGATGTCGACTGACTCCACGTCAACGAACGACTGGGCAGCGAGCGCTGCTCCACCGGTGAGAAATCCGGGCGTCGCGCCCGCACCACAGACGAACGTAATCCCCGAATCGACTAATCGATCCTCCCGTTCGTCGAGCATCCCGATCACGCGCGACCGTTTTAGCACGTCGATCAACACACCGTCATACCCAGCGTCGACGAACTGATCGGTGACACGCGGAATGAAATCGTGTTCGAGGTTCGGCAACGCCATGAGCACCGCGTCGATGAGTTCACTTTCTGCGATCACGTCGTCGATCGGTGTTGTCGTGTGGTCTCCTTGGATCGAGGCAGCGACGCCCTCGCCTTCCCCGCTCCGTTTGATCGCAATCCCACCGTCGGTTGCCGGATCGTCTGGCTGCTCGTTCCTGCTAGCGATGTTGCCCTCCGTCGCGTCGAGAAGCTCCGTCACGTCCAGACCTTCGTGATCGACCGCGATCCCGTGACGATCACACGCCGCAACCGGCGTGAGCCATTCTTTATGAGTCGACAGTTCGAGCGCCCGTCGTCCGATACCACCCGTTCCGAGTACCGCAACTGTAATGTCGTCCATCATGATTGTAACGTCGTGTTTTCTCGTGTCAGTCGTCCTGTTGTGCGGTGCTGGTCGCCGTCCCGGCGGCGGTCTCGATGCGTGGAGAGCTGTCGCTCTGGTCTTTCACCGCTGCCGGGTCGAAGTCGTTGACAGATCGGTTGGGTTCTAACCCTGCCCGCTCGATGATCCGGATGTCCTCGCCCGGAGATTGACCCTCTGTCGTGAGATAATCCCCCGAGAGAACCCCGTCCGCGCCCGCCTCGAACGGAAGGTGTTGCTCGTCCGGGGCGAGGTTCACCTCTCGACCACCGGTGAGTCGCACCCGAGCGTGGGGATGGAGGAACCGATACACTGCGATCGTTTTGATCAGCTCGGTCGTCGAGATCAGTGCGGACTCACGCTCACCGAGCGGTGTTCCGGCTACTGGATTGAGAACGTTCACCGGGAGTGACGACACTCCAACGTCCTGTAGTGCGATGGCGGCCTCAACCCGATCGGTCGGCGTTTCGCCCATCCCCAGAATGACCCCGGCACACAGGTCCATTCCCGCCTCCTTTGCGACTCGGAGCGTCTTTACCCGATCCTCGAAGGTGTGGGTAGTGATGATCTCCGGGAAATATCGTGGAGAGGTCTCGATGTTGTGGTTGTAATGGTTGAGCCCCTCCTCGGCAAGGATGTCGGCTTCTTCACGAGTGAGGATGCCGAGGCTCGCATCGACTTCGACGCTCGTTTCCTCACGAACCAACCGGATCGACCGGATGACCTGCTCCCACTCCTCGGGCCGGCGTTCCTTGCTCACACCTTTTTCCGCGACGACGATACCGAACCGCTGTGCACCGTCTCGTTCGGCGCGTTTGGCCGCCGAGAGGATCTCTTCGGGATCGAGAAATCCATACGTGTCGATTCCGGTGTCGAAGTGCACTGATTGGGCACAGAATCCACAGTCCTCCGCACAGTTCCCTGCTTTGGCGTTCACGATGCTACACGCATCGACAGTTCCGTCACTGAACCGCGACCGAACGAGATCAGCCCCCGCTGCCAGCACCCCGACTGGCTGGGCGAGCAACGCGAGTCCGTCCGTCCGGTCGAGGCTCTCACCATCGAGTACGCGCGCCACAGCGCCGTCGACTGTCTGGTTACCAGTCTCGTTAACCACATAGACACAACTGGTTAACAGATTATAAACGTTTGTGATCATGGGACAGAAATAGTGTAGAAAAACACATTACTATCATATATTAATAAATTATTAAAATATAAGTTAAGGCACATTTCGTATTGAGCCACTGGAACGACAGTAACGGCGACAACGAGTACCGAACAGTTCATCGTTATCCGGAACTGTTCCGCGCGGTGTGAGGTGATTCATCGGCTTGCTCCGATCGATGCGGTGCCGGTGCGCCGTGCGGTGGGTACCACGGAACGCCCGTCGCAGAAATCATCCCGGCCAACGACCGGAACGAGACCGTCGTCATTGGAACCGCTCCGGCTACAGAGGTCGTCGACTGTCGGGGGTTTTCGCCGAACGATACTGTCTCGTTCGGGACGGGGGTCGGGACAATGGTGTACAGCACCGAGATACGCTGTGACGCGGCGAATCTGAGCTTGGGTGTAGATCCGATTCCGCGAAACGATCGCCGTCTATTACACCAACTACAGAACGTGCCCACTCGTGGCGAACGAGCATCCCCACGACGATCCGAACCGGATCAGATCGAGGCTCAAAGGCGCTGCAGCGGTCCCCAAGGAGTTCGACAAAACACACTGCAGTGCTGGCTTCCTCAACCTACTAAATGCATTGATTAAGTGGTCATTTGCTAATTACTAGTAGTACATATTCGTAGAATTATTTTATATCGTGTATAAACTTAGCCGGTACAGCTATATTGGAGAGTGTGCTATGTTGTCTCAGATGGGGATTATTAGCACGCCCTTACTGGAAGAAGCACGGTCGATTTTCAGTGATCTGGGGTACACCGTGTCCACCGCTGGGACCGAACTCCGGGCTGAGCGGAAATGGCGTGTCGTGTACGTTACGACGTCCGATCCCGATGATACCCCTAACCGGGGTGACCTTCGGTGTTTCGTGGCCCCCGAAGATCGGGCGGCGTCATTGTGTGAGGAGTTGCTCGCCCGTGCCCCCGATTATGAGTGGGCGGTGATGGAACTCGCTGACTCCGGAGGTTATCGGATCCATCACCCGAGAACGAGCGAAGGAATTTCAGCCTGACAGCTCGTTCGTGGCCACCACGGTCGCTCAACGACCGTTTTTTACCAGATGATGAAGCGTACACATTTATCGATGGCGATGGTAATCAGAGTATGAATACTCCTGTTCTGGATCGGATTCTTCAACATAAGCACATCAACGCGGTACTCGCGTGGTTGTTGGTCGGATTCGTCGGTGGTGTTGCCGTCGTAAACATCGGACGGGATCCCTTGTGGGCGGGGTTTGCGGCGATCGTCGCCGTGCTCAGCGTGATCCCGGCCGTTCGGCGCCGTTCGGTGTGGACGATGCTTCCGTGGGAGGTGCTCGTGCTCGCATCGCTTCCCTTGTTGGCACGAACGTTCGGGATCCCCGGAACCGGTCGTGTCGCGACGTATCTCTCGGTTGCGACGGTTGCCCTGATCATCGCGGTCGAACTCGATGCGTTTACGTCCGTGTCGATGACCGATACGTTTGCCATCCTCTTTGTCGTCATCGCTACGATGGCTGCGTCGGGTGCTTGGGCAGTCGTTCGGTGGGGTGGCGACGTGTACATGGGGATTACGTTCCCGCTCACCGAACGGGAGTTGATGATCGAGTTCGTCGCCTCCACGGTCGCAGGAGTGTTCGCTGGCGTCGTTTTCGATCTCTACTTTCGCCGGCTCCGCCAGACGGAGGGTTCGTGGGTGAGTGAAGCATGAACCGGCCCACGCTCCACCTCGGGGACCGACTCGAACGGCGACTCGTCTGGGTCATGCAGGTCGGTCTCGTCGGGATGTTCTTCATCGGTCTCGACCGCCGAAACACCGGCATCATCGTCAACAGCCTCATCGGGCTGGCCGTTGCCCAACTCCCACCGCTCATGGAGCGCGATTACGACATCCCAATGGACCCTACGCTCACGTTGTGGATCACTGTCGCGGTGTTCTTTCATGCGCTCGGAACGGTCGGGATTCCGGGCGCTGATCTCTCGTTTTACCGATCGGTGTGGTGGTGGGATCATCTCACACACGCACTTTCGGCGTCGGTCGTCGCCGCCGCCGGGTACGCGACCGTTCGAGCGATCGATCTCCACACCGACAAGATTCATCTCCCGTCCAAATTCATGTTCGTGTTCTTGCTTCTGTTCGTACTCGCGTTCGGCGTGCTGTGGGAAGTTCTCGAATTCGTAGTCAGCGAAGCGGCTCGTGTCGTCGGTGGAGAGCCAATCCTCACGCAGTACGGCCTCGAGGATACGATGCTCGATCTCGTGTTCAACGCCGTCGGTGCGATCGTGGTCGCCCTCTGGGGGACGGCGTATCTCAGCGGCGTCGTCGGTGCCCTCGCCGAACAGTTCGATGACCGGAGTGGATGAGGGGGCTTAGAGCCGCTCGATAATCGCACTCGCCACGTCTTCGGTGGAAGCGCTCCCGCCGAGATCGGGGGTGTGAGGTCCCTGTTCGAGCGTTTTCTCGACAGCCGTTCTGACCTGTGCCCCGGCGTCGTCGTAGCCGAGGTGTTCGAGCATCATCGCCGTGCTGAGAACGGTCGCGGTCGGATTTGCGATCCCCTCGCCAGCGATGTCGGGCGCGCTGCCGTGTACCGGCTCGAACAGCGCGTTTTCCGCACCAATGTTTGCGCTCGGAAGCAGTCCCAGCCCCCCAACGAGTCCGGCGGCGAGATCCGACAGCATGTCACCTGCGAGGTTCGGACAGACGACCACGCCGTATTCTTCTGGGTGCATGATGAGCTGCATGGCGAGCGCGTCCATCAGCGCCGTCTCATACTCGGCGCCGCGTTTCTCTGCGACGTCGGCGACGCTCTCGACGAACTGCCCGTCAGTGGCGCGCATGACGTTTGCCTTGTGAGCGACCGTCACCGGATCGTCGCGTTCTACGGCGTAGTCGAAGCCAAAGCGAGCGATCCGTCGGGAAGCGTCATCGGTCACGACGCGGGTGAGCGTCGTGATGCCCGGCGCGATCTCGCTTTCGATTCCGGAGTAGACGCCTTCAGTGTTTTCGCGGATGAACACGAGATCGGTCTCGGGTTTCACGGCGTCGACACCGGGATACGCTCGGGCTGGTCGGACGTTAGCGAACGAGTCGACCGCTGCTCGGAGCGGCAAAATAACGTCTGCGGCCGTCTCGCCGGCCGCGCCGAACAACGTCGCGTCGCTATCTTCGACTAACTCGACCGTACGGTCGGGAAGCGCCTCGCCCGTGTCCGAAAGCGTGTCGTCACCGGCCTCACCCATCACGAACGACAGCCCGAGATCGAGCGCGTCGAGCACACGCACCGCTGCCGGAACCACCTCCCGTCCGATCCCGTCGCCTGGAATCACCGCGATCGTTTCGCTCATTGGACGTATGGAAGGTCGGCCGCCGTCGTTTCGATTGCCTGTGCGTTCGATTTCATCAGTGCTGTCGTGTCCCATATCCCCTCGACCAAGGCGGTCCGCTGGGCCGGGTCGACTGCTACGTCAAGGGTCGTGGACTGCTCGTCCGTCTCATAAGAGACTGTCTCCGTTTCGACATTCACGGTCAGCTCGGTGTCCGGGTGGTTCTCGACGGTCGTCTGTAGCTCACTGATCGTCTCCTCGTCGGCGGTGACGGTCGGAATACCCAACGCGAGGCAGTTCCCCGCGAAGATCTCCGCGAAGCTTTCGCCGACGATGGCGTCGATCCCCCACCGCATGAGCGCTTGGGGTGCGTGCTCGCGAGAGGAGCCACAGCCAAAGTTCGCGTTGACGGCCAACACGGACGCGTCCTGAAATCGCCGTTCGTTGAACGGGTGGTCTTTCTGGTTGTCCGCGTCGTCGAACCGCTGATCGAAAAACGCGAACTCCCCTAGTCCGTCGAAGGTGACGACCTTCATGAACCGCGCGGGGATGATCTGATCGGTGTCGATGTCGTTGCCCCGGATCGGAACACCGGTTCCGGAAACGCTGTCGACCGATGGAACCGAATCCGCGTCGGAAGACCCACTCATGCGACGGTCACCTCCGGCAGGGTTCGTACGTCGGTCACTTCGCCGGTAACGGCCGCGGCCACGACCATCACGGGACTCATCAGCACGGTGCGACCGTCTTTGCTCCCTTGCCGTCCGACGAAATTTCGGTTCGAGGAGCTTGCACACGCCTCATCGCCTTCGAGTTGATCCTCGTTCATACCGAGACACATCGAACAGCCCGCACCGCGCCAGTCAAAGCCAGCATCGGTGAACACCTCATCAAGTCCTTCGGCTTCTGCAGCGGCTTTGACGCGCTGGCTGCCGGGGACGACCATCGCCCGCACATCCGGATGTACAGTCCTTCCTTCGAGGAGGCTGGCTGCGGCCCGGAGATCGCTCAGCCGCGCGTTCGTACACGAACCGAGGAAGGCGACATCGATCTCGTAGCCGTTCATCGTCTCACCCGGTTCGACCCGCATATGCTCCTGTGCGCGCCGGGCCGTCTCTCGTTTGGCCTCGGGAAGCTCGGTCGGGTCGGGGATCGGTTCGGTGACACCAACGACCTGTCCGGGAGTGGTTCCCCACGTGACGGATGGCTCGATCTCGGAGCCGTCGATCTCGACCACGTCGTCGTATTCGGCGTCGTCGTCGCTTCTGATCGACTCCCAGTACGGTCGTAGGTCCTCGAACCGTTCGGGATCATTCGCGAACGCTTCGGTGTCTCGAAGCCATTCGTAGGTGGTCTCGTCGGGGTTGACGTAGCCCGCCCGGGCACCCCCCTCGATCGACATGTTACAGATGCTCATTCGGCCCTCCATTCCGAGGGATTCGATGGCCTCACCGGCGTATTCGTACACATACCCGACGCCGCCGTCGGTGCCAAGTTCGCGGATGATCGTCAGAATGACGTCTTTGGCCCCGACGTGCGCTTCCAGCTCGCCAGTGATGCGGATCTGTCTGACCTGCTGTTTGTCCATCGCGATGGTCTGGGTGGCGAGCACGTCACGGATCTGGCTCGTCCCGATGCCAAAGGCCAGCGCACCGAACGCGCCGTGTGTGGAGGTGTGGCTGTCACCACAGACGATCGTCATTCCAGGCTGAGTCAATCCCTGTTCGGGTCCGATGACGTGGACGATGCCTTGGTTTCCGCTCGTCGGGTCGTCAAGTTCGATACCCGCTGCCTGGGTGTTCTGTTCCAACTCGCTCATCATCTCCTCGGCCGCGTCGTCACCCAGCGGCCGGGACTGATCGGCCGTCGGAACGATATGGTCGACGGTCGCGTGTGTGAGATCCGGGCGAGCGACCTCGATGTCTCGTTCGCGTAACATCCCGAACGCTTGGGGGCTGGTGACCTCGTGGATCAGATGCAGTCCAACGAACAGCTGGTCTTGCCCGTTGGGTAGCGTCGTGACGGTGTGTCGGTCCCACACCTTATCGTACAGCGTTCCGCGGCTCATGCGTTCTCGCCCCGGCCACGCTCGTAGATTCGATCGCGGGCGACCCCTGCTCCATACGGCGGCGTGTGATCGATGTCGCCGAGTCGGGGGCCAGCTTCCTCGGTGGACGGTTGGCGTTCATGACCACAGCCGTGGTCGTGATCGTCCGTTGTCGGCTCGTCTCCATCCGTTGCTCCACCGTCTGTGACGACGACCGGCCCGCGCCGGTACACCATCACCGCTCCGAACACTTCTTCGGTAAACGGGTTCGTGTGATCTACCTCTCCTAACGTCTCTCGTGTCATTTTTCTCTTCAATCGTCTGCGGTTAATCGGTCCGTTTCGCTGTCTTCGGATTCGGTGGCTTCACTCCACGCGAACAGCTCTCTTAGTTCTTCACCGACCGCCTCGATGTCGTGGTTCTGTTCAGCCTGACGGTGGAGGGTGTAGCTCGGTCGTCCCGCGCGGTTTTCAACGATCCATTCGCGCGCGAATTCTCCGTTTTGGACGTCTTCGAGCGTCTCCTCCATGTTCTCTCGAACGTGGTCGTCGACGATCCGGTCGCCCCGCGTCAGCCCACCGTATTCGGCCGTATCGGAGACTGAATTCCACATTCCGCCCAGTCCGCCCTCATACAACAAGTCGACGATGAGTTTCAGCTCGTTCATGCACTCGAAGTACGCCATTTCGGGACTATAGCCGGCATCGACGAGTGTTTCGTAGCCGTGTTTCACGAGACTCGTTACGCCACCGCAGAGAACGGCTTGCTCGCCGAACAGATCGGTCTCAGTCTCCTCTTGGAACGTGGTTTCGACAACACCGGCGCGCGCACAGCCGATGGCTTGGGCGTATGCGAGTCCCTCTTCCTTTGCGGTACCGGTCGAATCCTGGTAGATGGCGAGCAATCCGGGGGTCCCCTCGCCGTTCTCGTAGTTGCGCCGAACGAGATGTCCGGGGCTTTTCGGGGCGACCATCGTCACGTCGACATCTGCTGGCGGCTCGATCTGACCGTAATGGATGTTGAACCCATGGGCGAACTGGAGCGTATCGCCCGCTTCGAGACCGTCCTTGATCTCCTCGTACACCGCCGGCTGAACGGTATCGGGAACGAGCATCGATACGATGTCGGCCGCTTCGGCGGCGACCGCAGGCGTCGCTACTTCCAAGCCCGCGTCTTCGGCGGCACCACGAGAAGCGGAGTCTTCCCGAAGCCCGACGACGACGTTGATACCGCTGTCGGCCAGGTTTTGGGCGTGGGCGTGTCCCTGACTTCCGAAGCCGAGCACGGCGACGGTCTTGTTCTCGATAGCGTTTCTGTCCGCGTCTTCCGTGTAGTAGATCGTTGCGTGTGAGTCACTCATTGTGATCAGTCGTGTCTGTCTATGTTCGTTCGTAGCGCTCTTCTTCTGCGTCTGTGGTCCACATTTCACCGCGCGCAAGCGCGGTCTGTCCAGTGCGGGCGATCTCCCGGATCCCGAACTGCGCGAACGCGTCGATCGCGTCGTCGATCTTCTGCTCGTCGCCGGTGATCTCGACGGTGATCGTCCGCGGCCCGGCGTCCAGAACTGTCCCACTGTACATCTCGGTGATGGCGTGTACCTTGTCCGGTTCTTCCCCGTGGACTTTCAGCACGACTAGCTCGCGCCGAACGGCGTCGTCGTCGAGTTCGCGCACCGAAATGACCGGGAGGAGCTTTTCGAGTTGGGTCTCGACCTGCCGGATACCCGGGGGTGACTCCTCGATGACGAGTGTGATGCGTGCGGTCTCGGGGTTCGTCGTGGAACCGACCGTGAGGCTCTCGATGTTGAACTGTCGCCGGCTCACCAGCCCCGACACCTTCGACAACACTCCCGGCTCGTGTTGGACGAGCGCGGAGATAACGGTTCGATGACGCTCGTGATCGGCTCCGTTCTGAGGATCGAGCCGGATCCCCTCTGGGGATCGTCGTCCCTCGGGGATGTTTCGGGCTTCGGGATGGGGACCATCGAGTCCTTGACTCATAGTTGATCCTCCGAAAGGGCGAACTCAGCGTTGTTACCGCCGCTGGCCACCATGGGGTAGACGTTCTCCTCCGGATCGATGAACGCGTCCACGACGCTCGGCCCGTCGTACGCCCGAGCCGCTTCGAGCGTGTCCGGGACCGCCTCGTACTCACGGACCGTAAAGCCCTTCGCGCCGAACGCCTCGGCCAGCGTGGCGAAATCGGGCACCCACTGGTATTCGGACGCCATCCGTCGCCGATCGAAAAACGCATCCTGCCACTGGCGAACCATCCCGACGGCCTCGTTGTTCAACACGATCACGGTGATGTCGAGTCCCTCGCGGACGGCGACGCTCAGCTCCTGGATCGTCATCAACAACGACCCGTCGCCGTCGAAACAGACGACGTCCCGATCGGGAGCAGCAACCTTCGCGCCGATGGCCGCGGGCAGCCCGTATCCCATCGTTCCTAATCCGTGTGAGGAGATCCACGTGTTCGGCTCCGTGTACGTCCAATACTGGGCGGCCCACATCTGGTGTTGGCCGACGCCCGTGGTGACGATAGTGTCCTCGGGTGTGAGTTCGTCCATCGCCTCCACGACGAACTGGGGTTTCAACGGCTCGTCTTCGGGTGTGGCGTACGTCATCGGATACGCCTCTTTCCACGTTTGGCACTGCTCGCGCCATTGGTCTGCCGCCGGCTCCTCGTCCATCGCAGCCTGGAGCTGTTCGATGACGCGCGACGCATCCCCGATCAGCGGGTAGTCGGCGTGAACGTTTTTCGAGATCTCAGAGGCATCGATGTCGACGTGGATGATCTCGGCTTCGGGCGCGAACGTCTCGATCCCGCCCGTGAGCCGGTCGTCGAACCGGGTCCCGATGGCGAGCAGACAATCACAGTGAGAGATCGCCATGTTCGCATAGCCCGTTCCATGCATCCCAGCCCACTCTAGCGCCAGTTCGTGGTCCTCTGGGAAGCTTCCGATCCCGGGCATCGTCGTCACCACAGGGATCCGGTGCTCGATGGCGAACGCCCGAAGCTCCTCGCTCGCATCACCTTTGATGACGCCGCCTCCCGAAAGGATCAACGGTTTTCGCGCGTTCGAAAGCGCTCGAACCGCGTTCTCGACGGCGCTCGCGGCTGCAGTCTCGGGGATGTCGTGGTACTCCGGCGTCGTAGGACTGACGGGGACGCTGTCCGTCGTTCCATTGGTTACATCCTTGGGAAGATCCACGAGCGTCGGCCCGGGTCTGCCCTCACGCGCGAGCGTATACGCCTCACCGACCATGTCGCCAACCGTCTCAGCGTCGCTGGCGAAGTAGTTCGCTTTCGTGACCGGACGGGTGACGCCCACCGTGTCGGTTTCCTGGAACGCGTCGTGACCGACGAGATCCGTGGGAACCTGTCCGGTCAGCGCGATCACCGGATCGGAATCCATGTCGGCGTCGGCGAGACCCGTCGTGAGGTTCGTCGCACCCGGTCCCGACGTCGCCATACAGACGCCCGGTTCACCGGTGAGCTGTCCGTAAGCGTCGGCGGCGTGGGCTGCTCCTTGCTCGTGAGCCATCGTGACGTGCCGCAGCTGCTCTTGCTTTGCGTGCAACGCATCGTAGACGGGCATGATCGCGCCGCCTTGCACGCCAAACAGATGCTCGACACCGGCGTTTTTGAGCGCGGCGACGACGGCTTCTGCGCCGTTCGTGACCGGCGATGCTCCCTCGTCCGATTGTGCCTCCGTCGTGGTCGTAGTCTGTTCGTCCGTGTGAACGGTCGAGACGTGGTCACTCATCAGTAATCACCTCTCGTGTCGCTCGTCATACATATCTGTGTGGTTGTCTGCTGGTGGTAGATGGCTCCAAAACGATGCAGCGACCGTCGAATGTGAGGTGGTGTAGGGGCTAGTTCGCCCCTACAATAATGAGAGACGCGACGCTCGATACGGCCGTACATCGGGCGACTGTGAGCGTCATTACCGGACGATACCGTGGATGATGCATAAATCTTCCGTGCCCGGCAATTGTGCCGCCGCTGTCGGCGGTGGCAAGCAGTGAGAATCATCAGTTTACTCTCACCTGCTCGTTGGAAACACCCACATCACGGGCGAACTCCCGGAGTGTTTCTACCGTGATCCGTTCCTTTGCGGCCCCCGTGTCCTTGACGCGTCGTGTGAGTTCGCGGACCTCTTCGTCCGTCGGTTGGAACCCTTCGGCTTCGAGTCGTTCACGAACCGAATGCTGTCCTGTATGCTTCCCGAGTACTAGCTCCCGTTCTGCGCCGACCATCTCGGGAGTCATCACCCCCGGCTCGAACGTGTCGGAGTTTTCGATGACGCCCGCGGCGTGAATCCCCGATTCGTGGGCGAACGCGTTTTGCCCGACGACTGGTTTGTTCGCTGGAACGTCGATGTCGCTTTTCTCCTCGATCGTTCGTGACAGCTCCGTTAGCTGTCTGGTGTCGATACCGGTATCGACATCGTACAGACAGGATAACGCGGTGAGAACCTCCTCGTATGCGGCGTTGCCCGCTCGCTCACCGATACCGTTCACGCTGACCTGTGCTTGAGCTGCGCCCGCCTCGTAGCCCGCAACGGCGTTCGCAGCGGCCAATCCGAAGTCGTCGTGGGTGTGCACGTCGACCTGCGCGTCGGTGTGCGTACAGACGGTGTCGATCAACGCACCGAACCGACCGGGGGTCGCTACCCCACAGGTGTCGGGGATGTTGATCCAGTCGACCCCCGCCTCGCTGACGGCCTCGACGATCTCCGTCAGAAACGCCTCGTCCGTCCGTGTGGCGTCCATCGGCGAGTACATCACGTCGACGCCCGCTTCACAGACGCGCTCGACCGCGTCCACGGATCGCTCGCGGACCTCTTCGCGCGTCGAGTGCATCGAATCTTGGATCTGCACGTCGCTCGTGCTTGCGAACACGTGCACCAATTCGACGCCTGAATCGAGTGCTGCCTCGATATCCGCCTCCACGACGCGCGCCAATCCACACACTGTTGTCTCTGTACCCTCTGCAATGTCACGGACGGATTCGAACTCCGCGTCCGAATTTACGGGGAACCCCGCCTCGATGACGTGTGTTCCCATCTCGTCGAGCAGCGCCGCTATCTCCCGTTTGTCATCATAGGAGAACGAAGTTCGCGGTGACTGCTCCCCATCACGGAGCGTCGTATCGAAAATCCGTGCGTGGCTGATCTCAGAAGTTGAATCTAACGTGCCCTGGAAGAACTCGACCCGCCGGCGATGCCGACGTGTCCTCCGTACTTTCGCTCATGTGCATTCGTCCAATATCCCACACCAAATATAAGTGTGGCCCTCTCGGTGATTTCTGCGTCCAGCGATCCGATCGATGATCCAGAGACCGCACGACGTAATCGTCATCAAGGTCATCTTGATACCTTATACACACTCGTGACTCCGGGCATCCAGTTGGCAACACCAGGTTTCAAAAATGAAAAAATCAACAATGGCACCGTGAAAATATGGTGTCGGAGAGATGGCAACCGAACCGCCGGTGGTCACGGCTGTTCATCCGTACCTATTCCTACGTCCGCATCGTGATCTGAGACATGGAACACGTCACCGCCGCCGGTCAGGCGGTTCCGACAGTCGGTCTCGGAACGTGGCAGCTGACGGGGACGGACTGTTATGAAACAGTGCAGTCGGCGATCGATCTCGGCTACCGACACATCGACACCGCACAGGTGTACGGCAACGAGCGCGAAATCGGAGACGCGATCGGTGCGAGTGATGTCGATCGGGATTCGTTGTTTCTGACGACGAAGCTCGGCCGCGGCAGTTACAGTTACGACGCCGTACTCCGGTCGACCGACGAGAGCCTCTCGAAACTCGATACGGAGTATCTCGATCTCCTGTTGATCCATTGGCCCGTCGATCGCCTTCCGACCGGACCCTCGCTCACCGAAACGATCGATGCAATGAACGAACTTCACCAACGGGGCAAGGTTAGACACATCGGTGTGAGCAACTTCGGTATCGATCGACTCCACCGTGCACGCACCCTCTCCGAAATACCGATTCTCACCAATCAGGTGCAGTACCACCCGTTTTGGGATCAAACACAGCTCCTCGATTACTGCCAGATACATAACGTGATACTCACCGCGTACAGCCCGTTCGGTCACGGCAGCGTAATCGGGGACAGAACGTTGTACGAGATCGGCGAGCGATACGAGAAATCCAGCGCACAGGTCGCGCTTCGGTGGCTGCTCCAACAGGAGATGGTGTGTACCATTCCGAAGGCATCTTCGCACGACCATCTTGCGGCGAACCTCGACGTGTTCGATTTCGAACTTACCGACGAGGAGATGGAGACGATCCACCGTCCGTCCAAACTCCGGACGATTTCGAGCATGATCGCGTCGCAGTTCGGTCAGTATCGTTCCGGATGACACTGCCTATGGTGACTTCCTCCGAACGTCCCTGTTCGACCGATCGAGATAACTATCGTCGTGGTGCTCCGATCAACCAGTTACGGACCCGATCGCTGTTTGGAGTCGGTAGATCGGGAGATGGGTAGCCGACAGTGTTATTCGATCTCCGAATGTACATTATCGTTGGTGGGGTAGAATGAGCAAAACAGCAGCGCAAACAACGCCAGACGGGACGACTGAGCGGGGAATGAAGTGGTTCAGCGGCGTTACAGCAGTACTCGGGCTGTGGATCGCAGTTTCGTCGTTCGTGTTTACCGGGATGAGTCAAGCGAGCTACTGGAACAACATCGTCATCGGCGTTTCGATCCTCCTGATCGCGGGATACAACACGTATCGTCTGATGAACGGAATGTCTGCCAGCGTAGCGAGCGCCGGGTTGGTAACGATCTTGGGCCTCTGGATGATCCTCGCCCCGTTCGTCTTGGATACCTCACTCATGATGTTGCTCTGGAGCGACATCATCGCCGGCGCGCTCGTTGTGATCCTAGCGGGATACAACACGTACATGGAGCGCAAAACCCAGCAAACGATGGCGACAGGCACGTGATACACCCCTGCCGTGGTGGGTGGGTTTCTTAGTATTCGACCGCGGCTTCAAGCCGCTGTAGCCGAAATTTGATCAGGTGGTATCGCGTAATAAGCACCGAAAAGCCGAGCATCACGGCGGCGAACGCTACCGCATACGTCACCGACAATCCGTTAAAAGCGCTGTTCGCTAGTTGTGCGATCGCAAGAACGAACGGCCCGACGGTGAACAAACAGCTCCTTACGGGGAGGCACCAGAACATATCAGATATAGAAACGTCATCGGTGTTCGGTCTCTTCCGCTGCATTTCTGACGGTATTTCCGTGATACAGTGTGAATAACTGTTTTGGATCCATCCAGTGGTGGACCCGATTACGCTATCAATCGCCACTGATTGGCTGTAGATCGATGTCGGTCTGTTCACCGGGTGAACCATCGGATGTTTCATACTTCGCACCGTACTACCTGTATGGTGTTCGAACTCACAGAGACAGAGAGGAGCGAAGCTCCTCAAGCAGCCGGGCGCAGCTCGGCGACCGCGTGGCAGCTCGATCTGATCGGTGTGAACGCGTTTCTCGTCGCCGATGGAACGGTAACACTCGTTGACACGGGAACGCCGTGGGGTGTCTCGAGGCTCGTCCGTGAGATCGAACGGACGGGACACGCTGTCAGCGACATTGACCGCGTGTTGCTCACCCATTACGATATCGATCACGTGGGCGGTCTCGGTGGGTTGGACCTCGATGTGCCGGTGTATCTCGGGATGCCAGATCGGGGGTTTCTCACCGGGCGGGAACGGCCATCCTTGTCGACGCCCAAAGGGGTGTTACACCGCGTCGTCGGTCCGTTTCTCCGCGATCGTGACCGCGTGATCGAAACTGTCGAGGATGGTGATGAGATCGGCAGCTTCACGGCGTACCACACACCCGGACACACGCCGGGACACATGGCGTATCTCAGTGAGTCCCTTTCGATCGGCTTTCTCGGGGATCTCGTCATCGAACGCAAGGGAGAACTAGTGCCATCCCCGTGGTATCTGAGCTACGACGCCGATCAGGTCGCCGACAGCATCCACGACCTCGCCGATCGACAGCCGCCGGTCGAGACGATCGGCGTCGGGCACGGCGTGCCGTTCCTCAAAAACGGGAGTGTCCGACTGGCCGAACTCGGCCGATCGATCGCGTGAGTCGCGGCGTCTCGTGTCGAGTGACCACGACCTGCTCGCCAGTACTGAGGCGTACTACGCTCAGTACCGACTGGGTACGGTGATCGGTCGTGCGGGCCAGATCACGATTCCGTTCTCCGAACACGCTGGGACGGTCGCGGGGTGGACCCGAACAGAGTGATGCCCCGAGAAGCACGTTCGACAGCGATGGAGAGCACTCGGACGAAAAACGTCGTACTGTTCCCCGTGGGTCCTCGGAACGATCAAACACCGAGCAGTAGCGAACCCCCAAGGAAGTATCACGACTGCGTTCACCGGCCGTATGATCGAGCGATGCAAGGAATGTCCGGATCACTGAGCCCTTCCTCCTCGCTCTGTCTGTCCACCAGCCACGCGGGAGTCCTTCGGTAGCGAGGTGATCAGGCGGTGAGTTCCTCGGCGACGGTTTCGGGATCCATCAGTTCGGGATCGAGGATGAGCTCTGCGGAGGTGCGCGCGAACTCGGGGAGCGAGTCGTGGATGTAGACGACGACCCGTAGTTGGGAGTTGATCTCGTTTGCGATCGGGATCGAGGTCGCAAGCGTGGAGTCGGTTACGATCAGCAGTTCGGCGGTTTCGGCGTCCGCATCGAGGAGTTGCTCGCGCGAGGCCGTCCCTTCGGCGTGAGTGGTGTCGACACCAGCGGCTTCGAGTGCGTCACCTAGCCCCTCGTCGTCGGGTCCGATAACGACAGCGTTCATCACTCGTACTCGATGGTCGCCGGGGGTTTGTGTGTAACGTCATACAACACGCGCGAAACGTTCGGGAGTGTCCCCGTGATCCGACTCTGGATTCGCTGGAGGACCTCCCAGTCTAGCGGCTGTGCGCGGGCGGTCATCCCATCACGGCTTTCGACCGACCGGACGGCGACCACGTGACCGTGAACCCGGTTGTCGCCTTTCACACCGGTCGCCTTGCCGAGCACAGCCGCGAACGCCTGCCACGGTTCGTACGCTTCGAGTTCGTCCTCCACGACGGCGGTCGCCTCCCTAGCGATTTCGACCTTTTCTTCAGTCACCTCGCCAATAATACGAACGGCGAGACCCGGACCGGGGAACGGCATCCGTTCGGAGACGACCGATTCGAGACCAAGCGCACGGGCTACCTCTCGAACTTCGTCTTTGTACAGCTCTCGAACCGGTTCGACGATTCCCTCGAAATCGACGACATCGGGCAGACCACCGACGTTGTGGTGGGATTTGATGTTGCCATCGCTTTCGATGCGATCGGGATAGATCGTCCCTTGGACGAGATACTCGGCATCGCTACTGTGAGCTTCACGCTCGAACTCGCGAATGAACTGTTCGCCGATCACGTGGCGTTTTTCCTCGGGATCGGTGACGCCCGTCAATGCTTCGAGAAACCGATCCTGTGCGGAAACGATCCTGAGACGGTCCATATACGCGAACGTCTCCCGGATCTCGTCGGTTTCCCCTTTCCGCATCAGTCCTGTGTCGACGTACACTGGGACGAGCTGGTCGCCAACGGCTTCGTGGGCGAGCGCCGCCGCAACCGAGGAATCCACACCACCCGACAGGGCGATGATCGCGTTCGCCGATCCGATCTCTTCGCGGATTTCGGCGACGGCGTCCTCGATGAATTGGTCCGTTTCGACCATTATCGGGCCACCTCCTCAGCTCGGTCGGTTTCACACTGCTTGATGACGGCGTCGATTAATCCGATGAATGGCGGACTCGCACGTCCGGGTCGAGACCGGAACTCCGGATGGAACTGCGTGCCGAGGAAATACGGATGATCGGGCAGTTCGAGGATCTCCATCCGGTTGCCGACACGGCCCGAAAAGCGCAGCCCGTTTTCCTCTAATTGGGCGATGTAGTTTGGATTCACCTCATACCGGTGACGGTGGCGCTCGACACACGGCCCATCGTACAGCTGGGCGGCAAGGGTGTCGGACTGGAGCTCCGTTTCATAGGATCCGAGCCGCATCGTTCCACCCATCTCGTCGAGATCCGACTGATCGGGCAACAGATCGATCACGGGGTTGGGTGTCTCCTCCTCGAACTCCCGAGAATGAGCGGCGTCGAGACCGAGAACGTTGCGGGCGTACTCCACGACCGCGAGCTGAAAGCCCAGACACAACCCGAGATACGGGACCCCGTTTTCGCGTGCATACCGGATCGCGTCGATCTTGCCTTGGGTGCCTCGAACGCCGAAGCCACCGGGAACGACGATTCCATCGGCAGATTCGAGTCGCTGTTTGTGTTTTGCGTTCATCTCCTCGGAGTTGACCCAGCTGACGTTCACGTTGACGCGGTGGTCCAGTCCGGCGTGCTTGAGCGCTTCGTGGACCGAGAGATAAGCATCTTCGAGCGCGTATTTCCCGACGAGAGCAATATTGACCTCTCCATCGGCCTCGCGGGTGACGATCTCCCGCCAGCCGTTGTCACGCTCGTCTTTCGGTATAGCCGACTCCTGTAGTCCAAGCTGTTCCATCACGTACTCGTCGAGTCCTTCGTCTTCGACCATCAGCGGCACGTGATAGATATCGTCGACGTCTGGATTCGAAAACACCGCCTGCGTCGGCACGTCACAGAACAGTGCGATCTTTTCTTTCGTTTCGGGATACAGCCGGTCGTCACACCGACCGACGAGCACGTCCGGCTGGAGACCGATGCTTCGGAGTTCCTTGACGCTGTGTTGGGTCGGCTTGGTCTTCTGCTCGCCGTTTTTCGAGTAGGGAACGAGCGTCACGTGCGTGAGAAGGAAATCCTCTGGCGGTTGCTCGTGAACGAACTGCCGGATCGCTTCGAGAAACGGCATCCCCTCGATGTCACCGACCGTTCCACCGATCTCGACGATACACACGTCGTGGCCCGATGCAGCCTCTCGAATCCGGCGTTTGATGTCGTCGGTGATGTGCGGAATGATCTGGACCGTTTTCCCCAGATAATCTCCGGAACGTTCTTTCTCGATCACGTGCTGGTAGGTTTTTCCTGTCGTGATGTTGTGATCGGACGTCATATCGATGTCGAGGAAGCGCTCGTAGTTCCCCAGATCTAGATCGACTTCACCACCGTCTTTTAACACGTACACCTCTCCGTGTTGAAAGGGGTTCATCGTTCCCGCGTCAACGTTCAGATACGGGTCGATCTTGACAGCAGTGACATCGAAGCCGGCGTTGGCGAGCAGTCGGCCGGTGCTCGCGGCCGTGATCCCCTTGCCGAGCCCAGACATCACGCCGCCAGTGACGAAAATAAACTTATTCCCCAATGTTGGGTCGTAGTCTGTCGGCTCCGTCGGCATACTGTGGGTGGGCTACTGTCGGTGAAAACCGTTTCGGGCGCGAGCCGATGAGTGAACCGATGGCGCACCGTGATGCCCCATTCGTGTTCGCTCACAGCTCGTTCTGGAAGAACGTTGTCACTCGTTCGGCAATGCTGTCGGTTTGTCCGACGAAGAAATGGTCTGCACTCATTTCGAGGGCAGTGTGGCCAGTTTCGTTCACTCGCTCTACGATCGGTTCCCACTCAGCGGTCGTATCGCGTTTGCCGTAGATGATCTGCGTCGGACACCCGACCGTTCCGAGGGCTGCGACGGCGTCCAGCTCCCCGATCCGAGCATCGGGGGCGAGCGCACAGATACACGCCACGTCAACGTCTGCGCTTCCTGCGGCCACGAGTGCGAGCGTTCCCCCGAAGCTAAACCCATACACGCCGACCCGCTCGTACCGTTCGCTGGCCCACGCGATCGCGTTCAGCGTGTCGGTGTACTCACCACGCCCCTCGTCCCACTCGCCATAATCGAACCGAAGCGAGGCGATCCCAGTGGCAGCGAGCGCGTCGGTCACCGCGGTCAACCGGCGATCCGTTCGGGTTCCACCCATCTGTGGATGGGGTGGACAAGCGACGACACACGTGGGTTCCTCTGGAGCAGTCACCGTCCCTCGCACGTCTCTCGCGCCTTCCAGAACAACAGGCTCCGAGTTCGTGGAGGAATCCTCCGCTTCGGTTCCGTTGTGGTCAGTCATAAGTTGTGTTCGTGAGTATGTCCTTTAATAGGCTGGGTCGTTATAGTCCGACTATGGGAATCCTTTCACGGACGTCATACGTCATCCGTTCGAAGATCAATGCCCTCCTCAATCGCACTGAAGATCCCTCCGAAACGCTCGATTACTCCTACGAACAGATGCGAGACGAGCTACAGGAGGTCAAAGAGGGGATTGCCGATCTCACCACACAGAAAAAACGCCTCGAAATGCAGAAACGCCGCCTCGAGGAGAACGTCGACAAGCACAATGAGCAGGCACGTACGGCGGTCGAACAGGATCGGGAGGATCTCGCTCGTCAAGCTCTAGAGAAGAAAAAACAGAAGATGAATCAGATCGAGGATCTCGAGGGACAGATCGCCGATTTACAACAGACACAGGATTCGCTCGTCGAGAAAAAGAATAAGCTCCAAAACCGCATCGAGGAGTTCCGCACGAAAAAGGAGTCGATGAAGGCCCGCTACGAGGCTGCCGAAGCATCAGCTCGCGTCTCCGAAGCCGTGACCGGGGCAGGCGACGAGATGGAAAACGTCTCCCAAGCCATCGACCGCGCCGAAGAGCGCACTCAGGATATGGAAGCTCGCTCTGCGGCGCTCGACGAACTCGAAGACACGGGGGCACTCGAAAGCTCGCTGTCTGACAAAGACAGCCTCGAACGCGAACTCGATGAGATATCGGCCAACAACGAAGTCGAGGCCGAACTTGACACTCTCCGCTCGGAGATGGGCAAAGAGTCCAAAAACGAAAGCAACGACACGAAGACCGAGACCGAGACTGAGACGGATACGGATGTCGCGTCTAACTCCTCCTCGTCTAACTCCTCATCTAACTCGAACTCCGAGATCGAGAGCGAACTAGAAGAGCTTCAGGACGACAAGTCGAAGTGACACCTCATCTACCGATATACATTCGGTAGCCGATCGCTCTCATGGATGGGAGATTGTATTGTATTGTATTGTATTCTCGCTACGACGTCCGTCGATCAGTACACAGTGGGCGTCCACTGAGCGCTATTCACTCAACGACGCGCGTTGGATATCCGGTTCGATGAGCTTTTCATCCCGTTCTCGTTCAAGATACCCACGGAACGCTTCGACATCGACAGCGTCGCGTTGTTGTTCCTTCCGGTCTCGAACCGAGACTGTCCCGGTCGCCTCCTCGTCGTCACCGACGATCAACATGTAGGGAACACGGTCGTCGTGGGTAGCCTGAATCTTCTTCCCGACGGTCCATGAGCGATCCTCGATCGTCACACGGAACGAATCCAACTCGTCTTTGACGGCCTCAGCGTACTCGATGTGGTCGTCGGTGATCGGCAGGATACGGACCTGCTCGGGGGCGAGCCAGAGCGGGAATCGACCGTTGAAATGTTCGATAATGACGCCCATGAATCGCTCGAACGATCCCAACAACGCCCGGTGGATCATTACCGGTCGGTGTTCCTCGTTGTCCTCACCGATGTAGGTGAGTCCCAACCGCTCGGGGATGTTGAAATCCAACTGTACCGTTCCGATCGTCCACTCCCGACCGAGTGCGTCTTTGGCGTTGATGCCGATCTTCGGGCCATAGAAGGCGGCTTCGCCCGCCTCCACGTCGTAGTCGAGATCTTCCGATTCCAGCGAGTCCCGGAGTGCATCGGTGGCGTTCGTCCAGATCTCCTCGCTGCCGATCGCATTATCCCCACGGGTTTCGAGCTTGTACACCACCTCCAAACCGACGTGTCCGTAGATCTCCTCGATGACCTGAATGGCATCGACGATCTCTCCGCGGATCTGATCGGGGCGGATGAAGGCGTGGCCGTCGTCCTGGGTGAATCCACGAACCCGGAACAAACCTGATAGCTCCCCAGACTGTTCGTTTCTATAACACGTTCCGAACTCGGAGAACCGGATCGGGAGGTCCCGGTAAGAGTGGGTGTCCCGGCTGTAGATGTGGGCGTGGTTCGCGCAGTTCATCGGTTTCAGGCCGTACTCGGTGCCGTCCTGTTCCCAATTGAACATTTCACCTTGCTCGGTGAAGTTTTCGTAATGACCCGTCGGTTTCCAGAGCTCGGCCTTGTTGAGTTCGGGCGTCCACACCTCTTCGTAGCCCAGCTCGTCGTTTTTGTTCCGGACGTACTCTTCGAGTTCGCGCCGGATCGTCATCCCGTTGGGATGGTAATGCACACAGCCCGGCGAGTGGTCGGGTACCGAGAAGAGATCGAGTTCCTGACCGATCTTGCGGTGGTCGCGCTCTTTGGCTTTCTCACGCTGTTCGAGGAACGACTCGAGTTCCGATTGGGATTCGAACGCCGTTCCGTACACTCGCGTGAGACTTTCGTTGTCCTCCTCGCCGCGCCAGTACGCAGAAGAGATCGACAACAGCTTGAACCCGCCGATCTCTCCCGTCGAGTCGACGTGTGGTCCTTTACAGAGGTCTTTGAACTCCGCTTGTTCGTAGAACGACACCGGATCCTCGTCGGCTGCCTCCGTTTCGAGGATGTCGCGTTTGAACGGGTTGTCCTGATAGATCTCGAACGCTTCCTCCCGCGAGTGGGTGACGCGCTCGATCGGGATGTCTTCCGCGATGATCTCTCTGGCTTCGTCTTCGATCTGCTCCAGTGCCGCATCGTCGAGATCCACGTTGTACACGTCGTAGTAGAACTTGTCGTCAGTCCACGGACCGATCGTGAGCTTCGCCTCGGGGTAGAGTCGGAGCAATGCCTGTGCGAAAACGTGGGCCGCCGAGTGCCGGAGCACATCGAGATACTCGTCACTGTCCTCGGTGACGATCTCGATGCGAGCACCGTCGTGAACCGGCGTCTGTGCGTCCACGAGCTCTCCGTCGACGACGCCCGCCACGGTGTCGCGCCCGAGACCGGTGCCGATCTCGTAGGCGACGTCCGCGACAGTCGCGTCCTCCTCGACGGTGAGCTCAGATCCGTCCGGAAGCGTGACCGTGATTGCGTCCATACACCAGCAAACCGAGGACGGAGGATAAGTGTGTTGAGACCGTGCGAACGGTTCCAAGGGGGTAGCTCCGGACAGACATCGACGATCGGAACGAGTCCACCAGCAAACACATCGCCACGACAGAAACTGACTGGATTCCATATTATGCTGCCGTGGGCGATCAGGGGGCTCGAGAATCCGGTGTTTGACGTAACGATCCGCGGCCGAGACGACAATGTGAGTTGGCTATAGACGCCCTCGCCGTGACGGTGCTCGATGGGTCGGCGACAAACCCGCCAAACCGCGGTATCTCTCCCGATACGTTAGCGATCACCCGAATTTCGCGTGAGCGCCTTGCTGGACACTGTCCGTGGTGAATCAGGATTTTCGCACGCCGACATCCAGCGACGCATCGACGATTCCGTATCCAAATTCCCCGAACAAGGCCTGAACGCAACTTCCGCGAGCCACCATCTGAAGCAGCCAGAAGATGTGTTTTCGATCCACGGGTCCGCCCGCCATGGTTAGCATGGCACCCCCCTCGTCGGTAGCTTCGATCGAGACAGTGTTTCGAACGGATTCGCTCCCGTTCCTTCGTGTCCGAACGAGCAGATCGCCGTTCGACTGCTGTTCGGTCTCGTAGCTGACCGTCCCTGTCCGCAGCCCAAACAGTGCTGAGGTTTTGTATGCTACGCCATTCTCGTGGGCTTCGGTGCCATCACCATCAGCGAGCGCGGCCGACCACGCGGCTATCGGATGATCACCGTTTTTGAACTCCTCGCGGACATCTACAGCCGAGCGGTCGGTCACGAAATGGAGTTCCGCCTTGACCGTGAAAACGGGGAGAACGACGAGGACGGAAGCCTCCAGGGAGAAGATGATCCAAAACAGCTCTCCTTCGGTTCTGAACAGATGTATTCCTCCTCCCAGTAGTCCAGCAAGCAGTAGAATCGTTACCCAGACAACAATAACCATGCGACGATATCCCCGTCGAGGGTGCGTTGCCGCAGTTTCATCCATACCGGGACATCAAAGTATTGATTATAAATGATTTCGATATGGATGTATATCGTTATGTATTTGAAAGCACACAGGTAAGTGCAAGCGGACGATCTCAGTCGTCACTCGGGATAGTGGCACGCTCGCCCGGTTCGGATCCCTGTCGCTCATTAGCGAGCGTCCTGATCCGGTCCATCGGTGTTGTTGGGGGGGCTTCCTCGGCGGTAGCGGACGGGACGACCCATTCGAGTTCCCCGTTGCGCCGGCAGGCCATCGCCACGCTCGGCAACGAGATGAACTCGTGGGTTTCGCCGGTGATCGCCGAATGAACGGTCTCCCGGTCGAACCCGCCTTCGAGCGTCGCACCGCACTCGGTGGCCCACTGTTTGAACTCGGCGACTCGCTCTCGGATCGTTGCCCCGGCGTCCGTACGAGCGACTGCGGGATCGGTGCTTACCCGCGAACCCCACACCGTGACTGTGTAGTCGTCGATCTCCCCATCGGTCCTGAACGCCTCGAGACGGTCGATCATCGTCTCCACTTGTACCCCGGTTCCCGAGGAAAGTGACCGAACGTACAGTTCTATTCTCGTGGACGATCTGGCATTGTCGGACATCTTGTCTGTACACCACGGCGTAAACGACCAAAAACGTTCGCTACGTTTCCTACGGTGACAATCCATCCCGCAATACATTACAAATGTACATATTTACAGGACCGGACTGGTCGATACGTATCAGTCGTGGCTATGGTCTACTAACGTGACGGGGTACAGGAACGTCGGTGGCCTGGTGGATCATTCGCGTTTATCTTCATATCGGCTCCACGCCAGTTCCGGGTCGGTCGACCGTCGACAGATCGATGGTTCCCTCCGACATCCGAATTCCGTCGTAGGGGTCCTCTGCGAGGAGGAGTGATCCATCCAGGTCGGCGTAGTCGACCAGCGGCGTGAGGTGGCACGCGCTGGCGATGACGGCGTTCGTCTCGACCATACAGCCGAGCATGACCTCAAGGTCGTGCGCGCGGGCGGCATGTATCAGCCGGAGCGCTTGGAGTGGCCCGCCGCACTTCATGAGTTTGACCACGACGACGTCGGAGCGGTCGGCCACGTTCGGCACGTCAGATGGTACCACACACGACTCGTCGACGGCGATCGGGAGGCGAGCGTGTTCGTAGACGAACCGGAGGCCCTCGCTGTCAGTGGCAGCAACTGGCTGTTCGAGGAATTCGACGTCGTGTTTGGCGAGCGTTTTGCTCATTTCGACCGCTTCTCGGGGCGTCCATCCCTCGTTGGCGTCGACGCGGATCCGTGCCTCGGGGGCAGCGGTACGGACGGCCTCGACGATTTCAGGATCACGGTCGGAACCCAGTTTCATTTTCAGCACCGTGTAGCCCTCATCGACGGCATCGCGCGCGTTGTCGGCCATCGTCTGTGGATCGTCGAGACCGACAGTGAACGAGGAGGTGATCGACCGAGATGGATCGAGACCGAAAAGCCGATACAACGGGAGATCGAGTCGTTTCCCGACGAGATCGTGAACCGCGATGGAAACCGCAGCTTTCGCTGCGGCGTTGCCCCTAACGCGGTCGTCCATCTCTCGCGTGATCGCGGTCCGGTTCAGCGGATCTCCGACCGTTTCGAGGGCATCGAACAGATCGGGCAGCACTGATTCCACGGTGGCTGGCGTTTCGCCGTAGTAGGGATCCGGTGCTGCCGCGCCGATGCCTGTTCGTTCGCCGTCGTCGATCCGAACGACGACGTTCTCAGTCGTTTCGGTCGTTCCCCGTGAGATGGTAAACGGCTGGTCGAGGGGCAACGAAACGCGTTCGAAGGAGGCTTCAAGATCGACGCTCTGCGTCATGGTCGTTCCTCGATGGCCGTTACGACCTCTTCGATCCCGAACCGGATGGGATCGGTCGCAGGTGCGTCGATGGCGTTTCCGTAGGTTTCGAGGGCTTTCCGTGCGTCCGCCGTGTTGAGTGCTGCCGTGTTGAGCGCGCCACCGACGACCGAACACGGGGTGAGTGCCCCCGAGAGCGATTGGTACAGATCGGCGATCTCTGATACTGGAGGAAGAGAGAACGATTCGTATCCGTGAACGACGTCTCGACCAGCCTCGTGACAGAGAACAAGGGCATCTGCCATCGTGCCGTGGAGGATGCTGCTCGTTACCCCCGAATACGCGGGATGAACGATCGAGCCTTGTCCCTCGACGAAGAGATAGTCGTGATGCTCCCGCTCGAGTAACATTCGCTCCAGTGCTCCTGCCGCGAAATCGCTCACGACGCGGTCGATGACGATGCCGTCGCCGTCGAGCATCACGCCCGTCTGGCCGGTCGGAACCATTCCCGCGTCGAGTCCCCGGTCGCGGGCGGCCTCGACCAACTCCATCGTCGTGGTCATCTTTCCGACCGAACAGTCCGTCCCGACGGTGAGCACCACCGTCGCGTCGATGTCACGAGCCACGCCGTCGCTCACCGTGAGATCCTCCGGTGGGCGACGAACGTCCCAGATCCGACAGTCGTGTGTCGCTGCGAACTGTGCGAACTCCTCGTCGTCTCTGAGATACTGATGCAGGCCGGACCACACGTCACTTCCGCGGGCGAGCGCACCAGCGATGTCCGAACGCCACGTTTCGTCGAACGTTCCACCGATCGGTGCGATCCCAACGACGAGGACGTCCATCTCCGGGACTGCCTCGATGGTGTCGACGATCGGTGCGTCCTGTACGTCCGTCAGATGGTCGCTTACCCGGCTACCGGCTGTCTCACGATCGATGACAGCGACGATGTCGTGGTCGCCGTACCGTAACAATCCTTGGGCGGTTTTGGCCCCCGATGGAAACCGACCGTGGGCCAGTAACGCGAGTCGCATACATCCCACTTGCAGTGAACGTAGTTAACTGGCCCGACGTCGGGTAGGCCGACTGAGCCGTCAGATACCAGCCGCGACCCCCATCTCGACGAGCTGTGTAGCGCGGTCGGCTTTCGCCAAGAGGACTTCCCGAAGCGTCGGTGGCGTATCCAGCCGCTCGGGAAGCATCGGCTCGGGAACGGCCAACGTCCGACCCGGCACCCCAGCGTCCCCGTGAACCGCGAGGTGACGGCTCCCGAGCTTCATAACTAGTGGATTGTCGAGGCGCTCGATTCCCGCACCGGTGGCGTACAGCTGCTCGTTGACTGCCTCGTGTTGCTCGTCGTGCATCACCGGCCGGTCGCCTTGGTGTGGCTCTATGTACAACCGGCCGAGATAGTACGCCCGTGAGAACGGTTCGAACATTCTTTCCACAGGTGTTTGTTAGCTATTCACATGAATAAGGGTTTGGCAGTAGATTTATATTGGCGTGCAATCAGATCTGATCGTGGCGACGTGTGGTGAAGTCGACACCGCTTTATTCTGGGAGTGAAGGAAGTCGGTCATGATCCCAAAGCGGTGGGCACAGTATTATCTGGGCAACGGACCGAGTCTCGTCTGGCTGTTGCTGGCGAACGTGGTGGGTGTGCTCGTCGGCGTTCGGTACTACGTCGAGACGATGCCCGCTGTCTCGACGTTTGCATGGCCGTTGTATGCGGATTCACCGACTGCCGTGTTGCTCGCAGCGTTGTCGATAACGACGTTGTTACCGAATCTCGGTCGTCGGATCGATGACGCACCGATGAACCGTCCGCTCGCGTATCTCCACACGCTTGCGTTCGTGTGGCTCGTGAAGTACGGTCTCTGGACGGTGCTCGTGCTTAATCTCGAGTTTTCCTCGTACTATCCCGATCTATGGGCGTACTTCGGCATTATCATCACCCATCTGTTGTTCGTCGTGGAGGCGTTCCTCATTCCTCAGTACGGAGCCACGACGCGAGGGGCACTCGTGGTTGCCCTTGGCGCGCTGTTATGCAATGATTTCGTCGATTATTGGCTCGCCGATGTCGGTGTGTGTCTGCTCGGTCAGCCGTTGGGTCGGTGTGATCTATACCCACCTTTGCGCGCTGACCCTGGTGTGATTATTCCTCTCCTAACCGTTGTGCTCTCAGTCTGTTCAGTCACGCTCGCAGCCCGATCGTTCGAACGGTTTGAACCCGGTGAATAGTTTCTACCGCGGCTATCACGGATCGTTTAGGCCATAAACAGTCCGAACGGACAGCTGTCCTTTTATGTATGGGCAAAGTGGAACAGCTAAATGGATCGTCACCTCACACTCGTGCTCTTAACTGCCGTAATGCTTGCTGTCGGTGTGATGCCAGGGACGGCCACAAACGGCAGCGCACAGATGGAGGACGACGACCCGATGGGTCACTCGGTGTCGTCATTCATGCAGGTCAGCGCTGTGGAAGCTGATAGCACTGTTGACCGGGAAATGTGGGAAGCATCATTCGAAAGTGCTGAAAACGAGTCTGAGAAAGCAGCACTGATCGAACAGCGCTCAGAACAGCTCTCAGAAGATCTGTCGGCGGTTCACGCTCAACAAGAACAGCTCGAGAACGGAACTCTCTCCCGGGCGTACAGCGATGCACTCAACGCTCACGTTACGGAGCTTCGACAGTCCGTCCGGAACACAAGCCAAACCGCGAACGAATCGAACATGAGCTCGAGCACGCTCTCGGCACTTCGGAAAGAGGCGTGTAACGTGACCGTTTCTAACCACTCCGAGATCGTGGTTGCCTCGAATGGGACGGATCTTCAGTGTCCGTCCCACACCCCAGGAAACATTCCAGATAACAACACGACGGTCACGCCTCCTGACACCGACAACGGGTCGAACAACACCACCACGGACACGCCACCCGCCCCCGGCAACAACACGACGGAGGTACCGGGTGCACCCGGCGACAATACGACGGAGGCACCTAGCGAACCTGGTGACAACACGACTGACACACCACAAGAGCCTAGCAATAACACGACAGAGACACCACGAGAGCCAGGTAACAACACGACTGGCACGCCACAAGAGCCTAGCAATAACACGACGAAAACCGAGACGACGAACGACTCGGGAACGATACTCGGATCTCCGCTCCAGAACAATCGGTTGATGAGGCCGACGTACGGTACTCCGCTCGGTTGATCATTCCGAGGGGTCGGTCGATCCAGGAGACCCGAAGAGAGCGTCACGGTTTTCAGGTCGAACCACTTACTTCAGGTTAATGGATTCCGCCGCGCTGCTCGATCTATTGGGGAACGAGAACCGTCGGCGCATCCTCCGTCTACTAGCGCGAAAACCGTGTTACGTCACTGAGATCAGCGAATATCTCGGAGTCAGTCCGAAAGCGGTTATCGACCATCTTCGCAAACTGGAGCAGGCTGGACTGGTCGAATCCCGCGTCGACGATCAGCGTAGAAAGTATTTTTCGATCGCTCGGAACCTCCGCTTGGAAGTGAACGTCTCTCCGTACGGGTTCGGTGCTAAAAGCGCGTATTCGGCCAGTCGCGGATTAGATATGACGCGCTGCCGATACCTCACCATCGACATCACATCCCCGGATCATGTGGGAGAATTGACAGAACTCACGCGTGAGTTACAACGGTTAGAAGAGCTTTCGAACGAGCTATCGATGGCTCAACGGTGGGTTCACGGTCGGCTGACGGATGTGATGGACGGTATTTCACGCCGGATTCACGAGGACTCTGCGCTCGGGGCCCGTGAAGGGGACGACGCTCGTTTTTACGCCGAGGTGTTGTCCGCGCTTGCGAACGGTTCGGAGCGAATCGACCAGATCAGCCGGTCGGTCGATGCGTCCCCGGATCTCGTTGAGGATGCGCTCCAGTCGCTCGCTCGTCACGGCGTCGTCGAACAGAACGATGGAACGTGGACGCTCACCGCGGACTGAGTGGTTCACTCGATGTCTCGGGTCACACCGTCACGGAGGTCTCGTCCGAAGTAGTAGCCGAGCACTGCCACCACTATCCCGACGCCGAAGCCGACGGTAGCGAATTCCGTCACGTTAGAGCCGACAAGAGCGATCGTCATGTATCGAGAGAGGACACTCACGCCGACAGCGACCGCGCCCGCAGCACCGATTTCGAGGTACTGGCGCGTGTCCCCGATACCGCCGAGCGCGAATGCAGCGCCGAAAAGACCGACCAGACCCACACCGGGAAGGGCCGAGATGATCGGGATGAAGGAGGGTACGAACAGTCCGATCGAAAGCACCACCAGCGCGAGCAGGAAATACCGCGGGGAAAACACGCCGGTAATCTTCGAGACGAAACGATCGCGCCGAGAACTGGCCTGTGATTCCGAGCGGGAGGCGGTCTCCTCGCGCTCGCGGAGGAGTTCGTCAGTACTCATACATACATGTAGGGAACCGTGCCATATTGATCTTCTTGTGGACTACCGGTTTTCTCGGGAGGCCAGTGTAACTTCCATTGTAGCAAGCCACTTTCGAACTGCAGACACTATCTCTACCGGTCCCTGTATCAAGCGCATTGTCGTGGCGAGGGCGCACGACTGCGTGTCCACGAACGGCACGATAGTGACGTGATCCGTGGTTACTTCGGAGGATGTCACGGATCGGCCGCCATGACGGACGTGTCTGATGCGGAGAGTGCCCAGCCAGGCACGGATACCCCTAGACGAATCTACGAATCTGGGGGACGGTTGCGGCGCTGTGTAGGACGGTGAGCAGTGTGTCCACTCACCGCGAGCGGGGCGAGTGGTGCGCTTCGCGCACCCGAGCGCAAAAAAGGTGGGGTTGAAGTATGCGGTGTTGGTAGACCCGACATGGACTCTGGGGATCGCATTCGGGTCGAACGCGGTGATGTAGTGTATGAGGGTGTCTGTCTCCCTTCCTCGACTGAGGAGACGGTCGTCGTGAAACTTGACGGTGGGTACAACGTCGGCATCGACCGCGAGAAAAGCAGTATCGAACTGCTTGAACCGGACGTGTACGACATCGATACCGGAACGAGTAGCGATGAATCGGCCGTGGAAACCGATCCCGATCTTCCGACGATCTCTCTGATCTCGACGGGCGGGACGATCGCCTCCACGGTGGATTACCGGACTGGCGCGGTCACAGCCCAGTTCGACGCCGAGGACGTGTTGCGCGCAGTGCCGGATCTCGCAGGCCGGGCCAACTACCGGGGACGGGTTGTCACGAACATCCTGAGCGAGAACATGACTCCCGGAGTGTGGCAGGATCTCGCGTGGGCAGTGTACGAGGAGATCGATGCCGGAGCGGATGGCGTGGTCGTCATGCACGGTACGGATACGATGCAGTATACGGCTTCTGCGCTCTCGTTCATGCTCGATACACCCGTTCCGATCGTCTTCACAGGAAGCCAGCGCTCGGCCGATCGACCGTCGAGCGACAACGTAATGAACGCCGTTTGTGCGGTCGAAGCGGCAAAATCAGACTGTGCAGAGGTGCTCGTCTGCATGCACGAAACTGAAAACGACACGACGTGCGCGCTTCACCGGGGGACCCGCGTCCGGAAGAATCACACGTCACGGCGCGACGCCTTCGAGACGGTCGGCAACGAACCGCTGGGGGTGATCGACTACGACACTGAGGCGGTGTCGTTCCGGCGGGCCTACGAGCCGCGAGGTGACACGACACTGGACATCGCGCCGGAACTCGAAACCGACGTGGAACTCCTCAAGGTCACCCCCGGAATGGACGAGGCGTTTCTCGATGTCTGTTCGGGGAAAGCTGGCGTCGTGATCGAAGGAACGGGGCTGGGCCACGTTCGTACGGACCTCATCGATCGCATCGAGACGTTGATCGAGGACGGAACGACGGTCGTGATGACTAGCCAGTGTTTGGACGGACGGATCTGCGATCGCGTGTACGACACAGGGCGCGATCTGCTCGATGCAGGCGTGATCGAAGGGGAGAACATCCTCCCTGGGACGGCGACGGTGAAGTTAATGTGGACGCTGGCGAACCGATCGACAGTCCCTAAAGCGATGCGAACTCCGATCGCGGGCGAGGTGACCGAACGCTCGGTACCATGGACGTGACCCAGATCGCTATCAGACCGGCCCGACCCGACGACTACGAGGCCGTCGCGGCGTTTACGCGGAACACGTGGCCCGACCGGGAGGGGACGGACTACCTCCCTCGGATCTATCACGGCTGGATCGAGGGCGACGGAGACCGAAAGCGGACGGTCGTCGCCGATACTGGCGATGAGATCGCCGGCATCTGTCAGGCCGTCATGCTGTCGTCCCACGAAGCGTGGGCCCAAGGCATGCGCGTCAACCCCTCATACCGGGGTGAAGGGATCAGTACTGACCTTAATGCCGCGCTGTTCGAGTGGGCGCGCGATCGCGGGGCGACCGTCTGTCGGAACATGGTGTTTTCATGGAACGTCGCTGGATTGGGCGGCTCGCGGGCTGTGGGGTTCGAACCCGTCACCGAGTTCCGGTGGGCACAGCCGGATCCGGTATCCGACCCTCACGAGACGGAACTGGACATTTCGAACGACCCCGCCACGGCATGGCGCTACTGGACCGACAGCTCGGCACGCGAACAGTTGGCTGGATTGGCACTCGATCGCGTCGAGTCGTGGGCGCTCTCGGAACTCACGCCGTCGGATCTCGAACGGGCGGCCGAAGAAACCGCCGTCGTTGCGGTGCTCGATGACGGCGTTTGTGCTATGACCTTCCGGACCGGCGTTCGGAGCACTGAGACCGACGCAGGTCAGACCGAAACTGTTGCCGAATACGGTGTCGGTGCGTGGGACGATATCGACGCTGCACGGGTGTTGTTCCGCGCTATCAAAGCCGACGCTGCCGAGGTCGGGGCGGATCGAACGCGGGTACTCGTTCCGGAAACTCCCCGACACGTCTCCGATGTCGCGTGGCTTCGTACTGGTGTCAGCGATCATCCCGATTTCGTTCTCGCTGCCGACCTGACCGACCGGTGAGAGTCGGAGCCGTCACCCAGTTTTATTGTATCAGTCATCGAACCGGTGGGTATGGACACCGAATCGTTCTTCGAGGAGATGCCGTTTGCGGACCTGCTCGGCGTTGAAGTGACCGACGCCGCCGACGGCCACGCCGAAGGATGGATCGAGATGCGCGACGAACTGTCGTGGAACGCCGACCGAGTCATGGCCCACGGCGGTGTGACGTTCACGCTCGCCGACACGGTCGGAGGGGCTGCGCTCGTCTCGCTTATCGACCAGCCCGTTCCGACGATCGACATGCGGATCGACTATCTGAGCGCCGGAACCGGCGACTTGTACGCGGAGGCCGACGTCGTCCGGTGTGGCAGCCACGTCGGCGTGGTGGACGTGGACGTGTTCGCCGACGACGATACACACCTCGCAGACGCGCGCGGCGTGTACAAGACGGGGTGAAACGGAGGCTACTCGCGCTCGTCACTGAAACCGCGGGGCGACGTCCCGTCCGAGGCGCTCAATACACGCGCGCATGACGTCGGTCCCGATCCCGGGGTGATACGTGCGGAGGATGAAATGGACGTCGTCACCGAGCGCCACTCGATACCGTTCGAGTTCCTCAGTGACCTGCTCGGGGGTGCCGTAGATGGCTCGATCTTTCAGCTTAGATCGGCGTTCGGCCGGGAGCTGTGAGACGGGGTCGCCCGAGAAGATCTCGGCGTACCGGCGATGGAGGTAGAGATAACCGTCTTTCATCCGCTCCCACACCGTCGCTTTGTCGTCGGCCGGATCGCCGACAAACCCGTGTTGGAGCACGTAGATCGTGAATTCACCATCGATGTCTTCTTTCTCACGGACCTCTCGGATGTCATCCACCCGCGTTTGTACCTGTTCGAGTGAGAGCGCGGACGGCGCACACCACGCGTCACCGATCCGAGCCGCCCTACGGACGGCAGGTTTCGATCCTCCGCCCAGCATGATCGGGATCTCCCTATCCGGTTTTGGCGTGACGGTCACGTCAGGCGCAACGTCGTGAAACTTCGACTCGTAGTCGATCGGGCCGTCTGACCACGACGAACGTATCACCTGCATCGCGTCGGTCAGCCGGTCGACGCGCTCGTCTGCCGACACGCCGAACGCCTCGAATTCTCTGGGGTTCGAACCGATCGCCAACCCGAGCGTGAGCCGACCATCGGCGAGCAGATCGACCGTAGCGGCGTCCTCGGCCAGCCGAACGGGGTCGTACAACGGCGCGAGTGCGACACACGAGCCGATTTCGACGGTCTCCGTGACCGTGGCCAGTGCTCCGAGCGCGGGCATCGTCGCCGAAAGATAGCCGTCTGATTCGAAGTGGTGTTCTGATACCCACGCGCTCGCAAGATCGGCGTCGTCGATCGCGCGGCCCAGCTCCAACATCTCCTCGTAGATCTCACTCATCGATCGGTCGTCGTCGGATCGGCGTTGACAGGTGAACAGTCCGGTTCCGATCTCCATACCACTCATCTGACACCGAGACGAATCAAACCCGGGGGCGTTACATCTCTTTTTCGACGTGTTCGAACTCCGGTTCGATCACGTCGCGCTCGAAATAGAGCAATTCGACGGCGACCACGCCGATCACGAGGAGCATCACCAACACGAACGTGGGAAACTCGCTGGTGTACAGGTGATAGAGAAGAGCGATGGCGGCCGACGTTGATCCCACCATCCCGACCGCGGGAACGAGCGTCGTCATCATCGAATCGCGTCGTGTCACTGCTAGCGCACTGGTCGCCCCGAAGATCGTGATGAACGCGAGCGACGCGAAGGAGCTGATCGCGTTCAGCGTCCCAAGGCTGGTCAACGCAGCCGTGAACGCGCCGAGAACGAGCAACGGGCGTATCGGCTCACTGTTGTCGATGCTCGACAGTCTGTTTGGCAGAAAGTCGTCCCTCACCATCTTTTTCGACAGTCGCGCGGCACTGAACAGCGTGGCATTGAGCGCGCTGGCGGTGGAAAACAGCGCCGCGAGCGAAATCACCACGAAACCTGTCACACCGAAAAACGGCTCGGCAGCGATCGCCAACGCCGTATCGGCATGGCGTTTGATCATCAATGCGGACAGGAGATTCGTGGTCACGACCCCGACGAGCACGTACAACACCGTGGCAGCGACGATCGAGACGTATACACCTCTGGGGACGGTTCGCTCCGGGTTTCGGATGCTGTCCTGATCGTAGAACAACAGCTCCCACCCCTCGAAAGCGACGAACGCGACGCCGGCTCCGATCACCGGTCCGATCCCCAGATGAGCGAACCCCGTCGTCAACTGGCCGTGGGTCCCCGCGTAATAGACGCCGGCGATGCCGAACACGAGCAACACGAGAAGTTTCAGTCCTACGAGCACGTCTTCGAGCCGGCCGGTGGTGTGCGCCCCCACCGTGTTCAATCCGACGAACGCCGCGACGACGAGAAAAGAGACCACCGATCGGATCGGGATTCCCGCCCATGTAGTGAGATTGAAAAGCGAGCTGAAGTAGCCCCCGAACGCGAACGCATACAGCGCCATCGTTCCGATGTATCCGATGATGGATGTCCATCCGAGCATTCCCGCCAGCGTCGTCCGTCCCGTGAGCCGGTTGGTGTAAGTCATCGGACCGCCGCGGCCGTCGATCAGGCGGTTCAGTCGGACGAACGAATACCCACTACAGAGGGCGATCACTCCGGCCACGACGAACGCGAGCCACGTCAGCGTATCCGCGGCCGCCGCAACGATGCCAAGCGCAGCAAAGATTCCCCCACCGACCATTCCTCCGATGGCCATAGACACCGTCTCTCCAAAGCCGACCTTCTCGTCTGCCATCCCGTATCTATCGGTCGGGTTCCGCCTTGTACGTTGGGTGGTCACACGAGGCTTCCGACATGGATGTGCGACGAGTAGGTCACTCCTCGCGGAGATCCATCACTTCGTACCCGATGTTCCCCTCGCGGAGCTGGTCCGTATGCGTCGACAGTTCGTCCGTCGATGCGAGCAACAGCACCGACTGGCCTTTCGTTGCGGCTTCCTCGACGGCCGCTTCGGTACCAAACCGGATGTCCGGATCGATACTGGCACGGTGGACCGTGGCGAGAGCTTCGGTGCCCGCAACGGCGACGAGATCGTGCTCGTCTTCGATCGGGTGGATCGCGTCCGGATCCACCGCCATGCTCCCACCGTTTTGCACCGTCGGTACCGCTACGATCGTCACCGTTCCGAGATCGTAATCGAGAACGCCCTCGAAGTTCGTGACGCCAACGTCCTGTTCCGGATCGGCCTCCGTCACTGCAACCGCAGTTGCACCCCCGATATCCCCCGCCACCGCTCGCAACACACCGTCCTGCATTGTGAGCGTCACGGTCTCACCCTCGCTGATTTCCGTCCTCGCAAGCGCTGTTTCGATGTCGACCTGCCCGATGACGTCCTCCGAGACGTGCTGGACGAATCCGCGCAACTCGTCGGTCTGGGTGATGAGCCAATCGACACCCTCTTTGGTGATCTCATACCGACCACGTCCCTGCTTGTTGACGTATCCCTGTTCGATTAGATCCCGAAGATAGTCACTCACTGCCTGCGCCGTGATTCCGATCGCATCCGCGATCTCCTGTTGGCTTACTGCTGGTTGGTGCTCTGCGACCTGTACCAGGATCTGATATCGGGTGGCGTTCCGTTTGCTCTGGAGAACGCCGGAATCATCCGTCCCCACAACGTCCTTCGGCATTAGTGGTTCTCAGCACCGATAGCTCAAGTATTTTTGCTTTAACAACGTCGAATTTGACTTCAGCGGGCATGTTTGGCGTTATAACCAAACTCGATTGTATTACTACAACCAAAATTGTTTTACGTACCACGTGAGTTGTAGATGCTGATGTCGCGCGTATCGCTCCCACACGACGCGAAGGCGGGGCCGACCAAGGCGGAGGTTCGGGCCGTGCTGTTGAGCAAACTCGATCTTGCGGCGACCGACCATTTCGTGGAGGTCGGTTCGTGTACTGGTGCCGTTACCATCGAGGCGGCACGCCGCGCTGGACGAGTCACCGCACTCGAACGCAAGCCCGACCGGTTGGCGGTGACGCGGAAGAACCTGTCTGCAAACGACGTACGTGGTGATGTTACGCTTCGGGAAGCACAAGCACCGGCAGGATTACCGGAGGACGGGGATGCGTTGTTCATCGGCGGCAGCCGCAACTACGAGTCGGTGCTCGATCACGCGGTCGAAACCGGGATCGACCGGATCGTGATGAACGTCTCCCGTCTCGAGATCGCGGGTGAAGCTGTTCAAGCGTTCCGCGAGCGAGGGTTGATCGAGGAGATCGTTCAGTTTCAGGTGAGCCACGGCTACGAGCTGGCCGGTGCGACGAGTTTCGACTCGGACAACCCGGTGTACATGGTGGTTGGCGCGACTGACGAACCGGACACCAGAGGTGGCCGATGACGCTGTACGGCATCGGGTTGGGTCCGGGGCGTGCGGATCTCGTGACCGTACGCGGCAAGCAGACACTCCAGCGGGCCGACGTGGTGTACACGCCCGGTCGACTCTCCCGATCGGTCGCTTCCGAACACGTACCCGACACGCGGATTTCGGATCTCTCTTTCCCGATGACCCACGACGCGGACGAACTCCGAACGGCGTGGAAGGCGGCTGCCGGGGAGATCGCCCCGCGTGCACGCGAGGGCTGTACGGCGTTCGTAACGCTTGGTGATCCCAACGTGTATTCGACGTTCGGCCATCTCCGGCGGACGCTCGAGGCGTTTCACTCGGTCGAGATCGAGATCGTGCCCGGTGTGAGCGCCGTCACGGCGTTTACGACGGCGCTCGGGATCGAGATCACGGCTGGTTCGAGCCTCGCGCTGCGGGAGGCAGCCGGTGGTGTGGCTCCGACAGGCCCCGACCGGATGATCCTGTTCAAAGTCACCGACGTACCGTCGACCCACGAGGGACTCATCGAGAGCGGCTACGACGTCGTGTACGGTCGTCGGCTGTTCATGGAATCGGGTGAGACCGTCGTCACTGACGACCCCCAAGCCGTCGCCGATCGTGATTACTACACACTCGCCTACGCCGAAAAACGCGGGATCGACGACGACCCACCGACTGCGGCGTTCGAGGGGACTGACACACGAGCCACCGATCTCGGTGGAGGCAACCACGATGAGTGATCCGCAAACAGCCATCGATGCGGCCGCCACGGCCGAGCGCGATTCCCGCATTCACGAACGGACTGCTGGCGAGCGCCAGGAAGGCATTCCGTTCATCGGGGCCGGACCGGGTGATCCAGGACTGCTCACAGTCACGGGAAAAGAGCTGGTTGAAGCCGCCGATCTCGTGGTGCACGCGGGGTCGTTGGTCAACAGCGAACTCCTCACCACCTACTGCGCAGATGCCGAACAGGTGTCGAGCATCGGAAAGGATCTGGAGGAACTCGTGCCGCTAATGGTTGATGCCTACGAGGCCGGCCGATCGGTCGTTCGACTCCACAGCGGCGATCCCGCCGTCTACGGAGCGGCGCTCGAACAGATGGATGCCCTCGAACACGAAGGCGTTCCGACGTATCTCGTGCCGGGGGTGACGGCGGCGTTTGCGGCCAGTGCGAGCCTCCGGACCCAACTCACACTCAACGGTGTGGCGAATCACGTCGCGTTCACCCGACCGCAGGGGACAACGCTCGATCCGGATGACGACCACATCGGCGAGTTCGTCGGGATGGGTGACGTGACGACCTGCATCTATCTCGGGACGCACGCGATCGGCGATACGATGGACCGACTTCTCGAGGCAGGCCACGACCCCGAAACGCCGGTTGCAGTCGTCTATCACGCATCCTGGCCCGACGAGGACATCATCGAGGGAACCATCGCTACCATCGGTGACCGGATGGAAGCGGCCGGTTATCGCGCCTCTGCGCTCGTCATCATCGGTGACGCAGCGCAGAAAGTGGGATACGAACGCTCGTATCTGTACGGCGAATGGGCCAACCGCACCACCGCAGAAGAAGAGACTAGTGACTGACACACGGACGAGAACGATCACTATGGGTATGTATGAGTTCGAACGATAACACGGAATCGAATGGATCGAGCCACTGTTCGACGCCGGATTCGGACGGCGAGGTGGCCGAAGAGATCGCTATCATCAGCTTCGAGCGCAAGCTCGACACCGCCCGTACGATCGAGGCGGAGATCGAAGACGCCTACGATCGAGTTGACGTTATCGAATACCACGGCGAGGTGTTCGCCGAACAGTGGGACGAATACGACTGTTTCGTCGGGTTGATGGCCTCGGGGATTGCGTTGCGCAAGGCCGCACCGCTGCTTGCGGACAAGTGGGACGATCCGGCCATTGTGGTCGTCGACGAACAGCTCACGTGGGCGATCCCGCTCACGGGCGGCCACCACGGCGCGAATCAAGTCGCCAACGATCTCGCGCAGTTAGGCGCGGTGCCGGCGATGACAACCGCGAGCGAGGCTGCCGGCAAGCAAGGCGTCGAGAGCAAGGCCAAAGCCCTGGATGCACACGTCGTTAACGGTGATTCGACGGTCGCAACGAATCTCGCCGTTCTGAACGACGAACTCGGACCGGTCGCCCGACTCGACGGTCCTCGTGCCGTCCTCGTTGATGACGACGTGACGGTGCTCAAACCGAACAAAGACGGCGTGGTTCTTGGCACCGGCACCGTTTCCGGCGTCCGAAAAGAGCAGGTACTCACCGCGTGGGAGACCGCACTGTCAACGTTGGAGCTAGGGTTCGAAGACGTCGAATTCGTCGCTACCGCCACCCGGAAAGAAGAGGAAACCGGGTTGTACGAGGCGGCCCAGGAGGTCGATGTTGGGATCGTGCTCTTCGGGAAGGAGACGCTCACAGAGTTCGAAGGTCCGAGTCCCTCCCGATCGAAAGAGCTCATCGGTTGGCCCGGTATCGCAGAGGCGTCGGCCATCGCTGGCGGGCGCAACCACGAACTCCTCAAGGAGAAAGCCCGCTTCGACGATGCAGTGACGGTTGCGGTGGGACGGTGAGAAAGCATGACTGACGTTGAATCCTCCGATAGCGACCGCGGCCGACTGTACGTCGTTGGGATCGGACCCGGACTCCCCGACACGATGACCCAACGCGCTCAGGAGGTGATTTCGAGCGCCGACTGTGTCATCGCATCGAACCTCTATCAGGCGTTTCTCCGGGAAGATGGGACGTTACCAGCCACAGAGTCAGCGACCGATTCGGGCGAGGGGACGGTCGTCGTTCGGTCTGACGGCACGCGCCAAACGATCGTCCGTTCTTCGATGGGTCGGCAGGTCGAACTCGCTCGGGAAGCGTTCGAGCGAGTGCGTGACGGTCAGACCGTCGCTCACGTGTCGGGTGGTGACCCGAACGTGTACGGAAAAAGTGATCTCATCTATCTGATGGCCGAAGAAGAGGATGCCTACGACGTTCCGATCACTGTAATTCCGGGTGTGACGGCTGCTCTTGGTGGTGCAGCGAATCTCGGTGCGCCGCTCAGTAACGATTTCTGTACAGTTTCCTTGTCTGATAAGTGGCGAGGGTGGGACGAGATCGAAGAAAAGCTGCGCGCGGCTGCGATCAGCGGATTTGTCATTGTGCTGTACAACTGCTGGCGCAACTACCAGCGCGCGATCGGGATCCTCAGAGAGGAGCGCGCCGACCACGTTCCGGTCGGTATCTTCAACGACGCCGGTCGCGGTGCCGCCGGTCGAAACGTCGACGGTGAGACCCACACCATCACGACGCTTGGGGCGGCCACCGACCACGACGAGGAGGTCGGGGGCATGGGAACGTCGATCCTCGTCGGCACTGATGAAACCACGGTTTGGGAGAACGACCATCGAACACACCTCTACACCCCGCGCGGCGGGCGTGACGTGGAGGACTTCTAACAACTATGAGTAGCGACAACACCGACACGAGCACAGACCAACGAACGTGTGGCGGTTCGACATCAGAATCGGAGGCAACATCGGAATCGGCGTGTGGCGGCTCGAAGCGGACGGCGACCGACGAGCGGGTCGGATCGTCCGTCGAAGCGTTCGACGCCGATCCCGGTCGGCTGCTCGCGGTGGGACTCGGTCCCGGACAGCCCGAGGGGATGACCCAGCGCGCCCGCGCTACCCTCCTGGACGCCGAGCACATCGTCGGGTATACGACGTACATCGATCTCCTTCCCGAAGAGATCACGAAATCGGCCGACGAGCTGTACGACACGCCGATGTGTGGGGAAGTATCCCGCACGGAGGAGGCGGTCGATCGCGCGCTCGCAGGCAACGATGTCACTATCATCGGGAGCGGCGACCCGAACGTGTACGCGCTCGCGGGGCTGGCCCTAGAGATCCTCGAATCGAAAGGTGCGACCGCAAGCATGGTCGACTTCGAGGTCGTGCCGGGCGTGCCCGCAGCCCAATCCTGTGGTGCGCGCGTGGGTGCGCCGTTGGTGAACGACAGCGTCAGCATCTCGCTGTCGGATCACCTGACGCCGATGGAAACGATCGAGTCACGGCTTCACGCCGTCGCAGCCGAAGGGTTCACGATCGCCATCTACAACCCGTGGAGTCGCAAGCGTCGAGAGAACTTCGTGCGGTGCTGTGAGATCCTCACCGAACACCGCGATCCGGAGACGCCCGTGGGAATCGTTCACGGCGCAGGCCGCGAGGACGAACGAACGGAGATCGTCGAACTGGCGGAACTAGAAGCACTCGGCGAAACGGAACTTATCGACATGACGACGACCATCATCGTCGGCAACGAGGAGACGTACGTCTGGGACGACCGCATGGTGACCCCGCGGGGGTATGAATCCAAATATGAGTACTGAGTACTGCGTTCGGATCGATCGGACCGCCTGTGAGGGTATCTTCGCGTGTCTCGTCCGTGACGATCGGTTCGAGGAAGCTCCGGACGGACTGGTGACGATCGACGGTCCCCGAGACGCCGATGAGGCGGGTAAGATGAGTATCAGCTTTAACGACGACCGTCTTGAGGACGCCCGCCTTGCGGCTCGTGCGTGTCCAGTCGACGCCATCGACGTGGCGGTGATCGACGATGCGTGATCGGGATTCGGACAGAACGCCGTTGACGGACCGACATCTCACATCGACGCCGGAGACGGCGTACTTCTGGGGTCGGGTCGCCGGCGACGGCACGGTCACGACCGATCGGGTAACTGTGCGCGTCGGCGACGAAACTGCACTCGACGCGGTGGCCGGGATCGTCGGCGCTGATGCCAGGGAGCACACCGAACACACGGTCGCAGCCCACGAATCAGCCCACGATGCGACCGTCGTTCGCTACGAAGAGGCGTACGAACTCCGGATACCGGTGTCACCGTCGTTCGCCCAGCGCGCCACTGACGTGGGCGTGGTGACCGGAACCGATGCGCCCGAGAATCGTCGGTTCGATGGCTTCGACGACCACCGCCAACAGCTGGTGCGGGGACTGCTCGAAGCCTGTGGTACCGTCTGTTTTCGTGAATCCTCTGCGTCGGTCGGCATCTCGTTCGTTCACGACGATGCACGGCTGCTCGAAGCGCTTCGGTCGCTGCTCGGCGACGCGGCTCCCGAGATTCCTACCGCAGAGCTGTCCGAAAGTTCCTCGGGTGGCTACTGGTTCGGACTTGCATCCGACGCCGACCCCGCGGCGTTCGCGCGATGGGTGTACGCCGGAAGCGACGACTCGGAGCTGTACGCGGCCGATAGACGCCGAAAGCTCCGGCGGAGCGTCGAACGCGCGATGGGTGGTGGTGTGGACTCACTTTCGTTCTCGGAACGATGACGACGGAGACGCCCCCATCCACGGCCGCGATCGAGGACGAAGCCGTGTTGCTGATCGGTCACGGATCGCGACGGGAGAGATCGAACGAACAGGTTCGAACCCTTGCTGCCGAGTTGGAACGGCGACTCGGGATTCCGGTCGATGCGGGGTTTCTCGAACTCGCGGAACCGTCGATCTCCGAGGCGATCGCGGGACTGGCTCCTGCGGTGTCGACGATCACGGTGGTACAGCTCTCTCTGTTCGCAGCGAGCCACGTCAAAGCTGACGTGCCGTTGGCGATCGAACAGGCTCGCGCCAAGCATTCCGACATGACCATCCACACCGGCAGCCATCTCGGCATCCATCCAGCAATCGTCGATCTGCTCGAAGAGCGGGCCAGCGCCGTCGAGCGTCGGCTCGGCGTCGAGCGCGACACCGATGCCGTCACCGTCGTGCTCTGTGCTCGGGGATCCAGCGATCCGGATGCCAACGGCGACGCTCAAAAGCTGGCGCGCCTCCTGTATGAGGGGCGCGCGTTCGATCGGGTCGAGACCTGTTTCGTTGGCGTGACCGAACCAGAGCTCACCGATGCGCTTCATGCGACAGTGAAACACCGTCCTGACGCCGTCGTCGTACTCCCGTACATGCTCGGTGACGGCGTGCTCACGCAACGTGTTCGAGATCGAACCGCCGACTTCGACGAGGAGTATCCGTACGTCACCGTCGGCGCGGGTGGCCCGTTGGGTACTGATTCTCGCCTGTTGGACGTGCTCGGCGATCGGTGGCAGGAGGCGCGCACCGACAGCGTCCAGATGTCCTGTGATACGTGTAAGTATAAGGTCGAACTCGATGGCTACACCGAAGACGTTGGTGGTGCAAGAGCGATGCTCCGGGCGCTCACCCACCAGGCCGAACACGCTGACCGCGACGACATCGATGACCAACCCCACGCCCACGACGCTCCAGAGAAACACGTTGCAGTCTGTACGAACCAGACGTGCGCTGCCGACGGCGCACCCGCCGTCTTGGAACGGTTGCGCCAGCACGCCCGCGATTCCGAGGCGTGTGATACACTCATCACTCGCTCGTCGTGTCTCGGTCGGTGTGGCGAGGGTCCGATGGTGGCCGTCTACCCTGACGGCATCTGGTACGGCGGCGTCGAGAGAGCGGATGCCGAACGCATCGTTTCGTCCCATCTCGATCGGGATCGTATCGTTTCGGAACTCGTCGATCAAACCCTCACATCATGAGCTGTTATGAAATCGAAGCGTTACGACTCGGATTGATGAACGTCCTCGGAACCGAAGACGAGAGCGCGCGCCAACACGCTGAGCGCGAACTCGATGGCCGTATGGACGGTCCAATCGGGGCGCTCGCTACCGCTGAAACGCTCGCGGAGATCGAACGACACCTCGATTCAGCACTCGTGAATCTTGAAAGCGAGATCGCTACCACCGACGCCGACGATCCGTCCTACGGCTATCTCCGGGGGCGGCTGGTGGCTGTTCGAGACGCAGAGCAGACGGTCGCTCGCATGACTGATCATGGGGAAAACGTGCTCGACGGATTGGGTGATGCCCACGACCTTCTCCACGAAGCTTTTCCGATCGATGAGTGACGCGTGGCGAACCGTCGATATCGACGGCGATATCGACCCCGCACGATCGCGCCAGATGGGGCGGCGCTCGGCCGTCACCCTGACTGACGAGTACGTCGTGGTCGGAACTGCTATGGGTGCCGTCGTCGCCTCCGACCGGCGGACGCTCGGCGAATGCTGGCGGGTCGAGCCGGACTCCGAGGCGGCGGTTGTGTCGATCACATCGCTTGCGGACAGCGTAGTCATCGGGGAGCGCGGAGCGGCCGGTGCCATCCGTGCGTACGATCTCGATTCAGGAACCGTCCGCTGGCGATACGCGACGGCCACCGACGTGGGAGCACCGAAACAGCGAACGCGGTTTTTCCTCCCGTTCGTCGTGGATTTCGCCGTCGATGATGATCGTGTGTACGCCGCAGCCCGGCGGTATGAGCGCGATGGTGATCGACGATCGTTTTCGAGCGTCGTCTACGCGTTCGATGCGGATGGCACGATCGCATGGACCTACGAAACGGACGCTTCGCCCATCAGCGTGGCCGTTCGAGACGGCCGAGTGGCCGTGGCGTACAACCGGTGTCCCGGCGAGCACCACCACGGGCTAGTCGTACTTGACACCGAAGATGGTACGATCCGGTACCGGTGGGATCCGCCGGCAGACGGCCAGCGACGGGTGGGTGACGTGTCGCTGCTCGATACCGGGGCAGTGGTCACGAGCCACGCCGACTACCGTGGATACCGGATCGGTCCCGGTGGCACGGAGTGGCGGATCGATCTCGCCACTGCGCGGGAGATCGACGGAGAGACGGTGTACGCGTACCCGAACCACGTTCACGCGACCGACGACGGCGCGGTGTTCGTCACCGGCAACACGTATCCAGAAGAGGGCCGAGAAACGGCCGTACTCCACCCCGACGAACAGACGGCAGTCGGCGTCTCGCCCGAAGGCATCCGCGAGTGGTCGACGTCGGTCGGCGGCTTTGCGGCCGAACTCGCCACCGCCGCTGACACGGTGGTGGTTCCGAGCGCACAGCAGTTCCGGACGCGGGATCCCGGTGTCCACGGTCTGAGCGCGTTCGATGTGGCAACGGGCACGATAACCAGCCACCAAACCGCGGGCATTGCCACCGCTGTCGCGCTTGAGGGGGAGACGGTTGCAGCCGTCGAGGAACCCGTGGTGTATCACGATGAGGGTCGACGGCGGGGTGCGTATCGGTTGCTCGTCGGCTCGCTCTGAACGTGGCCCACTCGCCCGCTCGATCCATCAGGACCGTTCGACCGCTGGTTCGCTCGTTTGTGGCCGTGCTGTCGCGCCGTGAACGAATTCAGATGAAACACAATCTAGACAGTAGTGGTTCGTTCCTTCCGAACGGGTGTACACCGGAACGCCAGCGACGACGAACTCCTCACGATACCGACGGATCACGCCCTTCGTCGTTTGTGTATCACACTCGGCACACCGTTCCGATCGGCCTTCGTTCGGATACAGAACACGCCGGTCGACGCTCCGTACGCTGCCGAACTCCGTAAGTGCGTACTCCTTGGTCAGCTGCGGACCGAATCGGGGATGAATAAATGCACTTGTCAGAAAGAAACACAGAGTGGCGAAAAACAAGCTGATAGCAGTCCCGTCCAACTGCCCAAGTGACTGTACCGCGCCGCTGAATACGATTCCACCGAACACCACCAGCGTCCACGCGACGATGCTCCGGAGATCAGACACAGTAGCCGCGAGCGCCTCCCAGTTTGACGGCCGTTTCGACATGCTGCTACTAGCTATTCACAACGTGAAACTTTGTAACTTGTGACGAACGGGAAGGGTTTTCGAGCACGCTATCGTGGACGGACTTGGGAGTGGTCGGTTTCAGCGTCGGACAGTGTCGCTTGTTCCTCGACAGATTTACTCGGCGGCTCCCGTTCATGGGTCGAGTTCGTCAGCTCCGACGTGGCACAGTCCGGGCAGTAGTGGTTCGTTCCCTCCGAACGGGTGTACACCGGAACGCCAGCGACGACGAACTCCTCACGATAGCGACGAACCAACCCTTCGGTCATCCGTGTCCTACATCGCACACACCGTTCGGACTGACCTTCAGTCGCGCACAGAACGCGCCGATCGACGCTCCGTACCCTCCCGAACCGTGTGAGGGAATGACGACGGTTCAGCCGCCGACGGAACCGGGGGTTTACGAGCGTGCCGAACACGATGAAACACACGGAGAGCAGAAACACGACGGCGGCAATACCGATGCTACGTGGATCCTGGGTCACACCGCCGACTGCACCGACGATTCCAGCTACACCCAGCCCCACCAGCATCCACCCAGCAATCCCGTACATCAGATCGGAAACGGTGTCCGCGAGCGCGATCACATTGGAGGACTTTTTCGACATTCTTCCACCCACTCGTCTTTGATGGTCGGTATCCCAATATCGTTTGCTCATCCGACGATCAGTCCGATCAGTCGGCGATCAGCATGCGAACGGTGTGATCACCGACGAACCGAGGAACTCGAGCCGTGTACTGTTCGTAGGCCTCGCCGTACGCCGCGCGCAAATGCGGTTCTTCGGCGCGGGGCAGCAGTACCACCCAGCCGATGTGGGCCGCCGCGAGCACGGCTACCCACACAGAATTGACGAGCAATGCGGCTCCGACGATCCCGACGATCATCCCGACGTACTGAGGATTTCTACTGTACGCGTACGGCCCCCCTGTGTACAGCTCCCCGGTCACGCCTGTCATTTCCGCCGATCGCATCACGCTCGCGCTCCGGAGGAAGACTGCCGTGCCGACGACGGCGAGCACCACGCCCGCGAAGAGCGTTCCGGGGCGAGGCAGTAGCCACGCGTTCCAGTCCAACACGGCGACGGTCACCAACGAGCCGTTGAACAGCCAGACGAGCGTCCAATGAAGGTAGTACGCCCGTGTTTTCTCGCCGGGCGGCCACAGCTGGCGGTCGGTCGTGAGCGTTACCAACAGGATGGCAAAAATCCCGGCGGATGCGACTAGTCCGACGGCAAAGGCTGCCACCGTGGTGTTCAGCGCAATCATCACCGCTTCGACGTTCGTGGCGGATGGCCAAGACGCTACAGCCGGACGCATGAGGTGGTTTATTCGATCGTGGCTCCGGACTCGTCTGTCGATCCAATCCCCAGCCGCGACGCATCAGGTCCAAACTCCTCATGAAGCAGATCGGGCACGTCGTCGGGGCGAACGTCCGAGTACCACCGGTTGCGTGGATGGATCACGATCGCCGTCCCCCCGTCGCTACACAGCCCGAGACAGCTCGTTCGGGCAACGTGGACGTGCGACCAGAACACGCCGCGATCGCGCAACCAGCCTTTGACCATCTCGTACACGTCGCTCGCGCCAGCATCGGCACAACAGGCGTACTCCGACTCCCGGTCGTTCGTGCAAACTAACACGTGATCGGTGAACCCGTTCTCCAGAACGTCCGCTGTCCGGTCGTTCATGGCTCGACGGTCATCGACGGCGCGTCGATCGGGTCGGTCTCCGGCTCAGGGGTCGATCGGTCGCGTCGAACCAACCATGCATGGACAGTAGCGAGGACGAACCAGAACCCGACCTGTCCCATCGCAGTGATCGCCCGTATCACCGTCGCCAAGTCGGCTGGGATCGGTCCCGTGACCGAATTCGTCGGCGCAACGACGGTAGCCAGCGGGAGCAGTCCGAACGCCGCGACAGTTCCGAACGCCGCGATCGCCCGGCTCCGATCGGCGAACCGTCGATACACGTGCCCGGCCAGCCCACACGACAGCGCACCCACACCCATCATGAAGGCGTACCACGCGATCCGCACGTCGACCGAGAGCGACTGCTCCACGCCCGGCGGTTGGGGCGGAAACAAAAGCCACGGCGCGCCGGATACAGTGATGAACCCAGCGCCGCCGAGTAGGTAACTGTCGATGTCGACGGAGCCACGACCGGGAAGCACCGGCTCTAAGAGATAGTAGATGACGCCGAACACGACGATCCCGAGCAACACGCCCAACAGAACGCCCCCAACAACGCTAACCACCGCCGTGACGGGTTCCGAAACCGCCGGTGGATGTTCGTGGCTGTGTTCGAACGTCTCGGCGTACCCGATGAGCGGGTTCCCGACCAGCGCGATGAACAGACCGAGCGCGATGCCGCCGCCTAGCCCCGCCTTTGCCCCCCGAGTGACGTATTCAGTGAACATCGTGCTCAGTGGCAAGTAACCCCGACTGCGTGACGGAAATTGTGCATCGAATCGTGAACCATCGGTTCTTGCACGAACAACAATGCGAACCCGACTGCGACGATCGATGCCATCACCAGCACCAACTGGGTCAGTGTGAATTCGATCCGAACGCGTTCGATCCGTCCGTGAACGGTGTCTGTCGCCATAGTAAACTATACTTGTATAATATCAACCCAGATTGTAAATCTTTCGAGTGTGCTACTCGATCGCTGAGACGGCGGTGTCGACACGTTCGGCCGACAGCGCGTCGAGGGGTACGCGCTCGCCACCGGTCGTTTCAGCGATTGTTTCCGTGAGTCCAGAGCCGTCGCCAGCGTCGACGATGAGCGTGTGGGCACCGGTCTCGGCGAGTCGTGTGGCCGCTGTGCGCGTTTCACTCACTGGACGTTCGCGCGGAACGTTCGCCCGTCCGTCGGTGACCGCTACGACGAGGCTCGCATCCGGATCGGCGCGTTCGAGTAGTTCGCTAGCGGTGTGGAGGCCAGCCGGGAGCGGCGTCCGGTCCCCAGTCGGTAGCTCCTTGAGGTGGCGGGCAGCGAGCGCGACACTGTCGGTCGGCGGGAGCAACACGTCAGCATCCTCGCCCGAAAAGGTGATGAACGCGACTTCATCGCGGTGTTGGTAAGTGTCCTGTAGAAGTTCGAGCATGGTTGCCTTCGCAACAGCCATTGCAGGCCGCATCGACGCGCTAGCGTCTACGACGAACACCACAAGGGCGGCGGTCTCGGACTGACGAATCGAGTGGCGCAGATCCCGCGACGCCACTGACTGAGCACCCCGGGACGCGGCGGCTCGGACGGACGCGGCGGCGTCAAGCTGACGATCGGTCGATGCCGCTCGTCTCGTCCGAACCCGACTTCCTGCTCCATCGACGCGCGGAGAAATACGGACGTGATCACCATCCACTGAGTCGACCTCATCGGACACGGCGGGAACGGACGGATCGGGTGCGTTGGCGGCACCGATGTCGGCTCGGTCCTGACCGGGAATGATCGGGGTGGCTTCATCGCCCTCGTCCGTTCGACCTTCATCACCCTCGTCCGTTCGATCTCCATCAGTTCCCTCGTGCGGATCCGCTGATCGATCACTGTCGGAGAGGTCGTCTGAACGCGCCTTCGTCGGTGATGGAGCAGTCGGTTCTCCGTCGTCCGATTCGCTGTCCATCGTTCCGTCTGCCTCGGCATCGGTCTCGGGACTGTCCTCGCTCGGTTCGGTTTCACGATCTTCCGGTTCGGTTCCCTCGTCGAACTGCTCCTGGATGACATCTTCGATGTCTTGAGCGTCCTCAAACGGTCGAGACCGCAGGCGATGCGGTAGTGCGAACGACACAGCACGCTGAACGTCCGACTCGGTTACTGTCGTCCGATCATCGAGCGCAGCGAACGTCATGGCAGCGTGTGCCGTGGCGATGTCTCCTCGATGCCCTTCGACGCCCGATTCCCGACAACATTCGGCGATCGTTTCTGCGATCGGTCGGGGTAATGAGACGTCTCGAAAGCGGTCGCGGGCGGTACGCACACGGTCCCGAACCGTCGTCGTGTTGAGCGCCGATCTCTCCTCCTTGTCCGTCTGTCCGATCGCCTGGTTGATGATCGTGACTCGCTGATCGAGATCGTCACACGCTGTCACGGTTGCTTGGAGCGCAAATCGGTCGCGTAGCTGTGGCCGGAGGTCACCTTCTTCGGGGTTCATCGTGCCGATGAGCGTGAACTCCGCCGGGTGGGTGAGACTCATCCCGTCCCGCTCGACTCGGTTGACACCGCTCGCGGCGACATCGAGCAACACGTCCACTAGATGGTCGTTGAGGAGATTCACCTCGTCAATGTACAGGATACCACGGTTCGCACGAGCGAGCACCCCGGCGTCGAACTCGTAGTCACCCGCGAGCGCGTCCGCCACCGACAGCGTTCCCACGACACGCTCGCGGGTGGCCCCTAACGGAAGCGTCACGAGGGGCACCGACCGCTCGGTCGTCTCCGGATCGGTCCGCTCGCGACAGTCCTCACATTGGCGTTCGGGCACGTCTGGCGGACAGCCGTACGGACAGCCCGTGATCACCGACTGCGAAGGAAGTTGCTCGGACAACGCCCGCACTGTGGTCGATTTTCCCGTTCCCTTTTCCCCACGGATCAACAGCCCGTCCAGTCCGTCGTTCACCACGGTGGCGAGCAGTGCTTCCTTCAACTCCTCCTGACCGACGATCTCGGCGAACGACGGCGCACTTTCCTCGGGCAAAGTTTTTTTATCCGCGCACAAATCAACCATACTTGTATTAGAGAAAAGGAGGTTTAACAAACTTATGCCAACGATCGGTTTGTACACGGCGACGGAAAACGAGTTAGGGGCAGTACAACAGGCAGGGTCTCGGATGGCGGACATCGATCTGGTCGTTCGTTCCGAAAGCGATCTCGACGATGAGTCGGCGATCGATGCGTTCGTGGAGGAACTGACGGACGCGGCGGCAGTGGTGTTCTGGTTACACGGGGCCGAAGAAAGCATGCCGGGATACGACCACGCGATCGGTCGGTTGGATGAGGCGGGGATCCCTCTCGTCGTCAAATCGACCGGTGATGCCTACGCTGTGGAGGACACGAGCGTCACGGCGACGGTCCGTGATCAGGTGTACGCGTATCTGGAGCGGGGAGGAACCAGCAACATCGCCAACTGCGCGCGGTTTCTGGCCGACGAGTACGGAGACGACGGGTGGGCGTACGATGATCCGGTTGCGCTTCCCACGGAAGGCGTGTACCATCCGGACCACCCGGGCGCGACCTACGAGGAACTCGTGGCAACGTTCTCATCGGATCGACCGACGGTTGCGGTCTGGTTCTATGAATCTCACTGGACCCACGAGAACACCCGGTACGTAGACGCACAAGTGCGCGCGATCGAGTCTCAGGGGGCGAATGCCCTCCCAATCTTCTGCAATCCGGCGACCGATAGCGACGAGCAACGCGACGCCGAGTGGGTGACTGACGCGTGGCTCACCGATGATATGGGCGCGCCGATCGTGGATTGTGTGCTGTCGTCGTTCATGTTCTCGTTGTCGATGGACGAACGGGGACGGAGCGCGAGCGACGAGGGTGCGAACGAGGTGTTTCTCGACCAGTTGGGTGTGCCGGTCATTCAGACGATCACGACGATGCGCTCGCGCGAGCGGTACGAGGGAAGCGATACGGGCGTAATGGGGTTCGAACTCGCCCTGTCGGTCGCACTACCGGAGTTCGACGGCAACATCATCACCCATCCCATCAGCGGCAAGGAACGAACCGACGACGTGGCCGGCATCGGGAGCGCACCGAAACAGCATTTCCCGATCGAAGATCGCGTCGACCACGCCGCGCGGCTCGCAGTCAACTGGGCGACAGTACGGCATACTTCGCCTTCCGAGCGGCGGATCGCCATCATCTTGCACAACTATCCTCCGAGCGACGACGGCATCGGCACCGCGTTCGGACTCGACAGTCCTGAGAGTACCGTGAATCTACTCCGTGAGCTGGCGGCTCGCGGCTACGATCTCGGCGGAACGCGTCCGGACAGCGGAGAAACGCTCATCGATGCACTAACCGCACAACTCACGCTCGATGACCGATGGGTCGCCCCCGAGGACGTACGCGAGCTGAGCGTCGACACCGTCGCTCCCGAGCAGTACGCCGCGTGGTTCACGGGAATGGACGAGCGGTTTCGTGAGAACGTCACCGAGGAATGGGGTCCGGAACCCGACCGAGCTTTTGCGATTCCGGGCGTCGAGTTCGGGAACGTACTCGTCACCGTCCAGCCACCCCGTGGGTTCGGGATGGATCCCTCGAAGGTGTACCACGACTCGGATCTCCAGCCGCCACACGATTACGTGGCTTTCTATGCGTGGCTCCGGAACGCGTTCGAGGCTGACGCCGTCGTTCATCTCGGGACCCATGGGAGTTTGGAATGGCTGCCGGGCAAAACGGTTGGGCTGAACGGCGAGAGCGCTCCCGACCAGCTGATCTCCGATCTTCCGAACGTCTACCCCTACATTATCAACAATCCCGGTGAAGGAACACAGGCGAAACGCCGTTCGTATGCGGCCATCGTGGACTATCTGACGCCGGTGATGCGCTCTGCCGGCACGTACGGCGAGCTGTCCGAGCTGGAAGCGCTCGCCAACCAGTTCCGAGAGGCTGGCACGGTCGAGGCCCGTTCCGACGACGGCGAGCAGCTCGCTCGTCTCATCCGAGAGACAGTGGACGAGTTGGATCTCGCTGTCGAGCTCGGTGTTGCTGGTGAGATAGACGATATGGCAGACGTTCGTGGCCCCGAGGCGGCCGGATCGACGCTCGCGGAGGGCACAGTAGCGGGCGACGACGTCGGTATCGACGAACTCGTCGAACGCATTCACGAGTATCTCACCGATGTGAAAACGACGCAGATCCGGATGGGGTTGCACACGATGGGCGAATCCCCCGACGGAGAGCGGCTCATCGAGTATCTCGTCGCACTCACCCGGCTCGAAAACCCGGGGGCACCGAGTCTTCGAAAGAGCGTTGCCGGTGTTCTCGGTGTCGAGTACGAGCGGATGCTCGACGATCCCGGCGCGTACGACGAGACGCTCGGGATGACCTACGCTGAGGCCGCCGACGTGGTGTACGAGACGAGTGTCGAACTCGTAGAAACGCTTGCCGAGCACGGTTTCGACGTTCCAACAGCCGGGACGGACACGGAGCCGGACGAACTGACCATGGATCACCTCGTGGTCGATCTCGAACCACTCGGCGGCGGACGAGCGACCGCTGGAGCACACGAGGACCTTCGGACGGTGCTATCGTTCATCTGTGAGGAGGTGACGCCGCGCGTTCGGGACGCGAGCGCGGAGATCCCTCGGACGGCAGACGCCCTCGCTGGCGAGTACGTCCCACCGGGCGGCAGCGGCGCGCCAACACGTGGTGGCGTCGATCTGCTGCCGACTGCCCGGAACTTCTACACGCTCGATCCGCGGAAAGTGCCGGCGAACAGCGCGTGGCGTGTCGGCAAGGAAGTCGCTGAGGGCGTCCTCGAACGACACCGTTCGCAAGCGGACGAGTATCCCGAGGAGATCGGCGTCGTCGCGTGGGGCACACCGACGGTTCGAACGCGTGGTGAGACGATCGCACAGGTGCTCGCGCTGATGGGTGTCGAACCGGAGTGGACCGACGCCGGGCGGATCGACGGCGTGGTACCGATCCCGCTTTCCGAGTTGGATCGCCCGCGCATCGACGTGACCACCAGAGTGTCGGGGCTGTTCCGGGATGCGTTCCCACAGGCTGCGAGCGTTGTCCACGACGCGGTCGAGGCGGTGGTCGAGCTGGACGAGCCACACGAGATGAACTACGTCAAAAAACACGTCGAGCAGGAAACCGAACGACTGCGCGAGCAGGGCATCGAGGATCCAACCGTCACACACCGCGTGTTCACCACGCGACCCGGCGGCTACGGCGCGGGAACGAACAAGGCCGTCGACGAAGGGAACTGGGAGGACAGCGCGGACCTTGCCGACGTGTACGTACAGTGGGGTGGGTACGCGCTCGGCAAGCGCGGGCGCGTCACCGAGGCGCACGACGCGTTCGAGCGCCGGCTCGGAACCGTCGAGGCCACCGTCAAGATCGAAGACACCGCAGAACAGGACGAGTTCGACAGCTCGGACTGGTACGCCTTTCACGGTGGATTCATCACCGCCGTCTCCGAGATCGCAGATGATGAGCCGGCGTCGTACGTTGGCGACTCCTCCGACCCCGACAACGTGTCTGTGTACACCAACGAAGAGAAGGTGCGAAAGGCGATGCGTGCCCGGGTGCTCAATCCCGACTGGCTCGACAGCATGACCGACCACGATTACAAAGGGGCGGGAGATCTGTCGACGACAGTCGATGTCGTGCTCGGCTGGGACGCCACCACGGGCGTCGTGAGCGATCGGCTCTGGACTGACGTAGCGAAAGCGTACGCCCTCGACCCCGAGCGCCAACAGTGGCTGCACGAGGTGAACCCGTGGGCCTTGGAGAGCATCACTGACACACTGTTGGAAGCGATCGATCGCGGGCTGTTCGAGGCCGACGACGCGATGGAAGACCGGATACGGGACGTCAATCTCCGGGTGGATGGCGATCTCGAGGCCCGCGCGTCCAGCGAGGTGACCGCCGATGACGACTGAGGACGCTGAACCGTACGCCGATCTCGGTGCCACTACTGAATCCGCCATGGAGATCGCCGAGACCAGCATGGACCGGGTACGGGAGTTCGTTCCCGACGAGACGTTGGCCGATCGCATGCGACAGAAAGCGGTCCACGCGACCGGTGACCCGGAGTTCCAGCACCTGCTGCGGTTCACCGGCAATCCCGTCCGTGCTGGCGCGCGGGCGGTGCTCGATGGGCAGTCCATCGTCACGGACATCACGATGGCCAAAGCGGGCATCACCGGCCGTGGGCATTCCTGTCCGGTCCACAAAGCCATCGGCAACGGCAGCGAGCTGGCCGAACGGACCGGGATGACCCGTACGGCCGCATCGGTGCTCGAACTCGACCGTCAGGGGATCTACGAGGGAGCGATCGCCGTGGTCGGAAACGCACCGACGGCGGCGCTCGCGCTCGCCGACTGCATCGAGAACGGCACCCGACCCGCAGTCGTGATCGCAACACCTGTGGGATTCGTCAAAGCCGAAACGAGCCGTGAACGGATCCGAACGGTCACGGCAGAGCACAACGTCCCAGCGGTCACAAACGTCGGTCGACGTGGGGGAAGCGGACTTGCGGCGGCGCTGACCAACGAGTTGATCCACGTCGCAAGCGATGCCAGAGACGACGCTGTGGATCTCACCCCCGAGGAGCCATGACCACGGGGTACGATCTCGATGTCGGTCCCGACCCGGCGAACGTCGCCGCTGCAACTCCCGAGACGGAACGCAGCCACGACGCCACGCCGGTGTTCGCCGTCGGTATCGGTCCCGGAAATACGACGTATCTCACCCCCCGTGGCAAGCGCGCGATCAGCCAAGCGGACGTCGTCGTCGGCTTCGAGACGGTGATCGAGTTCGTTCGGGACTGTACCGACGCCGAATTGTTGGCGTGTGGCTACGCGAACGAAGCCGAAACGCTCGATCTGTTCGCCCAGCGGGTGGCGAACGGTGCCACTGGAACCGCCGTGTTGATGGGCGATCCCAACCATTCGGGTTACCAGTTCGTCGGCAAGGTCCAGACCGCCGTCGATTCTGCGGTTCGGATCATCCCGGGGATCTCCTCGCTGCAGGTGGCCGCTAGCCGCGCGAGAACTCCCATGGAGACAACGACGTTCGTCACTCTCCACAAAAGCGGGGCGATCACACCCGATCTGGCTCGGCTGTGTGAGCAGGTTGGCAACCGACACCTGCTCGTATTACCCCGTCCGTACGACTGGATGCCCGGTGATATCGCCGCAACGCTCCTCGAAGCAGGAGCATCGGGATCGCTCACTGCGATCGTCTTCGAACGGCTCACCCACGACGACGAAACGATCACGCGGACGACGCTCGGTGAACTCGCGGCTCATGCCGGTGGCTCGGACGCTGACGACACGCCGTTCTCGGATCTTTCCGTACTCGCCGTGCGGGCCGAGGGGTAGTGCGCTTATCACGTCACTCCGGACCTTCTCCGTCAGTCGCAACCGGGCGCCGAGTGGCGGTCAATCGATCTTCGAACGAGAACGAGCCATCATCGGCTAACGCGCGCTGTTTTTCGAGCTCCGCGTGGATCGCGTCCGTGATTCGAGGGTGGGTCCCGAACGGTTCGGCGTACGCGATCCCGTCCGATTCCAACTGTTCAGGAATCCGATGCTTGGTCGCCTCACACCGGGACAGAAACAGCGGCACCGCGACCGCCCGGTCGTTTGAGAGTTCATATCCGATGCACTCGACCGCCGGATCCTGCACCAGATAACAGGCCAGTACCTCGCCGTACTCCGTCCCCTCCTCGAGCCGCGCCGCGTGATACTCGACCATCTGGCGGTGGTACGGTTTCGAACTGCTCCCGAACCCGACCAGGACCAGCGACACCTCAGAGCCAGCGCGTACCTGCTCGGTGGCGCGCTCGACGATCACGTCGGTGACGGCCGGCATCCGTCCTATCGGCTCACAGTACTGTACGCTTCCGGAAACGAACGACAGCGCTGCTGGTAGATCCCTTACCGTATCGAACGTGTGCGCGACACACATCGGTATCGCATACACCCGATCGCCCGGAATCTCCCGTAGCTGACTGCGAAGCTCACGAACCGGCTCGCTCTCGTAGGTCGTAGTGAACACCTCTTCGACGACACCACGCCGGGCGAGACGATCTGCGTGTGTTTCGAACACCTCCGGAGTGTGCGCCGTCTCACGGCCGATGAGTAGGAGCGTTTCGGATGACATTGATGAATTCGGCGGTTATACAAGTATACCTTATCTAGCCCAAATAGGCTTGGTTTGATGATTGGCTTGGGGTGACAAATAATTTTTGGTAATAAATATATCAAAATTTTATTTACTGTTGTGGCTGTGGTATCTGGTGTGTCGTCCCGGGACTCGGACCACCGGAGAATTAAAGTTTATTTGTTCTAATGATACTGTATTGGTGTTATTTCGGCATGCATCGACATCGTATCGGCCGTTGTGCTGTGAGGTGGGAGTGGTAGACCGATGAGGTTCGTTCTCGTAGGGGGAAACACGGAGACGGCACGGATCGACGGGATCAGCGCCGCGGGTGCCACGCCGGAGGGGATGGCTCACACGCCGAGCGCGGATCTCGAGATCGTCACGTACGGACAACCGGTGAGTACGCGGACAGTGCCCGTGAGTCCCTCGGGATGTCCAACGCCCGCAGTCGTCACCCGCGCCGTGTTCGAGCTACTCGGATTCGAACGGCTCGCAGTCGATAGCGGTCTCGCGTGCTCCACGAGCGCGCCCACGGTGTCTATCGGCGTGGGACCCGGGCAGGACGTTCGGGACGCCACGCCCCTGCCGAGTGCAGCCGAGGCGTTCGAAACGGCTCGCCGTCTCGGCCGACAGCTACCGGACGAGCGGCTCATGGTCGGTGAAACCGTTCCCGGGGGGACGACCACCGCGTTGGGTGTGCTCACTGCGCTCGGCGAGCGTCCCACAGTGTCCTCGTCGCTGCCGGAAAATCCCCTTGCACTCAAAGAAGCAGTGATCGAGATGGCCCTCGATGTGAGCGAGTTGTCACCCGGCGACACCGCTGGAGAACCGGTGAAAACGCTCAAGTGCGTCGGGGATCCGGTGCTGGCTACAGTAGCGGGGCTCGCCGTGGGGGCCACCGAATCGGGAACGGACGTAACGCTCGCTGGTGGGACACAGATGGCGGCAGCAGCGGCTCTCGTTCGTCATTTTGGGATCGACGACGCGCTTTCGCTTGCCACGACGGTGTTCGTCCTCGAAGACGAGTCGGCAGCAATCGAAGAACTGGCGAACGATCTGGCGGTGGATGTAACGGTTACCGATCCGGGATTCGACGCCCACGATCACCCGGCGATGAACGCCTACGTCGCTGGCGAGGCCAAAGAGGGTGTCGGGATGGGAGGTGCGCTGGCGCTCGCCGATCGAGCTGACGCTACGATGGCGGCCGTGCGCGAGCAAGTCATCGCGGTGTACGATCGGCTCCTCGACCGGGGTAATGACCGATGAACGGGGTCGTTATCGCCGGAACGCGCTCCGGTGTCGGGAAGACAGTCGCCACGCTCTGTGTCATCCACGCGCTTGAGACGTCGGGGACGTCGGTCCAACCCGCCAAAGCTGGCCCGGATTTCATCGATCCGAGCCACCACGAACGCGTCGCTGGTCAGAGCTCGCGGACGCTTGACCGATGGCTCCAAGGCGATGATGGACTTCGGCGAAACTACCACCGGGGAGAGGGTGATCTCTGCGTCATCGAGGGTGTGATGGGGCTGTACGACGGGGATGCATCGAGCACCGCGATGGTCGCTGAGGCGCTTGATCTGCCGGTCGTGCTCGTCGTCAACGCGAGCGCCGGCATGGAAAGCGTCGCCGCCACAGCGCTGGGTTTCGAACGGTACGCGTCGACGATACACTGCGATATCGACGTCACCGGTGTGATCGCCCAGCGCGCTCACGGCGGTCGCCACGAGCGCGGGATCCGCGAGGCCCTTCCCGAGGACCTCACCTACTACGGACGAATCCCACCCCGCGAGGAGCTGACCATCCCTGACCGCCACCTCGGGTTACAGATGGGCGACGAAGCCCCGCTCCCTCAGGAGGTGCTCGAAAGCGCCGGAAAACAGCTCCGGACCGACGCGCTCGTGGACGTCGCACGCGCTCCGCCCCTACCCGATCCGGCACCCGAGCGGCCAATCCGGGACAAACGGATCGCCGTTGCTCGGGACGAGGCGTTTCGGTTCTGCTATCCGGCGACGATAGAACGGCTACGTGCGCGCGCCGACGTGTGTACGTTCGCGCCGGTCGCTGGCGATGACCTCCCCGACTGTGACGGCGTCTATCTCCCGGGTGGCTACCCCGAGCTACACGCCGAGGCGCTGGCGGACAGCCCCGCCCTCGAACAGGTGGCTGAACAGGCTGCCGATGGACTCCCGGTGTTCGGGGAGTGTGGCGGGCTGATCGCGCTCTCGGAAACGCTGACCACGGCCGCCGACGAGACCCACGAGATGGCTGGCGTCCTTCCGACCCACGTACGGATGCACGATCGGTATCAAGCGCTCGACCACGTCGCGTTGCAGGCCCGAACCGACACACTCACCGCCAGTGGGGGCGAAACGGTGCGAGGCCACGAGTTCCATTACTCCACTGCCGACGTGGATTCGGACGCCCGATTCGTCTTCGACGTCGAGCGCGGCGACGGCATCGACGACGGACGGGAGGGGTTGGTGGAGTACGACACGCTCGGGACGTACTGTCACGTCCACCCCGAAAGCGGCGCGTTCGACGCGTTCGTCGACCGGTTGTGAACTACTCCGAAGACGGCGTTTCCGCGTCGGTCAACCGGTGTTCGTACTTTCCTATGGCTGTTTCTAATGCTCTATCCGCGTCGATTCCTTGGCTGTCAGCGAGCGCGAACAGCGCGAACAGCACGTCACCGATCTCTTCTTCGCTGAGCGTGAGTTCACCGGGAGCAGTTCCATAGCCCGTTGAGCTGTTGGCATCCTTTGCCACTTCCCCGACCTCCGAGACGAGATCCAACAGCCGATACGCTGGCGGTGCGTGGAGATCGTATCGCTCGATGAACGACGCTACCCGTCGTTGTTGGGCGTTCATGACCGCGGATCGAAGAGCAGATTCTTGGGACCATCGATCCCGTACGGGAATTGATCGCACTCGATCCGGAAGCAATATATAATCAAAACTCATTTTGTGAAAATAACAGCTACTGTGAATGGATGACGGAAATCAGGGTTCAATTTCGATCTTCATCGTTGTCTCTATCCCGTCGGTATTGCCGGAGGAGGGTGTGAATGTCGCTCGTCTTCGAATCGGCGATCGATGCGTTCAGCATCGAAACCGCGACGTTAGTTTGCCCGGCGGCATCAGCGGTCACGCCAGCCGACCGGGGTGACGAGGCGATTCCAGTCGCGGGCGTCATCGAGCACGCGAGACGCCATCCATCGCTCGTCCATCCCGATGACGAGGACGATGTCTGTGTGCCGCTCCACGAACCGACGAGCGCCACCCTCTCCGACGAGTACGTTATTTACACCGACCATCCGATACACGGCGAGATATTCGTGTACGAGGAAGACGGTGAACGCGCGTTCGTGCAGACCGAGGCGTTCGGCGCGACACCGTTGGCTCGTCGACTCCGGTTTTGGCACTCGGATTACGTTCCCGAAACCGAGCCAGCGTACTACAGCTCTCCGTTGTCGGACACGGAACCGCCTCGAAACCCGGTTGGGGATCCGGATGAGTTTTTCGACCAGTTGTTGGGGTTCGTCGACCGCGAGCGCGAGGCCCGGCGTACCGAGCATCGCACGCGTCTCGATGCCCGATCGCCGACGGAGATCTACGAGGACGGTGGGGCTGCGATCCCGTCTCTCGACAATCCAGGAAACGGTCGTGGACAGCGATTCACGTTTCGTCTGTCCGATGCTGCTGTCGCTTCGGCGCTTTCTACCGAGCACGCGAGCGACGACGCCGATGGGAACGGTCGAGCGGATCGAACGGAACTCCCCCACCGGTTCGTCCAACAGGAGTTCGGCATCCACGAGGGAAACGAGGCGTTGCTCTCGCCACCGAACCGCGAGCACTCGCCATCGGCGTTTCCCCTCGCTGTCACCGTCGATACGATACGTAACCGAAACGTGGTGCTCACCGTGGATTGGGAGACGATCGACGCCGTCAACGAAGTGGATTCGTTTCTCCGGCAACAACGACGGGGCTTCGGACTCGCCTTGCTGTTGAACGGCGTTCCATACGACCGACAGGCGGACTCGATCCGCGAACTGAACGAGGATCGGACGTTCAGGGGACTCATGACCGGTCAGGTGCCAGTTACGTTCTCGGACACGGGTGCGATAGAAAGCACCCAACACGATGACGATCTCAACCAAGAACAACAGCTCGCAGTCGAGCACGCGCTGTTGGCTGATCCGCTGTTTTGCATCCATGGACCACCGGGAACGGGAAAAACGCGAACGCTAGTGGAGATCGTTCGACGGGCAGCCACCGCCGGACAGAGAGTGTTGGTCTGTGCCGACTCGAATCAAGCGATCGACAACATTCTCGTCGGTGATAGTACCTCTACCGACGTCGACGACGGATCGTTGCACGCACACGCACAACACGGGACCGAGGAGTTCACCGTCAAGCGAAACAACGCCCGTCGATCCACCCATCCGGCTATCAGCGACTGGTATAGTTCCGTGTCGGGGATCCCCGACGTCGTTGTCACGACGGCCAGTAGCGCCGCTCGTCTCGATGGACGGTTCGATCTGGCGGTCATCGACGAGGCGACGCAAGCAACCTGTACCACGACGTGCATACCGATGGTCGCCGCCGAGAAAGTTGTCCTCGCCGGCGATCACAAGCAACTGCCGCCGTTCAGCGCATCTGACTCACCCCCCGATTCGGCGTTCGGGATGTCGCTGTTCGAGCATCTGTACGCTGATGGCGGTGTCTATGAGGGTGTTGGCATCCAACTCCGAACACAGTATCGGATGCACCGTGATATCGCTCGGTTCCCGAATCGACGGTTCTACGACCGAAGCCTCCGTCAAGGACACGCCATCGAGCCGCTGGTCACCGAATCGAACGGCGTGCTCGGGAATGGAGCGAGCCTGATGGGATACGACATCGGTGGCAGCGAGTCTCTCCGTGAGAACTCTCTCTACAACGAACCGGAAGCGGAGTTGGTCACCTACCTCGTCGGTCAACTCCGCTCGCTTCCAGCCGTCGGATACGACGACATCGGCGTGATAGCACCCTACACCGCACAGGTTGCCACCATCAACAGTTTACTCGCCACACATCTTCCTCGGGGAACCGACGTGACTGTCGACACGATCGACTCGTTTCAAGGAGGCGAACGGGACGCGATCGTCATCTCGCTCGTGCGAAGCAACCCCACCGGCGAACTGGGCTTTCTAGACCGCCGTCCGGACGGTCCTCGGCGGCTGAACGTCGCACTCACACGTGCCCGGCGGTTCTGTGGTATCATCGGAGACTGGTCGACGCTGACGGCGGCGACCGACTGCACCGATCTCTACCGGTCGTTACACGCCGAGCTTGCCGACACGAACCGACTGAAGTCCGTTGACCCGACGCTGCTTGATCTCTCCGCACTACATCATGATTGATGTAACCTGAGTGAACGCGATCGGCCGATCGCATCGGCCGGTTCGTGCCCCAACTGATCCCTTACAGAAAGCATTTTTATTCCTATGAGAATGATACCATATGGCATCTACTACCGTTTCCCGAGCATCACGAAACGGTTCTCGTCCGGACCCTATCTACGCACTGGTCGCCGGACTGTACGCGTGTGCCCTCCTCGCACCGCTGGGACTCATCACGCTGGCAGAGAGTGTTACGGACATCGCAGTGTTCACGTTCGGTGGCTTCGCCCTCGTCGCGGTCGTGACGGCCGTCGCTGGGTGCGCTGCTGCCCGCATCTCCGGGCTTGCCGTCGAGATCGGCCGTCATAGACGCTTGTGGGCGCTTTGGGCCGCTCCTGGGGTGTTGTTCATGTCCCTGATCGTGGGAGCCGAGACTGGTGTCGCGCCGTGGACAGTCGACTCGGTGGTAGGTTGGTCGCTGTTGGGAATGGTTGCTGGAATGCTTCTCGGTGGACTCCTCATGATGATGAGCCGGACCCGGTATGCGAACGCCCAACTGTCCGACCTGACCGATGCTGCGCAGTGGGAAGGGTGGCTCCCCCGCCGTCGCCGTCGAATCGTCAACGCGGTCACCGTCGTCGGCTGTCTGTGCGTTCCGGCTGGAATCGTTGCTGAAGAACTGGGGGGCTACGAATGGGGATTTATTCTCGGACAGATGATCTTCACAGTGGCCTTGGTAGCGGATCGTGGTCGGCCCCACGGACGGACGTACCGGGTGTCTGAAGCTGGACTTGTCGTCGAACACGCGTTTTCCCGTCGACTCCGTCTGTGGTCGTCGTTCACCGGCTACACGCGTTCTGAGGACGTACTGTATCTCCACACCGCACAGTGGTGGCGTCCGACGATACGTTGTGACACCGACGAGATCAATGAAATCGATCGAGTGACTGACGCGCTTGGAACGCATCTGTCCGGCTCCGACTGCTGAGGAACAAAATATCAATTGGAGGAAATTTATGTCACACCTCACGACCGAATAGTAATAAAATACCAGATGGATTCGGAAACTTTTTTAGTGATGTAGTCGGTGGATAGAAGTGTGGCGCATGAGCGCACCGGGAGGATGAATCCAGGACACAACGGGTGAATCATGGCCGTGGGCCGAACTGGCTGTAGCGTCGGTCCGCGTGTCTACTCATCAGGCATTCCTGCATTTTCATGGTCAGCGGTTCGGACAGGTCCGTACACCTGTTTTAGCAGTTGTAGATTTCTATCAGTCATAGCTACGCCGGCCGTCCGTAGCGTTCGGTCAGCCTTCGATCGTGCAACCGATGGCGTCGAGTTGTTCGTGGTATCGTTTCCGGATCGTAACCTCGGTCACTTGCGCGACGCTTGCGATGTCGCTTTGGGTCGTTCCAGCGCCACAGAGACGTGCCGCCGAGTAGATGGCTGCCGCTGCGTATCCTGTGGGTGATTTCCCCGACAACAGCCCCTCGTTTGCCGTGGTGCTACAGATCTCCATCGCCCTCGATTTGATCTCCTCAGAGAGATCGAGCGCCGAGCAGAACCGCGGGATGTACTGGCGTGGGTCGGCGGGTTCCAATGCGAGTGAGAGTTCCCGGGCGACGTAGCGGTGTGTTCGTGCGATCTCCGATCGGTCGACGCGCGATACCTCCGTCAGTTCGTCGAGGCTGCGGGGGACGCCCTCCTGTCGGCAGGCGGCATACAGCGTAGCGGTGGCGATACCTTCGATTGACCGCCCACGGACGAGATCCTCGTCTAGCGCTCGTCGGTAGAGCACTGATGCGATCTCACGTATCGACTGGGGAACGCCGAGCGCGCTGGCCATGCGATCGATCTCCGAGAGGGCAAACTGGAGGTTCCGCTCTCTGTTGTTCGCCGTGCGAGCGCGCTCGTGCCACGTACGGAGCCGACGCATCTGCTCTCGTCGCTTCGCAGAGAGCGTACGACCGTTGCCATCCCGGTCTTGCCAGCTGATGGCTGTCGTCAGCCCCTTATCGTGTAGCGTCCGCGTCACCGGTGCGCCAACGCGGGACTTTTTCTCCCGTTCGGAGGCATCGAACGCACGCCACTCCGGACCCGTATCGATCAACGAGCCCTCGATCACGAGACCACACCGCTTACAACATCGTTCACCTCGCTCTTGATTGCGGTAAACGGTCGAACAGCCACACTCCGGACACTCCAGCTCCGATGACTGCGTCACCGACGTGGAATCGTCCCGTTCACTCTGTCGATCGTTCGTGCGCGTCATCGTGTCACCCATGCTGTTCACCCGCTGTCTTCTCCCTACCTCGCTTCCGGTCCTTGATACCGTTTTGAATCACGATGTGGTAGTAATCAGCGACTAGGATATAAATATTACTATGACAGATATAAATAAAATTGAGTTCTAACGATTTCCGAGAGCGAACCCGTGACTCACTCGAAAGCGTGATCGTAATCGATAGGGGGTGCTACTGCAACCGGCACCGTACACGACTGCGGATCAACGAGGTGGGGACGAGATGGTCCGAGGCAGTGGATATCGATGGGTGTTGTTTCCAGCACGGTATTTGTCCGGATCGAGTTCATCCGGGGAACGTTGCATCGGGGTGGGTGTCCCAGACGTTACGTTCGATGTCACGACAGTTTCCTGAACGACGGTGACGGAGACATCGGCTCCCGTCCTGTTTTTGATTCGGTGTCTGAATCGATCGGCGAATCGATTCGAATCGGTTTCGGCGTGGACTGTAACAGCTGTCGGAGTTCGGGTGAACGGCTGTAGCTCATAGGAGGTATTGATCGAGAGTATGCGAACATCGCTTTCGGCGGCGATCGAATCCACGTCTTCTTCGAATTGATTGTTTTGGTTTATATTGATAGATGTCGTAATGAGGAAGCTGGAAACGATCAATATCCCGATGAGTAACGTCCCGATCCGTTTCATGGTCGTTCGTTTCGCGATCTCCTGTTCGGCCCAGTGAGTCGGCCGGTATCCTCGAATCCAGAGCACACCGAGGCTTGCGAAATTGATCGATAGGATGTTGACGATCAAGAGCACGGTAACGCTGATAAGCACGACCGGGGACCAGTAGGCAATCGAGAGCCCAACCGCCGCTGCGGGTGGTATCAGGGCCGCTGCGATCATCACGCCGACCAGCGGTGCGCTGGCTCCGGAACTGACGGAGAACGCCCCAACCGCACCGGAGCCGAGGGCAACGATGAGAGACAGCGCACCGGGGTTGATGCGCGAGACCACTTCGTCTATCGTGTGAAGATCGACAGTCGACAGGATCGTGAACTTGATGAGATACGCAAAGACCGTGGCACTACCGACCGCGAGAACGAGTCCGAGACCCTGAGCAAGGACGCTCGTTCGGAACAGTTGCTCGTCGTTGACGATGCTTCCGACGCTTGCACCGACAGCCGGACCGAGCAGCGGTGCAATGACCATACTACCCACGATCACGGCGGGACTGTTGGTGAGTAGTCCAGTGCAGGCAACGATGGAACTTACAACGGTGAAAAACACGTAACTCGGCGTTATCACCGCCATCTCTGTCACTGTATCTTGAAGTTCTTCTCGCGAGATCCGGTTGCTCGTGAAGGGTTCCAACGGCGGTGTCGTGTCCGGTTGTGCTGTCCGTTCCGTTCCACTCTCCCGCTCGCCGAGGATCGCTTCGACGTCAGTGATGATCGCATACCCCCCCTGCTCGATACCGACCTCGCGCAACGAATCGAGAAACTCTTCGACATCACCGGTCTCGATAGGGACGGAGACGATCGATTCTGCACCCTGATTGGAAGTTTCATCAGCGATGGTGTAGTTGAGTTCCCGATCTTCCAGCAGGTCCACAACGACATCGTGTTTCTCGGGGGGAACTGCCATCTGAACCAAACGCATCGTTTGCCGTCGCTGCTGGTTCGCCCGCGATGGTGTTAGTGGTAGCGGTGTGCGTATCTCTCCGAGAACGAAGTATATCGTTGCCGGACTGTCATGGAGCTGCGGTTCCTGTGAGCGTCGCGTGTGCTATGACGTGTCCCTCTATCGCGTCTTCGACCGCCGCCTTCGTCACCCCGGGCTGAAGATCGAGGGACCTGTCGAGCGCGTAGAGTTCGAACCGGTAGGTGTGTCGTTTGTCAGGGGGGTTGGGACCACCGTAGCCGATCTCACCGTAATCGTTCCTGCCTTCGGTCGCTTCGGTCGGCTCCCACATCGTTGGGATTTCGGTTCGGTCGGGATCGATGTTCCATACTATCCAGTGGTCCCAGACCTTTCCCGCTGGCTCCGTTGCGTCCGGATCGTCGACGATGAGCGCCAGCGATTCGCTTTCGGCTGGAACGCCAGCGATGGATAGGGGTGGATTGACGTTCCGTTCCGTGTAGCTGTACTCTTCTGGAATCGGGGCTCCGTCGGCAAACGCCGGGCTCGTGAGTTCGAGGACACTCATTGTGTGGTATCGGTCGCCTCTCGTTTGGATAGCTACACGTCCCTTGTGTCGTTTCGGTGCTCTTGTAAGAGTATGACTGCCACGGTGAAAAATCCCTCCGAGATCGGTCCGTGCGTCGATTTTTTCATCCACGAAACTCGTTAGTGTCCCACGATACAACTACCGCTATGGCTTCGACCCTTCGGCTCGGATTTACGGGCGATGTGATGTTGGGTCGACTGGTCGACCGCCGACAGCGCTCGCGTTCTGTCGACGCCGTATGGGGCGATCTCCTCGATGAGTTGCAGTCGCTCGATGGACTGTTCATCAACCTCGAATGTGTTCTGTCGCGGATGGGACATCCGTGGCGTCGGACATATCGTCCTTTTCACTTCCGAGCAGACCCACGCTGGGCTGTTCCAGCCCTCGAACGAGCAGGTGTCGACTGGGTCTCACTCGCCAACAACCACACCCTAGATTATGAAGTTGACGCGCTGTATGATACGATCGATCGACTCGATCGTGCCGATATCGCCCACGCCGGGGCGGGTCGAACGGAAGCAACAGCCCACGCGCCAGCACGGCTGTCGATCGACGGCACGGAGATCGCTCTTCTCGCGTTCACCGACAACACTCCCGAGTACGCTGCTGGTCCCGATTCGCCCGGTGTCGCGTACGTGTCGTTCGATCTCGACGACGCGGAAAGTCGCCGAACCCTCGTATCGACGATAGACGATGCGAAGAAAACGAATCCGGACCTCCTCATCGCTTCGCTTCACTGGGGTCCCAACATGGTCTCTGAACCGTCGTCGGCGTTTCAGGACGTCGGCCGCTGGCTGATCGAGCAGGGAGTAACGCTCGTTCACGGCCACAGTGCTCACGTCGTTCAGGGGATCGAGATCCACGACGGCTGTCCCATCCTATACGACACCGGCGATTTCGTCGACGACTACGCGGTCGACGAAACGCTTCGGAACGATCGCGGCTTCCTGTTTGAACTCCACGTCCAGCGGGATGGAACGCCCGATGTGTTACGACTCATCCCGACGGAGATCTACGAGTGTGCAGTCCACACCGCATCCGAGACAGCTACAAACTGGAGCCACAGACGACTGCGCGAGCGCTCAGAACCGTTCGGAACACGAATCGAACGGAAAGATGACGAGCTCCTCATCTCGCTCGATAGGAAGCGAAACTCTGGAACCGATCGGTAATGAATCTACATCCACAAAGCTTATTATATAGATCCTTTCAATTACATATGGGCAGCGAATACGGAACCACACGTCAGTCGATGGCATACGGCTGGTCATTATCTGCTGTCCGTGCTCTCTCTGGACCCGCTCCCGTTTTTCTGTCTCCCGGGGTGGACTTCCCGTTCACTCTCGAAATGAACCATCGAAACACGCAGGTAGCACGATTATACTAGTATACTGCATGACCGATCCAGATGATGCACCGAACTGGGATTTCAAGGAACGAGATGTATACATTCTGCGAGAACTCTCGGAAGATCCACAGCTCTCCTCACGCGAACTTGCGGACATCCTCGAACGGAAGTACGACATCGACATCTCGCATGTGACGGTCAGCGAGTCGATTCGGGGAATGCGAGAGGAAGGAGTGTTTCGGGAGGCGATCATCCCTAATGGCGCATACTTCCTGTTCGGCATGTTCGAGTTCAAACTCAACCCCGAACATTTCGAAGAAACGTGGCGCGAAGCGCTTGAAGCGATTCGTGGCTCTCCTAACACCCTGTTTATGTTCCTCTCAGACGGCGAATATCAATGGAAGTCGATCATGATGTTCCCGAACCGACGCGCCGAATCGAAATGGATCCATGATTTCTACAAAGAGTACGGCGATTCAGTGCAGAACATCCGAAATTCGGTGGTTCACAACGTCCTGAAATTCAGAACTGACGCAGAAATTCTCGAAGTCCTATACGATCAGTGACCTATATCCCGGACTTTCGGTTATCAGTCGTGTCGACCACTGCTCGGTTTTGCCACGGTCTCGCGTCGGTTCGATCGAGCGCAAACAACGAATAGATATAGAAGTAACTGTACAATCTTTTTCGATCAACAGCGTGATCGATGATCACCACCGCTGAGTAAACCGATCGGTTTGATCTGTGCAGTCAATCACTAATTCCTGATCGACAAAAATATACGAATGGTATTCGATCAGTATGAAATGAGATGAACGTGGTCTAGTCTCGACTATCGCGTCAGATACGTCGTTAGAGGGCGTGATGTGATCGTCTGGTAGAGTCCGAAAAGCACCGAAAACGGAAAAATAGCGCACTGATACCGATATGGTGAGGTAATGTTTGATTGTATTCCGGGCGTGCAGGGTACTTCGATCGGCATGGGTCATGAATACAGCATGTGAATCAGTCGTAATAGAATACAATAATTTATGTCTATCAGTCTATCACAGGATTCTTTATTCGGAGACGAGAATCATAATCATGGGTGAGAAAACCAAACACAGCATGTCGCGGCGCGCGTTCGTCAGCGGGATAGCTGGAGCAGCCGGTGGCGCGGCTGGTAGCAGAGGGGTGACTGCCCAAACGGAAGGGGGTGGCGGTTCGATCGACTACGGCGGTTGGCTTGACGACGTGGGATACTGGGACGAACAGACGGCCGATCTCACGGGACAGGGCATGATAACGATCGCAGTCGGTGGTGACCCGAACAGCGGGCTTTCGTTTGATCCCGTCGCTGTCCACATCGATCCTGGTACGACAGTCACGTGGGAATGGACCGGAAGTGGAGGTGCTCACAACGTCGTCGCCGAGGACGACAGTTTCACCAGCGGGAGTCCGGTTGCCCAAGCAGGTACCACGTTCACCCAGACGTTCGATGCCGATGGAATCATCAACTACTACTGTGAACCTCACCGGAGTCAGGGAATGAAAGGAGCTGTTGCTGTCGGATCAGTTCCGCGGGAGACGGCCGCACAGCAGGAAACCGATCCGGAGGATCTCGGCGTCCCCTTCCAACCTCACTACGTCGGTATCAGTGCCCTATTGATGATGTCCTCCACGCTCATCTTCGTCTTTTATCTGCTCAAATACGGTGAAAGCGCTCACACGAAAGGTGGACGCCGGTGATGATAGGAGAACTGATCGCGGGGGCCGTCTTGGATCTCTCGACTCCCGTAGGGAATCCATTACAGCGTTACCTTTGTAACTCCCATCGAACCCCGGCAACGGCGCTGTTCCCACAATATGGGATAAGCGGCTAAAAACAGATCGTACGGTGAGCGGGCTACGAATGAGTGATGTTGAGTTCGATGACGTTAACCACTTCGAGTAGCTTGGTAGGTAACTCCTCCCGAAAGCGTTGTTTTCGAAACCGGTTGGCGGGACCGGAAACGCTGACCGCTCCGAGCACTCGTCCCGAGGTGCTCAACACGGGCGCAGCAACACACCGGAGCCCCTTGATCCGTTCCCCATTATCGAACGCGTAGCCGCGGTCTTCGATCCGCTGTAGCTGATCCGCTAGTTTGTCGGGATCGGTCACGGTTTTGTCAGTACGATTAGGTAGTCCTTGCCGCTCGAAGATCTCTTTCCGTCGCTGTTCGGGGAGGTGGGCGAGGATCGCTTTTCCGAGAGCGGTGCTGTGTAGATACACGCGGGTACCGACGTGCGCTTCTACTTTCACTGCCTCGTCACCGTAGGCGCGATGGAGATAGATCCCTCGTCCGTGTTCTTCCACGAGCAGATTCGCGAGTTCGTTGGTTTGATCCGCGAGCTTGTCAACTTCCGGGACGGCGACATCGAACAGTTTCATACGACTCCGGGCGTGTGCACCGTGCTCTAGAAACCGAAGTCCAACGTGGTAGGTTCCATCCTCCGAAACGACGTACTCCTCCTCTTCGAGCGTTTGTAGATAGTTGTACGCCGTGCTCGTCGGGATGTCGAGCGCCGTAGAAAGCTCCGTCAACGTCGTTCCACCCCGCTCTTGAATCGTTCCCACGATTTCGAACGTGGTCTTGATCGATTTGATCGAATTTTTTCCCATAGTGGATTGATCACACCAACAAGTATAAATCCACTGCCATCTCGGTGTGCCCGATTCGCGGCCGCTTCCGAGCACTAACGACGGTGATGGTGTTCGCCGGCGAGCCAATTCTCTCGATATCGACTCCTGTCCGGTCGGTCTGTGATGGCTGAACTCCCCCTCGAAACGTTCTGTTCCGGGATGATGACGTTCGATAACAGCATTGTGGGAATTATTTCCTTCCTTGCGGCATACACTGTACCACGGATAGATTCTCCCGAATGAAATAGTATGAAAATATATAATATAAACTAAATATAACGATACGAACGTGATGCCGTTCATTCATCCCGAAAACGTTTTCATAACGACCGTTGATGTTCACACGTTGTATGAACTACAGGCAGTTGCGAGATCCGAACGCAGAGTACACGATGCGTGATCTTTCGGGCGAGACGATGGGATTACACCGGGACCGGGGCCCCCGTGATGTAGAGATCACCGATGTCCAGACGGTGATCGTAGACGGGAACTACCCCTGGACACTCGTCCGCGTGTACACGGACAGCGGGCACGTCGGAAACGGTGAAGCGTACTGGGGTGGCGCGCTGCCGGAGATTATCGAGCGACTCACGCCCTTCGTGGTCGGCGAAAATCCCCTCGATATCGACCGGCTGTACGAACACATGGTGCAGAAGATGTCCGGAGAGGGATCGATCGCTGGAAAGGATATCGCCGCCATTTCCGGCATCGAACTCGCGCTCCACGATGTCGTCGGGAAGATACTGGATGTCCCCGCCTATCAGTTACTCGGAGGCAAGTACCGGGACGCGATTCGGGTGTACTGTGACTGTCACACCGAGGAAGAGGCTGATCCCGAGGCATGCGCTGAGGAAGCCGAACGGGTGGTCGACGAACTCGGCTACGATGCGCTGAAGTTCGACCTCGACGTGCCGTCCGGTCACGAGAAGGACCGTGCAAACCGTCACCTTCGAACGCCGGAGATCGAGCACAAAGCAGAGATCGTCGAACGAGTCACCGAACGCGTGGGCGACCGAGCCGATGTAGCGTTTGACTGCCACTGGGCCTTTTCCGCAGGCAGCGCTCGGCGACTCGCACGACGGCTCGAAGCGTACGATGTCTGGTGGCTCGAAGATCCCGTCCCACCTGAGAACCACGACGTGCAACGAACCGTAACCCAATCGACCGGGACGCCGATCGCCGTCGGAGAGAATGTCTACCGGACGCACGGCCAACGCCGCCTTATCGAGGAGGAAGCGCTCGACATCATCGCTCCCGACGTTCCGAAAGTCGGTGGAATGCGCGAAACCCGGAAGATCGCAACGCTCGCCGATCTCTACTACGTGCCGCTTGCAATGCACAACGTTTCCTCACCGATCGGAACGATGGCTTCTGCACACGTGGGGAGTGCGATCCCGAACGCGCTGGCGCTCGAATATCACTCCTACGAACTCGGCTGGTGGGAAGACCTCGTCGAGGAGGACGACCTCATCCAGGACGGTTACATGGCCATTCCTGAGCGGCCGGGACTCGGTCTGACGCTCGACCTCGACGCCGTCGCTGATCACCTCGCCGAGGGTGAAACGATGTTCGACGAAGCTTGAGCTTGGCGACGACCGAAACTCATCGTGTTTGGCGTCTGTGACCGACTGATGAACCGCTACCGGCCGTCCTCGTTCTCGCTCGACCGGATCTGTGTTTCCTTCAAAAGAACATGATGTACGGTATATTCGAAATTAGATCCATAATGCTGGCGATAACGATCCGTTTTGGAGATATTTTCATGGGGCTCTTCGAGAAAAACGCGGAAAATGATGCCTATTCGCTCGAATGCTGACGATTACCACCCACTGAATAATGAAATATATTTTATTAGTGTGGCTATATAACATTTCCGCTCTTGCTAGTGATGTCTGGAATAGATGCTCATTTATCATATATATTTATATATTTCAATATTATTTTCCAAGGTAAAATACCCGTAGCGCGTAGTTGTGACGGACGTTACCATGGGAAGGACATTCTACCTCCATGGAAAATGTTTAATAGTGATCAACGACACGGAACGGTAGGCAGTTTAGTGATGTACCATGTCTACTGACATCGACCACGTTGACGATCGGGATCGACGTCGATACTTGAAAACACTTGCCGCTCTCGGTGCTGTCGGAACAACGGGGATCGCCGGCTGTTTGGACGAGGGGAGTGGTTCTAACGACGGTGGCGGAAGCGGTACGCTCGAAGTTGTCCACGGCTGGAATTCGGGAGACGGACAAGCGGCGATGAATGCTCTCAAAAAAGCATTCAATGAGGAATATCCGGATATATCAACTGACTATAACGGTGCTGGAGGTGACGCCAACAGCAATCTCAACACAGTCATCGCAAACAGATTACAGAACAATGATCTGATGGGATCGTTTGCGAACTGGCCCGGAAAACACCTCGAACGGTACAAGGGTGCCCTCATGAACGTCGAGAAAGACGTTTGGAAGGAGGCCGGTCTCAAAGACACAATCCACGAGGCGACGGTCGAGCAGTGTACGTTCAACGATAAGATGCCTGCGGTACCGATCGGTTCTCACCGGATGAACAACCTCTTTTACAACGTTCAGGTGTTCGAAGAGGCAGGGGTTGACCCCGAATCGTTGGATTCGATCGATGCACTGATCTCGGCGTTCGAAACGATCGGACAGAACACCGATGCCGTGCCCATGACTCAGGCAATGAGCGGGCCATGGACGAATCTCCAACTGTTCGCTCAGATCCTCCTGAGTCAGTCGGGTGTGGAGGCGTACACCAACTTCATCGAGGGGAATCCCGACGGGAACGCAATCCGATCAGCGCTCAAAGCGACGAAAAACATCCTCCAGAACCACATCCCTGACAACGCCTCGACGCTGAGCATGACCGAGGCGAACGAGAAGATCATCAACGGCACTGCTGGCTGTGTCCATCAGGGTAACTGGCTGTACGGCGCGTATCGCAGGAATGATCAGGAGTATCAGACGGATTGGGGCTGGATCCCCTTCCCCGGAACGGAAGGAGTGTACGTCTTCCACCTCGATTCGTTCGTGGCGCCTGCGAACAACCCAACCCCGGAGCTGACCAAACAGTGGCTCCGGTTCGTGGGATCGAAAAAAGCTCAGATCACGTTCAATAAGAACAAGGGGTCTGTTCCGCTCCGAACCGACGTGGATCCCAGTAAACTACCGAAATACCTTCAGCAGATGTACGAGGATCTCCGGTCTGCGAAACAGTTGCCCCCCACGATCGCACACGGACTGGCGGTCACACCGCAGACGCTCACGGCGTGTGAAGAGGCGTTCCGGGTGAACTTCATGGGTCCCTACAAGGTTGAGGCAGCCGCGAGTGACCTCGAATCAGCGGTTTCGAACTGACTCATAGGTAATATAATTCATACAATAAGTAATCTGTTATGGCTACACACGAAGCAACCGGGGAGTCGGTAGCGGACTCCGTCGGATGGCGGACGAAGCTCCGATACGTCCTCAATGGGGATTTCGTTCGGTCGCTTCCCTACTGGGGTATCCCCTTTGTGATCATGGGGATCGCCGTCTACGGTGGAATCGGCTACAACATCGCAATTTCGTTAACCGACACCGCCGGGATCGGGCCGGTCGACTGGTCGAGTCTGGATCTGGAGATGTACAGTCAGGCGTTATCCGAACCCTCCGTTCATCGGGCTGCCGTGAACACGTTCGTTCTGTTAGTCGCGTTCACGGCAATCTGTCTGGTGTTGGGTCTGTTCCTCGCGGTACTCCTCGACAGGCAGTTCCGGTTCAAAGAACAGATACAGATGATCTACTTGCTTCCGATGAGCCTCTCGTTCGTCGTGACAGCGAAACTGTGGGTGTGGATGTACGACGCCGAGTTCGGTGTCATCAACGTCGTGCTTGGATTGTTCGGGATCGATCCGATCAACTTTCTCGGGAACCCGTCGTTCTCACTCGCTGCGATCATCTTCGCGTTGATCTGGCAGTTCAGCGGCTACACGATGATCGTGTATCTCGCCGGGTTACGATCGATCCCGGGCTCGCAGTTCGAAGCCGCACAGATCGACGGCGCCAGTACAGTCAGGATCTACCTGCGCGTCATCATCCCACAGCTCAAGGCCGCATCGGTGAGCGCGGCGGTCGTGTTGATGGTGTTCGCGCTGAAGACGTTCACCTTCCTGTACGCGCTGACGGGGGGATACACGCCACCGAAAGGCACTGACATACTGGCGACGTTGATGATGCGAGAGGCGTTCAACAACGTCCAGTGGGCGTATGGAGCAGCGATCGCCACTATGCTGTTGATCATGGCTCTGGGCGTCATTTCGCCGTATCTCTACTACCAGCACAAACAGGGGAGTCTCTAACCATGGCACGAGAATCACTTGCTGACATCGACGTTGCAGGAATCGTAAACGGGATGGATGCCCGGCGGCTCGGGATCTACATCGTGGTGACGCTGTTCATCGCGTTTTTCCTCGCGCCGCTGGAGGCGGGGATCCTGACAGCGATCAAAACCGACGCATCGATCTCCCAGACGGTGCCGTTTCTCCCGCCGGGTGCCGACGGAGTGACAGCCGAAAACGTTGGAACCGCCTTCGACCAGTTATACGGCAGCATCATCAATTCGCTCGTGATGGCGATTCCGGCCACGCTCATCACTATCGTGTTCGCCAGCATGGCCGCTTACGGTCTTACGATGATCGACTGGCGGGGACAGGTCGGAATTCTCGTGTTGTTCCTCATCGGCGTGTTCGTGCCCTACCAGGCGGTCATCATTCCGATCGATAAGTTCTGGTATCAGGTCTTCCCGTTGGCTGAGATGCTCGAGCCAGTCGCACGGTTGAAACTCGTCGAACCCGGACATCTGCAGTTGGTTCCGTTGACGATCACCCACATCGCATACGGAATCCCGATCGTCACGGTCCTGTTTCGGGGATACTACCAGAGTATGCCCACATCGTTCATCGAAGCCGCAAAGATCGACGGCAAAAGCCTCACGAGCATCTATAAGGACATCGTCCTTCCGCTGTCGAAACCGATGTTCGGGGTGGTGTTCATCTACCAGTTCACGCAGATCTACAACGAGTTCCTGTTCTCGTTGACGATCATCAAGTACGCGAACGCGACAGCGGCGACGATGACGCTGGTGCTGTCCGGCATCGGTGCCTCGATATCCGGCGTCGATTACGGTCTTCGGATGGCTGCGGCGTTTCTTGCCGCGCTTCCGACCCTGGTGTTGTACATTGCGTTTTCCGAACAGTTCGCGAAAGGACTCCAAACGGGCGGAGCATAATCGGTTTCAGAATATCTACGACACAAACAGTAAACATGGCTAACATAACGATAGAAACACTCACGAAACGCTTTGACGACGTTGTCGCCGTCGATGACGTGAACGTCGACATCGAGGATGGAGAGTTCATCGTTCTCGTCGGTCCGTCGGGGTGTGGCAAGACGACGACGCTCCGGATGATTGCCGGATTGGAAACGCCTTCAGAGGGTCAGATACAGTTCGACGGAGACCTGATGAATTATCGTACGCCCCAAAACAGGGACGTTGCGATGGTGTTTCAGGACTACGCCCTGTATCCACACATGACCGTTCGCGGTAACATGAAGTTCGGGTTGGAAGAAGAACCCGACTTCACGGACGAAGAACGCAAACAGCGGGTCGAAGAAGTCGCGGAACTGCTCGACATCTCCGAGCTGCTCGACCGTCGTCCCGAGGAGCTATCTGGGGGCCAACAGCAGCGTGTGGCGCTCGGGCGGGCGATCGTTCGCGATCCGGAGGTGTTTTTGATGGACGAGCCGCTGTCGAATCTGGATGCGAAGCTCCGCGCTCAGATGCGGACGGAGCTCCAACAGCTCCAAGAGCAACTCGACGTGACGACCGTCTACGTGACACACGATCAGACCGAAGCGATGACGATGTCCGATCGGATGGTAGTGATGAACGACGGCGTCCTCCAGCAAGTCGGGGAGCCCCTCGAACTGTACCACGAACCGACCAACACGTTCGTTGCCCAGTTCATCGGCGAACCATCGATGAACTTCCTCGATGGAACGTACGAGAACGAGACGTTCGTCTCCGACCAGCTGACCTACCCGTTCGACGACCGGCTCGCGGATGCCCTCGGTAGGAGGTCCGACGGCGATGAACTGCTGTTAGGCATCCGGCCCGAAGATATCGAGCTGCACGATCCTGATGGCGAAACACGGGGGGAGGCCAGCCATGAGAACCACACGGCAGAAATGAACGTGACTGTGGTAGAGCCGATGGGCAACGAAAACGTGATCCATCTCACGTTCCCCCACTCTTCGAGCGAAACCGATGATCTCATCGCGGTCGCTGACGGAATGCGGCGGATCGACACGGACAGCGACATCCTCGTTCACATTCCACCTGAAGCCATACACGTGTTCGATGCGGAGACCGGTGACGCGCTCCACAATCGACGCCTCGAATACGAAGGGAAGGTAGTTCAGATCTGATTACGAACAGAGATTTTGTCCTTTTGTCGGCTCTATAGGGCGCTCGTGGCGAATCCTCCGTCGATCGTGAGTATCTCGCCAGTGATGTACGACGCCGCATCGCTAGCGAGAAAGACCGCTCCACCGACGATCTCCTCGCGCTCTGCGACACGGCTGAGCGGCGTGCGCTGATCGATCCGGTCGCGTTTTTCGGTCCCCTCGGCGTAGGTCTCCTCGTTCTGTGGCGTGATGACGAAGCCAGGAGCGATCGCGTTGACTCGAAGCTCCGGAGCCAATTCCTTTGCGGCCGCCCGTGTGAACGCTTCGACGCCGCCCTTCGCCGCGGAGTAGGCTGGCAGTTTCGCCATCGAAAGCCTGGCTGTCAGCGAGGAGATAGTGATGATGGCACCGCCGTCGGTCATCGCGGGTGCGAACGTTTGTGTGACGCGCCGGACGCCATCAAGTGCGACGTCGGTTACTCGATCCCAGTCGTCGTCATCGATCCCGAGAACTGATTCCCGGGAGATCGCACCCTGTGAGACGACGACCACATCGATGCCGCCGAGTTCTTCGATCGCCGCCTCACGAACCCGCTCGATCGTTGCTGTCTCGGTGACATCGCACGTGACCCGTGTGGTGGTCACACCGCGCTCTTCGAGCGCTGCAGCGGTAGTATCGACCTTGTCCTCGCTTCGGCTGGTCCCGATCACGTCAGCTCCTTCACTTCCAAACCCGAGAGCGATAGCCTGTCCGATTCCGCTCGTCCCACCGACGACAACGACCCGCTTGTCGCTGACACTCACCGGTGTGTGTTCGTACGAAACCATACGGGGGGTGCGATCGGAACTCGTATCATGGTTTCGGTACCAGTCTCGCAGTATCCCGTAGAATTATAACTACTGGACTGTCAGTACTCATCGTCCATGCGTGGATTGGCGAAAGTGAGCCGGACGAACGGTGCGATGGAACTTGTCGATCGAGAACGACCGAAGCCGGACCCCAACGAGGCGCTCGTTGAAGTCGAATACGCAGGGCTCTGTGGGAGCGACGCTGGCATCTACGAGTTCGAATCGGCGTTCGAGCGAATGGAACTGCCGACCGTCATCGGACACGAATACACCGGGCGAATCGTAGAAACGGGCGAAGACGTTTCTGCGTTCTCAGTCGGGGACCGTGTCGTTGAGCGACCGATTCGGGGATGTGGCGAGTGTTATCAATGTTCGATCGGCGAGGAAAACGTCTGTCAAAACGCGGTGATTACGGGCGTCGATCACGATGGAGCGTACGAACAGTTCATCGCGGTTCCCGAGCGGGCGTTACATCCCGTCCCGGAGGGCGTCGATCCGATGCACGCGGCCGTCGTCGAACCAACGAGTATCGGTGCCCGGGCAGTGATCGAGAACTCTCGTGTGAGTCCCGGTGACCGGGTGTTGGTCGAGGGGCCAGGTCCGATCGGACTACTGACTGCCCAGATAGCACGCGCACAGGGTGGAACTGTCGTCGTCTCTGGGGTCGACCAAGATGGGACGTACCGGTTGCCGCTGGCCGAACGGTTGGGTCTCGAAACGATCAACGTCCAGTCCGAGGCGTTCGAAGAACGGTGCAACGAGCTGACCGATCACGTCGGATTCGATGTCGTGTTCGATACGACCGGCCACCCCTCGGGATTGCCGTCGGCCGTCGACACCGTCCGAAAGGGTGGACAGATCGTTCTCGTCGGACAAACCGGAGAGACGACGATGCCGTACTCGCCGCTCGTCCGTTCTGAGATCGATCTCCAGTGTTCGTATGCATCGATGTACGAGGACTTCGAACGGGCGTTCCGGCTCATCCGCTCGGGGGACGTCGACTGTGAGACGTTCGTCGACGATCGGTTTTCGTTGCTCGACGCCGATGACGCCTTCGAGACGTTCCTCGCTGGAGAGACGTGTAAACCGGTGTTCGACGTCTCTCAACTCGCGGAGTAGTCACTCTCACATGACTGGAGTATCACACGAAGCCACGACTGACGGCGTTTCGTATCGATCCTCGACAAGCATCGTGTTTTAGTAGTTGGTTTCCGTACCGGACGGTGATGATCGATTGGATCGATAGCTACGAGACACGCCGGTGGCAGTCGACGACGGAGGGAACGGTCCGATACGCGCTGTTGGGACTCGGGTGGTGGACCGTCGATGTCGCCCTGCCCGCGATCGCGGCCTCCGAGCTCGGTGAGGTGACTGTTCTCGTGAGCAGTTCTACGGACAAAGCCGAGCGAATCGCTGCGGAGAACGACGTCCCTCGGGGCATCAGCTACGAGGAGTACCACGACGGCGTCGCAACCGACGCGTACGACGCTGTGTACGTCGGAACTCCGAACGCGTACCACCTCGAATACGTCGAAACGGCGGCTGCACACGGAAAGGACGTGCTCTGTGAGAAGCCGATGGAGAGCACGGTCGAACGGGCCCAGCGGATGGTCGAAAGCTGTGCCGCCGCTGGCACCGAACTGATGATCGGCTACCGGATGCACACCGACCCAGCTGTCCAACGCGCGCGCGAACTCATCGAAGACGGATTTCTCGGGGAACCGGTTTCCGTCCGCGGCCACAACAGCCAGCCTTTGTTAGAAATGATTCCAGACCCGGATCAGTGGCGGCTCGATCCCGACCGAACCGGGTACGGAACCACGGTGATGGATCTTGGGATCTACTCGATCAACACGACGCGCTTTCTGCTGGACCGCGACCCCATCGCCGTCCAGTCCCGAATGGCTTCGACCCACGACGCGTTCGACGATGTTCCCGACGAACGGTCCGCCTCACTCCTCGCTTTCGAGGACTGTGAGATGGTCTCGACCGCGAGTCAGAACGCTCACGAGGATACCCGTCTCACGATCACCGGAACGCACGGACAGATCGAACTCAGGCCGGCCTTTCACGGGGAGTGTGGATTACATCTTTCCCGAAACGATCTCTCGATCGATGTGACCCACGAAACGTTCGACGCCGAACGGGAGACGACAGAACTGTTCGAGTATTTCTCTGACAGACTGCTCAGCGACGGTGATATCTATCCCGACGGCCGCCACGGACTCATGGATATGCGCATCATCGAGGCGATCTACGAGGCCGGAGAAACCGGAGACGTGATCGAGCTGTAACACGCAACATCGCGTCTCACGGGCCCTGAGCGGAGCAACGACCCGCCAATGGATGGTACGGATATCTCTATAACAATTCCCACAATGATGAACTTCTGATAGCAGTTGGTCGCACCGAGATCGGAGTAATTCGTGGAAAACTATGCTATCTACGCTCGTTCGTCGGGTTCAGCTCATACCTACCGTTAACGGTGCTGTATCTCTGTTCCGACAATGGTGGATACATGCTGATGGAGCAGTAGGGGCTGAGGCGTCAAACACCGTTGCTACGGACCAGCGATCCACCGATTGGGCGATGATCGCGAACGCCGACCCGCTTACAGCAGTACCCATGTAAGGAACACCAGTCCTCACCACGATGATGGACGACTACTAGCACGTTTTTCCCTCGCCTTACCATCATACAGTTGATATCAATGTGCAATTACTATACTCTATCGTTAGGGATATATATAGTACCAAATGTCATTATTAACGTTTGTGATAACGATGAACTCGGTCAAAGCGTACGTTCATACGTCTAATCGCCTTCTGTAGGAACAGACGTATCTTATCTTCGCTCTTATCTTTTCTCATCATAACGTATCTCCAACTATCGGATTATAATTAATTGTACACCAATCGTTTATGGTTATGAACGGTTGACATCCCATTATTATTAGCTGATGACAATGCATATGTGACTACAATTATATTCACTAACATATCGTCAGATACGTTCAAAACGTCACAATGTAGTGCTCGATCGTTTTCACCACATTTATCATCCGTGGTGCTCGTGTCGAGAATACGAATGGTCGCCATCGAAACCACGGCCCTCACGAAGCAGTTCGAAGATGTCACTGCTGTTGAAGAGTTGAATCTTCGGATCGAGGAAGGAGAGATATTCGGGTTTCTCGGACCGAACGGTGCCGGGAAATCGACGACGATCAACATGCTACTGGATTTTCACCGTCCGACATCGGGATCAGCGACCGTGCTTGGATACGATGCACAGGACGAAACCGACGCGATCCGACGCCGGGTAGGCGTCCTTCCGGAGGGAATAGAGCTGTACGGCCGGCTCACGGCCCGCGAGCACCTTGAGCTGTGTGTTCAGATGAAAGACGCCGCTGACGATCCCGACGCCGTGTTGGATCGTGTTGGATTGAACGACGCCGGGGATCGTCCGGTGAGTGGGTTCTCGAAGGGAATGGCCCAGCGGCTCGCGCTGGGAATCGCGTTGATCGGATCACCAGATCTCCTCATTCTCGACGAGCCGACGTCCGGACTGGATCCTAACGGCATTCAGGAGTTCCGCGAACTCCTCCGTGCAGAGGCCGAATCGGGAACGACCATCTTCTTTTCGAGTCACGTTCTCTCGGAAGTCGAAGCGGTTTGTGACCGGGTGGGCATCATGAACGAGGGAACTCTCGTGGCGCTCGACACGATCGACAACCTTCGAGAACACGCTGGTTCGGGTGGCATTGTCGATCTCACCCTCGAATCCGTGCCCGAGGATCTCTCGCTCGGACAACTTGAGGGAGTCTCAGATGTTACGATCGACGGCACTGACCTCCATGCCGTCTGTACGACCCCCCAAGCGAAGGTAGACGTGATTCGCCGCGTAGATCGGGTAGCAACGGTCACCGGGATCGTTGTCGAGGAGACGTCGCTCGAAGACCTGTTTAACGAGTACACCAACGGTGAACGAGGGGCGTCCGGAGAAACGGAAGCCTCCGCGGAGGTGATCGCATGAGCTTCGTCGGCGTCGTCCGGAAGGACCTCCTAGATGTCCGGCGATCCAACCTCATCCGGGGGATCGGACTGTTGTATCTCGCCTTCACCGTGTTGTTCTTCTGGGGAACTGGTAGCTCGGGGGATCCGGATATGTATCTCTCGTTGTGGTCGATGATCGCGATCGCCGTCCTCATCGTACCCCTGATCGCACTCGTGGCAGCGTATCTCTCAGTGGCCGGTGAGCGCCAAAGCGGCAATCTCAAATTCCTACTATCGTATCCGAACAGCCGTCGTGACGTCGTCCTCGGAAAACTCATCGCCCGCTCGATCGTCGTTGGTGGTGCGATCACATTCGCTTACGCGGTCGGACTGGCGTTAGCGCTCTACTACTATTCGGACGTCGTCATCGGTGATTTCATCGCTTTCGTCGGATTGACGCTGCTGTACGCCGTCGTCTACGTGAGTATTGCTGTGGGGTTATCCGCTGCCACTAGCACTCGATCCAGAGCGATGGGTGGGGCCATCGGAGTGTGGTTTTTCCTGAACGTGTTCTGGAACGCCTTCCCGATCAATCCGAACACCATCATCGAGTTCGTTGCCAATCGGCTCGGAACGTCCGTCTCACAGAACCTCAAGGATCTCGTCTGGTCGCTCAGCCCGACCGGCGCGTACATGAATTCGATGCAGTTGGTGTTTCCCGACTCCGTTGCCAAACAGACTGGACAGGACGCGTGGATCGATCCGAACGCTCCATTTTACCTTGATGGCTGGTTTATGCTGGTAATCCTCGTGGCATGGCTTCTCGTCCCTCCCCTATTGGGATACTGGCGGTTCCAGCGCGCTGATCTCGGGTGACGGTTCGACCGCTACCACGACGTTTCTGTCATATCAATAATCAACTATGTAGTTGATATGGAACGGTAACACTATCTTTTTGTGGAAGGCCAGTGATCAATATCTGTGTACGAGTCCACAAACGACGACGGAACGACCCGACGAACGATGTTACAGCTACTGGGAGCGACCGCTGGGATCGCGACAGTCGGCGTAGGAGATGCGTTCGCACTACAGTCGGAATCATCGGACGACGGTCGATATACGCTTCCGTCACTCCCCTACGACTACGATGCGCTTGAGCCAGCCATCGACGAGCAGATCATGCGACTCCATCACGACAAACATCATCAGGGCTACGTCGATGGAGCAAACGAGGCTCTCGACAAACTAGCGGATATGAGACAGAAAGACGAATTTGATAATATAAAATCAGTAAAAAGAGATCTATCATTCAATTTGTCAGGTCATGTTTTACATTCGATCTTTTGGACGAGTATGTCGCCGGACGGCGGTGGAAGCCCATCGGGGACGTTGGCAGACGCTCTCCAAGAGGATTTCGGCTCCGTTGACGGGGCTATCGCGGAGTTCTGCGCTGCTGCCAAGAAGGTGGAAAGTTCCGGATGGGGGTTGCTCGTCTACGATCATCTGGCGGATCGATTGTTAGTAACCCAAGCGGAGGCGCACAATGATCTCGCGGTTCAGGGTGCGACACCGTTGCTCGTCCTCGACGTGTGGGAACACGCCTACTACCTTCAGTACACGAACGACCGGGGAGCGTACGTGGATGCGTTCTTCGATGTCGTCGATTGGGAGACCGTCCGCAGTCGGTATGAGGCAGTGACGTCCTCGGCCGTGTGGGAGTGATGACGCTCACGTCCGCCAGTAAGCCGGTGTGAGTAAGACGAGCACGGGGAGGATTTCGAGCCGTCCGATCCACATCAGAAACACCATGAACAGCTTCGACGTCAGGGGGAAGTCGAGATAGCTGTTCATTGGCCCAACCGAACCGAATCCCGGCCCGACGTTACCCAAAGTAGCGGCGACAGCACTCATCGCCTCGAACGCGCTCAGATAGTGACCAACCCGCCACGCGTCCGCGATCACGAGAACAACCCCGACGAAAAAGAACACGAGATACAGCAAAGTGAACGCGTAGATGCCTCGGATCGTCCGTTCATCGAGTGGATTACCGTTCAGTCGAACGGGTGCGACCGCCGCGGGATGGACAGTCGTAAACAGCTCTTTGCGGAGTGATTTGAGGACCACGACCCAGCGAACGACCTTGATCGCGCCAGCAGTTGACCCCGCCGATCCACCGATGAACATCCCGAACAACAGCACGTACTTGGCTGGAGCGCTCCAGGTGTTGAAGTCCATGCTGGCGTATCCGGTCGTCGTGACGATCGAAACGATCTGAAACGCCGCGTGTCGAACCGAGGCTTCGAGCTTGCCGCTAAACGAGAATCCATCGACTGGGATGGCTTGGAGTCCGATGCCGAAAAACAGCTGTCCAGCGACGATAGCGGTAAGCGCGGCTATGATGCCGGTAAAGGCTTGGAACTCGGTATCGTTGAGCAGTCGTTTCGGTCCATCCGTAACGCAGTGCCAGAACAGAGCAAAATTCGTTCCTGCGACGACCATGAACGGAATGATCACCCATTGCACCGCAGCGGAGAACGCTTCGATCGATCGCGCCTCCGGGGAAAACCCGCCGGTCGGAAGTGTCGTAAGCGCGTGGGAAACGGCGTTGTACAGTCCCATGTTCGGCGCGAGTCCGAGGAGATGGAGTCCGTACAACAACACCATTTCGAGCAGGGTAAATCCTAGATACGCGATCCAGAGGACGCGTGCGGTTTTAGCGATACGGGGCGTGAGTTTCTGAATGCCTGGTCCGGGAGCCTCTGCATCCATCAGCTGCGCACCACCGACTGATAGTTCCGGAAGAATGGCGACCGCGAGCACGATGATACCCATCCCACCGAGCCATTGGGTGAGTTGTCGCCAGAGCAATAGGGCGTGGGAATGACGATCGAACGAGATGTCTCCCATCACGGTCGCGCCAGTGGTTGTGAAGCCGCTCATCGATTCGAACAACGCGTTTTCGGGCCGTGCAAGCGTCGATTCAGTGCCGACGATCCCGGCGATCAGATACGGCATCATTCCGACGAACGCGACAACGAGCCACGTGAGCGCTACCATCAGAAACCCTTCACGTGCACCCAGCTCCGGGTCGGGATCGGCACGTTCGAGTGCCACCCCGACAACGATAGCGAACACCAAGGAAGCGATGAACGTCAAAACGTCCTCACCGTAGTACAGCGCGACAGCGAGCGGAATGAGAAACGCCCCTGCGAGATACTTGACGACGGTACCGACGAGACCGACGCTCGCACGCCAATCGACGCGGAGCCGATCCCAGCTGCCGATCCAGTCTCGGTTCATATGATTTTTGCGATATTATCGGCGGCGGCCGTTTCGGCGAACAGCACTACGTGGTCACCGGTCTCGATGACGGTGTCGCCGCGGGGGGTGATGACCGAACTGTTCCGTGCGATCGCTCCCACGACGACCTGAGGTGGAAGATCCGCCATCGATTCACTGATCGGCCGGTTTTCGAGGATGCTGTCGGCGTTAACCTCGATTTCGAGCACTTCCGCACAGCCGTGTTCGATGAGCGCCACTTTCTCGGTGCCGTGTGTAAAGCGAATGGTCTCCTCGGCGGTTACATCGCGTGGATTGACCGCTGCGCCGACGCCAACTGCCTCGAAGAGATCGGTGTATTCGGTGGTTTCGACCACTGCGATCGTCCGGTCGACGCCGATCCGCTCTGCCAACAGCGACGCGAGTAGGTTCTTCTCATCGGAGCCGAGGGTAGCGACCACGGCATCGGCATCGCCCACGTGCTCTCTGTCGAGGAACTCCCGATCGGTGGCATCGCTTTCCATCACCGTCGTCCCGACAAGCTCCTCGGCCAGCTCGCGTGCCCGGTCGTGGTCGTATTCGATCAGTCTGGGATGGCGGCCCCGGTCTTCGAGCAATCGAGCGGTTTCAACCCCGATCTGGCTGCCACCGACGATGACGATGTCCTGTCGATCGTCGGTGTGATCGGGAGCGATGGTCCCGGCAAACGCGTGTGTGCTTTCTGGATTCCCGATTACGACCAACTCATCACCAGCTTTGATGACTGTTTCACCCTCCGGGATGATCACGCTCTCCCCCCGAAGAATGCCAGCAAACGTCAACTCGACGAATCTGTCGACTTCTGCCACCGTTTGACCAGCCACGGGACTGCCCTTTGGCACGCGGAATTCGGCCATCAGTATCTGACCATCGGCGAAGACATCGACGTTTTGGGAGGCTGGCAGTCCGATAACCCGAACGATCGTCTCCGCCGTCAGGAGGTTGGTACACACCATGAAATCGACACCGAACGTACCACCGGTTTGGTTCCACGTTTCGAGGTAGTTCGTTTGCTTCACCCGTGCGATGGTGAATGGATTGCTCTCCGCTGTCGCCGTCGCGCAGGCCACGACGTTCGTCTCGTCGTCGTCAGTGCTAGCGATGAACAGATCCGCAGTTTCGATATCGGTCTCTCTGAGCGTCGAGAGTGACGTTCCATCGCCCTTGATGGCGAGCACGTCAAGCGAGTAGGTGAGTGCCTCAACCCGTTCACCGTCAGTGTCGATAACGATGACTTCGTGGTCGTCCGCGAGACTCGCTGCGATCGACGATCCGACCTGTCCTGCGCCGGTGATGATCACGCGCATACGTACTCCTCTCCCACTATATCCAGACGAATGTATGACCGACCAAGTGGATTGCTATTCGACCATCTTCGCATTTAACACATATCCGATACCTTTACCGGTGAAGTTTATTGGCATGGGTGTGGTATAGTCGGTAATTCAGGTGTCGCAGCGATCGACAACGATGACGATCAATGATCTCTGGTTTCTCGCCGATCGGGCCGCCCAGAGCGCTGAAAAGGCGTACCACCACCTGATAGAAGACTACGGCGAGCCGCTCGAATTCACCCGAACCAAGACGGTCGATCGACTACGATTTCGCACGCTCGCAGAGCGTATCTCCAGATCAGGTGCCCCCTACGGTTCGCATACGATCGTCTACCGACCTACTGGAAAGCTCCTTCTCGTTCGCCACGAAGGCGTCGATATGTGGGTACTCCCGGGCGGACAACTCGATGGCGAGGAATCCTTTTACGACGCCGCACGGCGCGAACTCGCGGAAGAAGCGGGAATCGACGTGACGTACGACGGACTGGCTACACTCACCCGAGTGGAAGTGACCTACGAAAACTACCGGACATGGGGCGTCATCCCGGTGTTCGCAGCCCGAGCGAACACGGTCGAACCCGATGTCTGTGATCCCGACGGCGAAATCAGTCGGGCACGCTGGTTCTCCGAACTCCCCGACGATACCCGGGATCGTGAGGATCTCCTCGCCTGGCGAGCACACGCGTTCTGACGGAGTGAGAAACGACGACTTCGAAACCGGATCTTATCCTATAGAATCTGGGAAAATTTTTTATGGTATTGTTTCTAATGCAGTCCCATGATACGAAGTGACGTTCCGTACGTCTATGATCGCTTCGATGATACCGAGATCAGCGATGCGCCAGCGGCGGTCTCCGAGACCACCACTGGCCCCGGCCACGAGACGGTTATTACCGATGGAGTGGCGATGAGCTTCCGGTCCTATCAACGTAGAAAACGAAATAACCACATGACGTTCGAGTAATATCGTGTCGATCCGGTTTACGCCACTGTTGGTGACTAGTGTCAGCTACCCGTGTAGCTTTTGAAGAAATAAACTCCGGTTCTTTTTGCAACAGTTCCGTGCAACTTTTTGGTAGCGTCGACGCTTATTGGTAATGTATCATGGTAGATAAAGACGAACTCCGAGAACAGATGCTCGACGCGTTCAGTGGTGCCGACTACCCGATCAACAGTCCAATGGATCTCGTTCCTGCACTTCCCAGCGGCCCGTCGACGAAGTTCGAATCGGGCGACTTCTCCATGACGGCCATGGAACTGAACACCAAACTTGGTAGTGGAGATTTCCCATACGAAACGCCCGAGGACTTCGTCGACGACGTGCTTGAGCAACTGGAAGAGCAAGACCAGTTCTGACATCCTCTCTTCTTTCAAGGAGAGAATCCCGCCGTTTAGGTCGGGCGTGAATCCGACAATGCGCCACAAACTGCCGACGGTTGCCGGATGGAACCCGAACCTCCAAAAGGTATTACCGCCGCACTCCTCAATGAAAGCAGCGGAGAGTGTGGGTTCGGTGGTTGCTGTGCATCCGCCGAGGATTCCACCCCCACCACCGACGGGTAACTGCGTGAGCGAAAGTCGCCTTGAGAAACTGGGGAAATTCCACGGCGTATACTCAGCTACAAAAACACTGCTCCGGCGGGGATTTGAACCCCGGTCATTGCCTATCCCCCCGCGACGCCCGAAAGCGAGCACGGGCGAGAGGGCAATATGATTGGCCGGACTACACTACCGGAGCCCACCTCGCGTGTATTCAGTATTCCGGGCGAGTCCTGTATAATGGTTCCGTTTTCTTCCTGCTATAGGACGCTACACCACGGCACACTACCGACCCGCATCGTGATGACGAACGGTATCGGTCGCCGTCAACCGCCGCCTTCACTGTATGTAGTTCGGTTCGTCTGACTCACACCGCTTTTCGTGTTCTTTCGCCTCGCTTTCGTTGTCGAACATAAGTCCGCAGGCCTCGCAGGTGTGCCACGTTGTATCATCACGCTCGACCTGTGTGACCATACATCCCTATTGGTGCTCTTCGATAAAGGAGTTACGTGGGTAGCGTTAGAGTGACG